>CAYGVT010000084.1:0-8484 GCA_964353355.1 uncultured Thermoplasmata archaeon | reverse complement strand
TGCGTCCGCAGGATTCACGAGGATCTCCTGGGTGTTGGGCGACTTTCCCAGGTACTTGAGGACCTTCTGATGGCTCCGTCCGTCCTTCCACACGTTCTCGACGCGGTAGAAGTAGGTGCTGGTGGACCCGTCCTTCCGCCTATAGGTCTTCTCTCTGGTGAAGGGCATGATGCCTAAATTGGGCACCAGGTAGATAAAGGTATCCAGGAAACGGTTTGACTCACGCGTTAGGCACTAGGAATGGTGAAATCCAACTCTTGTTTGCCGCAATAGCGATGGCCGCCGTCAGGCCCAGAGCGAGAGCGCGACGTCCACGAGGAAGGCCGCGCCCAGCACCAGGAAGAGCGCGGCGGCGACCAGCTCCAGCTTGCCGGACTCCACGTACTTGGAGATGAACCTCCCCCCGAGCACGCCCACCGAGCTCACGAGCACGAGCGCGAGCGACGCGCCCAGGAACACGGCCCAGGGGTCCGCGAACTCGCCCGTGAGCGCGATGACGCCCAGCTGTGTCTTGTCGCCCAGCTCCGCGACGGCCACCATCGCGAAGGTGCTGCCGAAGACCCGCCAGTCCGAGGGCTGGGCGCTGGTCGCGCCGTCCACCGGCTTGGCCTCTCCCTCGCCGTCGTCATCCGGCGCGGCGCCCGCGCGCCTGCGCCACAGCACGTACACGCCGAACGCGATGAACAGCGCGCCCGCCATGGTCGACAGCGCCTCTGGTGGCAGCACGAGCAGGAGCGCCGCGCCGCCGACGACGCCGACGGCCGCGAGCAAGACCAGCGCAAGCGCGCTGCCCGCGAGCACGGGCGCGACCGAGTACCTGCACGCCTGGCTGATGCACACGAGCTGCGTCTTGTCCGCCAGCTCGGCCAGCGCGATGGTCGCGAACGCGACGACGAGGGGCTCCAGCCACGACATCGGGCGGCGCGAACGGCGAGCCCCGATATGAACGTTCGCACGTGCCGCGACCTCGGGAGCGCGCGCGTCCACACAGCCGCGCGCGCGTCAATATCCCGGTCAATAAGTATATAAACGGGCATCGTATTCGCGGCCCAGATACCTGAGGTGGTCCCTTGAAGAAGGCACCAGTCATAGCGACAGTCGTGATCCTGCTCGCCGCCGCTTTCGCCCCCCTGGCCATGGCCCAGGAGGACGGCACGCAAGCTCCGATCGCAGCCGGCGAGCTGGGAACGTATGGCCAAGACTACGTCGAGGAACTCGCGCTGTGGAGCGGCGCGGGCGTCCACCTGGTCTACGGGCCGGCGTTCGATGGCGACGACGACGCCTTCATGGTCCGCCTCGCGCAGCTCGCGACCTCGGTCGGCGGCGACATGCCCGAGCACGTGCAGCCCGTGATGCTGCCGTGGGCCGTGTCCGAGCCCGGCTTCGCGACCCCTGCGCCCCTCGACCACTCCGCGCCCTGGCTGTGGAACCAGACCGGCATCGTGGCCACCGTGGACATCGCCGGCCTGGGCACGACGCTCGCCGCGGAGTCCGCCTACGCCTGGAAGGTGCTCGACGGGGAGCACGACGGCAAGCTCGGCGCGACCCCCGAGGCAGCCGCGAAGGGCGCCATCGTGGTCCTCGCCGCGAGCGAGGCCGTGGCCTACCTGGCCGAGAGCCTCGGCTGGAACGGCACCGACCGCATGCCCCTCAACCTCTCCGACCCGAACATGACCGACGGGGACGCCTCGAACGGCTGGTGGCTGCCCGCCTCCTCCGCCGACGGCACCGTCAACGCCTCGCACAGCCCGTCCGAGTGGAACGTGACCACGCTCGTCCCGCAGACGCTCGGCTCCACCGCGTCCGTCGTGTGGGGCCTCGCGGCCCTCACCGGCCTGCTCGAGGCGAAGTTCGGCCTCGCGGGGGACGATTCGCCGTTCCCGAACACGGTCAAGGACATGGTGCGCGATGTGACGACCGCCGTGTACTGGAACATGATGGGCCTCTACTTCGACGGGGCCGAGGGAGCGTTCCATGACGGCCCTGAACCGGTCACAGCACAGGAGGCCGCGATCCTCTACCTCGCGATGGACGCGGTCTACGACGGGCTCTCGGGCTACGAGCCCTCCACCGATGCGATGGCCAAGCGCGACATGATCGCCTCGACGCTGCTCAAGCTGCAGCAGGCCGACGGCACGGTCGTGGACGGTTACACCGTGGACCGCGGGCTCCGGCTGGCCATGGAGACCGCGACCCTTGTGGGGCACGCCTGGGCCGCCCGCGCGCTCTACGACGCGAGCCACCAGTACGGCGGCGTGGCCTACGGCGCGGCCGCCAGGGCCTGCATGGCCGCGATGGACAGGGCCTTCTGGAACGCGACGCTCCACCTCTACATCGGCGACCCCACGGACACGACGCCGCGCGTGCTGGCCTCGGAGGAGGTCGCCGCGATGGGCGCGCTGGCCGCGGCCGCCGAGCTGGGCAGCGTCGAGCTCGCGAAGCACCGGCTGGGCCAGCTCTGGCACGGCATCGTGGCCACGGGCTTGCAGCTCGGCGAGACCAACCTGACGGGCGAGAACTACACGTTGCCCGGGAACGACACGGACGCCGACGGCATCATGAAGCACGGCGTCGCGCGCGGGGCGGCGCGCCCGTTCGGCGTGGCCCCCGTCCTGGCCTGGGGCTCGGACTACGACAACGCGACGGGCAACTTCACGCCCGTCGATGGCGGGATGGCCGACTCGGGCGCGCTGATGTTCGCCGCGCTCGTCATGATGCCCCTCGGCGCGACGTGGGCGGCGGCCAACGCCGTGACCACGACGACCGAGGAGCACGCGCGCATGCTGCTGCTCTGGTCGGAGCCCGAGCTCGCGGCGTGGATGGACGAGCGCACGCAGCAGGTCGCCGACCTCGAGGCGGAGGTCGCCTCCCTGCAGACGGCGGTCGATGCGGTCGTCGCCGATGCCGCGTCGCTGCGCGAGAACCTCACCCGCGTGATGCGCGACCTCAACGAGTCGCGCGAGAACGAGACGGTGCTCAACGCCTCCGTGAACTGGCTGCGCAACAAGCTCGAGCAGACCAACAAGACGGTCGACAACATGACCAAGGAGATCGAGGTCCTCAACGACAGGATCTCCCGCCTCGAGCGCGACTTGACCTGGAAGGACGAGAACGTGACCAAGCTCCAGGGCCAGCTGCGCGCGGAGCGGTTCAACGTCACCCAGCTCGAGTGGGAACTCGCGAACGCCAGCCTGAACCTCACGGACGCCCAACGGGACCTCAAGGTCGCGGAGGGCGAGCTCCAGAAGACCAAGGACGACATGAGCGACCAGGAGGACCGGGCGGGCATGGTCGCGGTCGTGGCGTTCATCGCGGGCTTCCTCATCGCGCTCGTGCTCATGTGGCTCAGGGTCCGTGCGAAGGCGGCCCCGGACCAGTAGGCGGGCACGCGCCTGTGTCGAGGTGGCGGTCCAACCCTTCCAGCCTGGGGCATACCGCGGCTCGGGCCAACCCTTTTCTAGGGCCACCAGGATACGTGCGCCGTGAGGCTCGACCCCGAGTGCGTGCCCTGCCTGCTGGCCCGAGTGAGGTTCGAGGCCGGGCTCGCCGCCCCCGAGAGGTCCCTCGACGCGGTCCTCGCGGCCACGCGCGAGGTCGCGGCCTCGTGCCCGAACGACGTGTCCGCGGACGTCGCCACCCGCGCGCACAGGGCCGCCTACGAGGCGCTCGGGACCGCCGACCCCTACGCTGGGCTCAAGCGCGCCTCCAACGAGGTCGCGTTGAGGCTCCTCCCGCGCGCGCGCGAGATGCTAGGGTCCACGGCGCCCGGGGAGAGGCTGCGCACGGCCGCCCTCCTGTCCATCGTCGGCAACGTCCTCGACTCCGGCATCAAGGGCGGGCTCGAGGACGCCCGCCGCCTGGAGCACGAGTTCGAGCACCTGGTCGCGCAGGGGCTCGGGCGGGACGACACGGACGCGATGGCGGCCCTCCTCGGGCCCGGGGTGGAGGTCGCCTACCTGGCCGACAACTGCGGCGAGGTCGTGCTCGACACCCTGCTCATGGACGAGCTGCGCGCGCGCGGCTGCCGCGTCACCCTCGTGGTCAAGGGCAGGCCCATCCTGACCGACGCGACCCGCGAGGATGTGGAGGCGCTCGGCCTGACCGCGCACGCGGACGCGGTGCTCGACACAGGCCAGTTCGCCGTGGGCATCGACCTCGGGACCCTCCCCGCCCCCACCCTCGACGCCATCCAGGGAGCCGACTTTGTCGTGAGCAAGGGCATGGCGAACTTCGAATCCCTCTCGGATGCGCCCATCCGGCCCATCGCCTACCTACTACGCACGAAGTGCCACCCTGTGGCTCGTACGCTCGGGGAGGCAAAGGATATAAACGTCGTGAAGCTATACAAGTGACGAGGGATGGGATGCTGAGGCAGCCCCCCAGCTCTGGGCCTGGGGCAATCGACGGGGGGCGCGGGCAGCTCGAAGCGGGCCGCATCGCGCTCCTTGCCGGCGACTTCGAGCGCGCGAGCCGCGCCGCCGACTCGGCCCTGGCCCAGGACCCTGGCTCGGTCGAGGCTTGGATCCTCAAGGGGAGGTCCAGCGTTTGCCGCTACGACCCCAAGGCCGCCCTGGGGTTCTACGAGCAGGCCCTCGCCCTCGACCCGGTCTCCTCGGAGGCTTGGAGACGCAAGGGGTTCGCCCACCGCCTGGCCGGGGAGACAGACCGGGCGGCCGAGGCCTGGCGCAAGGCGGTGGAGCTCGAGCCCTCGGACCACCGTACCCTCATGCACCTCGGCAGCGCCATGGACGAGCTGGGCGATTACCAGGGCGCCATCCAGTGCTACGAGCGCGTGCTGGTGCTCGACCCCGCGTACTCCTACGCCAGGGAGAGCCTGCTGCTCAACCAGCGCATCCTGAGGCGCCTGGGCGCCGCCCCTGGCGGCGAGCCCTAGGGGGTCGGGGCGACCTCCCGCGAACTTCTGCGACCTTTCAGGACCGTCCAACGGGGGGCCTCTGCCAGCCCCTTCCCGCCGCATTGCCAGTAGCTTGAGGAGGGGGCGTCCGCCCGCACTCTTCCCGGGCCTACAGGACGTAGTGAGCCCCCCCTTGGGGCAGTGTACCGTGTATCGAGAGGACTTCCGCAGCTGCCTCCATGCGAAACGAAGGTCTGAGAACGGCCTCCGGAGGCCTCCCGACCGGGGTCATAGGCCTATATTGCGGGATAGCCAGTAAGTAGATGAGACTTTTTACGACTTCCCAATACACGATTTTCTCAAATTCTAGAGGACCCACAGAAGTTATTTATACTCGCGGTGACAAGTATGGTCGACATTCGCGTCGTAAAAGGTCGCAAAAAGGAGAAGATAAAGAATGATGAACGCCGCGTCGCTTCCGGGGGGAAGCACCGCATAATCTTTGGTCCTTCGGGGGGGTAACGATACCGGACGCACTTCGCGATGAGATAACGTTCTTCGGGCACATCATCCAGGGGAACAGGATAACCATAAAGACGGATGACATGAAGGTCTTGAACCCGGACGAGGACGAGATCTTCGAGATCACCGTGCACCGGATCGTCCCCCCGAAGGGCCTACCGAGGGCCGAGATGGGCCCCTTCGCCAAGACCGTGGCGGAGGTGCTGCGCGACGAGGGCGTCTCCGAGGACGCCGAGTTCGTCCTTCTCCTGTTCCTGAGGAAGCACGACCTGTCCCCTGGCTCGCTCACCAAGGAGGAGCTCGGGGAGCCGCTCATCGCGGACCTGTGCAGGGCGACTTTGCTCCTGACCGGGGACAAGAAGCTCTCGGACATACTGAAGATGAAGCTGGAGAGGCTCAAGGAGTAGGTGGTGGGAGGGCATGATAGTGAGTGAGGATGGCGCGGTCGGGGGGGCGGACCTCATGGACCGCCTCAAGGACGTCCTGGCCATGGGGGTGGCGGGGCTCTGGGAGCGCATGGGCTCCGGCCACATCACCCCCGCTGCCTACGACACCGGCTGGGCGGCGCGCATCCCCGACCTCTCAGGCGAGCCCGAGTTCCCGGAGGCGCTGGACTGGCTCATCGCCAACCAGCGCGAGGACGGCTCGTGGGGCTCCGAGGTCTTCCACGAGTACGACCGGTTCATCAACACGCTCTCCGCCGCCATCGCGCTGCACCAGTGGGGCCGGCATCCCGAGGCCCTCGACAGGGCCGAGGAGTACATACGGTCGCGCATGGGCGAGCTGGGCGACGCGCCCGAGGGCGTCGGGTCGGACCACCTCGTGGGGCAGCTCATCGAGGAGGCCCGCCGCGTCGGGCTCGACGTCCCCCACGAGGAGAGCCCCCACCAGCCGATGGGCGCGGTCCGCAGGGCGCTGCTCTCCTACGTCTACGTTGACCCCGAGCACCCCCTGGGGCACTTCGTCGAGATCCTCGGCAGGGGGCCGAGCCCCCGCCGCGTGACGTCGCGGCTGCAGCAGCCCGACGGCTCCATCATGAGCTCGGGCTCGTCGACGGCCGCGTCCATCGTCTTCGAGGACGAGCCCGTGCGCGACCACACCTACTACGACAAGCTGCGCTACATCCGCGGCGCCATGGTCGACGGGGGCGGGGTGCGCCACTTCTGGGACCTGGACGTCATGGACCGGGTCTACTGCCTCTACAACCTCATGCACGCGAGGTCGACCGAGAGCGAGTTCGCGGAGGCCGTGCTGGCCCTCCAGGACGCCTGGATGCCCACCGGGCTGAGCTTCGGGCGCCACTTCCGGGTCGCCGACCTGGACGACACCGCGATGGGCTACAGGCTGCTCACCATGGTCGGGCGCGAGCCCGACCCCCACGTCCTCGACGCCTTCTGGCGCGACGACCACTTCGTCACCTACGCCGTGGAGTCGCGGGGCCGCCCCGGCCCCAACGTCCACGCCCTCGAGGCAGTGGCCGGCTCCTCGCACCCCGACAGGGACGCGATGGTGTCCGCCACCGTCAAGTGGCTCCGGTCGAGGATGGTCGACGGGGACCACCTCGTGGACGAGTGGCACCTCTCTCCCGCCTACTGCACCTCACACGCGATATTCGCGTTCGATATTATCGGGGAGGCCCTGCTCGCCGAGCGCTGCGCGTCCTTTTTCCTCGACACGCAGCATCCAGACGGTTCTTGGGGCTTTGTTCTCGGCAACGGGTTAGGTACAATCGAGGAAACCGCCTTCGGGCTGCAGGGCCTCCTTTACTATCACAACAAGGTGGAGGGCATCGACACAACGCCCCTCCGCAGGGGGGTCGAGTACCTCCTCCAGGAGTACCCGGCCGCCCGGCACCCGGAGATGTGGATGGCGAAGGTGCTCTACGCGCCAGGCAACATCATCGACACCCTGGTGCTCGGGGCGCTCTCCATGTACAAGATGTACGTCGGGGGTGACCACAGTGGCCCCCTGTGATCCAGCAGCGACTTTATGCAAGGCGATCTTGGGAAGGTTGGAGGAATGGCAATGGTAGAGGGAGATGGGAACGTCGAGTACGACCAGTTCATGCGGCTCTCGGACGAGGAGGTCTCCTCGCTCGTGAGGCAGAACGGAGCGCCCACCAGCGTGTGCGTCGTCGACGACGCCACGCGCAGGACCGGTCAGGTGTTCTTCGGCCTCGACCCCACCGAGAAGGACTTCATCCGCAAGCTCAACAGGAGGCTGTCGCGCCCCTACCAGCGCATCTTCTCGAGCTGTTTCAACCAGGGCGTGCAGACGCTGTTCGTGCCCGCGATGACCTACGGGTGCTACAACAGGGGCGACGCCTACCAGAAGAAGATCATGGACTTCGCCCGCGAGGTGTTCGAGGGCGACTACTGGCTGGGCTACTTCCACGACGAGGACATCCGGCTCAAGTTCTACGGCGACTTCGACTTCCTCCGCCAGCTGGGATACACTGACCTGTTCGACAGCATGAAGCAGGTGGAGGACATCACCAAGCACGGCCACAAGACGCTCTTCCTGGGCTTCGCCACCTCCACCCACAGGGAGGAGATGCGCGCCGTGGTCAACTTCGCCAGCAAGTACGGCGTGACCGACTTCGAGAACATCTGGAACAACCGGTTCAACACCGTGGTCAAGGAGTACTACGGCGAGCCGGTGAAGAGCGTGGAGGTGTTCATCCGCCCCTGCGAGCTGAGGCTGAGCGAGACGATGCCCCCCTTCCTGGGCGAGTACGCCGAGCTCTACTTCACGCCCGCGCCCATCACCGAGGTCACGCACAACTTCTACAGGAGGATAGTCTACGACTTCCTCTACTCGCGCCGGCGCACCTTCGGCAGCCGCGCCTACCTCGACACGGAGGAGAAGGAGGGCCTGGAGGAGGCCCGTTCGATCTACCAGCGGTACGAGGACAAGGTCGTCGGCATCGGTCAGCGCATAGGGGGATGGTGGGTCTTCGACCTGGATTGAGGCTCAATGCAGGCAACCGGTTAGGTACCAGGTGCGTGCATCCCAGAAGGCCCACCCCGCCCCCATCCACCCCCATCCACCCCCATCCACCCCCATCCACCCCCATCCACCCCCATCCACCCCCATCCACCCCCATC
>CAYGVT010000083.1:0-7931 GCA_964353355.1 uncultured Thermoplasmata archaeon | reverse complement strand
GTGGGCCCGGTCCTCATGCTCTCCCTCTCGCCTGCGAGCGTCGAGATCCGCCCCGCGGAGGGCAACACCGACCTGCAGTTCACGGGCGTCGCGGAGGTGCAGCAGCCCATCGTGCTGCGCAGCATCGTCACGCTCAGCGCCTCCTGCTACTGGCCAGCGATAGTGAGCCCGTCCACGCTCGAGTTCCAGGGCGCCTTCAAGCAGTCCTTCAGCGTCACCGTCGTGGTGCCATCGGGCGCGCTTCCCAAGCAACGCCAGATACTGGAGGTCGTTGGGACCTGCAAGGCGCCCGCGATGCCGGTGGATACCGCCAATGCCACGGCGGCCATCTACATCGTCGACTACCCGCTGCTGGTCGTGCAGTATGACGTCACCGAGACCCAGTTCAAGGCCGGCAAGACGCACGACATCAAGCTGATGGTGGAGAGCAAGGCATCCGAGGACCTTGAGCTCCACATCACATCGAGCGGCGACCCCGGGGCCATCAAGGCCGAGCTCAAGGGCGGCACCCAGACCATCCCCGCACAGGACAGGGTCAACGTCACGGTCAGGGTCTCGGTCCCCAAGAGCGCCGAGGGCGGGGCACAGGTGCTGAACCTCAGGCTCACGGCGACGACGGGGGACGGGAGCTACGAGTACAAGATGATGCTCAACATCCCGTGCGACGTGGACGCCAACATCACGAGCGCGTTCAACAAGCGCGGGGTTCTGTACATGGTCGTCTTCGTCATCGTCGTGCTCATCGCCGCTTTCTACCTCCTCAAAGGCTCATGGTGGGGAGGCAAGCGCTTCAGGCGCTGGAGGGCTGCACGCAAGGCGGCGCGCAGGGCGGCACGCGAGGCAGGGTCGGGATGAGGCCTGGCAATTGACCCGGTCAGCCATCCCTCTTGAGCTTCCTCACGGGGATGCCCTCGCGCTCGAAGAGCGCCTCGAGGTGCCGTACAATCTCGTCGCGGACCTCGCGATACTTCTCGATGCCCTTGCCCATGGGGTCCTCGAGCTCCCACTCGCCCGCGGTCGCGAGCCATGGTGCGGGGCACATGTCGCGCGCGTCGCACCCCATCGTGAAGCTCATATCGGCCCATTCCAGGAGCTCCTTCGTGAGGAGCTTAGGCCTCGCGCCCGAGATGTCGATGCCCGCCTCCCGCATGACCTCCACGGCCTTCGGCGCGACCTTGTCGCCCGGCGCCGTCCCCGCGCTCCTCGCCTCGACCGCATCGCCGCCCATCGCGCGCGCCAGGCCCTCCGCCATCTGGCTGCGGCAGCTGTTGCCGACGCACACGAAGAGGAGGCGGACCGGCCTCCCCACGTGGCTGGCGCCTGCCTTGGCCCTCGTCCTTCCAGGCATCGTCGCTGCGAACGCGGTCCTTAATCTTAACCCCTTCCCCTGTCGACGGGCCTTCGATAGGCTCGGGTCAGGCGCATCTCCTGTGCCCATATATGAACCGACCGTGGTCATATTGCCCAGACATGAAATATATAGAATAGCCACAAAATCAATATATGCGGAACCCTTTGGGACGGGTAGGTGGTGCGGCCATGGAGATGCGCAAGGTTCAGGTGACCGGTGGCTCGACGTTCGTCATCTCCCTCCCGAAGAAGTGGGTGAGGGAGGCGGGCGTGAAGCCCAATGACACGCTCGGCATCATCCAGCAGGACGATGGGACGCTCGTCGTGACGCCCAGGCTCGTCGAGACCGAGGCCCTCCGGACAAAGACGTTCGAGGTGGGCGACAATCCCGTGGCGGAGGAGCTCTTCCGCAACCTCATCGCCGCGTACGTCACCGGCCACGACGTCATAGAGGTCTTGCAGAGGCCGCGCATGTCGGCACAGGTCCGCAACGTCGTGCGCACCTTCTGCCACGCCGTCATCGGCCCCGAGATCATCGACGAGAGCGCGGAGACCATCAGGACGCGGGACCTGCTGGACCCCTCCGACCTGCCCTTCAAGACGTCGCTCCAGCGGATGTACCGCATCGCCTCGGGCATGCACAGCTCCGCCGCCACCGCATGCGCCGAGCTGGACGTCCATCTCGCCGAGGATGTCATCTCCCGCGACGCCGAGGTGGACAGGCTCAACTGGCTCATCGCGAGGCAATACAACCTGCTGCTCAGGGACGTCAGGTTCGCCGAGAAGATGGGCACGCCGCGGGAGCAGGCCATCTTCTTCCTCCTCATCAGCCGCACCATCGAGCGCATCGGGGACCATGCGCACCGCATCGCGGAGCAGGTGGGCGACCTCAAGCGCGCGGGGGCCGAGCCAAAGCTGATGGCGGGCGTCACGAAGCACTCGGAGGCCGTGATGAAGATCCTCGACGACGCCATGGCGGCGCTGCTGACCAAGGACGCTGCCCAGGCGCACGGCTGCATCCGTCGGGCGGTGGGCTTCCTCTCGGACCTCGAGAGGCTGAGCGGCAAGATGACAGGCCTGCCCGGCGACGTGGCGCTGCCGATGGGCGCCGTGCTGGACTCGCTCGGGCGCACTGGCCACTACACCAAGGACGTGGGCGAGCTGGTCATCAACTACCTCGTGGGCGCGGGCGGGCAACAATCGAAGGCGTGACGCCGTCGACGCACAGCGCCCCCAGCGACCGAGCCCATCTCCATATCAAGTTATAAATACCCGCCAGTCGCAATCATATGCGGGGTAGTTGTGAGCGTTCCAGCATGTCCATGCCAATCACGGCGGCACGGTCGGATCACATATGGTATGGGATTGCTGCTCACTACGGTACTGTTCGTCCTGTTGCCCTCCATCTCGTCCACGGTCCCCTGCGAGGGCGGTGGCACGGATGGCATCCCTCGGACCGCCTCCCCTCTGGCCGTGATGTCGGTGGAGATCGACATCTCCCCTGACCAGCTCGAGGCCCGTCCGACGAACAGCCAGAACGGGCCGGTCATGTTCGACGGCACGGCGAACGTGCTGCACGTCGTCCCCGGTGCCAAGGTGACGGTCACGCTCTCCGCCAGCTGCGAGTGGGTCGCCATCCTGTCGCCCAGCACGATGGTCTTCTCGGAGTCTGTCCCTCAGGCCTTCTTCGTCACCGTGGTGGTCCCGCCCAAGACCGTACGGGGCGAGCGAGAGGAGCTTCGCGTGTCCGCGACCGCGAAGGCCCCCCTGCTCCCGGTCATGACGGACACAACCTGCGCGAACGTAACCGTGGCGCCGTACTACCATGTACGCATCGATGGCCTCGAGCACAGGAGCCGTGTGGAGAGGGGCTCGACCGTCGAGGTGACGCTCAACGTCACGAACCTGACCAACCTCGACCTGACGTTCCATCTGGTCCTGGGAGACCCCCCGCTCGGCATCACGGCCGAGCCAACCCTGACCACGGCCCTCGAGCCGAACCACAACGCGTTCGTGACAATCCACATCGATGTCAGCGGCGAGGCCGCGGCGGGGACGCACAAGCTGCGCATCGACGTGGTCTACCCGGAGCAGGCGCAGGGGGCGCCGCCCTGCTCGGCCACGCCGGAGCTAGGCGTCGTGGACGTGGCGTCGTCGACACCATCCTGGAGCGTGACCTGGGCGTTGCTGCTTGTCCTCGTCGTACTGGTGGGCATCATCGTCTGGGCCCGCTGGAGACGCGGGACGAGGGAGGCATCGCCATGAGCTTTTGGGAGATGGGGGAGCCCATCCTCCTCGACGGCCGGAGGGTGAGGGCCCCCAAGCTCAACCGCGGCGCACGTCTCGTCGAGAGCGAGGACGAATGGACGTCGAGACAGCGCCGCATCCTATCCCGGATGATGGCCGTCCTATTCCTCGTGTACTTCCTCGAGATGACATTCCTCAACATCGACGACATCGGGGTAGGCTTCGAGGACATCTCATCGGTGCTCATCTTCGCCCTTGTCATGTCGCTGACACTGTGCGTCGTGTGTGGGTCGGTCGTGTTCCTGCTGGTCGTGAAGGGGCGTTCCCCGAAGCCGGGCGTCTACACGAACGGTGTCCAGCTTCCCGCAGGATGGGTCTATCACAACCGCGCCTTCCTGCCCTTCGACCAGATCGCCGGCATCGAGTGGAACAGAGCGGCCGTCCAGGGGAGGAGCGACTGGTCACGCAGGCTCAGATTGCACGTCAGGGGCCTGAGGCGGCCCATCGTGCTCACCACACTGAGCTTCGGGAGCGCCAACCTCGCCGAGATCGAGCGCATCCTGCTCCAGAGGGCCAAAGCCCCGCCCTCGGCCCCCAAGCTCATCCTGTACGGGTCGCCCTTGGCGTGAGGCGGAAGGCCGCGCTCACGAGGGCCGATTGGGGCCAGGGTAGACGCACACGTGCCGTCCCGAGCGGTGCGTCTCAACGAGCCGCTCCTCGCGCATGTTGCGCACGTAGTAGGACACGAGCTGCTTGGACGTGCCCAGCGAGCGCGCTATCTCCTTCTGCGTGAGGCCCGGCCTCTCGGTCACGAGCTTGAGGATGGCGCGCTGCAGCGACATGGGGGATTCATCGAGCACGCCTGGGGCAATGCCCGCCTTGAAGTACCGCTTGTAGATGCCGTCGTGCCTGGAGCGTATGAACTCCTGGCGCTCCAGCATCGACAGATGGTAGGTGACGGTGCCGTTGGTGAGGTTGAACCGGTCCTTGATGGCGGAGAAGTTGACCCCGGGGTTGTTGCAGATGTGCTCGTAGATGCGGCCACGGACGAAATGGTCCATCATGTGGTCGCGACGGATCTTGGTGTAGAGCGGCAGGAACAGCAGCCCCATGAGCGCGACGCGGCCCACCTCGGTGACGAGGAGCGCGCCCAGGGCCGCCAGGAAGCCGGCGCCGGTGCCGACCGCCGCCTTCTCCTTTGGGGTCATGCCAGTCTCGGTCTCCGTGAGCTGCACGCGCTCGAGCCTCAGGTGCGCCTCGACCACGAGCCCGGGCAATGGCTCGACCGTGGCGGAGCCAGGACGGTAGCCCTCCGCGGACGCGTAGATGGTCACCTTGCCCCTGTCCGAGGGCACGCCGAGCACGGTGAAGCCGCCCCGCCCGTCCGTGGTCACCTGGTAGGAGAGGCCCTCGCCCTCGGGCCATCCAATCTGCACGATGGCCCCCTCGAGCGGCGCGGCCCCGTCCTTGGAGAGCACGGTGCCGGTCACGATGGAGAGGCCATCGTGCGCGTCCTCGAGGCTGAGCTCGAGCGTGACGGTCGCGCCGGGCCCTATCCCGAGCTTCATCGTGAAGGGCAGGAAGCCGGGCGCGCTGGCGATG
The DNA here is from genome assembly GCA_964353355.1 of uncultured Thermoplasmata archaeon. Taxonomy (GTDB): domain Archaea; phylum Thermoplasmatota; class DTKX01; order DTKX01; genus CAYGVT01. The sequence goes on along the minus strand of CAYGVT010000083.1, from coordinate 2,732 downwards.
AGCGCGCGCCTGCCCTCGAGGAGCGGGTCGCTGAGCGCGAAAGCCCCGTCCACGCCAGCGGTCACGGGGTCGAATCCCGCGATGCCGACGGTGGCGCCTGGCAATTGGAGCCCCGCGGCGCTCCTCACGACGCCCCTCACGGTCTCCACGGTGGGCACCAGCTCATGGAGCCTCAGCATGGACCGGACCGTGCGCGCGCCGTCGGCGTGGATGTCGACGGACGCCCCGCTCATGCCCGGCGATGCGACGGACAGCTCGTAGTCGCCCTCCGCGACCGGGACGCGCTGGAAGGCGAAATCCCCGTCCGCGTCCGTCATCGCGTACCACATGAGGGCGCCCGACCGTGCGAGGTAGACGTCCGCGCCCACCACCGGCCGGAGGCTGCCCTCCACCAGCACCGTCCCGACCACGTTGCCGACGTCGGGCCCTAGCGGGAGCGACACGTTGGACCAGTTCTCCCCGTGCGCGCGGATGGCGATGGCCATCTCGCGCGTGCCCATCGAGGTGGCGGAGACCGAGAGGGTGTCCGTGAGGTCCGTCCCCGAGTCGAGCAGCGCCTCGAACGTCCCGTCGGCCGTGGTCTCCCAGGTCCGGGACGAGGTGGCGAGCCGCACGACAGCGCCTCCCACGGGGAGGCCGTCGGGGTCTCGCACCCATCCGACGATGGAGGTCCGGGGCTGGGTCACTGGGGTGAGGGCGGCGTCGATGGCGATTATCGAGGGTGAGGAGGTCACGGGCCGCTCGCCGTCGAGGGTGGAGTGGAGACGGTGCTCGACGAGGTAGCTGATGGAGCCGCTGGAGACCGCAAGGCCCTCGAGCACCAGCTCGCCGGAGGCGTTGGTGCGCCCCACATGGCTGACGGGTCCGTCCCACACGGTGATTTGCGCCGATCGGACCGGCTCGCCCGTAGATGCATCGCTGACCGTGAAGACGATGCCGACGGTGGCGACTATGACCCGGCGCAGGGCGATGGTCGCGTTGTTGTCCTGGAACTCACGGATGACGAGCAGGACCGTGGAGGGCCGGTAGCCCTCGGCCGAGGCGGTGACCCGCACCTCGATGCCTGGGGGGAGCGTGAACATCGTGAATGAGCCGCGCGCGTCGGAGATGGTCGTCCTCACGAGCCCGGGCACGTCCAAGACGACCTTGGCGCCCTCGATTGGCGTGCCGGTCCAGGCATCGATGACCGCGCCCTCGAGGGAGGCGGCGGTCGAGGCCCTGACGATGGTCAGCACCACGGACGCCGAGCCGCCGTCCACGATATGGACGTCCGCCGAGGCGACGGTGCAGCCGGCCCTGCTGGCGACGACCGTGAGGGAACCGTCGAGCCCGTCCGAGATGATGACCGCGAGCCCGCGAGCGTCCGTGGCCCACATGCCCTGGTGGCCTGGGAGGGTGACGGTCGCGGCCTCGACCGGTGCGCCTTCGCCGAGCTCCGTGACCATGGTCCAGACCGTCTCCGGGCCTCCCCTGCCGTCGGATGCGAGCATCACGTTCGCCCAGGCCGCGCCCCTCGGGGGGATGGACACCTGGATGGTCTCGGTCAGATAGCCGCGCAGCGAGACGTTCACGTCCCTCACGCCCTCGAGCGCCTCGAGCTGCACGCGGAACTCGCCCCCGAGGTCGGTGGTCCACGTGCCCACTATGCCCTCGACCTTGACGAGGGCACCGGGAAGCGGAAGCCCCCACTGGTCGACGGCCTTGCCCCGGAGGACCTCGACGTCGCCCTCGTAGACGAGCGTCAGGTTCAGCCAGTTGACGCGGTCGGGCCAGATGACCGTCCGCCCCTCCAGGGGGTCGAATCCCCTGGCCTCCACCGCCACGCGGCTGGGCCCATCGAGGTCGGGGACGCCCTGGAACTCGTACATGCCCGTCCCGTCGGCCTGGGACGCGTTCTCGTATGGCGTGCCAGGGTCGAGCGTCACTACGGCGCCGGGAACGGGCTCTCCGTCCACGGTCCGCAGGGTGCCCCGGAGGGTGCCCGTGTGGGCCGTCTGCTCCCTCACGAGGTATGCGTTCCTCGTGAGCTCAGCGCCGTCAGGGAGCTGGTAGGTGAGGGCGACGACCTTATAGCCGTCGGCCTTGATGAAGACGGCGCCTTCGCCGTCGAGTTCAGGGCTTGTGAGCAGGAAGGTCCCGCGGTCGTCCGTCAAGGTCTCGATGCCCGAGAGCGAGCACCAGACCCTGGCGCCCTCCAGCGGGGAGCCGCGCTCGTCGAACACGGTGCCCTCTATCGTCTCCACGCCGGCACCTGCGCCGGCCGCCTGCATGGCGCCGAGGAAAGGCGCTGCGAGCAGCAGCCCGAGCAGGAGGGCGCGGACGATGCGGGGGCGACGGGCGGGGAGCATGCGTGCACCGGTCCAAAGAGGTTTCTCTGGCGGTTATTCATTCCGCCGGGACTCTATATATAAAGCATTGAACCCTTTTGTACTAAAAGGCACAACGCCTTATATAATGGGTTCTGCACGTTCCTTTTAAAAAGAAAAGGGAGCATCTACAATAGGCCCTCCGTGTGCGAGATAAATTCTGCCTCGGTGATCTTGTTTGCCTTCCGTAGGACCAGGTAGGCCTTGACGATAGCCAGATTATTATTTACCGCATTAATGGGGTAAATATTCTCCTGGCTAGGTTCGATTTTCCTATTCGCCTTGGCGAAGGCCCTAGCCTGATCATCAGTAGTTATCTCTACATATTGAAGTGTTGTTGAAAAATTCTCATGGCCCAAGTAGGCC
>CAYGVT010000082.1:0-16720 GCA_964353355.1 uncultured Thermoplasmata archaeon | reverse complement strand
CGCCTCGAGGCGAGCTACAAGATCTCCGAGGGCTGGGTCAGTGACGTCAGGTTCCCGCGTGACGGTCCAGGAGGGCGAACGCCGCGGGAGGAAATCGAACGCCTTTACGAGGATCGCTGGGAGGCGGAGTGGTACCGCCCGAGCGCCCCGTTCGAGTACAAGATGAGGGCGTTGGTTGATGCGGGGGAGTACGAGGCGGTCGCGATGCACTTCCGGAACGCTTACATGGCCAGGTACGCGCAGGACCCGGAGGAGGTTCTCAATGAGTACCACCAGAGGAGCAACTGCGAGGGCTTGAACGGCCACGTCAAGGAGCACTACAGGCTCGAGACCGGTCTCCACGTCGTGGGCATTCGGGCGATAACGCGGCACGTGTTGTGGACATTGGTCGCGATGCACGTGGTGGCGATGGTGCGGCTGCAGCACGGTGTGACCGAGAATCTGCTCTCGACGACCCATATCCTCTAGAGGATCCAGGCCAGGACAAGCAAGCCGGAGGCGAATGTTAATTTCTTATAGATTCGGAGGTGGATGAGAAAAGCCCCTTCAGAATCCTAGGTCCAAGGAAAAATATTTATGGAGGTGCACCAATACTCTTTTGAGGAATTTGTGTGATGCGGTCGATTTCAATGGCGCTGGTGGTCTTGTTACTCTTGGCCGTCGTTGCCCCGGCCGTGGATGCTGTCAACTCCATCTGTACGACCGGGGATTATGATGAAGAAAAACATAGTACTCATAAAAAGGCGATAAATTACGCAAAAGACAAGATAAATGATTTCTACAATACAAATGGCCAAGTTCACGAGGATTTTCCAAATGGTATTGAAGCTGATAAATTTCTTATGCACTTTCAAAAATATCAACCCCAAACTGTCATTATTTCATCTCATGGAAAATCCGGAGCATATATTTACCTTGGTCATGATGATAGGGAGTACATCACTCCAGGTTATATTATGAATAATATCTATCATGGTGATGGAGATAATCCTGGTTGGCAACATGCCGCGGCTCCATTTAGTGCAATCGTATCTGCTTCTTGCGATAGTGCAAAAGATCGAGACGGAGCATATGATTTTATGGATGCCTTTTCAGGTCATCTCTATGCTTGGATTTTTATTGGTTCGCCAAAAGCAAATCTAGTTATAAATCATAGGGAGTTTATTGAAGAATATTCATATGAAATTACTTATGGTAAATCATCATATAAGCGGGCTTGGGAAGAGGGTGTAAAGGCGGTTACATGTTGGGATAGTAATGTATTTAAAATGAGAATTGTGTACCAAAAAGATTGTACAGACAAAGATCATGATAGCTGGTATGATAAATATCGTTCAATATATCGAAATGAAAATGCTGGTTGCACATTAACCTATGAAGATAAACTTGAGTTATCCTTTACCCGATCTTTTCCTTATACTTCAAATGGTGGATACATTGTATTCCATGGTGTAATAAATAATGATGAAACTGATTGGACGAGCACTGCGAAGATAAAAATCCAAGTTTATAGAAAAATAAATAATATATGGACCGAAGTAACAGCATATACTTCAACCTGGGATCCGATTAGCAATCATGATAGTCTTGCATGGTCGCGTTACTATGGCGGATCTGACATTTGTAGTGTATATCTGACACCGAGTTTCCTAACCAATACAATTGGAACTGGAGAAATTCTCTTTAAGGTTTCTAACCTAAATGATGGAGAATCTGATAGTATTTATGTAGATCGATTCGAATTCATGGAGATTGGTAAATGGTGAAAAGGAGGAATCATATGAAATTTCATGGAAAAAAGATGAATAGGAACAAATCAAATATCTTCTTGTTTCTATGTGTAAACATTCTATTGGTTTTAATCATTATTGCTCTGCTTATCAACTTTATACCACATAAAGACGATCTTGACAATCAAGTTCATGCTGCTACGGTTAGTCGAGAGGCAACCAGTACCGCAGGAATGACTTTAGATACCTCCTCTGAAGCACTACAATCCGCAAATAACCAGCTGGATGATATGAACACAGGAAATATTGTAACAATTGACGGAAATTCGCCAGATTTTTATGCAATATCCTATCGTGATTGGAAGCGAGGTAATATCGTTTATTGGGAACTAGAAGATCAAGATACAACAGTATTTATTCGAGCTGATACGGAGGAAATTATTTATTATGAACATACTGGATGGGTTACTGGATCGATGTCCGAAAATCAAATTTTAACACAGGCGGCAACAATAGCAGGGCAATTTGATGATTTACCCTCAGATAAGAACAATCCAGAAGCAGACCTCATTGATGACCTGTTATCTTCGGAAGGATATGATGCCACTTCTCAAACATTTTCCACTACTAATTATCCATATTGGCAAGTAATTTATAGTCGAATAAAAGATAATATTATTGCAGAGGATCATATCAAGCTACTAGTATTACCTAATGGCTATTGTTCTCTTTATTCAAAAACATGGAACATGAGCCTGGCTTCATTCAGTACAACATATGGTATTTCACAAACACAGGCTGAAAATATCGCAAAACAGTTCGTTGGTGGAGATGTGACCGTCCATCAATCATATAAGAAAATTGTAAGGCCAACCTATTTTTGGACTCAAGAAGACTCTGAATATGGAAATCCTCCATCATGTGCATATGTTATTTGGATTGAGGATGCGGATGGTAATTTATGGATAATATACATCGATGGGAATTCCTCGCTGAATCTGGGTGGTGATTATGCAGCCAATTATTATGCGGAATAATGACACGTACAGATTGATATCATCAATATCTAGTTTGATAGTTTTATTAATTCTCTTTTTTTTTTCATCGGGAGTTGTAGCTGAGAATCAAACAATGTATTTCTTTGGCCAAACGGTCAATAATGAACAAACGGATATTATCTATGTTGGTGAGAGTAGAATCTTCTTCAAGGTCATTCATCCTGAGAATTGCACAGGTTATGGAGTTTTTATTAATAGTGAATTATTCGTAGAACCTTTAAATGGCTATTTTCTCTCAAATGAAAGTAAAGGCTCTGGTCACATAATAGGATTATCTATCAATCCCTCAATAAATCCTGGTAATTATTCAGTAAATTGTTTATTTTCTTATTTCAACCAAGAAAATGAAACGATAAATATTACAGCGAACCTTCCTTTACGTGTAATTAATCCATTGGAGATTCTTAATATTTCTATACCTAAAAGTAGTGATAAAGAATTCAAGATAATTTATCGTATCAATATTAATTTAACAAGTTTAGATATTATACTCGATTCCGATGGGGATCTAATTTTGGACGCAGATTCCTTTTCCATCAATACACCCATTGCCGGGACTTACAGCATTGCCGTAAAAGTGACACGTGGAGAAGAAAAAGGCACACCTGGGATTTCATATCACTTTAAGGGATGCATCTCAAATCGTACTTTTGAACAATGTGAATATCATATACCAGTTCATCTCGATTGGAACAACAATGAAATTGAAAATGATTTATTACCATCAACATCTATTACATTTAAAATTTTACTATTGATTATATTTGCAGTAGTAATCATATTATTATATTCAATGAAAAAAAGAAAGGGTGACACCTTTTGACTTGAATTTCGAAGACAAAATCTTCAGATGATGTCTGGCTAGAGATAGATTGATAGAGACATACCTTCAAGCCCAATGGCCACCCCTTCAATTTGACTTGACTTTCAGCCCATCTTTGACATTTCTCGGTGCCAGTAATTATTTCAACCTGCAGTCCCAATACAAATCCGGGATGCAGGATGCGCTCGGCCAAACGAAGCCTCACTACGGTAGAGTACGGCCCGGAGGCCGTGCTCCACGCCCTCGGGGAAAGGATCCAGCTCCAAGAGACCGTCGACCGTCACGCGCCGAAGGTCTGGGGCATGCCCGTCAGCGCCCTCGTCGAGATACTGGTCATCAACAGGATCATGGACCCCAAAGCAAAGACCGAGATCCCCGATTGGTTCAACCAGACATATCTCCCCGAGATGCTCGGCGTCAAGCTCTCCGAGAAGAGTGGCTACCAGATGCTTACGCGCGCGTACGACAGCCTCACGGAGAGCGCCATCGTCGACATCGAGATGGACCTGGCGGTCCAAGTGCGCGCGGCATTCCACCTCAAGGACGACACGTTCCTCTACGACCTGACCACGACGTTCGTGGAGGGGGAGGGCGAGGCCCCCTCCCTCAGGTTCGGGTACTCGAAGGACCACAGGCCGGACACGAAGCAGGTCAGCTACGGCCTCGTGGTCGGCAGGGACGAGCCGGTTCCCCTGTTCCACGTGGCGTTCCCGGGGAATACGCACGATTCGAAGACCGTGGACGGTCTGATGGACCGGTTCCACGACCGGTTGGGCCTCAGGGGATGCGTGGTCGTCGACCGGGGCATCGTGACGGCGGAGAACGTCCACAAGATCGTCGACGAGAGGGGCCACGATCTGGTGGGCGGGCTGAGGAGGGTCGGGGATGCGAAGCGGTTGATGCGCAACGTGCCCCTCAAAAGGTACAGCGCGCTCTTCGCGGTGGGCAAGGAGACGCTCCAGGCGTACGAGTTCCAGCACAAGATGAAGGGAAAGCCCCGGCGCTGCGTGCTCTACTACAGCGAGGCGAAGAGGGGGCGGGACAAGAAGGCGAGGGACAAGAGGCTGAGGAAGGCGGAGGAGGAGCTCGGGAAGCAGGCATCGGCGGTCGCGAAGAGCAAGAGGAACCGTCGCCAGAGTGGCGAGCTGGCGCGACGGAAGGTGGAGCAGATCATCCAGGAGAGGAAGGTCAAAGGCCTCATCCGCTTCAAGTTCACTGGGGGTCGTGGTGGCAGGAGGCTCAAGTTCTGGCGCGACGAGCAGGCCATCGCGGGCGAGGCCCTCGAGGACGGCAAGCAGGTGCTGGTGACGACGCTCGGAGTCCTCCCCGCGGAACTGCTGACGATCTATCGGGACCGATACAAGGTCGAGAACGCGTTCCGGATCACCAAGGACGTCATCCGGATCCGTCCCATCTTCAACAGGAAGGAGGAGCACATCATGGCCCACCTGTTCATCTGCTTCCTGGCATATCTGCTGATCAGCCTCCTCGCGCTGGAGCTGAGAAGGGGCAAGTTCAAGCTCTCGGCACTGAAGATCCTCGAGAAGCTGAAGCGGGAGCGCAAGGAGGTCGAGCGAGTAGTTGCGGCGGGAAGCGAGGCGGAGGAGATCATGAAGTTGTTCGGGAGGTCCGTACGAGGTTAACCTCGGCCGGGCCGCACTTCCAGTTCTCGCCAGCCAGTTCCCTCCGGGATCTCTCCATCCCGAGTAGATTTTGGGTGGGTCGTATCAAGATCAGTTGCGGAAGATAGACGCCAATCGTCTCGATTAACCCTTGAACATCATTTCGACTTGGTCATCCGCTATTCCTTTTGTCAAGGATGGGTTTCAGAAATAATGCTCTCGGTTGATGTCTGGCTAGACTGATAAAAGTAAGGACTGTCAGAAATTATTCAGCTTGATATACCTGGCCAGCTCGAGCTTCGTAAAAAGTCTGGCCTGGATGGGCGTCATCTTCTCCACGACGAACTCGGGCCCCTTGAGATCAGGGATTACTATTGATATCGAGAAAATTCTTTCATCCTGAAGGCGAGCGTACGTCCTGATAAATTAAAATGATATGAAGTATGACCACCCGTCTAGAGGGCGGTGGTCATACGCGCACCTAGCAGCGACATCGGCTATACCAGAAAATTCTCGATGATATCTGGGACGGAACCTCCAAAGTCTCCTACGATGATTTCATTCATGGTCTTCAGGCGCGTTTGAAAACGATGCGCAGTCAATCCCGGGATAACCTGGCCATACCCTCTCCCGCTACATACACCCGTGTTTGGTAGGATTTCTGTGAACGCCATGGCCTGCGGTCTGCCAGTGACTGGTATGTGAAACGTCTTCTACGTCAGGGTATCGCGGAGGGCGTCTGGGACGTGGACGCCGATGTCCGGGCGGTCCTTCCCGTCGCAAATGACTACCTGATACGACAGAGGATGGTCCCACCTGGACCGACGGTCCTCCTCCGGCTCCTTCGAACTGCCCGGCATCGGTCGCGCAAGGGTCGTCAGCGATGAAAACGGCGGTCTAATTTTCCCCAATAATGGCGGCTGAAAATTCCTCACCCCTCCCGGCCCATCCGCCTCCCCTACGGAGGTGGTCTTGGGCCATGATGAACAAGGAGGAGTGGCTCGACATGCAGTCCATACACAGAAACAGAATGAGCATCTCGGCGATGGCCAGACGAACGGGGCATGACCGGAAGACCGTCAGGAAGTACATCATGGCGGGCAGCGACCCCCCCAGGTACAAACCCAGGCCCAAGAGGCCCAGCATCATGGATCCCCACAAGGAGTACGTCCGCCAGCAGATCGATGAGCACAACCTCAGCGCGGTCCGCCTCCTCGAGGACCTCTGGGGGATGGGCTACAAGGGCGGCTACTCCATCCTCAGGGACTACGCGAGGACCGTCCGGAAGCCCAGGGCCATCCAGGCCGTCCTCCGCTACGAGACCACCCCCGGTAGGCAGGCGCAGGTGGATTGGTCGGATGGGGGTCCACTGGAAATAGACGGGGGGGTGGGTCGCCTCTACGCCTTCTCCATGGTCCTCGGCTACTCCAGGGCCAAGTACCTCGAGCACACCCTCGACACGCGAACGGAGACCTTCATCCGCTGCCATCTCAACGCATTCGCGTACTTCGGCGGTCTGCCGAAGGAGATCCTCTACGACAACACGAAGAACCTGGTCCTCAGGAGGGCGCTCAAGTCCAGCGACTCGGAGTGGAATCCGCTGTTCAAGGACTTCTTCCACCACCTCGGGTTCATACCCCGCCTCTGCCGACCGTACAGGGCGGCCACGAAGGGCAAGGTTGAGAACGTCATCAGGTTCGAGCAGGGGAACTTCCTGAAGGGGCGGCAGTTCTCTCGTTCCAGGAGCTCAACTCGGAGGCACTGGCATTGGTCCGGAGGGTGGACAGCAGACAGCACGGGACGACGGGCGTGCCTCCCCTCCAGAGGCTGGAGGAGGAACGGCCGAAACTGATGCTGCTCTCTGACAAGCCGCCATACCAGGTCGTCCAAGAGGAGCATCGTAAGGTCTCGAGGGACTGCTTCGTCTCCTACCTGTGGAACAAGTACTCGGTGCCCTGGCGGTTCGCCGGCATGGACGCGAGGCTCCTCATCCAGGACGGCAAGATGCGAGTCGAGGTCGGTGGCGAGCTCGCCTGCGAGCACGAGCTCCGTGCGAGCTCGGGCGAGGTTGTCAGGGTCAGGGACCACTTCGCCGGCCTGTACAAGGAGGTCTGCACCATGCTCGACGAGGCCGAGAGGACCGACGCCGAGGAGGACGTGCGCTTCGGAGACCGCAGGGGCGACGAGCTCCCCGCCGAGCTCGCGAGACAGGAGACGCGCATCAAGCGCATACGCGAAGCCATGGCTGCCCTCGAGGAGAGGGCCAGGTCGGAGGCCGAGGGGAAGGGCAGGGCCAGGACCGAGGACCGTGACGCTCCCAAGGAGAATGCAGAGGGGAAGGGGCAGCGCTCCCGAAGGAGAAGGACCTGTACAACTTCACCGACCCCGAGAGCCGCATCATGCCCAGTTCCGCGAACAAGAACACCTTCGTCCAGGCCTACAACGCGCAGCTCGCCGTGGACGCGGCCCACCAGATCATAGTCGCATGCGACATCTCCAACCGGTCTGCCGACATTCATCAGCTCGCGCCCATGGTGGCCATGATCCGGGGGAACATGGGTGAGCTACCAGACCGCCTGTCCGCGGATGCGGGATACTCCAGCGATGACAACCTGAGGCTCTTCGAGCGTCTTCGCGTGGATGCCTACATCCCATCCCATCGCGTGAAGCACTTGGAGGTCCAGCCCCCTCCCCCCAGGGGGCGCATGCCGAAGTCCCTCTCAAGGGTCGACCGCATGCGCAGGAAGCTACGTACCAAGCGTGGCAAGCGAGTTCACTCGAGGAGGAAGACCATCGTCGAGCCCGCCATCGGCCATATCAAGCAGGCCAGAGGATTCCGCCAGTTCCTCCTGAGGGGGGAGAGGGCGACGAGGGCCGAGTGGTACCTCGTATGCGCGACGCATAACGTTCTGCGATGGTACGAGGTCTACAGGTGGGCGAGTTAGGGGCTCACCGAGCAAGTTATGGATGAGAAGAGGCGAGAGCGCTCAATTCTTAGCTGGAATGTTAGTTACTCGGACGGACTCCTCGACGGACAGGCCGTCGGCCAGGTCATGGAGGGGGCCGCCCCAGCCGGCCTCGAGCCGGACCACGATCTCGCCCGGCACCGCCGAAGGGATGGGCTCCATAGAATCATTCGCAACCTCGCGCACTGCCTCTACACCTGCTAACGCGTTCACCTCATCATCTCCTTGAAGATCTCCCGCCTCGCCTGCTCCAACCAGAGTGCCGCCTCCTCCCCGTCGCCCGCCGCGTCCATGGCAATGTCGTAGCATTGTTACACCCTGCCCTCCGGTAATGCATCCCTGTGCCCCGTAGACCTCCCGAGGGCCTCAATGACCTTCCCGGCCGCCACCCCAGCCTCGAGCCCGCCTATCGCCACTCCGAGGCGGTAGACTGTACCTCGAAGCGCCTTCCTCACCAGGAGCACGGCGACGTCGCGGCTGCTCGTGCCCGTGCGGGAGACCGTGACGACCTCGCTGTGCTTGAAGGGCGCGAGCTCCCTCATGCGCCACTCGACCTGCCCCTTGGGCACGAGGTAGGCGCCCTCGATGTGGCCTGACGAAGCATCGCGTCCTTTCATTCGATTATGATGCCGGAAGATGGAACAAGCGCGGTGATATCGAAAAGGGATGAGGCGAGTATTTGGCTAGCGTCCCGGTCGTCGAGCGATTACATCTCTTTAATCGAGCATCATCATCTTTTTTACATTCATCCAAGGAGCTATAAAGGCTTATATAGCCAGTATTCCCTATCTTAGAAAGAGGTGGTGCTGTTGGAATGGAAGGTGAGCACTCTTCGGACAACCTTGAGCATGGCCATGATATCCCTTCTCCTGGCCATCTCGGTGGGCACAGCCCCATATACCTACTTTTCTCCGGATATCATTTCAGCCATGGATGTTGAGTATCGCTCGAACGTTATTGAGGCGCCAGCTGTATGGCAGGACGACTTCAACGACAGCTCTCGCATCGCCACCATGAGCGATGCCCGAGTTCTTAATGGAACGGTCGTCATCGCCATCGGCGCGTCGAAGGGCATCGTGGCCTCCGTGGAGATACTATGCCCCACCGGGATGAGGTACGACTTCATGCTGTTGCGCTCGATAGAGCCCGGAAACTGCTCAATCAGGGTCGCAATACTCAACGCATCGGAACCGCCATCGACCCCAGGGTACGTCAACGAGCCGATACCTGGCTTCGGGATGAGTGATGCACGGGAGCTCCAGATGTCCGCTATCAGCCCCGCACATTTTCCTAGCATCCGGCTCCAAGCCAACCTCGAGGCCAATGGCACGGTCAGCCCGAGCCTTCTCTGGTGGGCTGTCTATTTCGTAGGCCAGGACGAATGGCGCGACGACTTCATCGGGTCAGGAAAGCTGCGCTCGCGCTCGATGGTGAACATCACCGATGGCACCGTGGAGCTGAACCTCTCATTGAGAAGGGCGTACACCTCTGGACGTGGGGAGTACGAAGCGTACCCATCCATCATCACTAATCACTACTGGAACGGACCCAGCAATCCTTTCTACGTCTTCTACCCCAAGGAGGAGCGTACGGGCTACCGAACGCGAGTGCAAATGGGCGACCACAACGCTGTCGACTTCGAGATAGGAGACCTCGATGACGACGGCCACCTGGATCTGGTGACCACGAACAACAACTACAATGAGGTCACGACAACGAGCTCTTGGGTACTCTGGGGGAATGAGAGCGATGAGTGGTCCACATCGCGATGCACGAACATGACGACGGTCGGCGCGATGCGCACCACCGTCGGTGATTTCAATTGCGATGGTCTACTCGACCTGGCTTTCTCTAGCGGGAGCACGAGCGATGCATGTGTTAGGGTTTTCATGAACAAGGGAAACCGCGCTTTCGGCCTGTTGCCGGATGTCGTGATACCCACGTTGTACGTCCATGGGCTGGATGCTGGGGACCTCAATAACGACGGATTTGATGACATCATCGTCGCAGAGGAACCAAACAATGGCAACAGCGAGGTCTTTTACGGTGGACCAACGGGTCCCGACACCAAATCGGATGCGACCTATCCAGTCCCCCGAGGATGGGATGTGATAGCCCAGGACCTCAACGGTGATGATTTCCTCGATCTCGCTTTCTGCAGTATGGAGTTCGATGGAAAGGACGTGCTGATCTTCCTTGGCGGACCAGATGGTCCAGACACGACGGTAGATTATATTCTGAATGTGAACAACGGTGCCGACGGCATCTCTGCCGGAGACGTGAACAGCGACGGATTCACCGATCTGGTCGTCGCACGCACTTACCACACGAATCCCAAAACCATCATCTACATGGGCTCCTTGGCAGGCTGGTCAACCAATGACAGGAAGCTGCTTGACACATCCGCGGACGTCTCGGAGTCGGAAATCGTAGACATCAATAAGGATGGCTATGACGATGTCGTCGCGACCAGCAACTCGTACAACGACGTCCGCATCTACTACGGTGGCTCGTCGGGGATCAGTGGGACAGAGGACCTTATCCTGAACACGAACAGCCCGATGGCCATCAAGGTGGCTGTGCCATGCAAAAAGAGTACTATGACATCCGGAAGCATCATCTCCCAGGCCATCGACCTCCCCGATGGGAGGAAATGGGACGTACTGGTGCTCGACTCAGAGACACCCGATGGGACATCGGTCGAGGCGACCGTGCTGGATGGGAACTACAGGCCTATCGAGGGACTGAGTGGTCTTCACGGGCCCGACATCGATCTAGCTGGTCTCGACATCCCACGCATACATCTAAAAATCACTTTAAGCTCCGCCGGTAGAGTGGTCATCCCGCGCCTGAATACTGTCCTCCTGAAATGGATGTATCATAATGAATGGCGCGACGAGTTCTACGGAAGAGCGAAGACAGATAGGATGGTAAGGCTCTCAGTCCTTGACAGGCAGCTCGGACCTACACCGGACCTCGCTCTATGCCCAGAGCTCTTCTTGACTGGCCTTCATCCAGATACAAGCTCATCGGCTGAGTCGCTCGTTTTCAGCGGCTGCCAAGGCGGCGACTACAGGGCAATCTCGCCAATCCAGTTGAGGATGCCCAACGGCGCCTCAGCCCTTGATATTGGCGATGCCAACGACGACGGGCACTTGGATATCGTGTTCGCCGTCCCGAGGACCTCGGACACATGCAGCACTGCACTAAGCTCGCTCCATCTCGGGGGACCGCTCGGAATTGGGCCAATCCCGGACAAGGTTTTCAAGACGACTGGCGCCATTGATGTCCTCCTCGAGGACCTCGACAAGGATGGTCGCATGGACATAGTGTTCGCCAACGAGCGGGATCAGGGCGATTACAGCACCTCCAGCCAGCTTTTCGTGGGGAGGGATGTCGGCTGGAACGAGACGCCCGACGTGGAGTTCTCGACGTTCGGCGCCTCAGGCGTTGACGCGGTCGACGTCAACGGCGACGGACGGCTCGACCTCGCGTTCGCATGCTACCGCGACGTGACGACCTCGACCGACAGCCTCGTCTTCCTGCAGGGCGCCAACGGGTTCTGCGGGACGCACGCCGACTACTACCTACCCACGAACGGGGCCCGCGCGGTCGCGAGCGGGGACCTCAATAGGGACGGCCGCATCGACCTGGCGTTCGCGAACAGCCAGGCGAGCGGGCTGGCGACCACGGACAGCTACATCTACTGGGGCAAGACGGGCGGCGGATTCCAGACCACGCCGACGAGGCTGCCCACTGTCGGCGCGAGGGACGTGGCGCTCGCGGACCTGGACCAGGACCTCGACCTGGACATCGTGTTCGCGAACGAGCGCGATGACTTCCTGGACTACAGCATCGATTCGTACGTGTACCTCAACGACGGGAGCGGCGGCTTCGGGACGGGCCCCGCCGCCAGGCTGCCCACGGTCGGCGCGGTCGCGGTCGAGGTGGCGAACCTCGACAACACGGGGAACCTCGACATAATCTTCGCGTGCGCCTACGACGGGACGTCGTTCAACGTACCGGCGAGGGCATTCCTCGGGGGTGCCTCGGGCTGGCCCGCGGATCCCAGCTTCACGCTCCCGATGACCGGGGGCTCCGACGTGCGGGCCGCCCAGGTCTTCAAGCCAGGGACCGGTGCCTACGTCTCGCGGGACATCTCGCCGCTCGACCCCTACGACACGGGGACGTTCCACACCCTGAGGTGCGACCTGTCGCTCGACGCGCAGCAGAAGGTGGGGATAGGGCTCATCGACGCGAAGACATGGGAGGTGCTCGTCGAGCGCGAGGCTGGCGCGGGCGCGCTCGAGTGGGACCTGTCGGGCGTCTTCCGCGTGAAGGAGCATCCCTCGGTGCGCGTGTTCGTCACGGTGCCGAGCAAGGCGGCGCTCCAGGCGTTCGCGATGGACGACCTATGGCTCAACTGGACGAAGCGGGTGCGGGTAGTCCCCGATGTGCTCGCCATGAACGTCAGCTCGCCGACCGTCCTGAGGACGAAGAGCCTCGACCTCAATGCCCTCATCACGGACGAGTACGACCTCGCCGGGGAGCTGACGGTCGAGTTCGCGTGCAAGCCCAACGCGTCGTCTGTGTGGACCTCATCGTACATCTCCAACGTCGGGTTCGTCCAGGGCAACTGGACAGCTCGGTTCCTGCCGCCCGCGAACGCGGTCGTGGGTGCCTACGACCTGAAGGTCACGGTCACCGACAAGGATTGGCTCTCGACGGATCTCGTCGTCGGCAGCGTCCTGCGCGTCATCAACAACCGTCCGTCGACCCCCGAGGTCAGGCTCTCGCCTGGCCGACCGGTCACCACCGACACCCTCACGGTGAGCATCTTCCAGAGGGCGAGCGACGTGGAGAACGAGCCCATCTCGTACCATTACGTCTGGTTCATGGACGCCGTGAGGCAGGCGGGGCTGACGGGGACGAGCGTGGACCCGTCCCTGACGACCAGGGGCCAGAACTGGACGGTGGAGGTGCGGGCGTTCGACGGCCTCGACGAGGGCGAGCCTGCAAGGGCGTGGGCCATCATCCAGAACGCGCCGCCCATCGCAACAGGCAAGCTCGCCATCCGCTCCATGCAGGAGGACACGGTCGATTCGACGTCTGTCAACCTCACCGGCGCGTTCGAGGACCCGGACGGCGATGCGCTGACCTGGCGGCTCCTCAGTGAGTCCCTGAACGTGAGCGTGTCCATCGACGCTGACATCGGGCAGGTCACCATCGCCCCCAGGCGTAATTGGTACGGGTGGGAGAACGTGACATTCATCGCCTCCGACGGGGAGCTACAGGCCGAGCAAAGGCTCCTCATCACCGTGCTCCCGGTCGATGACCCGCCAATGATAGTCGCGGTCAACGGAGAGGCGGTCGGGACCGGACCCATCCACCTGATGGCTGTGCAGGATGAGGTGCTCTTTATCAACATCACGGTCCTTGACATAGAGGATGACGCGCTGGTATTCAGCACAAGCACGCAGCGAGTGAGTATAGACGTGAACGGCTCTATCAGGTTCGTCCCGACGAACGACGACATAGGCACCCTCACGTTCGAGGTCGTGGCAATGGAGGAGCGCTATCCCACGATGCGCTCGAGCGTGAACATCACGCTCGACATCCTCAACGTCAACGACCCTATGACATCGCCGGTGATAATTTCACCTCAGAACGGGACCCGTTTCGCCTCCAACCAGAGTTTCTGGCTCAACGCGACGTGCACCGACCCGGACGAGAGGCATGGCCAGGCGCTGAACTACACGTGGGCCTCGAATCGCACGGGTATTATCGGATGGGGGCCGAGTCTCAGGGTGGGGGCGCTCGGGTCAGGGCTCCACAACGTGACGCTCACGGTGAGCGACGGTGAGTTCCAGCGGACCGCCAGCGTCGAGATACTCGTAGAGGAGCCCGTGACACCCCCGCCACCACCGCCGCCCGATGGTGAGGAGGCCGCCTTCCCCACATTGCTGGCTGGGGTCCTGCTGCTCATCGTGATCGCGGCCGTCGTGGTCATCGTGCTGGTCCTGAGGGCACGCAAGGAGGCCGCGGCATCTGCCACGACCGAGGTGCCCGTCGACGAGGAGGCGCGCAAGAAGGAAGAGATCGCGAAGCTCTCAGGAATCATCAACGAGACACTTAAAACACTAGAGAAGGATAAACCAGTATAGCGCAATGAGATTGTTCTGGGCAATCCTCTCGTAGTACATGATGAGTATCAATTAAGGACTTCCCTTCAGGCCTAATGGCCACCACCTTGCACTCTCCCGCGCCCCACCTCCGCCGCCTCGATGCCAGCGGTCATGACCGCCCCGCGCAGCCTCCAATCCAAGGGCGAGCTCGCCCGTGCGGACCCCATCCAGGGATGGGGAACGGCCTCACGCGCGTTCCCCACCGTCGGGTGGCATACCACCGCCCGGCCCAGGCCGGGGGAACATGCATATCTCACCCACCGGCCCGCGCCCCGGCCCGCCCGTACGCCCGCCCCGCCGCGCGCCCCGCCCCGCCGCCGGATGGCCGCCCGCACGCCCGTACTCCCGTACGCCTGTACCCCGCACCCATATTCCCGTACCAGGCCCGTTATCCTGGTATATAATGGGATATCGACAAGAAATGAGCCTATTTCTTACGAATAAAAAAAGATATCGTGATGATGCATCAATGCCAGCGGCCTCGAGCAGGTCGGAAGTAGGCCTATGGTCCCAGACAATTCCATTCCAAGCTGGATCCCAGCATCATGAACGAGGTCGCCATGCTGAAGGACCCTGGCGCGTATGTCTCCAATCCCCGTATCAATGACCTCATACCCATCCTGACAAGGGAAAAATCCCGAACCGTGCGATATTCCGTGGAGATGAAGGCGTCTACATGACTTAATCCCAAGGTCCTTGCTGCGATGCGCATTGGCGATGGTCAGGTCACATCCAGGTCCAATCGATATCTTTTCCCGACGAGCCACATCCTTTAGAGGATTGGCCAGGGCAAGTGAATCGGAAGCGAATGTTAATTCCTCATGAATTACGATGTGCATGAGAAGAGCCCTGTCAGGACGCGCGCTGCTGCGTCGACCTTATATACTGGCCACGATAATGGACGCACAAGGTGCGCCGATGTTCATCGCGCGGGACGTGGAGGCCAAGCTCGGAGAGATGGTCCGACGCATCGTGGACGGATTCCACCCCGAGAAGGTCATCCTCTTCGGCTCGCGCGCACGGGGCGACGCAGCGCCGGACTCGGACGCCGACCTCCTGGTCGTGATGCGTCTCAGGGGCTCTAGGCGGCGCCAGGCCGCCAGGATTGACGCCGCGCTCGCGGGCATTGGCCTCCCCAAGGACATCATCATCGTCACGCCCGCGGAGTTCGAGCGGCAGAAGCACGTGGTGGGGGGCATCATATACCCGGCCGTGCGGGAGGGCAGGGTGCTTTATGACATCGCGGGATGAGGCCATTCGGCTCGCGCGCGGGTGGGCCGCGAAGGCGGACGAGGACCTCCTGGTGGCGGAGCACCTCCTCAGGATGAGGAGGAACTGCCCGTTCGGAATAGCCGCCTTCCACTGCCAGCAGTCCGCGGAGAAGCACATCAAGGCGGTCCTCACGTGGCGCTCGGTGCCCTTCCCGCGGTCGCACGACCTGCCCGAGCTGCTCTTCCTTGTGCCCCCTGACATTGGCCTCGGCATCACGGCGGAGGAGCTGAGCCTCCTCAACCGCTACTCGGTCGAGGTCAGGTACCCGGGCGAGTGGGAGCCCGTGACTCGGGCCGAGGCGAGGGATGCGCTAGAGCTCGCGAGGAGGGTGAGGGCGGCCGCCATGGCCGCCCTGCCCGGCCTGTCAGGCTAAGGCACCGCTAGAGAAATTCATATATCTGGGAATACCTTGAATGCTTTGAAGCGTGGGGAGCCCACTTCTTTTCAAAGGAGCATTTTGAAACAACTCAGGTTATGATTGTGAGGACATTTCACAATAAATAAAAATATTTATTTGCTCACATTCCACTACATTATTCATGGATAATTTATCGGACTTCGCGTTTCATGAGGAGTACAAGCGGGTCGCGAAGCTCGGAGACCGGCTCGCGGAGGTGGACCCCCTCATCGATTGGGAGGCCTTCCGCCCCATCGTGGAGGGCATGTTCGACAACGCCGGCGCGAAGGGCGGCCGCCCAAGCGTCGACGCCGTCGTGATGGTCAAGATGCTCGTGCTACAAGCATGGCACGGTCTCTCGGACCCGGAGCTCGAGAGGCAGGTCACGGACCGCATATCCTTCCGCAACTTCCTGGGCTTCCCGGCCAGCATCCCCGACCGCTCCACGGTCTGGCTCTTCAGGGAGCGGCTCGTCAGGGCCGGCAGGGACAAGGACGTCTGGAACGAGCTCGACAGGCAGCTCGATGACAGGGGGCTCAAGGTGCGCAAGGGCGTCGTGCAGGACGCGACGTTCATCACGTCCGACCCCGGCCACGCGAGCCTGGCCAAGCCCAGGGGCGAGGGGGCGAGGACGCGGCGCAGCCGGGACGGCACGTGGGCGAAGAAG
>CAYGVT010000081.1:0-15627 GCA_964353355.1 uncultured Thermoplasmata archaeon | reverse complement strand
GGATTGGTACAGGTTCATGGCGGGCGGGGGCGATGTGATTAACATCTCGTTCGGCGACGGCTCGCCTGACAAGATCCTTCGGATGCGTCTCCTGGACGCTCATGGGAACGAGATCGTCAGCCTGGTGTCAGATGTGCCGGGATCCAAGGAAGAGAGCATACGTACCAGCTTCCACACGCCTCTCCAGTGGTTCTACATCGAGATAAGCCAGCAGGTCGGGGGGTGCGACTACAACTGCTCGATTTACATCGGCCCGCAGTACGATGCCGGCTCTGGTCGGGACACAGCCGGGGGGGATGGTCTGTACGATGTCCTGCCCGGCATCTGGTACGACGGGGAGACCGGGGACATGGACCTAGAGGACGCCTACCGACTGAACTTCGTCCCTGGATGGGTAGTCGAGGTCTCGTACAGGAGCTATTCCGTGGAGGACCAGACGCTCGTGGTGCAGTACTACACGGGCATCATGATCCCCGGGCAGAACTCCAGCGGCTTCGAGACCATCGAGCTCGTGTCGAGCCAAGGTGAGCTGGTCAGGCGATGGATCGTCACCTCGGCCGAGACCCCCGAGCACGAGTGGTTCGTCGATGTCAAGATGGCCGCCCCTCCGGGGCAGAGCGGGGGCCGGTACTCGTTCCGTATCGGCGCGGCGTTCCAACACGAGGACGGCCAGGGCGACGCTGGCTCCAGCCCCGAGAGAGCGGCGAGCGTCGAGTCAGGCCACCGGAGCGGCTACATGGGCGGTCTCGACGAGGGGGACTGCTACAAGTTCCAGGCCGGCGGCGGTTCTTTCATCAATATATCCTTCAGCCCCTGGATCGAGGACGGCGTATGGGGCATCACACTGATGCAGGGGAACATCAGCCTGAGGAACGCCACCTCGATCGACGCGGACTGGAACACCATCTCCATCCTGACCGCGAAGGAGACGCCGGTCGGATGGTTCTTCATAGACTTCATGCGCGATGGGGAGCTCTCGTCGTACAACTGGTCGCTGGCCGTGACCAGCGGGCAGGGCGATGGGGGCTCTGACGGTGACGCGGCAGAGGTCCTCGCCGAGGGGAAGGCCATCAGCGATGGCAGCTACTGGTGTCTCCTGGGGGACCTCGACTTGGCCGATTGCTACAAGCTCACAGTGTCAGAGCTCTGGACGGTCACGGCCAACCTGCAGGTGAGCACATCGGGCCCGCTGCGCATCGAGCTCTTCAACGAGAGCGACCCTCGCGCCACGGCCATCGCGGTGCAGGACGTCCAATCCCAAATGAACGGGACGGTTACAGTGGTCGTCCCGAAGGGCACCGCCGCGGGGACGACATTGTACATCAGGGTGTCATCAATCAACGCGCAGAGGCACGGGCACTACTCGCTCACCCTCTCGGTCGACACCGAGGAGGTGGACATCGAGCCACCCGTCATCGTCCATGACCCGCCTGAGAAGGCGAAGGAGGACCGGGACCTGAGCATCAACGCGACGATCACCGACGTCGACGAGAACCTCACCGTCGTGCTCTACTACCGGATGCAGGGCGACACGGAGTGGAAGTCCCAGAACATGACCGCAGGCTCCAACGATAACTGGGCGGGCACGGTCCCCCAGGAGGACCTCAAGACGGGGACGCTCGAGTACTACATCCAGGCCACTGACAGCGAGGGTAACGAGCAGGTGTACCAGAGCGGCACGATGCCCATCTCTATCTCGGTCGAGCGGAAGAAGCCCGATGATGAACCCGGCGCAAGTGCGGTCCTCTCGACGGTAGCCCTCGCGGCATGCGCCGCGCTCGTGGTTATTCGGAGACGCAGGTGAGGGGGGCATCGCCCAGGCCGGAATCCAGCATCGCCGTCCGTCGAACCGCATCGCGGTACGCGACCGACCGGTCTCGCATCGGTCGCCAGGGCAGGGCACGGACCCGTGCCCAGGCCGAGCGGAGACACCCAAAGGATAATTTCCCCCCTGACCACTACCCGCTGACATGGCCGGTCCGACAGCCATCAGGTCACTGCATGCCAGATGGGTGCTCGACTCCCGCGGCAACCCCACCGTCGAGGTGGACGCCCGCCTCGAGGGCGGAGCGTTCGGTCGCGCGGCCGTCCCGTCGGGCGCGAGCACGGGCTCGCACGAGGCGCTCGAGCTGCGAGACGGGGACGACACGTGCTTCTTCGGTATGAGCGTGGACGGGGCCATCGCCAACGTGAACGGCGAGGTCGCGCACGTGCTGCACGGCATGGACGCGGCCGACCAGCGCGCGGTCGACTTGAAGATGGTCGAGCTCGACGGCACGCACAACAAGGGCCGGCTGGGCGCGAACGCCATCCTGGGGGTCTCGCTCGCGGTCGCCAAGGCGGCCGCGGACGCGGAGGGGACCCCCCTCTTCCGGTACATGCACCGGCTCGCCTTCGGCAGGGCCGTCAAGCCCAGGTCGTTCCCGATGCCCGTGCCCATGTCCAACGTGTTCAACGCGGGCAAGCACGGCGCGGGCGGGCTCGAGCTCCAGGAGTTCATGTTCCACCCGGTGGGCGCGGAAAGCTTCGGCGAGGGCCTGCGGTGGATAGCCGAGTCCTACCAGAACCTCAAGCGGGTGCTGTCCAAGAGGTACGGCCCGCTCGTCAGGAACGTTGGCGACGAGGGCGGCTTCTCGGGACCCGTCGACAGGCTGGACGATGTCCTGGGCGCGCTATGCGATTCGATGGAGGGCTGCGGGCTCTCGTTGCGCGAGCAGATGGGCATCGCGCTCGACCCGGCGGCGTCCGAGTTCTACGACGCCGAGAAGCGCGCCTACACGGTCGAGGGAAAGCCGCGCACCGCGGGCGAGATGGTGGACCTCTACCGCGGGCTCTGCGCGAAGTACCCCATCACGTCCATCGAGGACGGGCTCGCAGAGGACGACTGGGACGCGTGGGCAGAGCTCACGCGCGCCCTGGGGAGCAAGGTCCAGCTGGTGGGCGACGACCTGTTCGTGACCCAGGTCCCGCGCATCGAGGAGGGCCTCCGGAGGAAATGCGCGAACGCGCTCCTGCTCAAGGTCAACCAGGTCGGGACGCTCACCGAGAGCATCGACGCGGCCATGCTGTGCTACCGCAACGGATACGGCGTCGTGGTCTCGCACAGGTCGGGCGAGACCGAGGACACCACCATCGCGGACCTCGCGGTGGGCCTGTGCTGCGGGCAGATCAAGACGGGCGCGCCCGCGCGCGGGGAGCGCACGGCCAAGTACAACCGGCTGCTGCGCATCGAGGAGGAGCTCGGTGAGGCGGCCACGTATCCTGAGGATGACTTCAGGAGCGCGTACAAGGCGTTCATCCACAAGTAGGCGGCCATAGTCCCGGGACTACCGTTTGTCGCCATCGGTACATGGTTTGCCATGGACCTTCCTTGGTGCCTGCGGACGATACGAAGGCCTCGGGTCCCTGGGCATCGTTCCCGGTCGGTCCACGGGCGCGGGTCCTCACTGGTACCTCAGGGCGTCCCCTGGCCTCAACCTCGTGGCCCGCATGAGCGGCGTCTGGATGATCATGATCGTCCCCAGGATCGCGATCACCAGGGACCCGGGTATGAGGATCAGTGGGAAGATCAGAGGTAGCCGCAAATTCATCAGCGAGCCGAAGGTCGCGCAACAGACGTACGCGATGATGAGGCCCATGGGCAGCCCGATGGCCCAGCCCGCGAGCGACATGAAGACCCCTTCCGAGCTGAACATGTTGCGGATGTCCCTGGCGCTCGAGCCGAGGCACCGCATCATGCCGACCTCCCTCGTGCGGTCCAGGATGTTCATGGTGAGCGTGCTCATCAGCCCTATCAGGCTGATGAGGATGATCATGAGGCTCACGCCGTACATGAGGTCGATGACGACGTCGTTCTGCGCCAGGTGCCGCCTCTCCATCACGTACAGTATGGACGTGTCGACGACGTAGCCCCTGCTCATCATCCCGTCCGCCACCCTCGTCGAGGTGCGGTCGATGGCCGCATGGTCGGCGCTGTCGGTCCTCAGGTAGAAGCCAGTCACGCCGTCATCGAGCCGGAGAACGTCCTGCATCGTGCTGAAGGGGGCGTACGCCATCTGTCCGTTGTTCGTCAACCCGTTGTCGATGCCGACGATGGTGAACTCCTCGCGGCCCGTGGCGGTCATCAGACAGACCGTCCCGCCGAGCCTCAGCCCCTCGAACCTGGTGAGGGGGTCCCCGACGATGATGACGCGGGATTTGGTCAGCTCGTCGTCGCTCGTGAACCACCTCCCTCGCAGCAGAGTATCCCCGTGATTGTAGGAGGTCGTGTTCCACACGTACGCCTCCAGCGGCACGGTCCTGCTGTGGATTTGGACGGATGTCTCGATGTACGGCTCGGCCGAGCGGACGCCCTCGGTGGCCGTGAGGACCGCCGCCATGCTCTCGTTGAGCGGGATGCCCCCAAGGGCCTGGGGAGCGACCCTTATGTCCCACGTGAAATCGTCGTACACGCCGGCGACGGCCATCGTCACCGAGTTGCCGAAGGCCGGCAGGCCCAGGAGCACGCCCACGGCGAGCGCGATCTGGAGGATGGTCGCCAGGCTCCTCCCCTTCCTGCGGGCCATGTTGCGCAGCCCCATCTGGACCACCCTGGGAAGGGCCGCGCCGCGCATCATGAGCCTGTCGAGCGCGCCGGCCCCGTAGTCCGTCGAGATGCCCTGGCCCTCGAGCCCCTCCCTGACCCCCATCCTCGACGAGCGGAGGATGGCGGGCAGCGAGGCGGCGATGACTATGCCGATGCCGACGAGGACGCTGAGCACGACTATCGGGGCGTCCACGGCGAACCCGGGCACGAACCCGAACGGCCTGCACATCGTCGGGATGATCAGGTTCACCATCGGTATCCCCAGGACCGCGCCCACGAGCGCGCCAACGCCCCCGAGGATGAGCGACGTAGTGAGGAACGACCTGAGGACCTGGGACCGGGTCGCGCCGATGGCCTTCATCTGGGCGATCTCCCTGCGCTGCTCGAGGATCATCGTGTTCATCGTGTTCGATATGAGGAACACGGAGCAGAGCAGCGCGAGGAGGGTCAGGATCCACGACATGCTCGTGAGCGTCTCGAGGCTCTCCCGCCCGGGCCAATCGCCCGCCTTCAGCACCGTCGGGAGGACCGAGAAGGCGACGGTGGAGGTGTGCGCCGAGATCCACGCGCGGACGGCCTCCACCGTCGCGTTCACCGAGGCGTCGTCCGTCCTCGCGAGGGTGAAGGACAGCTGGTTGTACCCGGAGAGGTTGCTGATGGCCCTGACCGTCCCGACGTCGGTGAAGAACACGGCGTAGCCCATGTAGACGGCGTTCGCGTTGACGAGGCTCCTCCCCACGCCCGTTATCCTGAGGTCGACCTTGGAGCCCGTGTGGTCGATGACCTTGAACACGTCGCCCGCCTTCCCGTCGTACACCCCGTTGAGGGAGTTGCTCCAGTGGGTGAGCACCTCGTACGGCCCGGGCGCCCTGCCCGAGCCGAGGATCACCCTGTTGACCCGCTGGTCCTCATAGTCGCGGACGCCGACCAGGAACGCGCCGTTCATGCGCTCGCCGATGTACATCTTCGTGAAGTAGACGGTGGAGGCATCGACGGACTCGACGTTCTGGATGCCCCTGATGACCTCCAGGTCCGTCTCGTCGAGCACAACGTCCGAGACGCTCATCTGGAGGTTGTACAGCCTCTGCTGCTCCACCACGCGGGCGGCACCCTGGTCCGCGAGCGGGAATATGGCGAAAAGCCCTATGCCCATAACCCCCAGGGCGACGGTCGCGACTGTGAAGAACGTCCTCGCCTTCCGCTTGGAGAGGTCCCGGAGGGACTTCTTGACGATGGTGGAGACCACGCCCATCCCCCCGCTCAGCCCTCGACGATCCTCCCGTCGAGCATGTGGATGACGCGCTGCGCCTTCTTGGCGAGGGCTTGGCTATGGGTCACGTAGACGATGGTCCTGCCCCGGTCGTTGAGCTCCTTGAGCAGGTCGAACATCCGCTCCTCCGTCTTCGAGTCGAGGTTGCCCGTCGGCTCGTCGCCGACGATTATGCGGGGGTCGTTCGCGAGCGAGCGCGCGATCGCGACGCGCTGCTGCTCG
Organism: uncultured Thermoplasmata archaeon; assembly: GCA_964353355.1. Taxonomy (GTDB): domain Archaea; phylum Thermoplasmatota; class DTKX01; order DTKX01; genus CAYGVT01. The sequence continues at coordinate 9,550 of CAYGVT010000081.1, read as the reverse complement.
CCGCCGGAGAGCTCCGAGGGGAGCTTGCCCACCTTCTCGCCGAGCCCGACGAGGGCGAGGTTGCGCCTGGCGATGTCCGCCCTCTCCGCGAGCGTGCCCCTCTTGGCGAAGTCCATGGGGAGCATTGCGTTCTCGAGCGCGGTCAGCGTCGGGAAAAGCTGGAAGAACTGGAAGATGATGCCGATGTTCCTCCCCCGCCACCTTGCGAGGGCGTCCTCCTTCATGGTGTCGACCCTCTCGCTGCCGACCGTCACGGAGCCGCCCGTGGGCCGGTCGATGCCCGTTATCATGTTGAGCATGGTGGACTTGCCGCACCCGGAGGGGCCCATGAAGGCGGTTATCTCGCCCTCCTTTATGTCGAGGTCGATGCCCTTGAGGACCTGGAAGTCTATCTTACCGGTCGAGTAGACCTTCTCGAGTTGCCTAAGCTCTATAAGAGACATGATCCCCACTCGTGAGGGGATGTATAGTGGCGGAAGGATAAAAATGAACCGCATGCGGCGGTGATCTTCACAAGGCCAATGGACGATGCGGGGAGGGGGTAATCCCTCGACCACCATCTCATTGCGGAAGGGAAGGTCCACCTTCGAGCCTGGCCAATTGTCCGTCTGCCCGAATGACGAGGAAGACACCGGAAACGGCCATTATCGTCGTGAGTATGAAGAGGAATCCTACTATTGGCATGGTTGGTACCTGGTCAGTTAAGTAGATGTCAACCCCAAAAAACAAGATGAGATAGAGGGTCACAGCGAATTCAACGCCCAGAAGGGGAGTGATCAGCAGGAACCCTTTCACCATCCGCTTATTTGAGGTGACCTTGACGACACCCCACAAGGCGAGCAACACGCCCATGAATACAACCACTGCCAAGCAGACCCCCCCATCCCCCATATTAAAAAGCAAATAACCAATATACAATGCAGGGATGCACGCGGGGACGATCAATGAGGCTCCGAGCCGTAGTTGGCGATGAGCTGCCGCGATGTCCGTGGTCACCTTAGGCCTATCATCCTGGGGGGAATCGAGTGAGGGCATGAAGGCCACCCCAATCCCTTTGTTATCCTGGACTGATGATATCAAGATTGCTATGGCGGTCGGTCCCGACCATCTCATCCATCGGATGCGTCCGCGGAGCTGCCTCCATCGATGCCCTCGCGCATCCTGGTGGCCACTCCTCGCTTGAAGCTCAGCACCTCCCGCCTGTTCATGAGGGCGCGGCCCACGCCGATCAGCTCGTCGCCCGGCCCGACCACGAGGCACTCGTCGCCGGGCCGCAGCTCGCCGTCCATGTCCGCCACGAACTTGGCGAACGCGTTCTTCCCCTCCTTGACGAAGGGGACCGCGTCCTCCTTCATCGAGACGCGCGCGCGCGGTGCCTTCCACGCGGCGTGCAGCCTCCTCGCCCCCTCGAGCTTCAGGGTGTACATCCCGTCGTGCGCGCGCATGGACAGCACGTGCTCGCCGTCCGAGATGACGTTCCGGATCTTGCCCGTCTTCCGTGACGTGACCAGCTCGACCTTCCCGGCAAGCAGCACATCGGCCGCGCCCTCGCCGAACTGCATGTCCGCGACCGCGCGGGCGCGCAGGCCGTCGATGTCCAGGGGGCCCGCGGGCTCGGACATGCCCCTCAGCATCTCGAGCGTGGGCTCCCCGTCCCACATGACGGCCAGCCCGTACTTGGCCGTGTGCGAGTGGTGCTCCATGAGCGTGAGCACCCGCCGCCTCGTGGCCTCGTCCCACTCCCCGGCCTCGACCGTCTGCGCGATGGGGTACATCTCGTCGAGCTCGATGGGCACGGGCCCGAGCACGGACTGCACGACGAAGTGCGCGTCCGCGACCTCGCGCACCTTGGCGATGGTGCCCACGTGGCCGCGCGCGAAGGGCCGCACGCCGCCCTCGAGGCCCACGCACACCGGCATGGGGGGGGCGCGGTAGCGCGAGAACACCCGCCTTGCGTAGCGGACGGCCAGGGGCCGCTGGACGGAGAGCGAATCCGTCACCTGCATCGCCGACCTCTTGGAGGTCGACTCGAAGGGCTCGAGCTCGCCCGCGTGCGCGCAGAGCTCCCGGTAGCCCTCGAAGAGGTAGGGGTGCGCGCGGCACCTGCGGTCGACCAGGTCCCAGAGTGTCTGCTCGTGGATGGCGGCCTTGACGGCCCTTATCTCGTCCAGGCACGCCCAGAGGTTGTGCTCGGCCAGCAGGCGCGTGCGCTCCGCGCTCGGCAGCGCCCGGAGGGAGGGGCCGTCGTGCTGCCTGCACACTGGGCACGTGCAGGGGCTCGCGCCGAGGTCCTCGACGGCGCGCGTGCCGTCGGTGTACATGAGGCGCCCGTCCGCGGCGTACTTCGCGTAGGACGCGGAATCGAACAGGTCGCAGCCCATCAGGGATGCGAGCGCAAGCACCATCGGGTGGCCCGCGCCGAAGAGGTGGACAGGCCGGCCTGGCGGGAGCCCCCGCTTCGCGGCCAGCACCACGCGCACCAGCTCGCGGTACCTGTACTGCTCCAGCAGGGGCACGACCCCACCGATGGGGTGGACCTGCGCGTCCATGGCGGCGAGGCGCGCGGCCATCTCCTCGCGCAGCTTCACGTACTGCCCCCCCTGCACCGTGGCGGCTAGGGCCATCCCGCCGCGCAGGCCGACGGCCTCCTCGATGCGCCGCAGCGTCTCCTCCATCGCCTCCTTGGCCGCGGCCTCCGTGAACTCGGGCTCGGTGAACACGTCGAGCGCGGTGCCCACGTCCACGCCGATGTCGCGCTGGTAGGCCACGACCTCCGCGTTGGTAGTGGCCACGTTGCCGTAAACGTGGCCCTGGAAGGTGCCCGAGTCGGTCATGACCGCGTGCGGGAAGCCGAGCAGCGCGTGCACTCCCTCCTTGAGGGCCCGCTCCCGCAGGTGCGCGTCGCGCATGAGGATGTAGGCGTTGGTGATGAGCATGCGCACGTGGAACCGCTCCGCCATCTCCTTGGGCGGGATGGTGACCCGGTGGGGGTTGACGACGGGCAGGAGCGCGGGCGTCTCGACGGTGCCGTGCGGCGTGTGCAGCCTCCCCACGCGCCCCGTGCAGTCCCTCTCGAGCATCTCGAACTCGAACAAGGCCTGACCCCCCTAGAAGCGCCCCCACCTCACGGGCGGCGCTCGAACTGCCTGTGGACGGGGTTGCGCTCGAAGTGCTCGCGCACGGGCCTCTGGAGCTCGGCCAGGGCGTCCGCGACCGCGGACTTCAGGTCCGCGGGGTGCAGCTTCCCGCCCGTGTAGGCGGCCGCGAGCCCGTCCCACGTCGTGAAGCTCACGTCCCCGCCGAACTTCGCGGGCCTCCTCACGTGCAGCGCGCCCGCGTGCGGCAGCACGACGTGCCGGGCGAGCTCGGTGACGGGGTTGCCCTCGAGCGTGCCCTGGGGGCAGAAGGCGCCCTTGAGCTTGGAGCGGATCTGCTCGGGCGTGTCGTGGATGAGGATGGCGCTCTCCGGCCTGGACTTGGACATCTTGGCCTCGACGGCGTCCTCCCTCGCGGACACGCCAGCGAGCGACGGCAGCAGCGCGAAGTGGAGCGCGACCGGCGTCTTCACGGGCACGCCGACCTTGGTCACGGCCTCGCGCGCGAGCATGTGCGCCTTGCGCTGGTCCATGCCCCCGAGCGCCACGTCGAGCCTCATGTAGTAGATGTCCGAGACCTGCATCGCGGGGTAGATGAGCTTGCTCGCGTCCAGCTCGCCCTCGTCCTCCTCGCGGCCCATGATGGTGAGCGCTCGCTTGATGCGCTGCAGCGACGAGCTCTTGGACACCCGTATCACGAGCTCCCAGTAGGAGGGGTCGTTCACGTAGTCGGACGCCGAGATGTACGTGGTCCGCTCCTTGTCCACGCCCATCGCGACGAGCGCCTCCCTGATGTAGGCGCCGCAGCTCTTGATGGTGGCCATGTCACCGCCGAGCTTATCGTTGATGTAGGCGTGCCAGTCCGCGAGCAGCACGCGCATCTGGACGCCCGCGGAGTTGAGGACCCTGAGGCTGCGCACGATCTGGAAGGCCTGGCCCGTGGTGAGCAGGCCTGATGGCTCGATGCCGATGTAGCCTTGGCCGCCCCCCCTGGAGAGCACGGCCTCCAGCTCCTCGGGGACGACGACCTCCTGCATCGCTGCCATGACGTCAGTGGCGGTGGCCTTGGCCAAGCGCATCACCGGCGAGGGAAGGGGCCAAGGTGTAAAAGGATATTGCGGTGGGGCCAGTCGTGGTCATTTCCTTGTTCGGGCTCGGATCACATCCGAACGGAAGGTATACATACTACCTCGGACTATTATCTATATCGAAGTTCGAGGTAATGGATGTGAAGCCCGTCGAGGCCTTCAGGAAGAAGTTCGACAAGGAGCTCAAGACCGGGCTCCTGTCGATGCTCGTCTTGCTGGCGATAGATCGCGCCAAGGAGCCTAGCTATGGGTATGCTATCATCAAGACCCTAGAGGCCTCCAGTGGCGGCAACATGGACTTCCCGGAAGGGACCGTGTACCCCATCTTGAACTCATTCGCCGAGAGGGGTTTCCTCGTGAGCTCCTGGGGCAATCCCCTCAGGGGTCCCATGAGGAAATACTACAGGCTCACACCCGACGGCAGGGAGGCCCTGAGGATATGCATCGAGGACTGGAGGAAGGTCTCCAAGGCTACCGAGGAGTTGATGGAACGAATGGAGGTGTCCGCATGAATCAGAGCGAGGCTGTCCAACGGTACATTGCGCAGGTACGAAGGGGCCTGTATGGCCTAGATGCAGGCACCACACAATCCGTCTTGCAGGAGCTGAGGGACCACATCGAGGACAAGTCCAGCGATGTCGCGAAGGAGCGTGGCATCGAGGCGCCGGATGAGGACACCTACAGGCAGGTCATCGAAGGGCTCGGGCCCCCGGACGAGGTTGTCGTGGACTACCTGAAGGGCCTCCCGAAGAGGCCCACGCGCGGATTGATGCTGTTCATCATCCTGCAGGGCATCATCGCTGTGACGGCAGTGCTCGTCGGGCTAGACCAGATAGCCTTCTCCTACGAGATATCCCTGGAGCCCTCGTACGATGCCTCCTACCTCGTCTCGATGGCGCTCATCGGGGTGCTCCTGGCATTGCTCGGGGCCTTCGTGCTCGTGGCGCTCTGGTGGCAGGTGAGGAGGCCCCAGACAGTCGCCCAGCACGGCCCGGTCTCGGCCGTACTGTCGCTCGCGCTCGCGGCAGGCCTCCTCCTCGTGATGTCGAGGCCTCTCCTCTGGAGGCACTCCGATGAGGGATTCTCGGAGACGACCACCTATGCCATCGCCACGCCCATCTTCCTCCTCGTCGTCTATGCGTTCATCCTCGGGCTCGGCCATTCGGCGGACTTCCAGCGCAGGTTCACCCTGGAGGAGCTCGACACAGCGAGGGTCCTCCAGGCCAGGAGGAGGAGCCGGATGACCACGGCGGTCGTCATGGTCGTGTCGCTGGTCCTTCTTACCTCCACTGGCGTCGGCATGAACCATTACGATGCGGAGATAACAAGGAAGGACGTCCTGGTGAACACGGAGACGATCGGGGGGCCCAACAACGCCGAGCTGGAGCATTGGAAGACGTACTACGAAGGACAATGGTACGACGACTACAAGATCCTCTACGACTCCGATGGCGAACGGACGGAGGGCGCCTTCTTCCCCGCGATGCGCTCGGCCCTCGAATGGGTCCAGAACGGCACGGACGCGAACACCACGTTCCTGTGCTGGTGGGACTACGGCCACGCCGTCAAGGGATTCACGGGAAGGGAGGCCATAATCCTCGGGCCATCGAGGTCGATCGAGGACTCAGTGGCAGACCCGTCCTCGATACACGTCTGGGAAGACGAGGCCCGCGTAGGTAAGGTCGCCGAGGCCTTTGTGGCGACGGACACCAACACCACCATCGATATAATGGAGGACCTGGGCGCCGAGTACCTCCTGACCAACAAGCGGGACACCACTGATATCTCCTACGCGTTCTTCCAGGCAGCGGGCCTCGACGTGGCGGACTACCTAGACGCGCGGGAGGGCGGTGCCCTCTCCGAGCCGACGCCGCTGGGACGCCAGACGCTGATCTACAGGATCTGGGCAGGGGAGCCGGTACCGGGCCTCGTGCTCGAGTACTCGGACATCGACACGAGGATACTCAGGGTCGCGCATCCCTAGGCTTGGGTCTGCAGGCGGCCCAGGGCGTACACGGCTTTCCCACGACCCGATCGGGCGATCGGCCCAGTTGTCCGGCGTTGGCCACTAGGCCGCCATGCTACTCCAGGGGCGCTATTGCGTAATTGAGGTGTTGACCAGCAGGTGCTTGCGCTCGTCGTTCTGAGACAGGCGCACCAGCACCAGCTCGGGCACCGTCGACGCCATGTATGCCATCCACGGGACCACGCGCGCGTCGCCGGGGTTTACCCGGGGCAGGCCCTGCGCCTCCAGGAGCTCGTTGGCGTAGACGATGACGTCCAGGTCCGACATGCGAGCGGTGCGCGACTCCGAGCCGATGTTCTCGTTCCACTTGGCGGAGACGAGCTTCAGGAGCTCTATGAGGAAGGGGGTCTCCTTCGGCACGAGGGCCTCGGGCCTCACCACCTCGACCACCCAGCCCTTCGGGACCTTGCGGGGGTCGCTCGAGAGCCCGTAGTACGCCGCCGCCGCGCGCTTGGCTATGTCCGCTGGCCGTGCCATGGCGGCCGAATCGCCAGGGGGGTAGATGAGCCTTCCGTGCCGCGCGTCGGAATACTTATCAATGACCGCGCGCCTTCCCGGCCACGGTGCGAGGATGGCAATCAGGAAGGTCGCGCGCGAGGTCCTGTCCCACGTACTGGGGGCCAGGAAGGGCGACCGCCTCCTCGTCATCACGGACGAGCACCGCATCGAGATCGGCAACGCCTTCTACGAGGCGGGCGACGCGCTCGAGCTCGAGGGGAAGCTCTTCGTCCTCGAGGACTCCGAGCGCCCCCTGGAGGAGGTGCCGCCCGAGCTCGCCCGCGCTCTGGGGGGCGCGGGCATCGTGCTCACGCTCTTCGTCGCCTACGAGGAGGAGACGCCCTTCCGCGTCAAGCTGCTCGCGGCCGCCCAGCAGGCGGGCGCGCGCGTCGGGCACGGCCCCGGCATCACCGACGACATGATGCGGGAGGGCGCGATGCACGCCGACTTCAAGGTCCTGCTCGAGCAGGCCGAGGCCCTCATGCGGAGGCTCGCGGGCGCCGAGCGCGCCCGGCTGCGCGGGCCGGGCGGCACCGACCTGCGGCTGGGCATCGCGGGCAGGCGGTGGGTCTCGGACGTCGTGGTCGAGCCCGGTAAGTACGGAAACCTCCCCCCGGGCGAGCTCTGGGTCGCGCCCATCGAGGACCAGGCCGACGGGACGTTCGTGTGCGACCTCGAGCTGCACGACACCGGCCCCGTCCCCACGCCCATCACGTTCGAGCTCTCGGGGGGCCGCGTCGTGTCCGTGCGCTCGGAGGACCCGAAGCTGACCGAGCGCGTGAACGGCATGCTCTCCATCGACGACCAGGCCCGCGTCGTGGGCGAGCTCGGCGTGGGCATCAACGAGGCCGCGCGCATCACGGGCAACATGCTCGAGGACGGGAAGCGCGCCGGCATGGTGCGACTCGCGCTCGGCAACAACGAGGACATCCCCGGCGGGGCCAACAGGTCCCTTACGCACGTGGACATGCTGCTCCGGGAGCCCACGCTCACGGTCGAGGCCAAGGGCGGGCGCACCAGGACGATCGTCGACAAGGGCGAGCTGGTGGAGTGAGGGACTTGGCCGCCGCGCGGGGTGGGGCGACATGAGCCTCGCGGAGTCCATCGTGGGCGCGCTCTCCTTCCTGCCGGACTGGCTTGTCGTGCTGTTCATCTCCTTCCTCCCCTTCATCGAGCTTCGCGGCTCGCTGCCGGTCGCGGTCGCGGTCTACGACATGCCCATCCTCGAGGCCACGGCCCTCTCCATCTTCGGCAACATGGTGCCCGTGCCGTTCGTCCTGTGGTACTTCCCGCGCATCGAGGCCTGGTTCCGCAGATGGCCCTGGTGGGACCGCGCGCTCGACCGCCTGTTCGAGAGGACGCGGCGCCGCGCCCGCACGAGCATCTCGCGCTACGGGCCCGCGTTCCTGCTCGTGTTCGTGGCCATCCCCTTCCCCACCACGGGCGCGTGGACGGGCGCGCTCATCGCGTACCTGTTCGACCTGAAGAGGGGGCAATCGTTCGTGGTCATCCTCCTCGGCGTGGTCGTCGCGGGCGTCGTGGTGGCCGCTCTGGTCGCGGGCGCGATGGCCCTGTGGTGGATAGGCCTCATCGGCCTCGTCCTGCTGCTCCTGGTCATCGTCGTGATGGGTTGGTTGGCCGAGAGGAAGGAGCGGAAGAAGGGCACGGCGTGAGGCACCCTGGGGCAGGGTGACGCCCGCTCACGAGCCCTTGGCGCGAGGCGCCCTCAGGTCGAGCCTGAAGTCGCACTTCGCGCACCTGACAGAGGCGCCCTTGAGCTCCAGGATGGAGTCGCACCGCGGGCACCGCGAGCGCGCGACGAAGTCCTCGAGCAGCGCCTCGCGCACCTCCGGGATGTCCTCCTTGGCGAGCGCCGCGAAGCGCTCGGAGAGCCCGGGCCTGCTGGCGAGCAGCTTGAGCGGGGCCGTGTCGAGGCGGTCCATCCTCCCCGCCGCGCGCGACCGAACGGTCGGCGCCTCGACCCCAAGCCTGAGCATCACGAACCCTATGACCACGCCCACCACGAGGGCGCCCAGGTGGGCGGTGTGCGACACGTTCTCCATGCCCGGGATGGCGAAGAAGTCCAGGAACATGAGCGCGGTCTCCATGAGCAGGAAGACCATGGCGCCGACGACGACCTGCACGTTGGGCACGATGATGAAGCCGAGCACCATCGGGATGCGGTCGTTCGGGTACATCACCGCGAAGGCGCCTACGATGCCGGAGATGGCCCCCGATGCGCCCACGCCGATGGTGGGTCCCCCGGCCAGTGTGACGACGGCGTTGAGCAACCCGCCGCCCAGCATGCCAGAGAGCACGTAGACCAGCGCGGCGTTGCGCCGGCCCACGCGGTCCTCGAAGGGGATGCCCATGAGGAAGAGCATTATCATGTTGAACGCGAGGTGCAGCACGCCCGCGTGGATGTACATGTGCGTGAACAGGCCCCACGCGTACTCCCCGGTCGTGAGCGTGGTGTTCCTGAAGCCGAGCGTGAGCACCACGTCGTCGTAGATCTCGGGGATGAAGAAGCCGGGGACGAAGTAGATGAGGAACACGATGAAGTTGGCCGCGACCGTCGCCACGGTGAACGACACCCGCTTCCACCAGACGAGCCCGTAGGACGCGGCGATGGTGGCGATGATGACAGCGATGATGTAGGGCGAGGCGGGATGCATGGGGACGGCCCGGGGAGGACGTCCCTTGTATTTCAAGGCCGCGCCGGCGCCGTGGCCACGAAAGTTCAATAGCCCACAGGCGCATGCCCGCAACGGTGGGCGCCCTGGACGCGCTGGTGCTGCTCGTCGCCATCCTGGTAGGCCTCGCCCTCGGGGCGCTCGTCGCGT
>CAYGVT010000080.1:0-1711 GCA_964353355.1 uncultured Thermoplasmata archaeon | reverse complement strand
CACGGACGTGATGCGCGTCGTCGCCCCCGACCAGGACTACCTCAGGCGCGCGGTCGAGGCCGCGGGCACCTTCTTCGGGATGGAGCCGCTCTCGACCGACGAGCGGTCCTCGGTGCTCATGAGCAGGGACTGCGGGTGCCCGGTGACAACGGGCTCCATCGAGGCGACCGCCGAGCGCCACGGCTGCTGGCCGGTGCAGCCGAGCACGTACTCGGGCGGCTGGGAGCATTGGCGCGTGTTCTCGAGGGACCAAGGCGCATTGAAGGCATTCGTCGAGGAGTGCGAGCGCGCGGGCGAGGTCGAGCTCCTCTCCCACCGGGGCCGTGAGAGCCTGGACGTCGTGGACCAGGTCGGCGTGGTGGGCGCGCAGCTCTTCGCGGGGCTGACCGACAGACAGCTCGAGGTGCTGACCACGGCCTTGGATGAGGGGCTGCTGGACGTGCCCGCGAAGGGCTCGATGGACAGGGCGGCCAAGAAGGTGGGCATCTCCCGGTCCACCTACGGCGAGCACCTGCGAAAGGCCATCTGGCAGCTCGTGGCCAACGCCCAGCCCCTAATGAGGCCTGGGGGCAAGTGAGGACGCAATGGCGCCAGGCCGTCTTGACGGGCCGGTTGCCCTCACCGGAACATCCTCGCGATGATGTCCCGGCAGCCCCGGAACCGCTCCACCATCCCGTCCCACTCCTCGAGCACGTCCTTGTAGGTGGCCTCGACCGCTAGCACGACCTCCCGCATCCCCCCCCGGATGCGCTCGATGTCGCCGGCCTCCACGGGCACCTCCTCGCCGAGCACGACCGCGAGCACGAGGTGCGGACTGCGGTCGAGCAGCATGCGCCGCCTCCCGAAGGCTATCTCCCGCAGCGTCGCGTCCGCCTCGTCCTTGAAGCTCTCCTGGACGAAGCCCTGGATGGCCACGAGCATCGCCGAGAGTACCGAATCGTCCTGGTCGGGCTTGAGCCTCCGCGTCGCGTGCGCGATGAGGCAGCCCGTCGAGTGGATGAGGAAGACCTCGTCGACGACGGGGTCGACCGTCCCTATGTGCGCGATCTCCGCGGACCTTGCGAGGAGCATGTTCCGGGCGGTCCGTGAATCGTCCAGGAACTTGCCTATGCGCGAGCGCCGCTCGCCCCTCTGGACCTCGTGCTCGACCAGCATCCCCAGCTCGCCCCGGTCGAGCCAGACACCGCCGCACTTGGGGCAGAGGTCGTACTCCACGTCGTGCATCTCGCGCACCGTCATCAGCGACGCGCACTTCGGGCACACCATCGTCCCGAACAGCCCCTCGAGCTCCGTGGCGTCGAGCCATATGCCACCGCAGTTGGGGCACATGTCGAACTCGATGCCCTCGACGACCGTCACGAGCATCGCATGGCCGCAAGACGCGCACTTCACCCGCAAAGCCTCCTCGCGGTCCTTTAAGGAGGAGGTACGTTTAAGGCCCTTTGGATGGGGGATTGAAGGTCCATATGCCCGAGAGGAGCGATGCTGGTCCCCCGGGGTGGGTCGGTGAGGGCCGCTCCCCTCCATCCAGCGCCCCAGCTCCCGCTACCCCGTTCGCCAACCCTGGGAAGGGTCGAGGGCGCCGCCCCTGCGGCCGCGAGGCCGCGTGGGTGTTTGGGGCCATCCGCACCGGCGCGACGGGCGCGGAGGGCCTTGGGCGGCGCCCTTGTTGAGAGTTACAGCTTGAACTCCTCCCACAGGTTGGCGAAGC
>CAYGVT010000079.1:0-46502 GCA_964353355.1 uncultured Thermoplasmata archaeon | reverse complement strand
TGCGTCCGCAGGATTCACGAGGATCTCCTGGGTGTTGGGCGACTTTCCCAGGTACTTGAGGACCTTCTGATGGCTCCGTCCGTCCTTCCACACGTTCTCGACGCGGTAGAAGTAGGTGCTGGTGGACCCGTCCTTCCGCCTGTAGGTCTTCTCTCTGGTGAAGGGCATGATGCCTAAATTGGGCACCAGGTAGATAAAGATATCCAGTAAACGATTTGGCTCACGCGTTGGGCACTAGGAATGGGGAAATCCAACTCTTGTCTGCCGCAATAGATGTGTGGCATGTCGTGAGAACGCGCCGGCCCCGACCGGCACGGCCGAGTGCGCACTGGCCACGTGCCCCGGGCCCTCCCCGTCGATGCTCTCAAGATTCGACAGGAACGGGAGGGCCATGGGGTCCGGCTGGGTCGACCGTGCGTGGGACCCGGGGTCCCCTCGCGGGCGGGGGCCTGCGGGCATCGCGGCGGCGACGGCCCCCAGCACCGACGGCCATGGCCGTCGACGGGCGCGAGGCAGTCGATTCTACCAGGACCCGACTTGGGCTGCAAGCTTTATAAGGGGCGGTTTGATACGGCCGACAGTCAGGCCAGCGAGGCCCGGTAGGTGCGTCGGCATGATCTTCGAGCGGCTAGCCAACTTCATCGTCAAGCGCCACAAGCTCATCTTGGTAGCGTGGGTCCTCGTGCTGCTCGTCTCCATGCCGCTCGCTGCCCGGGTGGGGGAGGTCACCTCGTACCAGCAGGAGAGCTCCGGCACCACCGGCCAGAGCGAGTCCGAGAGGGCGCAGGCCATCCTCGACGCGCAATACCCCCGGGTGATCGCCAACTCCTCCCTCGCCATCGTCATCGAGGCCCAGAACGTCACCGGCCCCGAGATGCGCGACCTGCTGCTAGCGATGGAGGCGCGCGTCGCGGCCGATGCGGACATCGCCTACCTTGAGCAGGACCAGCCGGGCGCGTTCCCCAAGGCGTTCGTCACGGTCTACACGGCGCAGGCGTTCGTGCTCGAGCAGGCCGCCTCCGGCCTGAGCGCGGGGCTCTACCAGACCGAGGCCATGGTCAATCAGACGGCCCGAATGTTCTACGGCATCCCCGCGATGCACGCGTCTACATGGGCGATGGCGACCAACGAATCCGCGAACGTGACCGTGCGCGACGAGGAGGCCTTCCAGGCCACGTCCGTGTCCGTGGCCGCGATGGTGGCGGGGATGGACCCGCAGACCGCCGCGATGACCCTCGGCTACCTCCAGGCGTTCGTCGGGGCCTGGAACGCGACCGCGGCCGAACCGGGGCTCGTGGCCGACCCGATGGCCAGGGCTGACGCGGCCGCCGGGCAGGCTGCCCCCGCCTTCATCGACTACCTGGGCCTCCCAGCCGGGCAGGCCCAGGTCATGGGCGCGGTTGTGGCGAGCTTCAACGTGTCCACGTTCTCCGACGCCGCGGCCGTGCACGCGTTCTCGATCGGCATGGTCGGCGCCGGGGCGTCCATCACGGACCTCGCCTTCCTCGAGGGGGTGTACGCCATCGGGCCGCTGGCGGCGCTGCCCCCCGCCGAGGCCACGGCACAGGTCAGGGCCTTCGTCCGGGACGTCGTCATGCCCAACGGGACGCTCGACACCTACCCGGTCAAGCTCCCATCCGCGCTGCGCTCGGGCTTCGTGAGCCTCGACAACAAGGTGACCATCGTTTCGGCCACGTTCACCAAGGGCGAGGAGTATGTGGACGAGAACGGCGAGCGCCCCATCATGGACAATGTCGAGGTGCTGCGCAGCATCCTCAAGGACCTTCGCGGCCCCCACCCCGTCCCGGGGCTTCGGACCTACGTCACGGGCGGCCCGGCCCTCTCGTCCGACCTCGAGCGCACCGCCTTCGGGGACATAAGCATCATCGAGTTCGTGACCATCCCTCTGCTCATCGTGCTCATGGGCCTCTTCTTCCGCTCGGTGCTGACGCCGGTCATCCCGCTGGGCGCCGTCATGATCGCCCTGGGCCTGAGCCAGGCGGTGGTGTTCGTCGTCGGCTACTACATCGCCTCGGTGGACTCCCAGGTCACGACGATGCTGTTCACCATACTGATGGGCGTGGGCACCGACTACTCCATCTTCATCATCGGCCGGTTCCGCGAGGAGCGCATCAAAGGCGCCGACCGCGACGATGCCGTCAGGACCGCCGTGACCTGGGCCGGCGAGTCCATCACGACGTCCGGGGCCACGGTCATGATAGCGTTCTTCTCGCTGGGCATCGCGGACTACTCGATGATCAAGGTGATGGGGCTGGTCATGGGCATGTCGATTCTCATGGCCCTCCTCGTCTCGCTCACGCTCGTGCCGTCGCTGCTGATGCTCGTGGGCAATCGGGTGTTCTGGCCCAACAACAAGGAGCGGTTCGAGCGCTACGCGCGGCGCATCGTCGAGCGCAGGCAGAGGGGGGAGCACGGCTACTTCTACAAGGCCGCCAGCTTCTCGACCAGGCATGCCAAGGTGGTCGTCCTCGCCGCCGTCCTCGTCTCCATCCCGACGGTCTACATCTTTTTCACCAACGAGACCAGCTACGACTTCATCGGGGTCATGCCCGAGGTGGAGTCGACCCAGGGCATGAAGGCCATGACGTCAGGCTTCGGTGCCGGCCGTCTCATGCCCACGGACGTGGTGCTCGTGTTCGGCTCCGCGGTCCGGAGCCCGGACGGCAACCTGAGCGTAACGAACCTCGCCGCAGTCGAGGCCGTCTCGGCCAAGCTGGCGGCCGAGCCGCTCGTCCGCGAGGTGTCCGGGCCGACGCGCCCCTACGGGAAGCCCATCGACCTGGGCGACCTCGGGAGCATGGACGCGACCGAGCTGCAGAAGGTCCACGAGTTCATCGGCATTGACAACCGGACGGTCCACCTGAGCGTCGCCCTCGACGCCGAGCCGACGTCCAACAAGGCCATCGACGGCGTGCCGGCCCTCCGGTCCGCTGTGCGCGCCGCGGCCTCGGGCGCGGGCGTCCCCGGCGGGCTCGAGGTCCTGGTGGGCGGCGCCTCCGCCGGCACGTACGACGTCAAGGACCTGATGGACGCCCAGTTCCGTCAGATGGAGCTGGTCGTCATCGTGGGCATCTTCCTCGTGCTGCTCGTCGTGCTCGGCTCGGTCTTCCTGCCCCTCTTCGCCATCCTGTCCATCGGGATGTCCATCACGTGGTCCTACGCCGCCACGTACCTCATCTTCCAGCAGTGGCTGGGCGTCCCCATCCTGTTCATGGTGCCGCTCATCCTGTTCATCATGCTCATGGGCCTCGGGATGGACTACAACATCTTCATCCTCACGCGCATCCGCGAGGAGGTCGCCAAGGGCAAGGACAACGAGACCGCCATCGTCGACGCCGTCGACTGGACGGGCGGCATCATCACAGCGCTTGCCATCATCATGGGCGGTGCCATCGGCGCCATGATGCTCTCGTCGACCAAGATGCTCGCGGAGTTCGGCTTCTGTCTCTCTTTCGCCATCCTGCTGGACGCGATGGTCGTCCGGACGTACATCGTGCCGGCGGCGATGAAGCTCCTCGGTAGGTGGAACTGGTGGGCTCCGGGCCGGCTGCAGCGGGTGCGGCGCGGGGAGAAGCGCGCGCGCACCGCGAAGGCGGTCGCGGCTGCCTCGGCGGCCACCGGCGCCACCGGCGGGGCGTCCGCGGTCGAGCTGGGGACAGACGACCCTGACGGCAAGCTGCCTTGAGCGGCGCTTCGTGGTCCCAGCGCGCGGGAAGCTCGGCATGACCGGGCCGACCCGAACCGTCCAGGCGGGACGCGGATGCTCGGGTCCAGGGGCGCGATGGGCGCGTCGAGCGGGGTTGGGCCCTCTGCGTGGTGGATCGGGGGGTGAGCACGACGGGGCATCGAGAATTGGGCCTGGTGGGCTCAGCCGGATTCGAACCGGCGACCTTCTGTGTGTGAGACAGATGTCATAACCACTAGACCATGAGCCCGTGCCTGCGCCACCGGGTTAGCGCGGACGGGGTATATTAACATCACGCCCCGCCAGGGGGTCTTGCGAGGCAACGTTTATCATCCATCGCGCTCATGGATTGCATCCGTGGCCGCAGGAGATGTCAGCCTTGAGGGAGAGGACGGTCTGGATGCTCGTGCTCGTCTCGCTGTGCGCGCTGGCGGCGCTCGCCGCGACGGCCTCGGGGCAGACCGACCCGCCCTCATCGGGCGACTGGACGGTGGGCGACACGACCGTCGTCGAGGACAGGACCGTCGACCTGCGCGGCGACCTGACGGTCTCCGCCACCGGCGACCTGACGCTGCGCAACGTGACGCTCAGGGTGTACTCGCAGTCCGCCACGGTTCTGAGGGGCATCATGGTGCTCTCCGGCGGGAGATTGACGCTCACCGACCGCGACGGCAACCGCTCCACGACGCAGGACAGGACGATCGTCACGAGGGGCGTGGCGTCCTTCCCATTCTCGTTCGTCGTCGCGCATGGGGCCGCGTTCGTCGCGCGCGCCTCGGCCGTCTCCGGCGCGGGCGCGCAGGGCGTCGCCGGGGGCGTCCTCGTACAAGGTGACGACGCCCTGCTCGAGGGCACGACCTTCTCCTCGGGCCACGAGTTCGACCTCGAGCTGAACGGCTGCGCGAACGCCACCGTCATCAATTGCACGTTCGGGCTGTCCGACAGCGTCGGGCTGCGCATCGTGAGCGCGCGCGGCGGCGTCGTCCGGGGCTGCCGCATCACGGGCAACCAGGGAAACGGCCTCGAGATGCACGGTTGCCAGGACCTGCTCGTCGAGGCGTGCAACATCAGCGCGAACGGCCTCGACGGCGTGCTGGTCAACCGGGGCACCAACGTCACTCTCCGCGACTGCCTGCTCATGGGCGATTCCGATGGTCTGACAGCGCGCACCGCCGAGGGGCTGCGGCTCGAGCGCGTCGTCGTCCGCACGCCGTCGTTCTACGGGATGAAGCTAATCGAGGGGTGCAATGGCACCGTGCTGGACAGGTGCAACGTGACCGGCGCAGCCCGCGATGGCATCTACGTGGACGCGACGCACAACCTCACCGTGCTCGACACCGACGTGCAGGGATGCGAGCACAATGGCGCGTGGGTGGGCAACCAGAGCCGGAACGTCACGTTCGATGCGTGTCAAGTGCGTGACAACGCCTACACGGGCATCAAGGTCGAGACCAGCGCCCTCCTGACATTCGCCGGCGACGTCCTCGAGAGGAACGGCTACCACGGCCTCTGGGTCGTCAACTCGCCGGACGTCGAGGTGACTGGCGGCACCTACCGGGACAACGGCTACGACGGCCTCTACGCCGACAACGTGGCCGACCTCACCGTCGACGGGCTGCGCGCGGAGTCGAACGGCTACAGCGGGATCGAGCTCGCGACCAACTGCCGTGACAACGTCCTTCGGGATTGCACGCTCATCTCGAACGACCTCTCGGGCCTGTGGCTCTCGATGGTGAGGGACATCCTCGTCGAGGGGTGCACGCTGTCCAGCAACTCGTTCTACGGCGTGCGGGTGGAGGGCAGGGCCTACGGCATCCGCCTGGTCGGGTGCGACGTGGGAGGGAACGCCGAGGTCGGGCTGTCCGTCGTGCGGGGCTCGTTCGATGTCGTGGCCGAGGGCTGCGCGCTATCGGCCACGCTCCCCGCGGGGCTCGCCATCGTGGACACGGGCGCGGAGCTCACCGTCCTCAACTCGACGATGCAGGGCCGTGTCCAGGTCAAGGGCGGCGCGGGATGCGTCATCGTGAGCCCCCGCGGTGGTCGCCCGTCGGTCACGGTCTACGACGCGGGCTCGTACCTGGACGAGGGATGGTGGCTCTCGGTCGAGGTCGTCTGGCCGACGGGGGGCCCCGTCGTGGGCGCGACCGTCAACGCGACCTCGACGGACAGGGGGCGCAGCGCGAACGCCACGACCGACGGCGACGGCTGGGCGAGGTGGATGGCGGTCGTGCAGCAGACGACGGTCTTCGACGGGCTCGTCGTGCGCAACCCCTGGACCGTCAGGGCCACGCTCGGGGCGAGCGCGAACTCCACCGAGGTCACGGTCGACCGGGACCTGTCAATCAGAATCGTCCTTAGGGACATAGAGCCCCCCGTCGCGCGCATGGTCGACGTGGTCGCCGAGCTGGGGGCCACGACAGTGCTCAACGGCACCGCGAGCACGGACAACATCGCCATCGTGAGCTTCCTGTGGGCGTTCCACGACGGCATCGGCTCTGTCGAGCTGTTCGGGGAGGCGGCCGAGTGGAAGTTCATGAGGCTGGGCACCTACCAGGCCAAGCTCGAGGTGGCGGACGCGGCGGGGCTGCTGTCGTCGACGGCCTTCAACATCACCGTCGTCGACACGACGCCCCCCGTGGTCGTCGCGGGCAAGGACGCGACCGTCGCCCAGCTCGAGTCCGTGGCCCTCGACGGCACATCCTCGACCGACAACGACGGGACGCTGCTCCTGACGGGACGGTTCGAGTGGCGCGTCGCCGACCTCACGCGCGGGACCTCCGCTGACGGCCCCAAGGTCGCCGTGGGGTCCTTGAGGTTCCCGGAGATGGGGCGGTTCAGGGTCACGCTCCGGGTCACGGACCAGAGCGGCAACTGGGCCGAGGGCGGCTTCAACACAACCGTCCTGGACACGATCAGCCCGGTGCTGCGCGTCGACTGGCCCACGGAGGTCGACGAGGACGTCGAGGTGACCATCGGCCCCGCGGTCATCGAGGACTCCGACCCGACGGTCAACTGGAGCGCCAGGATGTGGTGGAATGTGGCCGTCGATGCCGGGGCGAACGGGCCGGTCCTCGTGTGGACCTTCGCTACGCCAGGCATGGTGGAGGTCACGTTCAATGTGATCGACGCCGCCGGCAACGCCGCCTCCTCGACCGCCAGCATCCGCGTCAGGGACCGCACTCCCCCTGCGCTGCCCCCTGCGTGGGAGCTGACCATCGAGCTGGGGGAGGGCATCGTGCTGGACGCGGAAGGCGTCTCCGACAACGACCCCGCCTTCCCAGCGGGGGCCAACATCTCGTGGACGGTGGAGGGGCCGCGGCTCGCGCCGCCTCTCCATGGCAGGCCGCCGCTGGAGGTCGTCCTCCCCTGGGTCGGCGACTACGTCGCCACCCTGACGGTGACGGACGCCGCGAACAACACAGCGACGCTCGCCTGCGGCCTGCGATGCGTCGACACGACGGCGCCGGCCTTCGGGTCGTTCGCGCCAGGCCCTGACGCGGTGCAGCCCTCGACCCGCGTCGAGCTCATCATCGACGCCACCGACGGCGGGACCGGCATGAGGAGCGTCGAGGTCCGCACCGGACCATCCGGCCCAGCGCCCTGGGGCGAGTGGTCGTCCTCTGTCGGCATCGCAGAGGGCGAGCATGCGCTCACCGTTCGGGTCACAATCGACCTCGCGGAGGGCGCGAACCGCGTGCAGGTGCGGGCTCGCGACCTGGCTGGCAACGAGGCGACGTCGCCGGAGCACGTCGTCCGGGTCAACTCGTACCCCGTCGCGGCCATCCTGACGCCCCCCGAGAACGCGACCTACGGCCCATACGACTCCGTCGTCCTCGACGGGAGCCTCAGCCGCGACCCCGACGCCAACGACACGCTGAGCTACACATGGTCCTCGGACATCGACGGCCCCCTGGGCGACGGCATGCGCGTGACCGTCGACCGGCTCAAGCCGGGACGCCATCGCATCACGCTCGAGGTGAGGGACGGCGTCACGGGCCACATAGCGGTGGCGACCGTGAACGTGACCATCGGGAAGGTCCCGGGCCCCGGCCGCGCCGGGGTCCCCATGTGGGTCTGGCTCGTGGCGGGGCTGCTGGTCGTCGCGGCGGTGGTCCTGCTCGTGCGCGAGCTCCTGCAGAGGCGGGGGGGCGCGGCGGCGCCACCGGAGGGCGGTGCGGCGACAGCCAGGCCCGTCGACGAGTGGGAGGAGGGGCCACCCGGCGGCCAGGCCGAGCCCGCTGGCTAACGCACGAACGATATCGTAAGGTATTTCTGGCCACCTCCCCATCGAACATGGGGTCACATGAAGGGGCGCCGTCTGTTGGTGGCGCTGCTAGCCACCATCGTTCTCATCGCTTTGCCCTACTCGTCGCTCAGGCCCTTCGAGGCCGCACAGCACCGGCCCTACTCCGAGCTCGAGGATCGGCCCCCCGAGGGGTTCTACGATTCCGACGGCGACCTCCTCTGGGACGGCCAGGAGGCCCTCTACGGCACCCGGCCCGACACGACCGACACGGACGCCGACCTCTTCCCGGACGGGGTGGAGGTCAACTTCTGGCTCCAGCTGGCGATGCGATCCACGTCGGGCCGTGCCCTCCGGGAACCCACCGGCGACGCCGATTCCGACGGCTTGGCCAACGTGCTCGACCCCGATTCCGACGGGGACGGGCTGCTGGACGGCTGGGAGGCCGCGAACGGCCTGGACCCCGCGACGCCGCAGACCAACCCCGACGGCGCCCCGGACGAGTACCAGTACTACTCCTTCTTCCGAGGTGACCGCAACGACCGCGAAGGGGACTGGCTGCCCGACGGCTGGGAGGAGGCCTTCGGCGCGGAGACGCGGTGGGCCGACCCCGACGGCGACGGCGTGGACAACGGGCACGAGTACCTGAGGGGCACGGACCCCAACGGGCCCGATGCCGTCGACGGGGGCACGCCCCTCGGCCTTGACACGGACGTTGACGGAGTCCAGGACCACGTCGAGACGGGCCTTGGCCTCGACCCGGCGCGCAACGACACTGACGGGGACGGCCTCCCTGACGGCCGCGAGATGTACGAGCTTGGGACCGACCCCCACGACACGGACACGGACGGCGACCTGAGGCCCGACGACGTAGAGTTGGCCGCCGGCACGTCGCCCGTGCTGGCCGACACCGACGGCGACACACTGGACGACCCCGCGGAGGTCCAGACGTCCCCCCTGCTGCCGGACACGGACAAGGACTTAATCCCGGACGCGGAGGAGGTGACCCCCCTCCTCGATTCGGACAGGGACGGGCTGCCGGACGCGGTCGAGCTGGCCTCCTCGTACCTCGGGGGCCGCACCGACCCCAACGACCCCGACTCCGACGGGGACGGGCTGCTGGACGGCACGGAGGACCGCAACCACAACGGACGCCGTGACGGCAACTCCCCGACCGACGGCGACTCCGACTGGGGGAGCGGCGGCGAGACCGACCCCACGCTGCGGGACACCGACGGGGGCGGCAGTGGCGACCAGGACGAGGTGATGTCAGGCCGCGACCCGCTGGACCCCTCTGACGACAGGCAGCAGCCCGACCAGCCACGCCCCCGCCCCCAGCAGCCCCGCCCCGACCCGCGTCCGGTCGACTTGCGCGCGCTCGCGTGGGTCGTGCTCGCGGTCGCCATCGTGCTGCTCGCCCTGATCCTTTCGATGATGGTCTACAACACGTCCGCGACCAAGGAGGGCTTCCTCGAGGAGGTGCTCGAGGCGCTGCGCGAGGGGGAGCGCGTGCTCTACGACATCACGCTCACCGACGACGTGCGGGAGGCCATCTTCGGGGCGTACCGCTCCTTCCTCGCCGTGATGGAGCGCCACGGGCACGTGCGCGACGACCCCACGACCGCGCGCGAGTTCGCGCGCGCCATCCGCGCGGCCATGGACGTCGACGAGGACGCGCTCCACGGCTTCACGGTCATGTTCGAGGTCGCGCGGTACTCGGACCACGCGATGGGGCTCAAGGACCGAGACACCGCGCTGGCCGCGTTCGCGGCCGTGCGCGCGAGCATCGGGGGCAGGAGGGCATCTCGATCCGGCACCACCGGGGGCGGGATGGACGCGACCCGTGAGGGCCCCGCGCCGTCCCGCCTCCTCCGCAGGAGGGCGAGGCCGTGACGCGTCCCTCCCGCCTGGGGCTTACCCTGCGCCGGCCCAGGCTGCTCACGCCCGACTGGCGCGGGCTGGTCATGGCCTGCGCCGTGCTCGCGACGGTCGTCACGGTCAGCCTCCTGCCCGCTGGCGGCCCCCGGCAGGAGCAGCTGCGGGCCTACGGCACCGGCTGGGACGACGTGTCCGAATTCGTCATCGACCTGGAGACGCGCACCGACCTGCCCATCGAGGTCCGCACCCTGGGGGCCACCGCCACGGCCCTGGCCTCCATCGAGGACGCCACAAGCTCGCTCTACGTGGCAATCGGGGTCGAGCGCCCCTACACGCACTCCGAGTGGAACGCCATCGATGACTTCCGCTCCCGCGGGGGCGCGGTCATCGTCGCGGACGACTACGGCGCGGGCAACTCGCTGCTCAGCTCGCAGGGGGAGTTACTCGGCTCGCCGGTGTACGAGGGCGGGGGGCCGGACCTGGTCTTCTCCGGCGAGAGGCTCGCCGACATCCGGGTGGAGGTCAATCCCCTGCTCGTGAGGGTGGGCGTGCCGGTGCCTGGCGGCAGGGAGCTCGAGCTCCTGCTCAACGACCCGAGCTGCCTGGTCGAGAACGAGGAGGCGGGCTACGACCCCCACCAGCCCCCGGCCCAGGACCCGGAAACGGGCGCGCCGGTGTTCGAGTACGGCGACGCGCAGGTGCTCGCCCACAGCAGCGTCTGGAGCTGGATCGACACCGACCGCGATGGCGCGCGCGACCCGGGGGAGGACAGCCGGGCCTACCCTGTGGTGGCGTACGAGCAGGGCATCGTGCTCATCTCGGACCCGTCCCTGTTCATCAACGACATGTACGGCAGGCACGACAACCGCGAGTTCCTGATGCTGCTCGTGACGAGGCTGCTCCCCCGCGGGGGCATGGTCATCGTCGACGAGGGCGTGCACTTCGAGGGCGGCCCGGTGGGCGAGCTGGACGACACCGTGATGCGCCCCGCGATGGGAACGTTCTCCCCCGAGACGCCCATCGGCGCGACGCTGCTCGTGCTGGCAGTGCTGGTCGTGGTGTCCGCGGTCGCCGGCTCGCGGCGCACTGTCAGGTTCCGCCCCCACAAGGACCGTCTGGGCGAGGCGCACGTCGTCATGCCCGGCCCCGCGACGCTGTTCACGGACTTCCACGAGGCGCGCGGGGTCCTGCTCCAGCGCCTGCGGCTCGCCTACGGGCTGGACCCCGCGGAGCTGCCCAGGCTCCCGCCGCAGTACGTGGCGGAGCTCATCGGCGACTGGGCGCTCACCCAGTTCGCGCTCGCGCCGGTCCCGCCCGACGGGGCCGTGCTGGGCCAGGCGCTCGTGGCCATCGCCGCGTGGCGGCCGCCCGGGTACGCGGGCGCGGTCATGGACAAGGTCGAGCGGCACCTGGCCTCGCTCGAGGGCGCTACCCGCAGGGCGCCGGAGGCGGGGTCCTTCGAGGCGGCGGCGCCCTACGAGGTCCAGCCAGTGCCCCCGTCCCCGTCCCCGCCCCCGCCCCCGTCCCCGCCGCCCCCAGCTCCGCGCCGGCCCCCCATCGACTACCGCGAGCCTCCCCCGGGGGGTGAGGAGGCGTGAGGCGGTGGACCGCCAAGGCGGTCATCTGGGGTGGCGCCGCGATGATCGCCATCGCCACGGGCCTCTACGTCTGGGACGCGGCCGCCGTGGGCGTGGGCATGGTGGCGGCGCTGTTCCTGCTGGTGGCCTACCTCCGGAGGACGCCGGCCCTCGAGCTCCTGAGGTCGCCGTCGCGGCTGCGCGTGCTCGAGGGCGACAGCTTCGAGATGGGGCTGCGCGTCGGGTCCAGGGGGGGCTGGGCCGACATCGTCGAGGTCTACGACCAGCTGCCAGGGTACATGAGGCTGCACCGGGGCTCGAACCACGCGGTGCTGCCGCTCTACAGGGGGGAGGCCCGCGAGGTGGGCTACTCCCTGGAGTGCCCGCTGCGCGGCGCCTACCGCATCGGGCCCGTCCACGTGCGCGCGACCGACGCGCCCGAGATGTTCGACAACGAGCTCGTGCTCCAGGACGTCCACCAGCTCGACGTGTACCCGGTGTGGGTCGAGCTGCGACAGCTCGACTTGGGGTCGCGCGCGCTCAAGTACAACATGGGCCCCGTGACAGTCAACGAGCCAGGCCGCAGCACCGACTTCTACTCCATCCGCGAGTACATCAAGGGCGACCCTTACAAGAAGATCAACTGGAAGAAGTCCGTGCGGTTCCCCAAGCGGCTGCGCCACCGGAAGCTCATGGTCAACGAGGACGAGAAGGAGACCCTGAGCGACTGCGCCATCTTCGTGGACTCGCGGGCGCTCGTGGCCTCCGGCACGCCCCTCGTCAACTTCCACGAGACGGCGGTGAGGACCACGATGGGCCTCGCGCGCACGCTCGTGCTCAACAAGAACCGCGTGACGGTGGTCACCTACAACGACGCCGTAAACATCGTGCCCCCGGGCATCAGCCGCGGCCACATCGGCATCATCCAGGCGATGCTCGTCGAGACGGTGGCCAGGGGCGCCGTGACCTTCGACTGGGCGGTGGGCTACGCGCGCCCGTTCCTCAAGCCCAGGAGCGACATCGTGGTGCTCTCGCCGCTCGTGTCGGACATGAGCTTCTACCCCACCATCCTGGGGCTCCTCCGGACGGGCCACCGCGTGGTCGTCGTCACGTCGGCGCTCGAGGATTACGAGGCGCGCGCCATCAACGCGCCCTCTCCCCGTGCCGTCCTGCTCCAGCTGCAGCGCTCCACGAACGAGGACGAGCTCGCATCCGCGGGCATCCCCGTCATCGGGGTGGGCGTCGACGAGCCCCTGCTCTCCATCATGGTGCGCATCTCGGCCGCGCTGGGGGGCGAGAGGATGGACCTCGGCGCCCTCGAGGGGGGGGAGGAGGAGAGGGAATCGCCCGTGGCCGAGGGGCTGGGGGCCATCGAGGCGCCGCCGCCCCCGACGAAGGCCACGCCGCTGCTCGACGACATCGTGAGGGAGGGGGTGGGGCTGCGCGTGGGCAACCGCGGGGTGATGGCGCTCCAGGTCGCGGCCATCGCCTCCCTCGTGCTCGCGTGGGAGGCGTCGTTCCTGGTCGAGCACGACTTCTGGGAGACGCTGTGCGCTGCATGGGACAGGCCGGACTACCTGACCGCGGGCACGTTCCTGCTGCTCTCGGTCGAGGGGGTGCTGCTCGCGTGGGTGGCGAGCCTGGCCCTCGGGCTCGTCAAGGTTGTGCGCGGCAAGCAGGGCAAGCTCGACCTGGGGGTCCTCGCCTACGTGGTGCTCGCGTTCCTGGGCCTGTGGTACACCGTCGCGGTCATCGTATCGCTCGGCAACAGCGCAGGCAGCTTCTACAGGTTCGTGCGGTTCGTCGTCATCCTGGTGCCGTTCCTGGGCGCGCTGTCGGTCATGCGCCGGCAATGGATCGGCACGGCGATAGCGGTCGGGCTGCTGTTCGTGTCGCTCCTGTTCGAGCCCACGACGGTGTCCGCCGCGCCGAGGGCCGCCCTGATGGCCGTCGCGGCGGTGCTGGCGGTCGAGCTCAGCCACGCCGCCTGGAGGTTCGACGGCATCGCGGATTCGCTCGAGGGCCGCGCGGACGGCCGTGGCTGGAAGCTCTTCGGGGCCACGCTCAAGAGGTACGCGCTCGTCATCGGCGCGACCGCCGCGGCCGCGTGGGTGGGCATGGCCGCGCTCATGGGGCTGCCCGACTGGTACGTGGGCCAGCTCGGGCCCGGCTACCCCAAGGTCCTCGAGGCCACGACGGTTTACATGGGCGTCTACCTGCTCGGCTGGATAGTCGCCCTCGCCGTCGTCGGCCGGTGGGCCGCGATCGCCATCGCGGGCATGCCCCAGGGGCGCGCGCTCATCGAGAGGATGCGCAAGGGGATGGTCCTGCGGAGGCCCGCACGCCCCCGCCCCGGTGGCGCGGGTGGGCCGTGGGCGGAGGAGGAGCGGCCGCCTGAGGCGCCCCCGCTGCCATCCACGCCGTGAGCGGACTCATCCGTTCCGGTGGGGGCGACGACGGCCGCCGGCCGCGAGGAGCGCGACGGCGGCGATGACCAGGATGCATCCAACCGCGATGGACGCGGTCGCCCCGGGGATGCCCTCGGCGCCCTCCACCTCGAAGTCGATGGTCGACGTGGCGTTCGCCCCTTGCGGGTCGGTGACGGTCACCTCGAGCACGTGCTTGCCCGTGCCGATGGTGGAGGTCGTGAGGACCATGCCCTCGCCCACCACCTCCCCGTCCACGCGCCAGACGACGCGGGCCCCCTCGCCGTCCGGGTCGGTGACGGTGGCCTCGAGGACGACGTTGGCGCCCTTCGCGAAGGCCTGCCCCTGCCCGGGCCGCTCGATGCGCACCGTGGGCGCGCGGTTGACGTTGGCGACCTGCAACGTCCAGTTCGCCCAGGTCACGAGCTCGCCGTCCGATGCCCGCGCGGAGACGACGTGCCCGCCCTCGGAGCGATGGTCGAGGTCGAGCTCCAACCGGGGCAGCGCCTCGGCGAGGGGCTCGCCGTCAAGGAACCAGGCGAAGGTGAGGGCAGAGCCCTCGGGGTCGCGCGCGGAGACCGTGAATATGACCGAGCTGCCCTCCTCGGCGGACACGGCGGGGGCGGGGTCCTGGAAGGTGACCTCGGGCGGGTCGTTGACGGGCACGATCGTGAAGTCCACAACGGCAGTGGCCACGGCCCCCGACGGGTCCCGCGCGACGAAGGTGAGCGCCGTCAGGCCCACGTAGTCGCGCTCCGCGTCGACGACCAGGAGGTCGCCGAGCACGATGTAGGTCAGGTGGGCGCCGCCGCTGGGCGTGTAAAGCAGCGCATCGCCGTCAGCATCGTGGAAGACCGTCGCCAGGTCGAGCTCGATGCCCCGGGTGTCCTCCGGGGCGGTGACGTTGGGGTCCGCCCACACGACGCGCGGGGCGTCGGGGACGGGGACGACCGTGACGGTCAGCCGCGCCGTCTTGGAGTCGTGCCCGTCCGAGGCGGTCACGTCCAGCGTCGCGGGGCCGGAGAAGTCGGGGGCGGGGACGATCGCGAGGGTCGTGCCCTCGAGCGCGCTCGCCGCGAGAGGGCCCTCGGGGGGCGCGATGAGCGTGAATGTGAGCGCGTCAGCGTCCGGGTCGTAGAAGAGCGTGGCGAGGTCGACCGTGAGGGTCGTATCCTCGTCGAGCCCGAGCGGCGGCATCGGGTCGACCAGGCGCGGCGCGTCCTGGGCCGGGGCGATGGCGATGGGGATGCCGAGGTCGACGAGGCGCGAGGCGGACGCGACGCGCAGCACGAGCTCGGCCTCCCCCCACCCGTCCTCGGGGGGCGTGACCACGAGCCGGAGCCCCTGTACGCGGGCCGTCACGTTCCTGGCGCTGACGAGGCCCACCGCGCCCAGCGGCCCATCGGGGTCGCCGAGCAGTCCCTCGAGCGAGATGTCGATGGGCACGTCCTCGTCCATTTGCAGGGGCATCTGGAGCAGCACGGCGGGGGCGTGGTCGACCGTGATGTTGATGGTGTAGTTGCCCCAGGCGGGGATGCCGTCGAAGGGCGTGCGGTCGTGGAAGGTGACCAGGGGGTAGTGCCAGGCGGGCGGGGCGCCGAGGGGCACGACGTAGGTCGCACGCTCCAGGGGGTCGTACTGGAACGACCAGTTGACGATGGTCCCCGTGGGGCCGAGCACGTACAGGTCGAAGTTCGGCTTGCGCGTCGTCGCGTCGTAGTCGTGGGCAAGGACGGTCACGGTGAGCAGGTCGCCGCCGGTGAGGTTCACCTTGAGGAAGTCCCGCGGGTCCGTGAGGTTGAGCGAGTCGTCGCGACTGGCGTTCTGGGCCAGCTCCTCCGCGCGCGCCATGTTGTTGTTGCCGTCGTCGGGGACGTCGTAGCGGCGCACGAGCACCGTGTAGTTGGTGCTGCCCCCGTACGCATGGACGCGGATGTAGATGGTCTGGTCCTCGTCCTCTGCGGCGTAGAAGGCCGCCTCCGTCGAGCCGTTGGTCGTGGAGGACGCGACCTCCCTGGGCGTGCCGTTCGCGTCGAGCTCCAGGAGGAACAGGTCCAGGTCCTGCCCGGCGCGCTCCATCTCGGGGTAGAGCCTGACGTCGAGCAGGTCGTACCTGCCCGCCTCGCGCGTGAGGTTCATGGCGTAGTGGTCGAAGGGGTCGTACCACCCGTTGACATGCCCCGGGGCGCTCTCGGGGGGCTCGAGGAACCTCGCCTGCGACAGCAGGTCGTCCCCGTCGGATGCGTTGGCGACCTTGGAGATGTGGAACGCGAGCAGGTAGTCGCACGGAAACCGGCTGTAGGTGTAGACGCGCACCAGGTGAACGCCGGTGCGGAAGGCGGCCACCTGGGCCGACTTGCGGGCGTAGCCAGGCGCGCGCACCTCCTGCAGGAGCGCCCCGTCCGGGTCGTGGATGGACGCCCACACGAAGAACTGCTCCTGACCCCCGCCCGCGGTGAGGTTGACGTCGATGCGCAGCATGTCGACCTGCGCGCCCTCGGCCGTGAGGTTCACGCGGTACCAGTCCGCGGGGTCGGCCGACGGGTCGTCGGCGCTCAACTGGACCCAGTCCCTGAACGTCGTCCCGTCCTCCGCCCACCGGCCGGTCTCGGGGTAGTCGTCCGTGTGGGAGGCGCTGGCCACGGGGGCCATCGGGGGGAGCGCCATGGCCGCGATCGCCAGCAGTACCAGCGCGACCGCTGCACGGTGGCCTCCTGCCTGCGTGCCGCGGTGCATGGCGTGACCTCTCCTGGGGGCCGGAACGGCCCCTGATGCCCTGGTCCAGGCAGGCCCGTTACGTCCGACAGCCCCTCACTTGCGACGGCGGTCGCCCCAGACGGCCGCGGCCATGAAGCCGACGGCCATGGCGCCGACGACGATCGGGGCCTCGAAGCCGGGCTCGTCCCTGGGGTCGACCGTTATGTTGAGGAATCGGGGGACGGTGTGGTCGCCCGCGGACACCTCGAGGCGGACCTCGTGCTTGCCCTCGCCCAGCTTCTTGTTGAAGCTGGTCGCGGTGCTCTCCTGCTTGCCGTCGATGTACCAGCGGTACTCGATGGCGTCCCCGTCAAGGTCGTAGAAGAACGCGAAGAACGGCACCTTCTCGTCCGTATAGAACTTGGCGTTGTTCGCAGGGGATGACACGCCGCCCTCTGGCGGGCGCGGCACGTCCGTCACGGTCACGGTCCAGGTGAGCTCGTCCGACATGCCCTCCTCGTCGGTGACGACGACCTTGAGCTCGTGGGTGCCCTGGTCGGAGTAGATCGGCTTGTAGTTGAAGAAGTTCGACGGGCCGACCATCTTGCCATCGAGGTACCAGTTGTAGATGAGCACGCCGAACTCGGGGTCGGAGACGTTGAGCACCACGAACGAGAGCGCGGCCTCCTCCTTGACCGTCTGGTTCAGGTCCCTCGGCGACCAGTTGTCGATGACCGGTGCGTCGGGCTTTGGGACGACGATCATGTTGAACCTCTGCTGGGC
Source organism: uncultured Thermoplasmata archaeon (assembly GCA_964353355.1). Taxonomy (GTDB): domain Archaea; phylum Thermoplasmatota; class DTKX01; order DTKX01; genus CAYGVT01. The sequence continues at coordinate 29,192 of CAYGVT010000079.1, read as the reverse complement.
CGTCCTGCCGGTGGTGTCGATGGCCGTCACCCAGATCTCCCTGAAGCCGTAGTAGTCGTGGTCTGGCACCAGGGTAATGACGCTGGTGGCGGGGTCGATGGAGTAGGCGATGTTGAGGTTGGAGCTCAGCACGAACGTGAGCGAGTCGCCCGTGTCGGGGTCCTCGAAGAAATCCTTGAGGTCCATCGTCGTGGTCGTGTCCTCGAGTATCTCCACGTCCCCGATGGGCTTTATGATGAGGGGGTTGTCCTCGATGTTCTGGACGACGAACTTCACGGGGATGTTCGTCTGGGCCCCGCTCTCGTCGGTCGCCACGAACGTCACGACCACCTCGCCCGCCCAGTTGGGGGCGCCCGTCACGTCCGCGACCAGCGTCTGCGGGTCCAGTGTCACGCTCATGTAGGGGTTGGCCGGCACGGTGATGGTGAACGAGTCCCCGGCGTCGACGTCGTAGACGATGTTCTTGAAGTCGAGCTGCCGGAGCGAGTCCTCGGGCATGTAGTAGGCGTAGGGGCCCTCGGCCGGGTTCCAGCCCTTGGCATAGGGCGGGTCGTTGAGCTGGAGGAAGGTGATGTTCCAGGTGAGCGACGTCTCCAGGTACTTGCGGTCCTGGGCGCGCACCTTCACGACGGCCTTGCCGCTGTAGTCGGGCCAGGCCTGGAAGCCCACCATGTCATCCGCGAGGATGAGCTTCTTCAGCTTGCCCGAGAGGAGCGAGACCTTGAACCGCAGCACGGAGTCGCCCACGTCGGTGTCCCGGAAGAAATCGTAGAGGTTGAGGTAGTCGAGCTTGTCCGTGTCCTCGTCCACGACGAGGTCCGGGATGGCCTTGATGACCTGGGGCGCGCGGTTGAACGGCGGCGCGTCGTCGATCCATACGCGCAGCTCGTAATCGGCCTCCGCGTCGTTCTCGTTCTTGTAGACGAACTGCCTGTTCGGCGGGTTCGGGTCGGTCGCCATCTCGGCGCCGATGGCGGCGTAGACGCAGATGAAGTAGGTGCCCCGGCCCAGTCCAAGGGCCTCGAGGTTGACCGACACGTCGATCAGGTTGTGCAGCTCGTCGTTCTGGGTCGTGAAGTTGAAGAGTGTGTTCCACCCGCCCTTCACCAACACGTACTCGTCCTTGCTGGCGTCGAACCTGTAGAGCGACGCGTTGAACATGTCGGTGGGCTTGAACGAGTCGAACTGGAAGCGGACGTAGTGGTCGGCCTCGACCTTGTACCAGTCGTAGTGGTCGAACGCCTGGTGGATGTGGCTCTCGTACACGCCCGCCCTGGCCTCCTTGGCCTCGAAGGGCAGGTTGTCGTTGTCCGAGAGCGTCGGCGCCCACTTCTCCCACCGGACGTCGTAGTAGCCGGTGTTGTTCCAGTCGTTGACCTCGAGGTAATAGGTGCCGTTGTAGTAGGCGGCGCACCGGACCTCCTCGGTGTTCTTGTTGGGGTCGCGCTCGATGTCGTAGAACGTCGGGTGGTCGTTACGGAACGACGAGTCGAGCAGGTCGAGGTACTTGGCGTTGGGCTGGCGGCCGAAGACGTACAGGTCGAAGTCCGGCAGGTCCTCTGCGTCGGCGCGCTCGGTCAAGTTGAACATGAACCGCTCGTTCCACAGTCCCGGCTCGCCCGTCTTGGGCAGGTTGTACTTCATTGTGAACTTGTACCAGTCGGTGTCGTGGCGGAACCTGTTGAAGTAGACGTTCTGCAGCCCGGCCTCGAGCGGGAAGTCGGGGATGGAGTGGGTGTACATCTCGAGCCGGTAGGCGCACGGCAAATTGTTGGTGTTGTTCATGCCGCGCAGCTTGATGTAGTACTCGCCGTCGTAGGTGGCGAGGACCGAGATGGGCTCAATGGGCTCGTTGGGGGCGGCGGACCAGTCCCAGGGATAGGAGAACGGGTAGCCGCCGATTGTGTCGGGGAACAACCAGATGTTAATGTCGCGCTCGGTCGGGTCGCCCGAGTTGAAGTTGCGTATCTCGAACGAGCCGTTGACCGCCTCCTCGTTGCGGGCGTTTATCCTGTACCAGTGCGTGTCGCGGGTATCGATGTCGATGGTGTTGGACACGACCTGGCCGCTGGAGAGGGGCTGGGCCTGGGAGAGGTCGAACTCGACGAAGTAGTCCCAGACGAAGGGGTTATTGGACATGAACCAGTCGATGGAGACGTTGATGAGGTAGGTGACCGTGCCCGGGACGGGGGCGCAGATGTTGACGCAGAGGTGGCGGATGAACGGGTAGAACGGATCGCCGTCGAGGGGCATGCTCATGTCGACGGAGGTGAGCAGGTAGAGCCTGAACATGGCGCTGGGGTAGCCGGCCGGGGGCGGCGGGGTGCCGCCTGGGTAGGGGCGCCACTCGGTGCCGCCGTCGTGACCGATGATGTAGACGTGCACGTTGATGATGTCTCGGAACGCGGCGTCGAGCTGGAAGTAGTCCGACTTGTCGTTCACGCGGTCGACATGCCCGTAGTAGACGTCGCCGGAGTTGACGCGCTTGGCGTTGGTGAACGACTGGGTCTCGTCGGTCGCACCCTCGTAGAACGTCGCCCTGCTCTCGCCGGAGTCCGTACCCTCCGCCAGGGCGATGTCCATCAGGCCCACCAGGCCGGAGAGAATGAGCACGAGCATGACTAGGACTGCCGATGTCTTCCTACCAATCCTCATGAGGTTCCTCACCATCCAGAACTTGCTGGTCGCAGAGATATCTCAGGAGTCCTTTATATTCTTTTGGTGTTGGTGGACGGGGCATTAGAGCAGGTACGGGGATGTGCCCCATGCACCTGGCGCCGTTTTTCTCGGGATGTGATACTTAAGCATTCTTGAACAGAATTCGATGCGTCGATGGGCGCTTCAGACAACCTTCGAAGGGTCGCCTCGCATCCTGGCCCCGTACGATCGCCATGCGGGCTCGTGTCATGGCTGGCACTATGGTGACTCACAGGCCAGGCACGGCCCGCCGGTCCTGTGGCGTACGCCTCAGCGCCTGCGGGGCCGCACGAGCATCGCTGCCCCCACGGCCGCGCCGAGGGCGGCCACGGCGCCCACGGTGCCGAAGCCGGGCAGGACCGCCGGGAACTCCTTCGCGGTCACGGTTATCTGGACCTCGTCGGACCACTTCTTCGAGATGCCGTCGTCCACCTGGCACTTGTACCGGTAGACGCCGGACGCCAGGGGGCGCTTCATCTGGAAGTTGGCGCCCAGGCCCACCTCGCGCTCGCGGCCGGACGGGTCGACCTCGAACCACGTGTATGTGAGGGAGTCGCCGTCCTGGTCGTAGCCGTCCGCCTGGAGCGCCATCTTCGCGCCCTCGCCTATGGTCGCGTCGCGCGTGCGGAGGTTCACCGTCGGTTCGCGGTTGGTGTTCTTGATGGTGAGCGTCCACTCGGGCATGGTGTTGGCCGGCTCGCCCAGGTTGTCCTTGACCTCGCACCGGATGCGGTAGGTGCCAGAGGATTCGTAGCTCGTGGTGAAGGTGTAGGAGCTGCCCGCCCACTCCACCTGCTCGACGTCGTCCACGAACCACTTGTAGCGGAACGTCGTCGAGTCGACGTCGTAGATGGAGACGATGGTGAAGGTCTGCTCCTGGAGCTCCTGGACCTCGGGGTTGTAATCCGGGGTCCACGCGTCAAGGCGCGGGGCGTCGTTGACGTTCTTGACCTCCCAGATGGCCGACTGCCTGGCATCGTACCTCTCGTCGTCGAAATCGGGGTTGAGCTTGTCTCGGTCGTAGACGACGAACACGACCTGGACGAAGCCGTAGAAGTTCGGGTCCTCCGGGTAGATGTCGAACCAGGAGTTGAGCGGGTCCGAGTCGAGGTTGTCGAAGGCGATCTTGCCCTCCTGGTCCCACTCGGCGTAGTAGTAGAGCTGGTCGCCATCGATGTCCTCGAAGAAGTCCATCACGTCGATGTGGGACTTGGTGCCCTCGTCGACGGACTGGCGCGCGATCTTGCCCACCGCCACCGGCGCGTCGTTGACGGGCCTGACGACGACCTTGATGGAGTGCGACACGCGGAAGTTGTAAGTGTCGGCGGCGTAGAACGTGAGCTCCTGCTCGCCGTTGTAGTTGAGCGCGCCGTAGAGCGTCACACGGCCCGAGGTCTGCTCGAGCTCGATGTTGACGTGCTCGTTCTGGTCGGCCGAGAACACCAGGAACTTGTCCTCGATGTCGACGTCGGCGAACGCGGAGTTGAGGTTGAGGGCCGTGGTGTTGATCTCGTCCTCCCAGACGTAGACGATGGTCGGCGCGTCCCTCCTGACCGTGGGCGGGTCGGCCACTGACTTGACGACGATTGTGATGACGGTCGAGTTCCTCTGGTCGGGCCGGCCGTCGTGCGCCCAAAGGGTGATGGTCTCGGTGCCGTACCAGTTCTCGTTCGGGCGGATGGTGAGCGTGCCCTCGCTGACGGAGAGCGCGAGCGTGAAGTTCGTCCCCCCGCCGATGGTGCCGTAGATGAGCGAATCGCCCTCGGGGTCCCAGAAGATGCGGTTGAGGTCGAGGGTCTTCTCCGAGTCCTCGTCCATGCGTATCTCGCCCGGGGGCTCGATGATCCAGACCTTGCGGTTGGGGACCAGGATGTCGAGCTCGTAGCGGCAGCTGTTGACGAGCTTGCCATTGGTGTAGTCCGTCTGGCCGCTGCCCGAGTAGCTGTACCAGGCCGAGAACGACAGGTAATAGAGGCCGGAGTAGGGGGCCTGTCCGAGGGTGAACGAGCATGCGGAGATGGGCGCGCCGGTCGTGCCCATGTTATGGCCGCCCACGAGGATGGTGCCGTTCCATGTGTAGAGCGTCAGGTTGAAGTAGTCCCAGTACTCGGACATGTGGGAGTCAGTGATGGTGGCCTTGGCCGAGATGATCTCGCCCTTGTTGAGGTAGAACTTGTACCAGTCGTGCGTGTCGAAGGCCTGGTTTATCTTGCCATTGTACGCCTGGCGGACTGGCACGAGCTTGGCGTCGGACTTCTGGACGTTGCCGTCGGTGCGGTACTTCGTGCCGAGGATGGTCGCGCGGAGCTGGAACGTCACGCCCAGCGACTCGTCCTCGTAGAGCGTGGTCGTGAACACGCGGAGGTAGTAGTAGCCGGTGTAGGACGCGGCCCACCTGCAGTCCTCTGCGTGGTCCTCGCTGCGGGAGATGGAGTAGTTGAGCAGGTTCAACGCCTGGCGGCTCTTGCGGTCGTACACGAAGATGTGGGTATTGGTCGGGTTGTCCCAGGTCATCTGGGCCTCGGCCTGTTCCACGGTCTCGTTGCCGCCCTTGAGCCATATGCGGTACCACATGGCGCCGATGACGTTGCCCATGAGCGGGTTCGGGTTGGAGACCTGCACGCCGGACGTGAGGACCGGCGGGGTGACCACGCGCAGGAGAATGAGGTACGGGGCCGATGTGCCGTCCGCCACCCACACGCGGATGTAGTAGGTGCCGTTGGCGAACGTGAACATGTCGACCTCCTGGGCGTTGATATGGTCGTCCTCTGCCCTGTAGACTATGTCCGCGATGCCGTCGGGGCCGAGGACGTTGACGAAGACCCAGCCGTCATTCGAGTTGAAAATGAGGCCAACTTGGAGGATCTGGCCCTCGGTCATCATGACCTTGTACCAGTCCTCGTCGGCGGGGTTGCCGCCGCCGCCCGCGGCCACGGAGTGCTGAGAGTTCTCGCCGTCGAAGAGCTCGGTGGCGGTCACCCAGTCCTCGTTGCCGGGGTCTGCGGTCGCCATGGCGGCGCCGACGAGCACGCAGAGGCCCAGCGCCGCGAGGAGCAATAGAGTAGTTTTCGACACCTTCATCGTCCCACATCCTTGCTTGTGAGGTTGTCCACCCATGGGGCGCCAGAGGGCTTCATACACCCATACTGGGCCATTCTGGGGGCCAGGTCCCGTAACGGACCAATTGGCCGTCCCCTTAATAAGGCTTCGCCTTTGGAGCCTCGGCCCCTGGGGATGGTCAGCGGCGTCGCCTGGGGAGGGCGGCGAGGGCCGTCGCGGCTGCGAGCGCGGTCGCGGCCGCGAGCGCGGTCGGGCCGGGCCCGTCCTCGGACCTCTTGACCCTGATGTTGATGGACGCCTCCCCGGTGGCGCCCAGGGGGTCGGTGATGACCACGGTGATTGTGTGGTCACCGGGCCTCATGTTCTTGATGGACCATCGGCTGCCTGGGCCCAGCAGCACCTCCCCGTCGTACCATTCGTAGCCGAGGCCGCCGACGTCCTCCTCGTCCGGGTCGGTCCCCGACGCGTCCAGCACGACCCATGCACCCTCCTTGAAGCTCGCGTTGTCGGCCGGTCCGGTGATGGTGACGGAGGGCTTGCGGTTCGTCTTGGTGACCGTGACGGTCCACTCCACGGGGCTCGGGCATGGCAGCCCCGTATGGTCGTGGACGGAGACGGACACGACGTAGCTCCCCTCGGACCTGAGGTCGGTGTCCAGCGTGTAGGCGTCGGAGGTGCCGTTCTGCACCTCCCTCGGGGGCTCGCCCTGGCGCTTGAGCGTCCAGGTGTAGGTCAGGTTCATCGCCTCGGGGTCGGCGTCGACGACGGAGGTGACGGTGAACGTGGCCCTGGCCCCCTCCGTGATGGTGGGCCCTGCCAGGGGCTCGTAGGCAGCGATGGCGGGCGGGTCCGGCGTGTTGGCCACGACGATGTCCACCTCCCTGGAGCCGGCAAGGCGGCCCGGGTCGACGCAGTCGATGACGATGTGGACCGTCCCGGACCAGTCCGTCCTGCCGGTGGTGGGCATGATGACGATGACCGAGTTGAGCGGGTCCTTGGCCTCGTTGGTGACGGAGAGGTTATCCTTGCTCGAGGCGGGCACGTACCGGACGACCCACCGGAGCTCGGTGTCACCGTCGGGGTCGTAGAGGAGCGAGGATGCGTCGAACGTCTCCATCATGAACCCCTCGTCGAGGCTCCAGACGGCCACGCCCTCAGCGCGCCGCTGGGGCGCGTCGTTGACGGGCTCCACCACGACGTGCACGCGAACCGACGCGGGGGCCCCCGCCGGGTCGCGGGCGGTGAAGGTCAAGTCGAGCTCGCCGTTGAAGTCCGGGCCGGTGCGGAGCGTGACGTTGCCGGTGCCCTCCTCGAGGTCGGCCGAGATGCGCGCGTCAGGTGCCATCTCGAACGTCAGGCGCGCGTCGTCGCCCGGGTCGATGTCATAGAACAGGTCGTGGAGGTCGAACGTGCGGTTGGCGGGGGACGGGTCGTCCTCCAGGAAGGGGACCTGCATCGTCGTGGTCGAGACGCGGGGCGCGTCGTTGACGGCCGCGACGGTGACGCGCATGACGGCCCGCACGAGGTTGCCCGAGTCGTCGAGGGCGGAGAGGGTGACGCTGGCGTTGCCGGACCAGTCGGCCCTGGGCTTGAGCGTGAGCCGCTCGCCCGTCACCTTGGCGGTCACGTTGGGGTCACCGACGGCCGAGAAGGTGAGCTCCCCGCCCTCGGGGTCCCTGAAGACCGCGTTGAGGTCGACCCAGGAGGCGTTCCTCCCCGCGTAGTCCTCCCACCATGTCGTGTCCTCGAGCATGAGCACGTCCTCGAGGGCGGTGGCGTTGATGCGCGCGGGCTTGTTGGGGATGGTTATCTGGAGCGAGTAGCCGCAGAAGGCGAGGATGTGCCCCGAGGTGTTGGTCGGGTCGTAGTACCAGCCGTAGCTCCACGAGAAGCTGATGCGCATGTGGTAGACGCCCGCGACCTTGATGTCCCCGGACCTCATGTCCAGGTTGTTGATGGCGGTGTCGTAGACGGGGTACCCGTACGAGTCGTCGAAGCCGTTGCCCACGCGGCGCATGTAGGGGTCGTAGACCTGTATCTCGAACACGTTGTAGAAGTTGCGCGTATCGCCGTTGTTGGCGGGGTGGTTGGGGTCGACGAGCTGGGCCGACACGCCCAGCAGGTCGCCCTTGTCGAGCTCGAACGAGTACCAGTCGTGCATGTCGCGGGACGCCTCGATGCGGCCCGGGAAGACACCGGCCCTCACGACCCGGGTAGCGTTCGCGGGGTCGTTGTCGCCATCGTTGGGGGCGGCGTACTCCCGCGTGGTGAGCTCGTAGCCCTCGACGTCCCACCAGGTGTTGTAGTTGATGCGGATGAAGTACCAGCCCGTGTAGGATGGCGTGAAACGGATGATCTCGGTCCTGTCGTTGTTGAGAGAGTGCGAGGCGTTGAGCACGTTCGCCTCGAAGTCGTCCGCGAGGTCGAGGGCCTCCAGGTCCAGGTTCTTGTCACCCGTCCAGGTGAGCGTCACCTCGACGCCCTCGAGCCAGACGGGGCCCGCCTCGAGCCATATCTTCCAGACGTCGTACTTGTTGAGGTCGGTCACGTTCCACCACCAGACCGAGCCGGAGTCGTTGGCGAACCTGTAGATGACGGAGGGCTCGTCCATGGAGATGTTGCAGTGGAAGTCGCCGACAGCACCCGCGATGGCGTAGAACCGCAGGTAGTACGTGCCGTTGTCGGGGCAGACCCAGTCCCACACGTCGTAGTAGTCGTCGTACTGCTGCCGCTGCTGGTACCAGGACTCGCCGTGCACGAAGGCCGAGGTGTCGTAGGAATCGGGCCCCAGGAGGCTGTAGAGCATGCGGCACCTGTGGTAGGGCTCGCCCGTGCCGTAGAAGTAGATGAAGAGCTCCTCGCCCCGGTCGAGCTCGAGCTTGTACCAGTACTGCTTGGTGTCGTCGGAGGCGTTGAGATAGGCGGTCACGTAGTTGTGGCCCTCGAGCAGCAGGGCCGTCTCGGGCCTGTCGTTGTCCGCGGCCGCGGGCAGGGAGAGCAGTGCCACTGCCGCGATGCAGGCGGCCGTGGCCGCGACGAGGACGATGGCGTGCGCCGTTCTCATGGTAGGCTCCTCCGGGTGGTCCCTCCAGTGGGACGGCCATGCTAGGGCCGCGGGGGGATATCAACCTTTCTGGATGTGGCCGTCCGCGTCAGCGGTGGATCTCCTCGTAGTCGCCGAAGTCCTTCGGGGTGGCCTGCGCCTTCGCGAGGGCGTCGGCGCGGACCTTGTCCGCGGCCGCCTTCTGGGCCTTCTGCTTGCGGCCGCTCATCATTACGAGGGCGACCGCGACGACGACCACCAGCACGACGACGATGAGGATGGGGATGAGCATGCCGCCGGCCTCGCCAGCGTCCTCCTCAACCTTGGCGATGTTGAGCACGTAGCTGTCCCTGACGATGCCGCCCTTGCCGTCGCTCACCTCGACATCGATGGTCTGCCGGCCCGCCGGCAGCTTGGTCTGGATGGTGGCGCCGGTCCCGAGGTTCGTGTCCTGGAGCTCCCCCTCGAGCCACCAGGTCACCGTGAGGGCGTCCTGGTCGGGGTCGGTGAGCTGCACGGTGAGGGTGATGAGGTCGTTGTTCGTGAGGTTGCTGACGCTGGGCAGCGATATCCTCGCCGTCGGCGGCCGGTTGACGTCGCGCACGTTGAACGTCCACTCCGGGAGGGCGTCGGGCACGAGGCCCGCGGGGTCCGTGACCTCGACCCTGATGGTGTGCGACCCGGCGTCCTGGTAGGACGCGCGGTAGGTCAGGTTGGACATGTTGTGCCCCACGACCTCGGAGCCGTCGATGAACCACTTGAAGGTGTGCATCCCGCGCTCCGGCACGTCCGCGTCGTAGACGTTGACGGTGAAGTCCAGGCGGGCCCCCTCGTCGATGTCTGGCGGGTTGCCCTGCGGCACCCACTCGACCTCGGGCTTGTCGGGCGAGTTCGCGATGATGACGCTCATGTCCTGGGCGACGGACGTCTGCGACTGGTCCTTCACGGTGACGTTCACCACGAACGCGCCGTACCAGTCATCGTCGAGCAGCTCGATGACGAGCACTGGCTCGGTGACGACGTTGTTGCGGTTGTAGACGTTCACGATGCCGTCGAGCCCCTGCGGGAACTTGGCGACGTAGGTGAGCGTGTCCCCGTCCGGGTCGACGAAGTGGCCGCCGATGTCGACCTCGCGCGCGGCCGAGCCCTCGAGGATGGTCACAGTCGGGATGGCCGACACGATGCGAGGCACGTCGTTGACGGCCCTCACGACGAGCGTGACCGTCCCGGTCACGGGCTGCTCGAGCACGTCCGTCACGTGGAATGTGAATGTGAACGTGCCCTCCACGTCGGGGTGGGGCGTGAGGGCGAGCGCGCCCGTCGCGGTGTCCAGCGTGACCTCGACGGACGTCTGGCCGTCGTCGTCGTACGCGAAGGTGAGCACGCCGCCCACCCCCGGGTCGATGTCGTAGAACAGCCGATTGAGGTTCGCGGTGGCCGAGCCCTCCTCGTCGCAGTTGAGCGAGAGCGAGGTGTTGGAGCGCGGCAGGTCGGGGACCTCCCGCACCTTGAACTTGAGGTCGACGAAGATGTAGTGCAGGTCGTTCGGGGGGTTCGGGTCCGACGCGCGCAACCTCCACCAGACCTCGCCGGACCAGTCGGCCGGCGGCGAGACGTTGAGCCATCCCTCGTAGCTGAGCGATGCGACGTCGTAGACCCAACCGGGGGTCTTGTTGTACAGCATGTACTGAATCGGGTCCCCGTCGGGGTCGCTGAAGTGGCCCGTGAGCTCTATGGCGAGGTCGGTGTCCTCGTCCCACTCGTACATTGTCTCGAAGGGCGTCACGAGCACCGGCGCGCGGTTGGTGAGAGTGAAGGTCACGTTGTATGTGGACAGGAGCTGCGCAAACGTCGTGGACGAGATGGAGAGGTCCACGCTCAGCCTGACGTAGTATATGACGTCCGTTTCGAAGATGGTGACCGTCCCGGTCGGCGGGACCTCGAGCTTGGACCTGTACCCGTACCCCTGTCCGGAGACCTCCCTGTTGATGGCGGACCACATCACGATGCCCTGCGGGTTGTAGACGTAGAGGGCGTAGCCGTGGCCGTCGACGCCCGCTGGGTCGTCGATGTCGACGGTGACCTTGAAGGTGGTGTCCCCAGCGAGCAGCTGCACCTGGTACCACTCGTGGAGGTTGTAGCCCATCTCGATCGGTTGCCTCTTCAGGGTCATGGCCTTGGGGACGTAGTTGCCGTTCTCAGGCGTATCGTCGCCGTCGAGGGCGCGGCGGCTGACGGTCAGGTCGAGCGTGTAGCGGCATGTGCCCGGGTTATAGAAGTCGCGCAGGACCCTGATCTCGTAGATGCCCGCGTGGTCGGCCGTGAAGAAGATGTCGACGTCGGTGCCGGTGTTCGAGTGCGTCCGGTTGACCATGAAGTCGTAGACCGTCGTGCTGCCGAACCTGAGCACCTCGTAGGCCTCGACCCAGACATGGGCGCCCGCGACGTCCCTGCTGAGGTGCGCGCGGACCAGGTCGCCCTCGTCCTTGGTGGAGTCGAGCGTGATTGTGAACCGGTCGAAGCAGTTGAAGTCCACCGAGTAGTCGGACCGCACCTCCATGCCGCCCTGGAACGTCCTGATCACATCGAGCGGGAGCCGGGGGGACACGGTCACGTTGAGCCAGTAGAAGGCCCAGTCCCTCCACGGGTCCTGCTGGGGCGTGTCGAGCCACACGTGGATGTAGTAGTTCCCGTTCGCGGGGACGGTGTCGGGCACGGTGAAGGCGTAGCTGTTGCGGCGGTGCGCGTCGGTCGGCTGCTGGCCCCACTGCGGGCCCGCGGTCTCATAGGCGTAGACCTGGTTGGTCGCCGTGAACGGGCCCATCACCTCGTAGTGGATGTACCAGCTGTAGCCGGGCAGGCCGATGTTGGGGTTCTGGTCGTACTTGCGTAAGTTGATCTCCACCACCTGGCCGGCGGTGGCGTTGAACCTCCACCAGTCCTGGTTGGTGCCGCTCTGCCGCTTCCAAATGGCCACGGGGCCGTGGGAGTCGGTCGTCTGGTTGAGCCACCTCGCGGTGGTCGACTGCTCGTTGTCGGTGTAGACCTCGTAGGCCGAGGCGGTGTCCGCCAAGGCGACCACGAGCGACACGGTCGCGACGATGCCCACGGCCACTATGAGAAATGCTAGCAGAAGCTCTGTCCCACGCTCAGTCATGATGCTCCCTCGATTCTGGTGAATGGGAGCCTAAAGGGCGAGGGGGTTTAAAACCTTTCATTTGGCGACACCCGTGCCTGACACCCCCGCCCATGGCGCGACGCGGGTGCGCCCAGCCAGAAACGCTTATGAACCGGAAGCGCGATGGGGAGCGAGCTGGCCAGGAGGGATGGGTATGGCCGGTCCGGTCGTGCCGATAGCTGAGGAACTTGCCAAGAAGCAGAAGGAGATTTCCGTCTCGGAGTTCTTCGAGCGCAACAAGCAGCTCCTGGGCTTCGATTCGCCGACGCGCGCCATCCTCACCGCGGTGAAGGAGGCCGTCGACAACTCCTTGGACGCGTGCGAGGAGGCGAGCGTGCTGCCCGACATCCTCGTCACGGTCGAGGAGATGGACAAGAAGCGCAGCATCTACCACATCACCATCGAGGACAACGGCCCGGGCATCGTCCGGCAGCAGATCCCGAACGTGTTCGCGCGCCTGCTCTACGGCTCGCGGTTCCACGCCATCCGCCAGAGCCGCGGCCAGCAGGGCATCGGAATCTCGGCCGTCGTCATGTACTCCCAGCTCACGACGGGCCGGGCGAGCATCGTCCGCTCCAAGATAGGCCCGGACCAGCCCCCGCACCAGGTCGAGCTGCGGCTCGACACCAAGACCAACCGGCCTGACGTGCTGCGCGACGAGGTCGTCCTCTGGGACGAGAAGGACCACGGCATCCGGTTCGAGTGCTGGCTCGTCGGCCGCTACCAGAGGGGCAAGCAGTCCGTGTACGAGTACCTGCGCGACGTGGCCATCGTCAACCCCCACGCGCAGCTGGTCTTCAAGGAGCCCGACGGGCGCATCGTCACGTTCCACCGTGCGACGGACAGGCTGCCACAGCCCGCCGTCGAGATACAGCCACACCCCCTCGGGTTGATGCTGGGGCAGCTGTTCAAGATGGCGAAGGCCACCCAGGAGCACCGGGCGGTGAGCTTCCTGCAAGAGGAGTTCTCGCGCGTCTCCCCGAGGGTCGCCAAGGAGGTGCTCTCGACCGCGTACGTGGACGAGGACATGCGCCCGTCGGACATGTCCGCGGACCAGTGCGAGCGCATCATCCAGGCGTTCAAGACCGTCAAGATCATGGCCCCGTCGACGGACTGCCTCTCCCCCATCGGCCCCCTGCTCATACGCAAGGGCCTGAGGAAGGAGACCAAGGCGGACCTGATCGTCACCGAGACGCGGCCCCCGTCTGTCACGACGGGCTCGCCGTTCCAGATAGAGGCGGGATTGGCCTACGGCGGCGACCTCAACCCCGAGGAGCCCGTGCAGATACTCCGGTTCGCCAACCGCGTGCCCCTGCTCTACCAGCAGGGCGGCTGCGCCATCACGCACGCCATCGAGAACGTCAACTGGAAGCGGTACGGGCTGGACCAGCGCGGCGGGCAGGGCATCCCCCACGGCCCGATGATACTGCTCGTGCACGTCGCTTCCGTCAAGGTCCCGTTCACGAGCGAGTCCAAGGAGGCGGTCGCGGACGACCCCGAGATCCTCGTTGAGGTCGACAAGGTCCTCAAGGACATCGGTAGGATGCTCCAGCGGCACGTCAAGAAGAAGGAGAGGCTCTCGCGCATGAAGGACAAGGAGGACCTCATCCGGCAGCTCCTGCCCGTCATCGCGCAGAAGTCCGCGCAGATCCTCGGCCGTCCCGTCCCGCCCATCGAGCCGATCATCGCGAAGATCATGAACATGGTGCTGCTGCACGGTGACGTCAAGTACGACGAGAAGGGGCGCCGGCACCAGGTCAGCATCGAGGTCACGAACTACACGCGGGTGGCCAAGACCTTCACCCTCTACTCACGGTTCGAGAACATGTACCAGCTCGGGTCGGTCGACCCCAAGCCGCGCGTGCACGCGCCCGACCTGCTCGGGTGGCACATCGCCCGCATCGGCGTGGGCGGCAGGCAGAGCCTCACGTTCGAGCTGCTCGACACCGAGCCCGACGACTTCTCGACCGAGGAGCTGGACCTCTACGTCGACGGCATCACGCCCGAGCTCGCCAACGGCGTCGAGCAGTGGGACCAGGAGGCCTACGACGAGGCGCGCCGGCAGGCGACGGGCGAGCACGCGGAGGGCTGGGTCGAGATAGACGAGACCGCCGTCGTCGTTGGCCAGGGCGGGGTCGAGGCGCTCCCCGCCAACGGCGAGGACGAGGAGGAGCTCCCCGAGGAGGGCGAGGCCGGCGAGGAGCTCATCGACGAGGAGGACGCCATCACCGCCGAGGGCCTCGACGGCGACGACGACGAGGAATCCCCCAAGAGGCGGGCAAAGAAGGACAACGGCGCGGTCCGCGCAAGCAAGCGCGACGCCGCGCGGCTCGACGCCCTGGATGCGCCCAAGAAGGTCGCCAAGGAAGGGGCCGAGGACAGCCTGGCGAGGCCCCCCGTGAGACCGGCCGCCGCAAGGCCCGCCCCGGCGGCGGCAGCGGCGCAGTCCACCCTCCCCGCGGCGAAGGCGGCCCTCCCCTCGGCGTCCAAGCCGGCCGCCCCGGCGAGGAGGGAGGCCCCGCCCCCGTCCAAGCCACCCGCACAGAGGAGGGCCCCGCCCCCGCCGAGGGTACCGGCGCCGCCACGGACGGTCCCCCCCGCCCCCAAGAAGGGGAAGCGGCCCCCCACCGCCAAACCGGAGGGCCAGAGGAAGCCCAAGGGGACGTCGCGCGCGAAGCAGGCGTCCATGGTCGACTTCGACGATGAGTTCAGGATGGAGGCGAGCAGATGAAGGGAAGCTCGAGCGAGATGAAGGCCACCCCCGGGGCCCCGGTCGAGGAGCGCCTCAAGGCCATCGTCGAGGAGATATACGACTCGATCGAGCGCGCGCAGGTGCCTTTCATGACGCTTCCCGCGCGCACCAAGAACAACATCGTCTTCTCCAAGGAGTACCACGTGTGGAAGTACGGGCGGAACCGCACGAAGCGCTCCGCGAGGGAGCTCACGGGGGCCTACGGGCTCATCCGCACGCTCTACCTGGTCGAGTTCATCAGGTCCATGATCGAGCAGAACAAGTCCTCGACGCTCAGGGAGATGTACTACATCTCCGAGGGCTGGAACCTCGCCAAGTTCCACCAGCAGGACGAGTCCAACCGCCTCGCGGAGGACCTGGAGATAGTGACGCTCGCGCTGCGCGAGGACTTCAAGCTCAGGCCCGAGGAGGACGGCGCGCGCGTCCTGGGCAACGTGACCATCGAGGAGACCAACCGCAAGGGCGCCAAGAAGCGCATCAACTGCCGCGACGACGTGGGCGATTCGGGCTACGGCATCCCCTACAACGTCGAGAAGGACAAGATTAAGTTCCTCGACGCGGACGCGGACTTCGTCGTGGCGATAGAGACGGGCGGCATGTTCGACCGCCTGGTCGAGAACGGCTTCGACGAGGACCGCCGCGCCGTGCTCGTGCACCTCAAGGGCCAGCCCGCGCGCAGCACGAGGAGGTTCCTCAAGCGGCTCGCGGAGGAGAAGGGGTTGCCCGTCATCGTGTTCACGGATGGCGACCCGTGGTCGTTCCGCATCTACGCCTCGGTGGCCTACGGCGCCATCAAGACGGCCCACCTCAGCGAGTACCTCGCCACCCCGACGGCGCAGTTCCTCGGCGTGACCCCATCGGACATCGTCAACTACGACCTGCCCTCCGACAAGCTCACCGACAAGGACGTCCAGGCCCTCAACGCGGAGCTCACCGACCCCAGGTTCAAGGACAACTTCTGGCAAGACGAGATCAAGCTCCAGCTCGAGCTCGGGAAGAAGTCCGAGCAGCAGGCGCTCGCCAAGTACGGGCTCGACTTCGTCACCGACCGGTACATGCCCGAGAAGCTCGCCGAGATGGGCTTCTGAGCGCGGCGCGGGCGCGCGCGGCCAGGGCCCGTGCGGGCGGTGTCCGGCCAGGGACAACCTTTTAAAGACCCGGCCACCCATTGGCGCATTGATGTGCGCCAGGCAATCGGGCAACGTCACTGGCGGGCGCTCCCCGGGGGGGCCGGGCCTCCCCCTCGGGCACGCGGGCGGGCCGACGCACGGCATCGGGGGCGTCGAGAGGTTCTACAAGGTCCACGGCGAGCCGGAGACCGCGTCCCAGGCCGCGCGGCTCCAAAGCCCCTCCATGAAGCTCCACACCGCGCTCGAGCCGGTCGAGGCGATGTCGAGGGCGCTCGTCGCCCTCGGGCGCGCGGGCTTCGACACCGTCACCTGGTTCAACGGCGGCATCGAGGACACCTCGCCTGAGAGGAAGGAGGGCATGCACGTGCGCGACGTGGTCGAGGCCCTGCGGGCGCTCGAGGATCCCCGCGTGCCGCTCCTGGGGCTGAAGGCCATGCTCCTGTACAGGCGGGACGAGCGTGTCAAGGCCGTCGTCCGGGTCGGCCGGATGCGGCCCGCCAAGGTCCGGGTCAAGGTCAGGGGAGCCGTGTTCAAGAGCGACTGGCACGGGCTCAAGAAGCTCGTCGACAGGAAGCTCGAGGACATCGACAAGGACGATTGAGGGCGCGGCCCCCCGTCACCTGCCTTCCCCTGGGCCCTTGCCCTCGTCCTCCAGCTCCACCCGCGGCGGTGGCTTGCGCGGGAACGAGAGCAGGTAGCCCACGACGATGATGACAACGACGACCGCGAGGAGGATGGAGGCAGTCCCCGGCACGGGCCCAGGGCCCTCCTCGAGGGGCACGTCGAGGGGCGCGTAGGACCGCGCCCACGCCATGTACGGCATGTCGCCAGCGTCCGAGCCGTCGCCGTCCCCGACCACGGCGGCGGCGTAGAACCGCGCGTCCTCGTAGCCGCCCGGGGCCGTCCAGACGACCTCCCACCGCGTGACGTCGGACACCGTGGTCGAGGCGACCTCGAGCGGCCCCCTCGAGGCGGTCGTGCGGACGTCGACGGGGAGGAGCGAGCCGCCCGATGCGCGCAGCTCGAACGCGTAGACGAGCGCTGTGTAGGGCCACGGCCCCGTGCCCCGCTCGAGCACGACCGCGATGGTGTAGTCGTGCCCGGCCTCGAACCGCTCGGGCACGCCATCGATGCGCAGCGACCCGTCCCTCGGCGCCGTGCCCCAATCATCGTGGCAGTCCAAGCATGTCCCGTTCGCGCCCGTCGCGCCGACGGGCAGCGGGCAGGCGACCGCCGGGGTGCCTCCGTCGAGGGCGGCGGTCGCGGCCGCGAGCGCGAGCAGCGCCACCGCGAGGAGGACCGGGCCCCCTCGCCTCAACGACCGGCCCATCCGACGCCTCCCCCCCCGCCCCCTCAGCCCTTGGGGAGGGCGAGCTCCATGAGCCCCGTCGCGGGGTTGAGGCGGCGCCTCAGGGGCGCGTCGAGCCGGAGCACGGCGACCTCGTTGAGCACCGCCGTCGTGGCCCTGAACAGGTGGCCGCCCACGACCGCGTGGTCGGGCCCCGCGAGCGCGGCGTGCACGTGGGGCATCGTCCTCGCCTCGGCGTCGTCCGTGACGGCCACGCTGCCGCTGAGCGAGACGAGCTCGTGGGGGGTCGGGAACGTGCGCTTGTGGTACTGCCTCGTGGCCGCCTCGAACCAGCCCAGCTCGAAGTCCCTGAGCATGCCCACGCCCGTGAGTATGACGCCGTGGCGCAGGCCCATGCGGTCGAGCGCGGAGAGCAGCGCCGGGTGGAAGTCCTCGCCGTCGTGGAGGCGCACGACCACCACGTCCCCGTCCTCCACGACCTCCACGGCGCGCACCCCCAGCTACTTGCCGAGCTCCTTCTTGAAGGCCTCGGTGAGCAGGGGCACGACCTCGTGCAGGTCGCCCACGATGCCGTAGTCGGCTATCTTGAACATGTAAGCGTCCGGGTCCTTGTTGATGGCCACGATGCAGCCCGACTGGCCCATGCCCGCGCGGTGCTGGATGGAGCCCGAGATGCCGCAGGCGATGTAAAGGTCGGGCCGCACGGTCTTGCCGGTCTGGCCGACCTGGTGGTCCTGCGTGATCCAGCCCTTCTCGACCGCGACGCGGCTGCCGCCGACCTCGCCGCCGAGGACGTCCGCGAGGTCCTTGATGACCTTGAAGCCCTCGGCCCCGCCCACGCCGCGCCCACCGGAGACGATGATATGCGCCTCCTCGAGGTTGGCGACGTGGCGCTGTATCTTCACGACCTCCATCACCTTGACCAGGATGTCCTTCTCGGTGAACTCTACGCTCTCGTGGACTGTCTCGCCCTTGCGGCCCGGCTGGGCCGGCAGCTCCTTCATGATGCCGGGCCGGACCGTGGACATCTGGGGCCGGGTGTTCGGGCACAGGATGGTGGCCATGATGTTGCCGCCGAAGGCCGGGCGCGTCATCTTGAGGAGCTTGGTCTGCGGGTCTATCGTGAGCTCGGTGCAGTCGGCCGTCAGGCCCGCGTTGAGCCGGCGCGACACCCTGGGGGCCAGGTCGCGGCCGATGTGGGTCGCGCCGATGAGGAACATGTTGGGCAGGTGCTTGCGCACGAGCTCCACGATCGCCTTCGTGTAGGTGTCGAACTTGTAGTGCTCGAGCTCCGGTGCGTCCACGATGTAGACGACGTCCGCGCCGTGCTCGAAGAGCGTCTTTGCCATCCTCTCGACTCTGTGGCCCACGAGGACGGCCGCGGTGTGCTGGCCGACATCCTTGGCCAGTCCGTTGGCGCAGCCCAGGAGCTGGAGGCCGACCTTCGCGAGCTTGCCGTCGCGGTGCTCGGCGAAGACCCACACGTCCTTGTACTCGGACAGGTCCTTGACGATGCGGATGTCGGACACGATGGCCTCGCTGGGGCACGCGGGCACGCACACGCCGCACGACGTGCACTTGTCGTTGATGGACGCCTTCTTGGCCTCGGCGTCGAAGTCGATGGCGCCGAAGGGGCAGATGGGCAGGCAGCTCTTGCACCCGATGCAGTCGTCCCGCTTGATGGTGACTCCGGGCATCTTGCTCACCTCACCCTCACGACGTTCTTGGCGCGAAGCGCCTTGACCAGGTCCCTGACGTTCTCCTCGGCCGCGCCCTTGTAGATGACGCCCGCGCCCTTGGGCTCGGGCGCGAAGGTGCGCGCGACCTGGGTCGGCGAGCCGTTGAGGCCGACCATCTTGGGCGAAGCGCCGATGTCCTTGGCCGTCCAGGTCTGGATGTTGCAGTCGCGGCACACGCTCACGATGCCCTTCACCGTGGGGTAGCGCGGCTTGTTGATCTCTGAGATGACCGTGAACAGAGCCGGCAGGTGTGTCTCGATGACCTCGTAGCCGTCCTCGAGCGCCCGCTTGGCGACGACCTTCTGGCCGTCGATGTTGATCTCGATGGCGTAGGTGACCTGCGGCACGCCGAGCGCCTCTGCCATCTGCGGGCCGATCTGCGCGGTGTCGCCGTCGATGGCCTGCCGGCCGCAGATGACCACGTCCCACGGGCCCGTGGTCTGGACGCACCTGGCGAGCGCGTAGGAGGTGGCGAGAGTGTCCGAGCCCGCGAACGCCCTGTCGGAGACGAGGTAGCACTCGTCCACGCCCATGGCCTTGGTCTCCATGAGCGCGTCGATGGCCTGCGGCGGGCCCATGGACAGGACCACGACGCGGCCGCCGTGCTTCTCCCTCAGCCTGAGGCCCTCCTCTATGGCGTGACGGTCGTCCGGGTTGATGATGGAGGGCACCCCCTCCCGTATCAGCGTGCCGGTCTTCGGGTCGATCTTCACGTCGGTGGTGTCAGGCACCTGCTTGATGCATACGACGATGTTCATCCTTCCATCCTTCCTTGTTGTGACATGCCTACTTGGTCAGACCTTGAGCAGGTTCATCGCTATGACGAGGCGCTGTATCTCGGACGTGCCCTCGTATATCTCGGTGATCTTCGCGTCGCGGAAGTAGCGCTCGACGGGGTAGTCCTTGACGTAGCCGTAGCCGCCGTGGATCTGCACCGCCTTGACGGCCGCCGCCATCGCGACCTCGGAGGCGAACAGCTTCGCCATCGCCGCGGGGACGGTGTAGGGCCTCTTCGTGTCCTTGCACCAGGCCGCGTGGCGCACGAGCATGCGCGCGGCCTCGACGTCGGTGGCCATGTTCGCCACGGCCTCCTGGACGGCGCCGAGCGCGGCGATGGGCTTGCCGAACTGCTCGCGCTGCTTGGCGAACTGGACGGACCTCTCCAAGCAGGCCTGGGCGATGCCCAGCGCCTGTGAGGCCACGCCGATGCGGCCGCCGTCGAGCGTCTGCATCGCTATCCTGAAGCCCTTGCCCGGTTCTCCGAGCAGCCGGTCGGCCGGGATGTGGCAGTCCTCGAAAACGAGCTCGGACGTGACCGACGCGCGGATGCCGAGCTTGTCCTCGACGGTGCCGAACGTGAACCCGGGGTCGCCCTTCTCGAGGATGAACGTGGTGATGCCGCGCGTGCCCTTGGACTTGTCCTCCATGGCGAAGACGATGTAGGTGTCGGCGCGCGAGCCGTTGGTGATGAAGTGCTTCATGCCGTTGATTATGAACCCGTCGCCCTTCCTCACGGCCGTGGTCTGCTGCATGGCGGCGTCCGAGCCCGCGGAGGGCTCGGTCAGGCCGAAGGCGCCGAGCTTCTTGCCGGTGGCGAGGGGCACAAGGAACCTCTTCTTCTGGTCCTCAGTGCCGAAAGCCAGGAGGGGGTAGCACGCGAGCGAGTTGTTGACGGAGACCGCGATGCCCGTCGAGGCGCAGACGCGCGAGATCTCCTCGATGACGATGGTGTAGGACACGGTGTCCGCGCCCGCCCCTCCCCACTCCTTGGGCACGGTCATGCCCATGATGCCGAGCTCGCCCAGCTTGGCGATGATCTCCTCCGGGAACCGCCCCTCCTTGTCGAGCTCGGAGGCCACGGGCTCTATCTCCTTCTGGGCGAAGTCACGTATCATCTGCTGGAGCATCAGTTGCTCTTTCGTGAGCGCGAAGTCCATGTATAGCACCGTCCAGTCGGTGAACTGGCCCGCCGGGAGTGGGGGGAAATCGCGCGCATCCATGATAAACCTTTGGTGGAGCGCCGTGGCCAGATGGAGTGGCGGGGGCGGCCGGGTCCGGCGCCCCCGGCGGGCGCGCGTCGCGTTGCCGCCGAGCGCCCGCGAACGGCTGGAAGGAGGTTGTGGGGGGAGCGTTGACGTCGAAGGCGGACGTGACCGCCGGGCGGAGGGCCTCCTAGCCCCCCACCCCGGGGCGGTCCCGCCCGCGCCTCATCGAGCCTCCTCTGCGAACCTTAGCTGAAGGCTCATGAACGCGCCGAGCGAGAAGCCGCCGCTCACCCGGAGTTGGGTGACCCAGCTGTCGTACGGTATCACGAGGTACGACCCGGAGACTTCCGCGGTCAAGCGTCGAGACCTCCTGCGTCGCATGCTATTTTGTGTCACGGGCATATATGAAGGGGCGCAAATCGTTCCCCCGCAGGCAAACGTTCGGGGCATGCTGGCACCCCTCCACCGACCCCTCGGGGACGGCGCGAGGGCCCCACGCCCAGCGCCCGGGCCAGGCACCCAGCGCCCAACGCGACGAAAACCACATAAGCCTCGCGGGTGATGACCTGGATGGCGGGCCCTCGCCCGCGGTGGTCTCGTCTGTCAGGTCAGGGCCAGGGCGGCGGCGACCCGCGCGCCGACAGCCGCACCTCCGTGCTCAGGAGGGCGGCCGAGGTCAAGGGCGCCGTGATGCTGGAGCAGCGCGTGGCGGAGGGCGTGCGCCCCCTGCTCGAGCAGGCCGAGGCCGCCTACGTCGCGGGCGACCACGCCCGCGCCATCGCCATCTACGAGGCCCACCTGGAGCGGTCGCCAGGCGACTTCGTCGCCATGAACAACATGGGCGTGGTCAAGGACGCCGCGGGCGACCACAGGGGGGCCATCGAGTGCTACAGGCGCGCCGTAGAGGCCAACTCGGCCTACCACGTGGCCTGGTGCAACATGGGCAACTCCCATGCCTTCCTGGACGAGGACGCCGAGGCCCTCAAGGCCTACAAGCAATCCATCGTCATCAACAGGAGGTACCGCCTCGCATACGACCACATGGTCGCGTTCCTCCGGAAGGGCAGGACGCCCCGGGAGACCATCGGGGAGCTACACAGGGTGGCCGAGGAGGTGGGGGAGAGCGCCTACATCCACTACCACGAGGCGCTGCTCTGGGGCGAGGTCAAGCGGCCGAGGCGCGCCATTAAAGCGCTCGACCGCGCGCTGGACCTGTACAAGGACGACCCGGAGCTCTGGAAGGTCAAGGGCAACCTCCACTACCAGCTCGAGGAGAACGACCTGGCGGTCGAGGCCTACGACGAGGCGCTCACCCGCGACATGCGCAACGCGGAGGTCTGGAACAACCGCGGCTACGTCTTCCTCAACGCGGGGTTCTACGACGTGGCGGTGCAGTGCTACCGCCAGGCCATAACGATAGACCCCGTGTACAAGGCCGCGTGGTACAACCTGGGCTACACCTACCACCTGCTCGACAGGCTCGACGACGGCATCGCCGCCTACGAGAGGGCCATAGCGCTCGACCCCAAGGACGCGGTGCTGCTCAACAACAGGGGCAACGCCGAGTACAACCTGGGCAACTACATCTCCTCCATCCCGTGGTTCGAGAGGGCCATCGGGGTCGACCCCAAGTACGACATCGCCTGGAACAACATCGGCAATGCCCTCAACCGCGCGGGACGAGACGACGAGGCCGTCAAGTACCACGACAGGGCGCTCGAGATCAACCCCAAGTTCGACTACGCGATGTACGCCAAGGGCGAGTCCTACCACGCGCTAGGCGACCAGGAGGCCGCGCTCAAGTGGGTGGACAAGAGCCTGGAGCTCAACCCCAACTACGACCACGCGTGGCTGCTCAAGTCGGAGATACTCCAGGCCCTCGACCGGCCCGACGAGGCGCTCGAGGCGGTGGAGAACGCCATCCGGCTCAACGACGACTTCGACGAGGCGCACTTCCTGAGAGGGGGGCTGCTGGAGGGGCTGGGCCGCCCCCGCGAGGCCGCGCGCGCCTACTCGGACGCGCTCGAGGCCGTCACGCGCGGCATCCGCCGCCAGCCCGCGCAGGGGCGGCTGTGGGAGCGCAAGGGCACCATGCTCGCGGAGCTCGGGGACTACACCGACGCCGTGGGCGCCCTCGACACCGCGCTCATGATGCCGCGCACCTCGCTGCACGCGAGGGAGTCGCGCGCCGACGTGATGCTGCGCGCCCACCGGTACCGCGACGCCATCGACACGATGGGCGCGCTGGAGCCTGACGAGGTGTCCGACCCCGTGGAGCGGAGGCTGCGCACCGCGGAGGCGCTCGCCGAGCTGGGGCGCTCCGAGGACGTGCGCGCCGAGCTCGAGGACCTCCTGGCACCCCCGGGCGACCGGACGGCCGCGACATCGGACCTGCTCGTGGAGGTCAAGGAGGACGAGGCCGGGGCCATGGCTGGTGGGGCGACCGTGCCCCCGGCGCCCGGGCCCGAGGAACATGTGGAGGCGGAGGTCCCGGACGGCGGGGCTTCCAGCAAGAGGACCGGTGGGAAGGCCGGGGCGGAGGGCGACAAGAGGGACGAGGGTGCGGACGGCCTCATCCCCTACAGGGCCAAGCAGAGGCCGCCGAGGGAACTCGGGGAGGGCGACCGCGCGCGGGCGCACCACGCCATGGGCCGCGCCCTCTACGTCGGGACCGACGCGGCCGGCTCGGCCGGCGAGCTGCGCGCGGCCGCGGCCATCGACGGCGCGCTCCCGCGGCTGCAGCTCGACCTCGGCAACGCGCTGCGCGAGCTCGGCGACCACCGCGGCGCGGCCGAGGCGTTCGCGCGGGCGTCCGGGCAGGACCTCGACGACGAGTCGCCGAGGGCGCTGCTGGGCATGAGCCTGCTCGAGCTGGGGGACGTCAGGGCGGCAGAGCGCGCGTTCGACGAGGCCATCGGCGTGTCGCGCACGCACGCGCTCGCATGGTACGGGAAGGGGCTCGCGCTCGGGAGGCGCGGGCGGGCCAAATCCGCGGTCCGGATCCTCACGGAGGCGGCGCGGCTCGACCCGAGGCATGCGCCTACCCGGCTCGCCCTGGCCCGCGCGCTCGAGGCATCGGGCGACGCCAAGGGCGCGGCCAGGGAGGCACGGCGCGCGCTCGCGGCCGACCCCGCCTCGGCGGCCGCGGCGGAGCTCCTCTCACGCCATGGCGGGGGCGCCCCCGCGCCCGCGGCGCCGGGCGCCACCGCGCTCACGAGCCTCCCGCCCCCCGCGACCCCGGCCCCGCCGTCGGCGGAACCGGAGCTCGAGTGGGAGGAGGAGCCCCCGTCGGGGTCTGCCTGAGGCGGACCGCCCCCCGGACCGCGGCGGTCGTCCAAGGCCAAGTGCGCCCAAGGCGCGCCCGCACCAGGGCGAAAGGCCTGTACCGCCTCTCGAGCCCCCATGCGGCGAGGCAGATTGCGATGAAGGCCGCGGCCCGTGGGACGCCAGCGAGCGCGTCGAACGGCCCCCCGTCCGCGGTCGGCGGCGGCCCCTCGGGCAGGGGGGACGGCACAGGCGACCAGCCCTCGAGCAGGGACGCCATGACGACCGCCGGCGGCCCTGGCGGCGCAGCGACCACGGAGGCGTTCCAGTCGGCGTCGAAGGCGGAAGAGAGCCGCGACGCCGCAGGGGGGCAGTCGAGCAGCACGTCCACCTCGCGGTTGCGGAGCACCGAGGCCTGGACCCAGTTCATCGAGCCCAGCAGCACGCGGCGCCCGTCCGCGACGAGCCCCTTCGCGTGCAGCCTGGAGGCCCCTTCGAGCCCGCGCGCCACCGCGGCCCGGAGCCCCGTCGCCCCCGCGCGCGCGGCGGATCGCTGCAGCCCGTCGACGGTCCCCTCGCCCAGCGAACCGACGCCCCCGTCCACGAGGACGCGCACGCGCACGCCCCGGGCCGCGGCGCCGAGCAGCGCGTTGACGAGCGGCGACGGGGCGTCGGACCACTCGACCTCCAGCTCGGAGAGCTCGAGGTCGAGGGAGGCATTGGCCTCCCCGATGACGCCCAGGATGCCAGAGAGGCCCTCGCCCCATCCTTCGGGGCCGAAGAGCAGCCCGGCGCGGGCCGGGAGGAGCGTGGGGGAAGGCCTAGCGGTGCAGACCGGCAACGATGCCCCCCGCACCTGTAAATCCTCCCCATCCCATGGGATGGAGGCGCGCTCGACGTCGTGACGGTGCACGCGCTCCAGCTCGGACGCGAGCGCGGGGCACTCGACCACGGCCCCCCAGCCCCGCGTGAGCCCCTCGGACCCCTGACCCGGGGCCGGGAACGAGCTGGTGACCCAGTTCTCGGTCGTCACGACGATGGTGCGCCCGTCCAAGACCGCGTACTTGGCGTGGTGGAAGGCGTAGGGCTGCAGGCGCACGCCCTCATCGGTCCCGAACGTCATGCGGACGCGCACACCCGCCTCCACCAGCGCCAGCAGGAGCGAGTCCCTGCGCGCGAGCTCGTCGGTGGAGGCGCCCACGGGCCGGTCCTCGACGAGCAGCTCGACCTCCACGCCCGAGCGGGCGCGCTGCGCGAGCGCGGACGCGACCTCGGCGCTGGTGAGCCAGTAGACAGCGGCCGAGATGCGCTCGCGCGCGGACGAGATGGCGCCGACGAGCGCGTCGAACCCCTCCCCGGGCGTGACGAAGCACGCGGCGCGGGCATCGAGCGGGACGTCCGGTCCCCCGGGGTCTAGCCAGCCGCACATGGCCGAGCAGGACCAGTCCCGGGCCGTGTCCGTGTCAGGGCCGGGGCACCGCGCGATGAGGCGGCCCCAGGGCATCCTCGCCGGGCAGCCCACGGGAGGGCCGGACCAGCCAAGACCACATCCGCCGTCGGCATCGCCGAACGCCACCCGGTCGAGCACCTCGCCGCTCGGTCCCAGGACCGACACCTCGTCGCCGGCGTCAGCGAGCGCGAACTGCCCCTCGGGCGTCGCGACCAGGTCCGGCGGGCGCCCCCAGAGGACGGAGTGCGCGGTGGCGTTCCACGCGACGCTGGCGCGCGCGTGGGATCGGATGGCGGACCCCTCGGGCAGGGCCCACGTGCCCTCGCCATCCGTGAGCGTCATGCCATCGAGCGGGACCGCGCCGTCGCCGCGGTTCTCGAGCACCACCGTCTCCCAATCGGGCCCGCCACCAGGGTGGACCGCGGCCATCAGAAGGGAAGGGACGACGGGCGGGTCAGCGACGGTCGCGCACGACGTCGCCCAGAACAGCTGGCCCTCCATGCCGGACGGGGGGACGGCGTCCAATGCCGCATGGTTGGCCGGACCCGCCCTCCCGGGTGTCGGTGGGGCCTCCACGCACTCCCCCGAGACCGGATCGAGCGAGATGGACATGCCCTTGGCTGGGGCGGCGATGCCCCCGTCCACCCAGCCGTCGGGGGCGGGGTCGACCGCATCGCCCGAGCCATAGGCCAGGTGGGCGCGGACGCGCCCCTGCGCGTCGAGCAGCGTGACATCGTCGCCGTCGTTGTTCCAGGTAGGGGCCTCCCTGCGACAGGACAGCCCCTTGGCCCCAATCGGCCGCGGGCAGTTCCAGATGACGAGGTAGGCCCCCGGCTCCATCGTCACGCGGCCGAGGACGAGCTCTGGCGCGCCGTCCGAGTCGGTGAGCGTCCATCCCCTGAGGCTGGCGACGCCTCCCGCGGTCACGGGCACGTGCAGCTCCACGAACTCAGAGGCCCCGTCCGACGCGGGCCAGGGATGGACCTCGGAGATGACGACCTCTGGCCCAGGAGGCCCCTCGCCTATGGCCAGGGGCAGGAGCGATTGCAGCGCGAGCGCGACGAGCAGCAGGCTTGGCAGAGTGCGTCCCATGCATGATGGGAGGGCGGGGGTTGCATATGAGACGCTCGTGATGGCCATCGCGGTTAATCACGCGCATGTGACGGGGCCCGCGCCCGTGGGGTGGCCAGATGCTGACCGGGGGGCAACAGGCCGGCCGAAAAGTAGAAGACCCCTGCCCGCTTATGTATAGGGCCCCTGGGGGAAGCATGTGGCCATGAGGGCTGGTAGGGAGGACGGCTTCGGCCGCGTCTACGACGCGAAGGGAAGGCCCTTGCTGTACCAAGAGGAGTACGTGGTGCAGCAGAACAAGGGATTCGTGTCCTCGGACGCGCCCGACGCGCCGCTGTCGATCATGGAGGGGGACATGTACCTCACCAACTGGCGGCTGCTCGTGCTTGGCCCCATCAAGCAGGAGTTCGTCACCGACGAGGTGAGCAGCGACGGCTACCACTCGGCGAGGTTCCGCCCCGACCTGTCCAAGCCGGTGTGCGACTACCTCGAGCTCTACCTCGACGAGGTCCGCGAGGCCAAGCGCTCGATGATGGGCGATCTCAAGCTCTTCGTCCCGCGGGGCTGCATCGACGTCTCGGGCACCTCCAAGGAGTTCAAGGGGGAGCTGCTCAAGGCCGTGGACTGGTACCTCAGGTCGCGGCGGTAGCGGGCGCCTCGGCCTCCGCGGACCGCCGGAGCACCAGGTACAGGATGAGCGCCACGAACGAGAGCGTGCCTCCCAGGTACATCTCCGCGCGGTAGTCGTGGATGATGGAGACCAGGACCGTGGCCATCGCGGGACCGATGACCGCGGACACGGACGTGGTCGAGCTCAGGATGCCCGAGGCCGTGGACTTCTCGGCCGAGTTATCGGTCACGGTGCGCAGTGCGCCCACGTAGGTGCACGACCAGGCCGCGCCCAGCAGCACCTGCGTCGGCAGCAGCTGCCACAGATTGGTGGCGAACGTGAAGCTGAACATCACGACCGACGACAGCAGCAGCCCCAGCGGGAACAGCAGCCGCGTGCGCACGCGGTCGGTGAAGGCGTACATGAAGGCGAACTGGGCGACGGGGTTCACGAACTGGATGACGCCGATCCACACGTAGGAGTGGCCCATGTCCCACAGGAACAGCACCCAGAAGGCCCAGATGCCCGCCGCGCCCGAGTGCCGGATGAGCATGGGCACGTAGATGTGGGCGTTGCGCCTCATGATGGCCCGGGGGATGAGCGGGACCCTGTGGTGTATCTCCCGCACGGGCCGCAGCGTGAGCGAGACCGCGAACGCGAGCAGCATGATGCCCGACCCGAGGACGAAAAGCGCCGTGAGCCCGCCGTAGGCCTGCGCGACGAGGCTCGCGCCCAGCGAGCCCACTC
Organism: uncultured Thermoplasmata archaeon; assembly: GCA_964353355.1. Lineage (GTDB taxonomy): Archaea > Thermoplasmatota > DTKX01 > DTKX01 > CAYGVT01. The sequence goes on along the minus strand of CAYGVT010000079.1, from coordinate 1,157 downwards.
CCCAGCCCAGCGAGCCCCAGGCCGAGTACTTGCCCAGCCGCCCGTTGCTGCGCGTGACGTAGTCCACGAGCGCGGCCGGGAACACGCCGCACGCGATGCCGGCGAGGATGCGCACCGCCCACAGCGTCCACGCGTCGACGATGAGCAGGTGCGCGAGCATCGCCACCGATGTGAACAGGAGCCCTCCCAGGATGAACCGCCGGAGGCCCTGGATGTCCGACCACCTGCCGAACATGTAAGAGGAGAAGAACATGGACAGCGAGTAGAGCGTGACCGCGATGCCGATGTAGGGGTCGTCGATGCCAAGCTCGTCCTTGGCGAACAGGGGGATGAAGCCGCCCACGGCCGTGATGCCGACGTTGGCGGTGAACCAGGTCAGGTCGGCCCGCACGCGCGGGGGAAGGCGCAGGGGGTGGATAAGGCCTTCGGAGCACCCTTATGGGGGCGCGCGCCACTGGCCGGCGCGGTGTCCCGATGCCCAAAGCCTTATTTGCTGACCGCGACAATTGCAAGGAGGTCCAGGAGAGGTTCAGATGACAGAGGGTGCCGCCCCATTCGACTCGTCCGGAAGGACCGTCGTGCTGATGCTCCTGATGGCGCTGACGCTCGTGGCGGCCGCCCTCATGCTGGCCCCGTCCTCGAGCGCCTTACCACCCGCTGACGGTGACTGGGTCGTCACGGGGTCGGAGATGGTCGTACTGGGAGACTTCGTCATCAATGGCAGCCTCATCGTCGAGCCCACGGGGAACCTCACCCTCCTCAACGTGGTGCTGCGCTTCAACTGCACGTACCCCGGGCAGTTCAACATAACCGTCAAGCCCGGGGGCGCTCTTAGCCTGAGGGACCAGGACAACGACCCGGCGACGACCGCCGACGCGACCGTGGTCACGTCGAGGTGGGGCATGCACTACCTGTGGTTCTCCCGCGCGGGGTCCAGGCTGCGCATCAGCGCGAGCGTGGTGGAGGACTGCGGCGTGCCCGTGGCCTACCGCAGGGGGATGATGGTCGAGACCACGGACGCGGTCATCGAGAACTCCACCATCACGCACTGCAACTACGGCATCTACGTGCTGTCATCCTCGCCGGTCATCGAGGACTGCGTCATCGAGGGCAACGACGGCTACGGCCTCTACGTCTACCAGGGCGCGGCGCGCGTG
>CAYGVT010000078.1:0-23317 GCA_964353355.1 uncultured Thermoplasmata archaeon | reverse complement strand
CCCTCGGCCTCGTAGACGTAGGTCTTGCCCCGGATGCGCTGACGGACGTGGTAGGACATAGTTAATAGTAATAACAATACGACTATAAGAATCTTTCTGGAGCCAGTAGTTTCCTTGTTAAGAAATCAGGCGGAGTTCAGGCGGAAATTGATTATTATTTGAGTTCCGATATTATAATAATAGGGTTTGATCCGACCAGCATGGATATCTCCAAGGGGATTAAAAGATTCACTTTAATTCATTACCAATTGGCTAATGGCACCCCCATCAATTCAATGATATCTGCGCCCTACCCCGGTCGCCTCGATGCCGGCGGTCATGACCGCTCCGCGCAGACGATGGAGACCTTCGACAAGAACCCGGCATTCCTCGACGCCCGTAACCTCGACCTCGATGAAATCAAGGCAGCCCAGCAGCACACCTACGGCCGCCTCGGGTCCGTCCATCCAGACGGCCAGCCCATTGGCCAGGTCGTGTAGTAGAGTAGACGGGAGGCGCCCGGCATGACCCGGGTTTCCTCCCGCCCCTCGTCGAACCGGACTTGAGGTTTTCCCTCATCCGGCTCTCCGACCGCGTTCATACAGCCGCTCTCGGTCTGGATACCGCACAGACCCCTGGCCCACTATGCTCGCCAGTCCGAGTTCCTTGTGCAGGTACTCGTCGGTGTAGTCCCAAATCCTACCCAGGCCTGGCATGTTCCTCCGACGTCGAAGATAACGTCGTACACGATGGTACGCATACTGCTGCACCGTCACAAAGGCTGAGGACGCGTTCGAGCAGCGGAAGTATCCTTGCCACCCGAGAAGGACGCTGTTCACATCCCCCACGACCTCCTCCACTTCGACATGCAGCCTATGGTTCCCGCATCGGTCGCGTACCTTCTCCTTCACGCGTTTCATTGACCTAGGGCTCGGACGGAAGTACGTCTTCTTCTTCCCGTACTTCTTGGAGTACCGGCGTTTGAACCGGAACCCCAGGAAGTCGAACCCTTGGTCGGCATGCACCACACGGGACTTTTCCAGGTTCAGGGACAGCCCCATGTCGGCTAGGACCTCCTGTACTACTGATACAAGAGGCCTCACTGACTTGGACGAGAGGACAACGATGTCGTCGGCATAGCGAATCAACTTCGCATCCGCCCCGTATCGGTCCGCCAGCCCCCGCCGCTCCCACTCCGCATCAAGACGATGCAGGTATATGTTTGCGAGCAGGGGACTGAGCACCCCGCCCTGGGGCGTCCCCACCTCCGTGGCCTCCACACCCCCGCCCACCATCACGCCGGACTTGAGCCACATCTTGACGAGCTTGAGGACGTACCCGTCCGAGATGCGGCCCGCCACGGCGCGTAGCAGTCGGTCGTGCGGGATGGTGTCGAAGCAGGATTTAATGTCCGCGTCCAGCACATTCTCCAGGCCCCTGTTGAGCCATCTCCAAATCTCCTGCGCCGCGTCCTGGGCGCTCCTCCCGGGCCGGTACCCGTAGCTGCACGGCAGGAAGTCCGCCTCGAATATCGGCTCGATGACGAGCTTCACGGCCGCCTGCGCCACGCGGTCCCGCACGGCAGGGATGCCCAGGGCACGCTGGCCCCCGCTCGACTTCGGTATGAGCACGCGACGCACCGGCAACGGCCGGTACGTCCCGTCGCGAAGCTGCGCCTGAAGTTCCTGCAGGAACGCCTCCACTCCCCGCTCCTTCACCATGTCGATGGTGACGCCGTCCACGCCCGGGGCTCCTCGGTTCCGTCGCACCTCCTCCCAGGCCCTCGTCAGGACGTCCCACCGGTAGACCCTGTCCCGTATGGCTCCGAAACGTCGCGTCGGATTCGCCTTCGCTGCTGCATACAGCTTCCCCTGGAGGCTCCTGACCTTATCTGTGGGCTGTCTTGCCCCTCGGGTGTCCTCCTCGGACGAGCCCGCATCAGGGCGCTCGATGTTCGTCCTCATCGTAGGACCCCTGCAGAGGATGGGCCCGGTCCTCGCCCCTTGAGGAAGCGTCGCGGAAGTGCGGCCCCTTCGCTCCGGCGGCATTACCCGCCCTCCTTGCTACTATGGACCGCTCCGACTCCCCATACGCGCTTCCCATGCCAGCTTGCATGATTACCCCGTCGGTCCGGGGACGCGTCTGGGGCCTCCCATGGTTCACGTCGTGCACTTTCCCCGCATGCTGTGCCTGTTACGCCGGGGAGCCGCCCAGTTCCGCCCGCACATACTTCTGGTACGGGGTTACCCCTGTCGCCCCGCCCGTCATTCTGTCTGTGCGTCTCCTGTCCCGCAGCTGGACGCTCTGGCCTTCGCCTTCGAAAGAGAGGCTCGGCACTCCCAGTTCCCTCCCCAGGGTGGGAAGGTAGGTATGACGGCGCTACACCTGGCTTCACACACGTTACGGCCTGCGGATTCGCGTTGAGATACTCAATATCCCTTTGTCGGGAGGCTCCTACTATATAGGATTGCTCCATATAATAGCTCCCCTCGCTACCGAGCCAACAGGTTCCTGCTCGGGCGGGACTTGCACCCGCCAGTGTCCGTCGCTACCATGGCGCACCATTCGCACACCCCGACCCAACCCTTAAAAACGGGAACGGGGATGCTGGCGCGGTGAGGTCTCATCAGGGCCGCGGTCCTCGCGTCGTCCAGCTCCGGTAACTCCACCCTCCTGGACACGGGCGAGGGGATGTTCCTCATCGACGCGGGGCTCAGTGCGCGCGAGGTCATAAGGCGCCTTGCGGCCGCATCGGTCCACCCCCATGACCTCACGGCCATCGTCCTCACCCACGAGCACGCGGACCATGTGGGCGGCGTCAGGGTGTTGGGGGGCCGGTTGGGCATCCCCGTCATCGGGACCCCCGGCACCCTCCGCGCGGCACGCCCCTACATCGAGGGCCTGGAGGCACGCCCCATGCCCCTCGAGGAGCCCTTCGAGCTCGCCGGCGCGACGGTCACGCTGCTGCGGGTGCCCCACGACGCCGCGGAGCCCGCGGCCGTCCTCGTCGAGGCGGGCGGGAGGAAGCTCCTGCTCGCAACCGACCTGGGCACCGTCCCTTGGACGCTCGTCGAGGCAGCCCGCGATGCGGACGCGCTCGTGCTCGAGAGCAACCATGACCTGCACATGCTCAAGGAGGGGCTCTACCCGCCTCCCCTGAAGGAGCGCATCCTGGGGGACCAGGGCCACCTGTCCAACGACCAGTGCGCGGCGGGGCTCAGGAGTCTCGTGGGCCCCAGGACGAGGGCCGTCCTGCTGGGCCACCTCTCGCAGCAGAACAACCGACCCGAGCTCGCGCTCGCATCCGCCCGTAAGGTCGTGCCTGGGCACGTCGACCTGCGCGTGACCTCGCCCACCAGGACCGAGACGGTCCTCCTTTGAGCCCGGTGCTAGGTTTTTTCTCCTCACAGACGCCTTGACCGTGACGTGAGCGCGAAGCAGGGCGTGGAGGGCGGTGGCCGGGGCGGTCCGGAGAACGACGGGACCGTCGCGGAGCCCTACTCCGTCGAGGAGGCGATGCCCTTCGTCCTGTTCCTCCTGCTCATCGCGATCATGGCCACCTTGGTCGTCGTCATCGGATGGAGGGTCGGGGACCTGACAACCCCCGCCGACATGTCGCCGCGGGACGTCGAGCTGCTGGGCACCGTGGACCTCCGCGGCGAGAGCGTGGAACCTTACAGGCCCTTCGGACCGCATGCGCACGCCATCAACCTGACCATGGACGTCGGGGACGTCCTCTCGGTCGAGTTCACGTCCCTGAACGCACAGGTCCAGGTCTTCGTGCAGAGGCCGCTGCACCCCCTCAACTCGACGACCCTGCCCGCCGTCGTCCTGGCAACCTCCTCCGGCACATCGGGCCTCATCACGTTCGAGGCCGTCGAGCCTGGCGCGGTCCAGGTGTACGTCGTCAACCCGGCCGCCCTCCAGCCGCCCCCCGCGGGCATGCCGGCCTCCGAATGGCACATCGCCGCGCGCGTGAGTTACACCGTCCGCGTTGACCGTGCCCCGTGAGCGACCCAGCGTACACTCCGGGCGGTCAATGCACTTATATATGCCGGATGGGATATTCCGTCGGCCGGGTGGATGGCATGAGGGTGGATGCTGGTCAGGTACATGCACTTGGGACGGTCGCTGTCGTCAGGGCGGTCCTCACCCTCGCAGTTGCGGTGCTCCTCCTCGCGCCCACGGTCTCGGAGCCTGCCCAGGGCGCGACCACCCACGACCCTATCAGGGGGATGCGCACCGTCGGGGAGACCGTCGTTTCCGGCATACGGCTCGACGCGTACCAGGAGAACCCGGACGCGACCTTCGACGCCTGGGGCAGGCTGCACGTCGTGTGGCAGGACGCCCGCGACGGCAACTACAGCATCATGTACGCGAGGAGCGACGATGGCGGCCACAGCTTCGGCCCCTCGGTAATCGTCAACATGCCCCACGGCATTGGTAACGCCGTCAACCCGGCGGTCGCCATCGACCGCCACTGCAACCCCCACGTCACATGGGAGGACCCCCGCAACAGCCTCTCACGTAGCATCGACGTGTTCTACGCCAGGTCCTACGACGGCGGCGAGACGTTCGGACCCAACGTGAGGGTGAACTCGGACACGGAGGCGACGGCCCAGAGCTCGCCCACGTTGGGCGTCGCGCCAAACGAGGACGTCGTGGTCGCCTACGTCTCGGACTCCGGCGCCAACTCGGACGTGTACACCAGCACCTCCAAGGACGGGGGCAGGACGTTCCAGTCCATGGCGAGGGTGAACGACGACATGGGGACGTACCGCCAGACCTCCCCCAGCCTCGCGATGGACCTGAACGGCTCCGCGCACATCGCATGGGTCGACTTCCGCGCGGGCGCCTCCGACCCGGACGTGATGTACGCCTTCCGCGACTCCGCGGGCACGCTCTCCGCGAACAGACGCGTGAACTCGGACGGACCGGGCAATGAACAGTGGAGCCCCGCGGTCGCGCTGGACGGCGGGGACCCCGTGGTGGTGTGGCAGGACGACCGCAACGGCAACCAGGACATCTACCTGGCAAGACGCACCAGCCCCAGCACCTTCGGCCCCAACCGTCGCGTGAGCACGGATGCGCACTCCACCAACCAGGTGTCGCCTGACGTCGCCATCCAGGCCGTCGGCGAGGTCCACGTGGTGTGGGAGGGGGGCCAAGGGGCCGCGTCCGGGATCTACCTCGCCAACTCCACCAACGGCGGCACCTCGTTCTCGGAGGACATCGCGGTCGGGCCAGGCGCCCAAGGGACCGCCACGATGCACCGGCCCACCATCGCGGCCACTGGCGCCTCCTACCTGGCCATCTCCTGGGACCACCTGGACACAGCCACCGGGCGCGGGACCGACGTCATGGTCGCGGTAATGACGCCCACCTCGAGGATGGACGCGCGGCCGGTCGCCGACGACAGGGGCGACGCCTTCCAGGTCCGCCCGGCGGCCGCCATCGGCGAGGACGGCGCTGTGAGCGCGGTCTGGGCCGACAACCTCGGGGGCGGCCAGGCCCTGCGGTTCGCAAGCTCCACCGACGGGGGTGTCACGTGGGGCTCCCGCTCGGCCGTGGGCGACGCGTCGGGGGGCAAGCTCCAGCTGACCCCGGACGTCGCCGTGGGCCCTGACGGAACTACGCACGTGGTCTGGACGGAGGCATCGACCGCCGCCCCGAGGGTCTGGTACGCGAACGACAAGGGGCGCGCGACGGGATTCAACGGCGCCGTCAGGGTCGACGACACGACCGCGAGCGGGTTCGCGGTCTCGCCGTCGATCGCTGCCGCACCGAACGGCTCGCTCGTCGTCTCGTGGCTCGACGGCCGCGCGGGAGGTGTCCGCGTGCGCGTCGCGCAGTCGCGAGACACGGGCGCGACCTGGGAGCCCAGCATCGACGTTCCTGGCCCCGACCCCACCAGCGTCAGGGGCCCTCCAGTCGTGGCCATCAGGGACGGCCTCGTCGTGGTGGCCTTCACGGACGACAAGGGCGGCGCCATCGCCCCCTGGGCATCGAGCGGCCCCTGGGTCGGCTCCCTCGGGACGGCCGTCCAGGCGCTCCCGGGCTCGCCGGTGCCCGAGCAGCCCTCGGTCGGCTGCGAGCTCGCGCTCGCCATGGATGGCGACCCCGCGGGGCCCGTCGCCATAGCCTTCTCGGAGCGCAAGGGCGCCACTGGCCAGGTCTGGTCGGTGCAGTACATGCCCGTCACCCGCACGTTCGCGCAGCCGCAACCGCTCGACCCCTCGGCCTCGACCGGGCGACGCGGCACGCCCTCCATCGCCCTCGGGGACGGCGGCACGCTCTTCGCCGCATGGGTCGAGGCCTCGGGCCCGGAGCCCGTGCCGTACCTGAGGGTGGCGGTGCCAGGCCTCTCCGGCGGCTCCCCGATGGCACTGCCTGTGCAGGCAGGCTCGCCTTCGTCCTCCCCTGACATCGCGTTCGCGGACCATCGCCCGATCGCGGTCTACGCGACGAACGCGAACGACCGCGCGAGCATCGTGTGCGCGGAGTACGCGAACTCGCCCCCCTCGGCCCCGAGCATCGCCGCCCCTCAGGACGGCGGGTGGTCGACAGATGCCACCTTCAACCTCTCCATCGTGGTTCCGACCGACGCTGACGGGGACACGGTGCTCATCGCCTTCACGCTCCAGGGGCCTGGAGGTCTCCTCCTCGACCGGTCGTTCGCGGAGAATTCCCGGTTCCAGGTCGTGGACGCCCCGAGCGGGGAGTACACATGGAGCGTGGTGGTCACCGACGGGTTCGGCGCGTTCGCCTCCCCGACTTGGAGGTTCAAGGTCGACCTAGAGCCGCCCGCGGCACCGGGGTTCCTGTCGGAGCCCGAGTACACCGCAGGGACGACCAACACCGTGCGGTGGAACGCGACCATCGATCCCCAGGGCGGTCCGGTGCTCTACAGGGTCGAGGCTAGCCAGTCGACGGAGTTCAGGTCGCCGCTCCTGGCCGATACCGGTTGGGTCGACGCGCTCGAGGCGACGTTCGACGGCCTCCCCGCCAGCAAGGTCTACTACCGGCTGACCGCCAAGGACGAGGCCGGCAACAACGTGCCCGGGAGGGCCATCGTGCACAGCACACAGGATAACTTGGAGCCCCGGCTCATCCTCTTCATCAGACCGCCGCTGCAGGCGAACCAGTCGGAGCCTGTGGAGTTCGACGCGAGCTCCTCCACCGACGACCACGGCATCGCCCTCACCGAGTGGGACTTCGATGGGGACGGCACCGTCGACGCGAACGGCTCCGTGGTCGTGCACTCGTTCCCCGACGCCGGGACGTTCAACGTCTCGGTCGCCCTCACCGACGTCGCGGGCAACCACAAGTGGTTCCCGCCTTACGAGATGACGGTCAACGACATCTCGCCACCCATCGTCAACATCACGCTCTCCAGCGGCACGACCTTCCCCGAGAACACGACCGTGACGTTCGACGCGTCAGGGACGACGGACTCGACGGGCATCTCGACGATGCGGTGGTTCCTCGGCACCGCGGCAGTGCCGTTCGCGACCGGCATGACGACGTCGTACAGGTTCTCCAGCCCGGGTCAGTACGTGGTGAGGCTGGAGGTGCGGGACGTCTTCGGCAACGAGGCCAACGCGACCGTCGCGCTCACGGTGCAGGACACGACGAAGCCCGTGGCCCGATTCAACAGCTATGGGCCGTTCGACAATACGAAACTGGAGCTCTTCACGCTCTACGTCAACATCACCGACAACGACCGCGTCGTATCGGTCGTGCTCTACTACATGACGAACGAGGCGGCGATGTTCTCCGAGGTGGCCATGGAGCTCGTGCCCGGCTCGGACACCGAGTGGTTCAAAGACGAGCTCGGGGTCGGGGGCAAGGGCAACTCCACGTACTACCTGCGCGTGCTGGACGCGTCCGGCAATGAGCTCAGGACCGGTTACCAGAGGATACTGGTCGTCGGCACCGACACGCCGAGGCCCCCCAATCCCCAGGACGGGGACGGGGGCATCATTGACTACTGGTGGCTGATGCTCACGGTCGCGCTCGTCGTCGTGGGCGCGCTCGCCGTCTATGCCATCGCAAGCAGGAGGCGTGGCGCGGGGGAAGGTGCGGACGCCGCCCCCTACGTGGCCCCGCAGGCGGGGGACGCCAAGGCGTCCATGGCCGCGGCTGGCGCACCTGCCACGGCCTCCTCCGCTGAGGCGCTCGCCGCCCCCACGGGCAAGGAGGCCGCGATGTGCGCCATCGAGGAGGTCTACTTCATCCACGTGGACGGGCGTCTCATCCACGCGGCCGCGGCCACCGCGGACGATGGGAGGGGGGCGGACCAGGACATCTTCGCGGGCATGTTCACGGCCATCCAGGACTTCATCAAGGATTCGATGTCGCGCGAGGGCTCGCTGGGCTCGTTCGAGTACGGCGACAGCCGCGTCATCATCGAGCGCGGCAAGCACCTGATGGTCGCCGTCACCATCTTCGGCCAGGAGCCGCCCTCCTTCCGCGACGAGATCAGGGACGTTGTGCGGCAGGTCGAGGGCAGCTACGCGGGCGTCATCGAGCGGTGGGACGGCGACAAGGGCAAGCTCAAGGGCATCTCCGAGTGGGGCAACAAGGTGCTCGGCCTCACCGGCCGCATCGACCGCGAGACCGTCCTCAAGGCCAGGGAGAGGAAGGGCGTCAAGCTCGTGAGCGAGGTCGAGTTCTTCCAGGGCTTCGTCCGGCTCAAGGTCGCGGTCAAGAACGACACCGAGACCGTCATCACGGACGCGGCCATCGACATCGTCTACGACGACAACGTGCTGCGGCTCGACCATATCCAGCCCGTCTACGAGTTCAAGCGCGGCAAGGTGCACATGGGCAACGTCAACGCGTCCGAGAAGAAGACCGTGGCCTTCAACTTCGACCCCGTCATCTGCATGGAGTCCATGATCGACGGCAACCTCACCTACAGGGACGTGTCCGGCAAGCTCCAGGTCGTGTCGATGAAGTCCCGGCGGGCGGACATCGTCTGCCCCATCTTCTTCACGAAGGAGAACGCGAACACGGCCATGCTCAAGAAGCTCGTGCACGAGGAGCTCACGGCGCAGGATTCGAAGGTCTACCGCTACCCCGACGGCCTGGCCCCGCTGCAGGCGTTCGAGCTGTGCAAGGGTGTCGTGCACCTGCACGACGTCAAGTTCGTGCGGGAGTTCATCGAGCCCAAGCCCTCCTGGCTGGGGGAGGCGTGGTTCTACGGCGAGACCAAGGTCAAGGGCTACAAGATAGTCATCCGCGTGACCGTCCGGGAGGCCTCGCACTCGGCCGAGTTCTTCGTCGCATCCCAGCAGATGGAGGTCATCACGGGCCTCCTGGCGGAGCTCGGGCACAGCCTCAACCGCATGCTCAAGGAGAAGTACATGGGCCGGCTCAAGGCCCAGCCCATCGTCGACCAGAAGCTCAAGAAGGACATCACCGAGCAGCCGCTGCTCCTCGAGCGGGAGAAGGAGTAGGCCCCCGCCAGACATCGGACGTTCGACCCTCCAGTGTGGGCAATGCTTATATAGAGGAGCGCGCTATGCCCCTCATCCCTGCTGGGGCTCGGCCGGATGCGGCCGGGCTGGCGTGCGCGGCTTCGCCGGTCGCGCCGTCCATACGGGCCCATGGGAGGTTCGCACATGGCAAAGAGAGACAAATCCGACAAGGAAGCCCCCTCCGAGGAGAAGAAGCCCAAGAAGGTCGTCGAGGAGGAGAACCCGGACTTCAAGTTCCTGGTTCGGCTTGTGAACACCGACATTGAAGGGCACCGTCCGCTCTTCCTTGCGCTCACGCAGGTGCCTGGCGTAGGCCGCCGCGTGAGCTACAAGATGATACACGACCTCGGCTACGACCGCCAGAAGCGCATCGGCGACATGACGGACGAGGAGGTCGACCGCATCATCAAGATGCTCGGCGAGATACACGACGTCCTGCCGGCCTGGATGATGAACCGCCAGAAGGACTTCGACACGGGCGATGACGTGCACCTCATCGGCACCGAGGTCATGATCTCCCGCAAGGACGACATCAACCGATTCAAGAAGATCCGCTCGTGGAAGGGCATCCGCCACGAGAAGGGCTACAAGGTCCGCGGCCAGCGCAGCAAGTCCAACGGCCGCACCGGACTGCAGCTCGGTGTCATCCGCAGCAAGGCCATCGCCGCCGCGAAGGCAGCGGCCGCCGCGGGCGAGGAGAAGAAGGAGTGATGAAGATGGGCGACCCAAAGTTCCCCCGACGGCTCTACAAGACGCCCACGCACCCCTGGAACGGCCCGCGCATCCTCGAGGAGCACCAGATGGTGCGCAAGTACGGGCTGAAGAACAAGCACGAGCTGTGGCGCTCCAAGACCATGCTCTCCGACCTGCGCGCGCAGGCGAGGGAGCTCCAGGCGCGCCTGCGCTCGGAGGACGAGCAGGCCCTCAAGGAGAACGATGCGATGCTCGACCGGCTCAAGCGGTTGGGCCTCCTCCACGGCACCCCGACGCTCAACGACGTGCTCATCCTCGACCTCGAGGACATCCTGGCCCGCCGCCTGCAGACGCAGATATACCTCAAGGGCCTCGCGCGGACCATGAAGCAGGCCCGTCAGTTCATCGTGCACGGCCACATCGCCATCGAAGGCCGGAAGATCACGGTCCCGGGCTACCTCGTGCCCGACTCAGAGATCGCGAGCATCGCCTACTACCAGGGGTCTGGCTACAACAACGAGCTGCACCCCGAGAGGCCCGCAAAGGACTTCGTGCCGCAGCTCACGACCGTCAAGCACGAGATGGCGGCTGCCGCCGTCCGCGAGCGCGAGACCAAGCGCATGCGCGATGGCGACCGAGTGCGGGCCGTCGCCCGCAAGCTGGTGCCGGAGGGCGTCGCGAAGGCGGACGTCGACCTGGTCACCGTCGCGGCCGCGGGCGAGACGACCGCCGAGCTGCCGGAGGAGCCCGAGGAGCCGGTGGAGGAGGGTGCCGAGGACGCCAAGGCGACCGTTGCCCCGGCCACGCTGGCCAAGGCATCGGCCCTGCCCCAGGCTGCCGTACCGGCCCAGGCCGCAGCGCCGGCCCCGGCACCACGGGAGGGCAAGCAGCCCGCCCGCGGTCCGAAGGAGGTCCGCGGTGGCGACCGGCCACAGAAGGGAGAGAAGAAGCCAAAGGGAGGTGAGGCCTGATGCGCTGGGGGATTGCCCACATCTTCGCGTCTTACAACAACATCATCATCACCATCACCGACGCGACTGGAGCCGAGACCGTGACGAAGGCGTCGGGCGGCATGGTCGTCAAGGCCGACAGGGACCAGGCCTCGCCGAACGCGGCCATGAAGGCGGCCGAGAAGGTCGCGGAGGTCGCGCTCGAGAAGGGCATCGAGGGGGTCCACGTGCGCGTCCGCGCGCAGGGCGGCAACAAGTCGTTGAGCCCTGGCCCCGGCGCCCAGGCTGCCATCCGCGCGCTCGCCCGCGCGGGGCTGCGCATCGGCAGGATCGAGGACGTCACCCCCGTCCCCCACGACGGCACCAAGAAGAAGGGCGGCCGCCGCGGTCGGAGGGTCTGATCGGAGGGAGTTTACATGAAGCTCGAGTTCCGGAAGCTGTCGGAGACGGTGGCGGTGCTGGTCGTCGACTCGATGTCGCCCTCGACCATGAACGCGCTGCGCCAGACGCTCATCTCGGACATCCCGAAGATGGCCATCGAGGACGTCGAGTTCCACCTCGGCCCCATCCGCGACCAGGACGGCAAGGAGTACGAGAGCATCTCACCGCTGTTCGACGAGATACTCTCGCACAGGCTCGGCATGGTGCCCGTCCCGACCGACCTCAATCGGTTCAAGTTCAAGGACAAGTGCGAGTGCGGCGGTGAGGGCTGCCCCAACTGCTCGATCATGTACACGCTCAACAAGAAGGGCCCCTGCACCGTCTACTCGGGCGACCTCGAGCCCGTCGGCGACAGCTCGCTCAAGGTCAAGGAGGACCTCATCCCCCTCGTGAAGCTCGCGGAGGGCCAGGCGCCGCTCATCTACGCCACGGCCGTCCTGGGCACCGGCCACCAGCACGCGAAGTGGCAGACCTGCCATGGCGTGGGCATGAAGTACTACCCCAGCGTCACGCTCGACGCCAAGAAGTGCGACTCAGGCGGGAGCTGCCTCAAGAACTGCCCGCGCGGGGTCTTCGAGAAGGTCGACGGCAAGGTCCAGGTGGTCAAAGAGGAGGAGTGCATCCTCTGCGGCAAGTGCGTCGAGGTCTGCGAGCTGGGCGCGCTCAAGGTCGACGGGGACGACACCAAGTTCGTCTTCCGGTTCGAGACCGACGGCTCGGTCCAGGCCAGGGAGGCCCTGGAGTACGCGCTCAAGCTGCTGCGCGACAAGGCGGAGGACATGCGCAACTCCATGACCGCCATGGAGTGACGGCAGCAGGTCCATCCCCCACGTCAGGCCGAGCTGGCCCGCCATTCGTCAGGTACACCCAGGGTCAATCTGCGCCCATGGGCAGGCCCGTTGGCTGGCGGGTAGAAGGGGTTTTAAGGGTACAGGGACCTTGCTTCATCGCTCCAGGGGTGGCGTTCCATGGGCAGGAGACGATCGGGGGGAATCACCGCGACGGCGACCCCCGTCCTCATCCTGGCGATGCTGGCGTTGGCCAGCGTAGCGACGTGTGGCGTCGTTGAGAGGACCACGGGGTCGATAGAGAGGCTCGAGGGCGGGATGCACCCGACGGGGAACGGGACTGCATCGCGGATCGAGCACGCCTTCGAGGGCGAGACGGCGCTCGTGTGGGGCCACGAGGGGCCTGACGACCTGCGCGTCGTCGACGACCGCCTCATGACAATCGGCGTGCTCCCGCCCCCCTTCCCAGGTTTCCACATCAAGGGGGCGAGCATCTCCGAGGGTGGCGTGCGCGCCTTCGTCTGGGGCATGGCCGGGGGCATGGCCAATGACACCATCGTCACTTACAACCTCACGACCTTCACGGTCGAACAGGACTACCTCCCTGAGGGCCTCGTCGATCTGGTGAGCATCGACTACGTGAGGACCCTCGCGTGGGGCATCATCCTCACGGTGGCAGGTAGGCACGTCAACGGTACGAGCGAGCTGCTGTTCATAGAGACCGTCCCGATGCAGCAGCTCGGGCGCCTTCCCCTCCCGGGGAACGCCTCAGCCCAGTACCTGGGTTCCGATGGCATCTCGATGGTCTGCCTCCTCGACGACGGGCAGCTCGTCGTCGTATCGACGAGGGACTGGTCGATGGAGCGCACGCTCGATGCGGTCGACGGGCCGTTCAGTGCGTGGTACATCACCCACAGCAGGTGGTTCTTCGGGGGCGCCGACGGCACCGTCCTCATATGGAATGACTACGCCAAGAGGGTCGAGGCCGAGATGCACATGGACGGGCCCGTGGAGGGCATCGCAAGGACGATCGACGGGCAGAACCAGACCCTCACCGTCGCGATTGCCATCCCTGAGGGTGGCTCCGTGCTCCGGACGTTCAAGATATGGACCGAGGGCAACTGGAGCCTGGCGAGGGAGGAGCCCTGGCCCGTGGCCGTGTCGATGCTCGGCGCGCACCCCAAGAGGGGGGATGCCATCCTCGTCTGTGGTTCCGACGGCTCCATCGAACCCCTGGAGGTCAGAACCTGGACAGACTACACGACGACGAAGAGGCCGCGGCTGGTCTTCGTTGCCGTCGCGGTGGGGATCCTCATCGGTGTCTATGGGTCATTTCTCTGGTCGAGGCGTGGGCGCTCCCACGGCTGACCGCACATTGCCATGCCAACCCGCAGGCGGCCAAGCCACACGAAAAGACCAAATACCAATTCGTCCTTGACCGGGCTCGTCACGCCCGTGCGGGGGTGGCTGAGCTTGGTCAAAGGCGCGAGGTTGAGGACCTCGGCGGGTATGTCCGCAGGCGCCCGCGAGGGCAGGTGCCTCGTCTCGTAGGAGTCCGAGGGTTCGAATCCCTTCCCCCGCACCACCCATATCCAGCAGCACGCCGAGAGCCGACCCGCCGGGATGCTGGCCGCTACGTGTCAGTTCTTCCCAATCTACATATATGTCCGAGCACTCTATACAGATACATCCTCATTGGGTCGGGTAGAAGGGGACAATGAGGTGACGGGTCCCTGTTTGGGGGGCTGGCGCCTTGGGTGCTGGTCCCCTTGGGACCCGGGCATCCACTTGTTGACGGGCCCTTCTGCATCGATTGGCACAGGGCACCGGGGAGAGAACGTGGGTTGGTGGCTGGCAAGATGGGGATGAATGCCAGAGGAGGTTTGGCCGCTGAGCTGGCGTGCGTGATAATCACGCTTCTCCAAATCAATTCTATCACATGGTGATTATAATATTCTTAAGGCACAGGTTGCCTCAGGAAAAGGGGGAAAACAACATGACAGTCCAGTCATTGGCAGTGCGAATGTGGGAGGAGTGCTGGAAGGAGAGTGTTCGCGGTCACGGCGATTCTGATGCTCGTCGCCGGGAGCTTCCTGGCGGCAGTGCCGATGGAGGCGCGTGCGGACACGCTGGGGACGGAGAGGCAGATCACCACGAACACGGATGACCAATCACTCCCGAGTATCTATGGCAGCAGGATCGTGTGGATGGACTATAGGAACGGCAACTGGCACATCTACATGTTCACGTTCGACAGGGACGTTGATGGCCATTGCGACGATGAGGATGCCTTCCCGTCCAATCCCAATGAGTATGCGGATGCGGACGGAGACGGCATCGGGGACTTCCTGGACCCGGACGCCGACGGCGATGGCGTGCCGGACGAAAGGGACGCCTTCCCGCTGGACAAGGAGAAGTGGCAGGACACGGACGGCGACGGCACCGGGGACAGCGCCGACACCGACGACGACGGCGACGGTGTCATCGACACCTAGGAGGCGTTCCCCAAGAACCCCATCGAGTACGTCGACACCGATGGCGACGGCATCGGCGACAACACCGACATCGACGATGACGGCGACGGCATCGGCGACAGCCAGGAGGTCGCGACCGCCCTCACGAACCGACTCACCACCATCAGCAACAGCCTTGGCAACCTCCCCTCCGTCCTCGGTGGCATGTCTGCTGACCTCAGCGAGCTCGGCACCGACGTCAGGGACACCAGGACGAGCCTGACGAGCCTCATCAACGGCGTTTCGACCAGCATCACCGGCCCAGACACGTCGATGAGGACGCGGCTCTCGACGCTCGAGACCACGTTCCTCCGGGAGCTCTCGGGCGTGAACGCCACGCTCGCGGGCGACATCCAGGAGCTTCTCGCTAGCGTCACCGAGGACGTCGCGGGTATGAACGGCTCGATGCACAGTGCCTTAGACGACCCCGTCACGGCCTTGACGTCCGACTCGCAGGAGATGGAGGCGTGGCTCGCGCTCGTCCTCGGGGAGCCCGACCGGGACCTCACGGCCACCGGCCACGTGCTCGAGGACCAGCTCGCCGGCATCGAGGCACAGATGGAGGAGCAGTACACGTCGCTCGTGTCCGACCTGATGGACGTGATGTTCCAGCCGAGCGTGATGGAGGGCAATCTGAGCGAGGGGAACGAGGGCCTCGCGCAGGACATCGCGGAGCTGTCCGCGCTGGTCACGTCGCTGAGCGAGGATACGCTCGAGGAGGTGGGCGCGAAACCCACGGCGCTCTCGGAGGATGTGTCGCCGCACGATGCGGCGGTGGGCGCGAAGCTCGCGGAGCTGTCGGCCGAGGTGGTGGCGTTCGAGGCAGCCACGGGGTGGAACCTGACGCAGGTCCAGGCGACGCTGGAGGACCTGCAGAAGCTCGACGCCATCATGACGGACCTCGACAGTCTGGACGCGTCGATGGGGCAGGTCCAGACGGAACTCGGGAAGGACATCGAGGACCAGGGAGCGCAGACGCGCTCTGGCAGCACGGTGAACATGGCTCTCATCGTCGTTGTGCTCGTCCTGGTGCTCGTCATCCTGGCGCTGCTCGCCAGGATGAGGAAGAGGGAAGAGTAGCCATCGGACATGAAAACGGGAAGGTGCCAATGGACAGAGGCACAGGAACGGTTTAATAGACCCACCGCTCCAATAGGGCTAGGGTCCTTGGAGGCCCAGCCATGGGATGGACCGAGAACGAGGTGAGGGCTCTTACCCCCATCCTAGAGCGCGTCGAATCCGCCCTCGGCCAGCTCGCGTGCGCCCGCGTCCTCGTCCTCTGCAGCGCGGGTGGGGACCTCGCGCTGCGGCTCGCGCCACGTTTGGGGGGGAAGGGCAAGGTCACGGGCCTCGAGCTCGACCCCGTCCTCCTCCGCATCGCGAGCGGGCGCGCGGCCTACTCGCCCGTGGGCTATCTCATGGATTTCAAGCGAGGGGAGCGGGCCCGGCTGCCCTTCCCCGACTCCTCGTTCGACGCCCTCGTCCGCGACCTCATCGTGTTCCCCACCCCCGCGCCCACCGAGACGGGCTATTCCGAGATGGCGCGGGTCCTGCGCCCTGGAGGCAGGATGGTCCTCACCGACATCGTCGTTCACCCGCCGTTGCCACCGCTCTCGAGGGAGGCGCTCAGGTCGATAGGCATAGCCTACGTCCGCGACTCGAAGGTCGATGACCTCAAGGCGGGGATGGGGGGGGCTGGTCTCGCGGACGTGGGGGTCGAGGACCTCTCCCCCATCATGCACACCGTCTGGGAGGCGAGACGCGGCGCGGACAGGTCCCCCGGCCATGGACCGGCCTACGAGACCCTTTTGGGGAAGGGGAGGCACTCCCTCGGCAAGGGCCTTCGGTACGTCCTTCTGCGGTGCGCGAAGGCCTGACGTGGATGGACCGCAGCATCTCAAAGCGTATTAGCCTCGATATCTCTACACCACACAGGTGGGAGGCTCGGGCATGGTCAGGGAGAGGCGGGTGCTAACTGTAATTGTCGCGACCATGATGGTCGTCGTTCCGCTCTGCGGCTGCATCACCGAGGAGGAGCCTGCCAAGCCAGGTCCCTCTATACTCGACAACATCCCTGAACCCGTCGGGGACATCGCCTACCTCACCGACCTGGTGGGCAGCCCCAGGCTCGCGGCCGAGCTGCTGGTCATCGCGACGCTCTTCAACGCCACGTACCCGGACGAGGCCGCGCTCATCGCCAAGCGCACGGGTGGCAACGGGACCGTCGAGCGGGAGGTCTCCATCCACATCTGGGGCGACCCGCACATGAGGGAGAACATGTTCGCCGAGGTCTTCTACCACACCGCGCGCGGGGGGGACCCCATCGCCGCGGCGCTCAACGCCAAGACCCTGTCGGGCACCACGCTCGCGTCGAGCCCCGGCCTGGATTCCGCACTCATCGCCTACGGCCCGACGTTCAACAACCGCAATGCCGCGTGGGCCATGATGACGGGCATGAGCGTGGAGGGCGTGACCACCGGGTCCTCGGACTGGCGGCTCTCCAACAACATCTACACGTCCCCCATCGTCCTGGACATGGACGGCGACAAGGCCCTCGCGGCATCCGGGGGTGAATGGCTGCCCCACCCGCTCTCGTGGGCGCTCGCCATCAGGCCCTTCGACCTCGACGGCGACGGGTTCAAGGAGCTCTGCGAGTGGGTCGGACCCAAGGACGGTCTGCTGACGACCTGGTCCCCCGACACGGACGTGCTCATGACGGGCGCGCACCTCTTTGGCGACGGGGACGGCTGGCCCGACGGGTTCGCCAAGCTCGCCAGGCTCGACGCCGACGGCGACGGTCAGCTCAAGGGCGACGAGCTCTCCGGTCTGCACGTTTGGCAGGACGACAACGGCGACGCGGTGCCCGACATGGGTGAGGTCACGTCCGTCAAGGACCTGGGCATCACCGGCATCTCCGTGACGCACCAGCACTACAGGGGCACGTTCGTGATGGATGGCAAGGAGCGCCTGCTCTGGGACTGGTACCCGAACGCGCTGGAGGCCCTCGGCGCGCCCGCGACCGGGACGCCCTCCCCCGTTCCGACGGTCACCATCGGGCCCCTCGACCGCACCGCCCGCGAGGCGTCCTCAGGCATGGCCAGTGGCGAGCGGTTCTCGATGGACAACGCACGGCTGCTAGCCCAAGGCCTGGGCGGTTCGACGCTCGTGACCGTCCTTGACACAGGCACCGCCCTGCTCCTGCAAAGGGTGACGGACGCAACGAAGATCGCGCAGGGTCTCGCGTGGGACCTCATCCTTGTCTCGAAGGGCGTCGCCGCCGCCTTCAACATCAGCCGCATACCCCTGCCCGTGCGCGACGTCCTCTCGGTCGTTCCGACCGACAACATGCAAGCCGCGGTTGTCGTCGCGGACTCGGGCGCGACCCTCCTGGAGGCCAACTTCGTGAACCACACCGCGTTCAAGCTGGTGGAGGCGCCCATCAACGCGGGCAAGGCGTGCTTCCGGTTCGGCGCGCCGGGCACCATGCTGGACGGCCGGTTCTACTCGTGGGGCGCGTTCGTCGACGAGGCCGGCAGGGTCATCGAGGAATGCGTCGCCTCGTTCCCGCTCGAGGGCGGGTGCCTGACGGCCCACCACGACCTACGCGCCCTCTTCAAGGCGTACTCCATCTCGCCCACCATCGGCACCGCCCCCTCCGACACGAACGCGATGTTCGCAGTGCCGACGAGGGACGGCACCGAGCTGTGGGCGCTCGCCGGAGGGAAGCTGACAAGGGTCGCCAATGGGACCGGCTTCAAGGGCCTCTGGGGTTGCCACAAGGGCACGCTATACCTGCTCGACAGGGGAGGCGGCAGAGGCACGGAGGTCATCATCCACAGGCCCGGGATGGACGACACCATCCTGGGCGCGGGCGACTACTCCTATCCCATGCTGGGCGCGGACGGTGGGGCAGCGGCCGTCGTCAGCTACAACTGGACGGCCCTGACCATGGACCTCCTCATCGCCCACGCGGGCACCAAGTGGGCTCTCGCGATGGAGCTCGATGACATCGCCATCGGCCCGGTGCGGCTGTCCGACAGTGGCGCCTTCTACGCCCACCTCTCGTCACAGGGCCTCCAGGTCGGACCGGTCGACTAGCGGGCCGATGGACGGGCATCCGAGGGCCTGTCCGCCCCGCGCCGCTACCTCGGCACGAACTCCCTCAAACCACCGAGCCCCGGGTTGACCTTGCCCTCGCGCACGAGCGCGAAGTTGACGTCGATGAGATGCGGCTTGCCGATGAGGAAGTCGTCGTAGGCCACGCGTATGGAGTCGAAGTACCTCCTCGCGGTGGCATGGTCCTTTGCCGTGAACATCACGAGCCAGTCGTACTCCCCGTTGACGTAGAGCACGTTGATGAGCCGCACCTCCTGGCGGTGGAACTCGCTGCTCGTCTGCCGGCCGATGATGAGCTCCGCCAGGGGCATGTCCATCGGACGCATCTTCATGAGGACCACGTACATCACGTTCCCGAGCTTGGATTCGTCCAGCACGGCGGTGTACCCCCAGACCACGCGGTCCCGCTCGAGGGCGCGCTTGTGGCGCCAGACGCGCTGCCTGTAGCTCCTGAGGTCGGCGGCGATGGCACGCACGCTCCTCGTCGGGTCCTCGAGCAGCCGATGTAGCAGCCGACCCCCGAACTCACCTTCGTTACCGATTGTTCCTTTCTTGGCCATTTATTGACCATCCGTTACATTGGGATTTGACAAAACCCTAAATACGTTACATGCATAAATACATGACGGAGATGCCAGAAATGTCGGAACATACCAAGGGCACGGGCGCCATGGAGATGGACCTGGAGAGGATAGTCATCTACCCCCGCGACTACGACTCGCGCACGCGCATGAGGCTTCTCCAGCTCCTCCAGAAGCTCGACATCCGTTACGAGTGCGGCTACTGGGGCTGAGCCCCGACGTCACCACCACCCCGAGGGGAGGGCGCCTCCGCCCAAAGGGCCCTCCCCTTCCAGGGGGACTTCACATGGTTTCAGAGGTCAGGGGGACGGCATCGAGGCACTACGAAGGCCACGTCCGTCCCACCGCGCCCGGGAGGGGCGACCTGAGCGCATTCCTGAGCCCCCGGACCGTCGCCGTCGTGGGCGCCTCTCCGGACCGTTCCAAGCTCGGCAACGTGCTCCTGCGCAACCTCAAGGACGCCTCCTGCGTCGAGGGGCTCTACCCGGTGAACCCCCGTCACGCGGAGGTCGAGGGGCTCCGGTGCTTCCGATCGGTCGCCGAGGTGCCCGCGCACATCGAGCTCGCGGTCGTCGCCCTCCCCGCTCCATCCGTCCCGGGGGCGGTCGAGGAGTGCGTGCGGATAGACGTCGACGCCGTGCTGATCATCTCGTCCGGCTTCTCCGAGTCAGGGTCCGGTGGGTTTGACCTCGAGTCCCGTCTGCGGGCGGCGACCGAGGGGTCCCGCACCCGCGTGCTCGGACCGAACACCCTTGGCTATTACGTACCATCACAGGACCTGGACGTCGTCTTCCTCGAGAAGGGCACCTTCCCGCGGCCGCCCCCCGGCCACGTGGGCGTCGTGTCGCAGAGCGGCTCCCTAGGCGTGGACTTCATGTGCGAGCTCGCCTCCGCGGGCTCGGGCATCTCCCAGTTCATCGGCCTCGGGAACAAGCTCGACGTCGACGAGTGCGACGCCCTCGAGCACCTTGCCGGGGAGGACGACACCAGGTCCATTGCCCTATACATCGAGGGCGTGTCGGACGGGCCGCGCTTCCTGGATGCCTGCCACCGCGTCGTCGCAAGGAAGCCCCTGGTCCTGCTCAAGGGCGGAAGGAGCCGAGGCGGGGGGAAGGCCACCCGCCTGCACACGGGCAGGATGGGCGGTCGGTACAACGTGCTCAAGGGCGTGATGGACCAGCTCGGCGTCATCGAGGCGCGCGACGAGGTCGAGCTCATCGACCTGGCCCGCGGGCTGGCCACGCTCCCGGCCTCTAGGGGCGGCCGCGCGCTCGTGCTCACGAACGGGGGCGGCAACGGCATCGTCGCCGTGGACCTGCTCGAGGGCGAGTGGCCGGGCGTGCTCACGATGGCCGAGCTATCGGAGGCCTTCAAATCCGATCTCCGCGCCCTGCTGCCGAGCTTCATCTCGCCCGGCAACCCCATCGACCTCTCGGTCCAGGCTACCGACCGAGAGTACGTCCAGGCGCTAAGGCTGGCCATCAATCACGACGTCGCGGACATCATGCTGCTCGGCATCACCGCCAACGAGAGGCTGACCGGCTCCATGGTCGAGAGCGTGGCCGACATGTCACGGCGCCACGGGCTGCCGGTCGTCGCCTACTGCAAGGGCGCCGGCCTGCCCGAGTCGATGTCGCGCTACCTCTCAATCGCGGGCGTCCCCGCCTACCCCAGCGTGCACCGCGCTGCGACGGTCGCGGGCGCATGCGCCGCCTATCACCTCCGGAAGCGCCCCAAGGGAGATGACCGACATGATGATGGATGAGGACTCGGCCAAGGACCTGCTCGAGGGCTATGGGATCCGTCGAGCGCCCCACTTCGTGGTGAGAGCGGAGAGGATGGGCGCCCTGGACATCGATGCGCTGCGGGAGGCTGGCGTGCGCTACCCCGTCGTCGCGAAGGTGCTGGGCGACGACATCGCGCACAAGACCGAGCTCGGAGCGGTCGTCGTCGGCGTGCGCGACCCCGAGGCGCTCATGGAGGTCGTGCGCGACTTCGTCGCGCGGTTCCCCCACGCGGACGTGCTCGTGGAGGAGTACATGCCCCACGGGCCCGAGTTCATCCTGGGCATGGCCGAGGACGAGTCGTTCGGCCGCGTCGTCGTCTTCGGCGCGGGCGGCACGCTCACGGAGATCTACAACGACGTGGCCTTCAGGCGGCTGCCGGTGGACGAGACCGATGCCCGCGCGCTCATCGCGGCCCCCAGGATAGGCCGCGTGCTCGCCGGCTACCGCGCCATGGGCCTGAGGCAGGAGGCCATCCTGAGGGCCATCGAGGGGCTTTCGAGGCTCTCGGTCGAGAGGCTGGACATCGGCGAGCTGGAGGTCAATCCGCTCATCATCGTGGGGGGTGACGCCGTGGCGCTTGACGCCAAGGTGATGCTCAGGTCACCGGCCGCGCGGGCGGGGGCGGCACCTGTCATCGCCATGGGCACGATTCAGGGAGACGCGGCATGAGCCCCGAAAAGGCCTTGTAGAGCGCAGGGGCATTGCGGGCAGGATGACCGAGGACCCGAGGGACATAGGCGACCGCTTCCAGCGGGCGACCAAGCATGACCGCGAGGGCATGGAGGGGTGGAGGCCCGGCGGCGGTGGCTACCCGGGCTACGTCAAGCACTTCACCGACGCGCCCTCCCTCAAGCTCCCGCGGGTCCAAGACAGGGGCGGGTCGTCGCTCTGGACCACCATGGGCACGCGGCGGAGCCGCCGAAACTTCACATCCGACGAGCTCTCCCTCGAGCACCTCTCCCAGCTCTGCTGGGCCGCGCAGGGCGTGACCGCCGAGACCCACGGGCTGCCGCTGCGCACGACCCCGTCCGCGGGCGGCCTTTACCCCATCGAGACCTACGTCGTGGCCAACCGGGTGATGGGCCTCGAGCATGGGGTGTACCATTACTACCCCGTCGACCACGCTCTGGAGCGGCTCGCGGAGGGCGACTACTCCGCTGCCACGGCCCACGCCGCGCTCGACCAGGGGATGTGCGCGAGGGCCCCGGCCGTCTTCATCTGGACGGCCATCGTGCAGCGCTCGCGGATGAAGTACGGGCCTAGGTGCTACCGGTACGTGTACCTGGACGCGGGCCACGTGGGGCACAGCGTCACGCTCGCGGCCGAGGGGCTGGGCCTTGGCTGCTGCGCGGTGGGCGCGTTCTACGACGACGAGGTCGCGGAGCTCGTGGGAGCGGACGGCGAGGAGGAGGTCGCGGTCTACCTCGCCTGCGTGGGGCATTACAGGCGGTAGCGCCGGTCAGCCCCATCTGCCGCCCCATGTGAAGTTGGGCAAGGCCGCCTGTCGCTGCGGGAAGGCATCCTTGCTGACCGATATCAGGATGAGCGCCACCAGCCCAAGGAAGAAGCCCACGCCCAACGTCGACGTGACGAGCGCCATCGTCGCGACGCCGCCGAGCACCGCGAACCCGTAGTGCCTGAGCTGGTAAGCATTGAGACCTCCCAGGATTGCCAGGAGCGCAGCGACAACCTCGAGGGCTATGCAGAGGATCGGCATGACCATGAAAGACGAGACAGGCCCCAGGACGACGAGCATGACGAGGGTCAGGATGCCGCAGCCCATGCACAGGGCCCCGCCGATCTTCGCGGGCAGCGGATTCCCTGGCGGATGACCGTAGGGCAGGTAGTAGTTGGGCGCATAGAAGGGCGGGGGCGGGTACGGCGGGGGCGGGTACGGCGGGGGAGGATAGGGCTGGGCAGGGTAGGGCTGGGCAGGGTAGGGCTGGGCAGGGTAGGGCTGGGCAGGGGAGGGCTGGGGAGGGTAGGG
>CAYGVT010000077.1:0-3201 GCA_964353355.1 uncultured Thermoplasmata archaeon | reverse complement strand
TCGCGGTCTTCCCCCTCCTGTGGCTCCTCCTCAATTCGCTGCGGACCAACCTCGAGCTCCAGATCTCGCCCTTCGGCTTCCCCGCCCGGCCCGCGTTCGAGAACTACCTCAATGCCATCACGATCGCGAACCTGCCGCTGCTCTTCGCGAACTCCATCGTCGTCGCGGTCGCCGCGGTGGCACTCAACCTCGGCGTCACCGCCATGGCGGGATTCGTGCTCTCCCGCGAGACCTTTCGTGGACGGCAGGTGATCACCACCCTGCTCACCGCGGGCATCCTGATTCCGATCATCTCCTTCATGGTGCCCTACTTCACGCTCGTCACCCGGACCGGCCTCTACGACAGGCTCCTGACCCTCGTCCTCGTCGACGCCGCGGTCAACATCCCGGTGTCGGTGTTCATCGTGACTGCCTTCATGGCGTCCATCCCCAAGGAGCTCGAGGAGGCGGCGATCATCGACGGGTGCGGCTTCTCCCAGCGCTTCTTCCGGATCATCTTTCCCCTGTCGCGATCGGGCCTCGCAACCGCGGGGACCTTCTGCTTCATCTACGCGTGGAACGAGTTCATCATGGCCATGCTCCTCACCTCGAGCGTCTCGTCGCGGACCATCCAGCTCGGCATCCGGTTCTTCACCAGCCAGTTCATCACCGACTACACGGGCATGTTCGCGGCGATCACGATCTCCGTGATCCCGAGCATCGCGGCCTACGTCCTGCTCCACGACCGGATCATCGCCGGCATCACCGCCGGCGCGGTCAAGGGATAACCCCGTGGCCCGGCTCGAGCTCCGCGTCCTCCCCGGCGGCGCCGAGCTGTCCCTCGACGGGAAACCGGTCATCCGCCACCTGCCGGACGAGCCCTTCGCGACGGTCGGCCGGGGCACAGGCCGGTTCCTCATGCACCACGGCAACTTCCAGGTCGAGGACCGGCTCGACGAGCGCGTCGCGCTGCGCAGCTGCGAGGTCCTCCTATCCGATGCCTCGGGCGCCTCGCTCCGCTTCTCGGATGCCGGGACCCGTTCCCTGGAAGCGCGTTGCGCGATCGAGGACGGCCGTCTCGTGCTCCGGTTCTCCTCCCCGGACGCCGGGAGGGCGAACCGATGGTGGTTCGCCCTCCCGGCGGAAGATCGGGAGCACGTGTACGGCTGCGGGGAGCAGTTCTCCTTCCTCGACCTGCGGGGGAGGAGCTTTCCGCTCTGGGCCAGCGAGCAGGGCGTCGGCCGCAACAAGTCCACGCCGGTCACCCGGAGGGCGGACGCGGCGGACCAGGCGGGCGGCGACTACTGGTGGACGTTCTTCCCCCAGACCAGCTTTGTCTCGTCGCGCCGACTGTGGCACCACCTCGAAACGAGCGCGTACGCGGTCTTCGATTTCACCGACCCCCGTCGTCACGAGCTCTGCGCCTGGGCCCTCCCGCAGCGCCTGGTCATCGGCTCCGCTGCCACGATGCGCGATCTCCTCGTCGACCAGTCCGTGTACTTCGGCCGGCAGCCCGAGCTGCCGGGGTGGGTCTACGACGGCGTGATCCTGGGCATCCAGGGCGGCACGGCCGTCTGCCGGCAGAAGCTCGCCAGGGCCCGCACGGCTGGGGTGCCCGTCTGCGGCATCTGGGCCCAGGACTGGCAGGGCATCAACGTCACCTCCTTCGGGCAGCGCCTCCGCTGGAACTGGGAATGGGACCGGGAGCGTTACCCCGGCCTGGACGAGGCCATCCGGGCGCTCGAAGCCGAGGGCGTCCGGTTCCTGGGCTACATCAACCCCTCCGTGGCCGCGGGCCGGAGCCTCTTCGTCGAGGCCTCGGCCCATGGCTACCTCGCGAAGGACGGGAAGGGCTCGGACTACCTCGTCGATTTCGGAGAGTTCACCGCGGGTATCGTGGACTTCACCAACCCGGCAGCCTTCGCGTGGTACAAGGGCGTCATCACCCGGAACCTCATCGGCCTCGGCCTCTCTGGATGGATGGCGGACTTCGGGGAGTACCTGCCGACGGACGCGGTCCTCGCGAGCGGCGAGAGCGCGGAGATCGCGCACAATGCGTGGCCCGTGCTCTGGGCCCGGTGCAACCGCGAGGCCGTCGACGAGTCCGGGCGCGCGGACATCCTCTGGTTCATGCGCGCGGGCGGTCCCGGCTCCCAGCGCTCCTGCCCGATGATGTGGGCGGGTGACCAGAACGTGGACTGGTCCGAGGATGACGGCCTCCCGTCGGTCATCACCGCGGCCCTCTCACTCGGGCTCTCGGGCCACGGCCTGTCGCACGCGGACGTGGGCGGCTACACGACGCTGTACGGCATGCGGCGGACGAAGGAGCTGCTGCTGCGCTGGATCGAGCTCGCCGCCCTCTCGCCCCTGATGCGGAGCCACGAGGGGAACCGGCCGGGCGACAACTGGCAGTTCGACTCCGACGCTGACACCCTCGCGGCCCTCGCGAGGATGGGCAGGCTCCACGCCGCCCTGAAGCCGTACCTCAGGGCGGTCGTGGCGGAGAACGCGGCGACCGGCATCCCTGTCATGCGGCCCCTCTTCCTCGACAACGAGGGCGACGAGGCGGCGTGGTCGATCAAGGACCAGTACTTCCTCGGCCCGGATCTCCTCGTGGCCCCGGTCGTGACGAGGGGAGCGAGACGCCGGCGCCTCCACCTCACGCCCGGCGCCTGGGTCCACTTCTGGAGCGGTACCCACCACGAAGCGCCCGTGCCGTCGGGCTGTGACATCGAGCTGGAAGCCCCCCTCGGTCAACCGCCTGTGCTGTACCGCGAGGGCTCCGAATGGGCGGACGTGTTCCGCGCCGCGGCCGCGGGCGCGTCGAACCCGATGCCCGTCCCGCCGTAGGAGAGCGCACCATGCCACACGGGAGAGACCCCCTCCGCGCCGCGGATGTCCGCAAGCGGAACGAGAAGATCGTGCTCCGTCTCATCCACGCCGAAGGCGAGCGCGGCCTGTCGCAGTCCGAGGCGGTCGTTGCCACCGGGCTGAAGGCGCCGACCATCTTCCGCATCTTCTCCAATCTCGAGGCGTCCGGGCTCATCGGGTATCTTCCCTCCCCCGCGGCACCGGCCGCGCGTGCGGATGCGAAGATCGAGCGGAAGGGGCGGCGGCCTTCCGTCTACGTCGCGCGGCGTTCGGCCCACTCCCTCGTCGGGGTGGAGTTCTGGGCGGCACGCGTGTCGATCGGGGTCTTCGATTTCCTGGGCGGCGAGCTCT
>CAYGVT010000076.1:0-7249 GCA_964353355.1 uncultured Thermoplasmata archaeon | reverse complement strand
GACCTCCTCATCGGGGGCGGACCGCCTGAGCTCGCCCACCCTCTGGAGGAGGAAGTAGGTCTTCCCTGCCCGTCTGGGGCCGATGATGGTGACGCACCTGCCCGTGGATGGGAACTCGGCCACCAGGTCCCTCCGCACGAGGGGTGGCAGCTCGCGGTCGTGGTAGTCCCGGATGACCCGGGAGAGCAGTTCGAGGTCCATTGAGCGGTATATAGAGAAACTAATTGAAATAGTTTCTCCCCATACCGCTCAAGATAAGAACGGCCGGAGGGCCACGGCACCCGGCCCATCGGGCGGGCCTGCGGGCCCCCACACACACACCCACCCCCCGACCGCTCATTACCGCGCGGTGGAGCGCTGAGGGTCACGCTTAAATACCCACAGGACCGCTCCCCAGCGGGCGATGCGCCGGGGCCGTCAAGGGATCGGACGAGCCCACGCGCCACCGGGTCGAACGGAACCGCCGCGGGCGGGTGTGAAGGGGAGCCGGTGGCGGTAGGGGAGGCCATCGAGGTCCGGCCCCCCTGGGAGGTGGTCGGGCATGAGCAGGAAGAAGGGGTTCGACCCGGTCAGGATGACGAGGGACATCCGCGACCGCATCAGCAGGGACATCCAGGGCATGACGCTCGAGGAGGAGCAGAGGTACCTCGCCAGGCTCATCGCGAGGTCGAGGTGACCGGCCGGCCCGCCGCACCGGAGTGACGCGGCGTGCGGGACCCGGCCCGGGATGAGGGCGAAGGACGGGCACGGCCGGTCCGTTCACAGGTCGGGATGCCCCTGTCCGCAGACCTGGCATGGGCGCTTCGCGTATGGGGCACGGCCCCCGTCCCCGCACGGGTGATGGGTCGAGCACCAGGTGCAATCTTCGCGGACCGATCGGACCCTCCACCCCAGGCTTATATACCCCGCGGGGCATGGATGTCCGAGGAGACCGGTGAGGCCAAATGAGGACCAAGGAGGAGATACTGGAAGCCATCAGGGTCGAGCTTTCCGCCCTCAGGAGGGACTACGGGGTGGACCGCATCGCCCTTTTCGGCTCCTACGCCAGGGGCGAGCAGAGCGAGAGGAGCGACCTCGACCTCCTGGTGGAGTTCTCCGAGCCAGTGGACCTCTTCGAGTTCATCGGCCTGGAGCTCCACCTCACCGACCTGCTCGGCATCAAGGTGGACCTCGTGACGCCCGACGCCCTCAGGCCTCTCATGCGGGATTCGGTCCTGGGAAGTGCCCTGTATGCGTGAGCGGCGCGGCGCCGCGATGCACCTGCGGGACATCCTCGATGCGATGGACGCCATCGAATCGTACGTGAAGGGCATGACCTTCGAGCAGTTCTCGACGGACAGGAGGACCTTCGATGCGGTGGTCCGGAACCTAGAGGTCATGGGAGAGGCCGTCAAGAACCGCCCCCAGGGCCTGAGGGAGGGTCATCCCGAGGTCCCCTGGCGCGAGGTCGCGGGGATGCGCGACAAGGTCGCCCACGCCTACTTCGGCGTGAGCCACGAGATCATCTGGCGGACCATCCGGACGAGGTTCGGTGCGTTCCGTAAGAGCATCGAGGGGTGCCTGAGCGGGCTCGAATGAGCTGGTGTCGCATCAATGGACCGGGGACCGACGGCCGGTCCGTCGGATGCCGGGGACCTCGCATGCGGTGGGATCCTGGTGACGGTTCCTGAAGCGACGACGGGAGATGGCGCATGGGAAGGTCGGATATCTGCCACGGCCGCTTCGCGCCTAGGACGGGACCCCCCAGTGAACGATGAGGGTGTCATCATGCCGAGCAAGAATAAGCAGGGCCGCATCGGCGCCCGCACCCGCGTCTGGGATCGCAGCGGCCTGTGGGGAGACTACCAGATAGGCGACGACTGCACGATCGGCCGGTTCGTCGAGATAGGCGACGGCGTGCGCATCGGGAACCGCTGCAAGATAGAGGCCTTCGCCTTCATCCCGCCAGGCGTCGTCATCGAGGACGACGTCTTCATAGGCCCGCACGCGTGCTTCACGAACGACAGGAGGCCCCGGGCGCGGGGGGAGCGGGAGCGCGTCGGGACGGTCGTGAGGCGGGGGGCGAGGCACCGAGGGGGCGCGGCGGCCCCCATCAGGATGGGCGTGCCCCCATGACCGCCCCTCCGCGTAAGGGGGCAAGTCCTGTCCATTGCATACCCCCAGATCCGGAGGCCTCGACCCCCGATTTCCAAACGGACGGAGGAACCCTCCTCGAAGAACCCTCGTTCACGCATCTGGGTGAGAGGATGTACAGCATCGGGGGGGAAGAAGCATGAGTGAAAAGGCCATCGCGGACGCAAGAGGATACGAACTGATGCGAATAGATGACATTCAGAGCAGGATCCACACCATCCGCGATGTCCAGGTGATGTTGGATACGGATCTAGCGGTCTGTTACGGCGTCGAGGTAAGGCGGCTGAACGAACAGGTGAGACGCAATAAGAGACGTTTCCCGGAATCATTCTGTTTCCAGCTCTCCAAGGACGAACTGGAGATCTTGAGATCTCAACTTGCGACAGCAAGCGGTTCATCAAACTTGTAATCGCAACTTGCGACATCAAGCTGGGGTGGAAGGCGGACCAGGCCCTATGCATTCACCGAACAGGGCGTGGCCATGCTCTCGGCGGTCCTGAGGAGCGATATCGCCGTGGAGATGAGCGTAAGGATAATCGACGCATTCGTGGCCATGCGTCGTTTCATCGCCACCAACGCTCGGGTCTTCCAGAGGCTGGACACCCTCGAACTGAGGCAACTGGAGACCGACAGGAAGATGGAAATGGTGCTGAATGCCATAGAATCCAGAGAGGTCCAGCCGAAGCAGGGGATCTTCTTCGACGGCCAGATATTCGACGCTTATGACTTCGTCTCGAAGCTGTTCAGGAGCGCCAAGAAATCCATTGTGATAATAGACAACTATCTGGACGACAGTGTCCTCGTCCATCTGACCAAGAGAAGGAAGAACGTCGGGGTCACCCTCCTCACAAGGAGGATTTCCCCGGCGATGGCCCAGGATGTCAAGAAGTGCAACGAGCAGTATCCGCCGATAGAGATCCTGGAGTTCAAGAACGCCCACGACAGGTTCATCATCATCGACGGCACCATCGTCTATCACTTTGGCGCATCCCTCAAGGACCTGGGCAAGAGGTGGTTCGCCTTCTCGAGGATGGACATCGGGGCGGCCGAGATGCTCACAAAACTGAAGGAGATACGCACCTGACAGGGAAGCACGCGCGGAACGGGACCGCATGGTCGCCCAGTCCACGGACGTCCCAGCGCCCCCGCCCTCCCGGAGCAGTGGTCCAGGGCAGGGGCGTGATGGGCCGGCGACGTGAACTTTACCGCGCCGTGGAAAGACGGGCGGTACCCTTAAATACCCAGGCGACCGCTCACAGGCCGGCATGGCGCAGGGGCCGTCGACGCGACGCGACGGGTCCGAACGCCGCCCGCACGAACGGACCCGCCGCGAGGTGGGGGTGAAGGGGTGCCGGCGGAGGCAGGGGGCGCCATCGCGGGGGGCGCGCCCGGCGCGCGGGACCGTCGCACGATGACGGTCCGGCCGGAGGCCGACCGCCACCCGCCCCGCCCGCGAGAAGACCTGCCTCGGCGCAGGCGAGGGGGAGCCTGGGCGGCGGCGGGCCGAAACAGGCCGGGGGATAAACGGCGACAGGACAGTGCCCAAGATGCCCACCAAGCCAGAGCCAAAGAAGGGGAAGATAGGCGCCCGCACCCGTGTCCACCGGCCCAGCAACCTCTGGGGCGCCTACGAAATCGGCGACGACTGCACCATCGCGGCCTTCGTCGAGATTGGCGACGGCGTGCGCATCGGGGCCCGCTGCAAGATAGAGGCCTTCGCGTTCATCCCGCCAGGCGTCGTCATCGAGGACGACGTCTTCATAGGCCCGCACGCGTGCTTCACCAACGACAAATCCCCGCGCGCGGTGGGGGAGTGGACGCTCGCGAGGACGCTGGTGAGGACGAGGGCGTCCATCGGCGCTAACGCGACCATCCTGCCCGGCGTCACCATCGGCGAGGGCGCCGTGGTGGGCGCGGGCGCGGTCGTCACCAAGGACGTGCCCGACTGGAGGACCGTGGTCGGGAACCCGGCGAGGGAGGTCAGGTCCAAGAACGGGCAACCTCCGCATTGAACACCAGATCGGAAAGTACTCGGGATAGATGAGAGATGACCTTGTATCACGCTTGCTTCTGATGTCGTAGATAGTATCTCATGCTGGATTGGCCCACATTCGCAGACCCCCTATATGCTGTCCTTTATATAGGCAGATCCATCCAAGGTCAATGCCAGCGGCAAGGACCAAGCACACGAAGACGAACGACAATGACCGTTCCAGGAGCAGCAGGGGATGCTGGACCATGGGAAGCCAGATAGGGGCCCGATCGCTCGATGAGACCGAGAAGCTCGTGCTCTACTCGATTGGGGCTCTCGAATGCACTCCGCTACGGAGCAAAGTGAAGCTGCAGAAGCTGCATTTCCTCCTTTCACGCACCTTCCCGGACCTCGAAGACCTGTTCGAGTTCGAGCCCCACCTCCTGGGTCCCTACAGCGATGTCGTCGAGAGCGTCCTCGAGGACCTCATGTCCCTGGGACTGGTCCAACAGACCGGGAGCTCCTACGAGCTGACGCGCTCGGGGCAGACCGTCTTCGCCGCGCTGCATCCGACCGGGGAATTGGCCTCGGTCATGGAGGATTTCAAGGAGTTCCTCAACGACCTCCCCGACGACGAGATTCTCGTGTTCATCTATGTCTTCTATCCAGGCTATATCGGCGAGTCCGCCAAGTGGGAGGCGTTGAAAGGGAGGCGGGTCGATATAGCCGTCTCATTGCTCAAGAAGGCCAAGATAAGCTTCAGCAAGGCCCTCGAGCTCTCGGGCCTGCCCATGGGCCAGTTCACCGCACTGCTCAGGGAACGTGGCATCAGGTGGAGGGCCGTGTGACGACCAAGGTACTGGATGCCACGACCATCTCCGTGGGCATGGGCGACATCAAGACGATCGACCTTATACAACGTTGCTCCTCGAGATACCCGATAGTCACGACCCGTGAGGTCCGGCACGAGATCGAGCGGGGATTCGCGCCCGACGCGGTCGAAAGGGCTTTCGCGCACATCCGGCTCTCCTCGGTCCGCGGTCCTGGATGCGACGAGCTCGTGGGGCGCCTCAAGTCGAGGTTCCCCTTCCTACATGAGGGCGAGCTCACATCCTTCGTGCTGGCGCTCGTGAACTACGAGCGAGAAGGGGAGCCGTTCTACTACGTGACGGACGACCGGGCGATGAGGCGCTGCATAGAGAGGATTGTGTCGAACGACCCCGCGGTACATTCGCTCGGCCTCAGCATCCCCGACTTCAAGCTCACGGGGACGGTCGGACTGATAATGAGGCTGTTCGAGCGCGGAAGCCTGACGAAGGGCGAGATGGTGAGGATCGCCCGCGAGCTCGAGACGGGCACGTTCAGGGTGACGGACAGCATCCTCAGGGAACTGAAGGAGAGGGCCCATGAGGCTTAAGGCAAGGCAGACAGCGCTCGACGACCGGCTTCCATTCAGGATGCTCGACGTCCGTCTGGGCGACGATAGCCTCGCGACGCCCCTCAAGGCGTCCGATGCGCGGTCGGGGGCAGGCCCGCTCACCGAGCTCCACAAGAGGCTCACAATCGCGCAAATAGACGCCCTCCGTGCCGATGAGTGGCAGGAGCGCAAGGTCAACTCGGACATCAGGAGGAGACGCGGGCCGCAGCACAACTTCTTCTTCATAGAGCTCGACGATGCCGTGGTCCCATCGGGCCCCCAGCTGGAGGCCCTGCTCGACCTGCAGTACGAGCACAGCGACGTCGCGGTCCTGCCCATCCTCTCCAAGGTCGTCAAGGCGCGCACAGGCGACGACCTCATCGCCACCTTCACGGGCCTCATAGACAGCTCCATCGGGATAATCCAGACGCTGAACGACAAATCGATTCTCGGGATGGTCCCCTCGAGAATGCCGCGCCAGTACCTGGACGCGGTGATGCGGGCCTACTTCAGGCATGGCGTCACCTCGTTCGCAGTAGATTTCGACGGGCGGTCGGCCGTCAACAATCCCTCGTGGGTGAGGCACCTAATGCGCCTCATCTCCAAGGAGGGCATTTGGGACGAATGCCTGCTGTACTCCATAAACTCCGGCGAGGGGAAGTTCCTGAGGAACGCGGAGCGCATCCTCGCCCAGGACTTCATCGGGACGGGCTTCGGCCTCGACGTCCTCGGGCTCAACCACATCCCGCCCAGGATGCCGAAGGAGCGATGGGAGGACCTGGCACGGGGGAGGAAGGCCAACCTCGTCCGGGTGTTCGACAGGGCGGACTACTCCTACAAGAGGGTCGACGAGGCCTCCCTCAGGGAGCTCGCGGGGCCCGTCCGCGGCTCCGTTCAGGAGCTGAAGCGGGGCTACAACATCGCCGAACAGTCCAAGGAGACCCGGGAGCTGCAATCACGGCTCAGGTCGACCGAGCCCCTCGAATCCTATATGCGGACGAAGCGCCAGGTCGACGACGACACCATTCGCAAGATGAAGAGCGTCAGGAAGGACGCGTTCAGGGAACGGTCCGTGCCGCGAAGCCTGTTCCGCGAATAGGCCCCTCTCGGGGATGGGGATGGCGGACCGCGTTCACTGAGATGATACCCTCCCACTCCAATTGACGGACGCTACCTGGAGGTGCATCGAATGGTGGCCAAGAAGGTCCTCGTCGCCTACCAGACGAAGAGCGGCGTGGCGGCGGAGTACGCGGCGATCGTGGCCGAGGCCCTCAGGGGCCAGGGCCACGAGGTGGACGTGGTCGACCTGAAGGAGAAGGGCAGGCCCGACCTCGCCCCCTACGGCGCCGTGGTCATCGGGAGCGGCGTGCGGCTAGGGCGCTGGTACGGCCGGGCGAGGCGGATGTTAAAGCGCGACCACGGGGACAGGCCCGTGGCCGTGTTCCTGGCGTCGGGGGGCGCGGGCGACCCGAAGACGTACGACGAGTCCAGGGAGAAGTACCTCACGAGGGTGCTGGCGAAGCGGCCCAGGCTCAGGGTGGTGGCGGCGGAGGCGTTCGGCGGCCGATACATCATGAGGGGCCAGGTCGTGGACGACAACCGGCAGCCCGACAGGGTCAGGGCGTGGGCCGGGGAGCTCGCCGGGAAGCTGAAGGGATAGAGGAGTTTATTTTTGGTGATATCTACGGACTTACAGTTATTGCTCATAGCTTCATTTTCAACTTTCC
>CAYGVT010000075.1:0-15746 GCA_964353355.1 uncultured Thermoplasmata archaeon | reverse complement strand
GTACAAGCCCTCGGCGAGGAACAGGGCGGCTCTGGAGAAGCTCCGAACGGTGCGGTGGGATATCATCGAGCGTGGACTTCCGAGCATGAACCAGGTCGCTGAAGGAGTCAGATCTGGGAAGGTCAAGGCGGTCGATGTATTGCGGCGGTGGCATCTCTACGACGACGAAGGATGCGATGTCGCGGAGGCGCTCCGTGAACTTGGGAAGGTGGCCCGGACGGAATATCTCCTGAGGTATGCCAGCGACACTGACCTGCAGGGTCGGGTGAGAGACGCGTGCAACAAGGCTGAGATGTGGAACAGCTTCCATGAGGCCATTTTCTGGGACAACGGTGGAAAACTACGGAGCAACAACCCCGTTCGACAGGAGGAAAGTCTGTTAGCATTGACATTGGTGATGTTCTGTATCGTCTTCTACACTGTCGAGAGATATGGAAAGAAGCTGAAGGAATCGAAGGCTCCTACACCGGTCATTTGGGACCATATTCAACTGCGAGGAAGGTATCAATTTCGGAGGAATTGGATTCCTTAGAAATTCACGATGAAAATACGAATAAAAAGAGTAAAATGCACACTTAATCCAGTACGAGGCCATGGTTTCTACGCTGCGTAGTTGAATAATTTGTACATCTAATCCAGTACAAGGCCTACTCTACCGTAGTGAGGCTTCGTTTGGCCGAGCGCATCCTGCATCCCGGATTTGTATTGGGACTGCAGGTTGAAATAATTACTGGCACCGAGAAATGTCAAAGATGGGCCGAGACACGAGAACTCGCCTACTCCCTCTCGCGATAGCCAGTTACTCTGACTTTTCTCAAACTATTACGGCACCGTTCGTAGTTCGTGAAGTGAGAATCGGCGTATTTTATTGTTTGGCGCGACGGGATGTTCTCAGAAAAAGATAGAGTAGAAAGAGAAAATCGGTCTGGAAAATTCGGTCTTGAAACCTGAATATATTACACGAAAACAAGCACGAGGCCTGCTGGCAGTGAGAAATGTCAAAGATGGGTTGGAGCTCAAGTTATTCCCTATAGAATTGCGGAGTTAGGGTTTCAATTTGAATCTGGAAGGATTATTCCCAAGTAATATGAATTACCTGATTCTGTCATGATATACCAACATGGAATTAGGAACACTGTCTTAAATTCTACATCATAGGCATTATGATGCATCTGGTATGGGATAATATATCTAATTGAATAAAATGTAATATTATCTTTAGTTGCAGTAGTAGCATTCATATGATAATAATCTAAAACCTTCTCTAGAGGTGTGATTTCTTCGATTTCTATGCTTGAGATTAATTCGGGCCAATGATAAGAAAACTCCATGAGTTCCTTTGTGCCAGCATCGAAAATAAATTGAATTTGATTTAGTAAATATCCATCATTAATTGAGTAATTGGCAATTTCCCTAGAAATAATAACATGGTATTTTCCTATTATCGTGGAACCATTTGGATGAAAGACGGTCCATGGAGAAGGGTGGATTGAGTTAATATCTATTGGTATTCCACCATGATATTTAAGAAATTCTAAAGCCAGATTCCTAGCCGTATCAGGAGTACTAATATTATCTTCTAGATAGGATATTCCTTTTTTATTCTTAAAATGAATTCCACCAGATTGAATCAATTCAATTCGATATGTATCATTTTCAATAATTACAAACGGAGTAGCACCGATTTTATTCGCTATAATGCTGGTTGTCATATTATCAACTGAGATATTTGGAAAATATCTCTCCATAATCATTTTGCGATAATTAGGGTCAAAGACGTCTGTAGTATTATATGAATATATTGTAAGAGAAATGTTCTGTGATGTGGGTAGAAGAATTTTATCGGTTAAACCTGGCACTTTATACGCTCCAACATTGTAGGTTGAATTATATCCTAAATATTGTGGATTATAGACGAATGTAAGTATTTCATCAGGTGTGGATAATTCCTCCGATGGTAATTCATTTTCATCTTTATTTATATTAAAGTAAGTGGATCCGGCAAGAATCAATACCATACTTGATATGCATATGATATATCTACGGATTTCCATTTTTCTCTCCATTCACTCATCTCCATTCACGAAAGGCCATCATCATCCTTAAGGCAATAAACATAATTATGAGCCTCATATCCATACTTCATATCAAAATCCAACATGGTGTTATCTAATGTATCATCCTGATTAAAAATATTATAGTAAATAATAATACGATTTCGAGGCGTCTCATCATCACCATAATATCGATCTAACATATTATATACAGCATCTTCAAATCCTGCAATAATTGTCATTTCATCGTCGCACAAATTCTCTACAAGTCGCCAAGCAAAATCTTCCATCGATGAATAGTCTCCTCCAAAATTAGTGACAAAACCCATTAAGATATGTAAGCCATGGCACATCATGAATTGAAGTGGGCTATTTGCATCTAAGGTTCCCCAATTCCATCTTTGATGAACTTCATCCCAAACTCCTCCAGATAGTACTTCACAAGCCAATAATAATATCCAGTCTGTTTGAAAATTGAATCCATCCTCTCCATATTCAACATTATATGGGTTCTCTCCCGCCTCCCATCCACCCCAATAATCGGTCTCGGGATATCCATATTGTGTAATGGAAATGTCTTTTGTAGTATCTCTTCCACTATCCACCGCCTCGCCGTTTGCACTCCCAATATCCCCATCCTGTAAAATGATTTCCCATGGTTCCCCATGAGTCTCGACAATAAGTAAATCGACTCTATCACCGCAAAGACCAGTGTAATATTTCGCATCGACACTGTGGAATGATTCTTCGTAGATTTTTGGAGGCGACGTTATATGATCCAGATCCTGTGTAAATTCATTCTGCCAATTATAATCTACTAATCCATTGAATCCGAACTGACCAGTCTTTCCATTAATAATCAAATCAGATACATGATGCGTTAGGTCTATATGAGAATCTGAGAATCCATGAGTCGTCCCATCTAAGCGACACCCAATCTCAAATCCGCCTACCTTCTTTGACGTCGGATACTTTTCATATATTAATAAAAAGATCCCCAATTCTCCATCACAGTGATCTGGTCTCAGTTGGGGATAATCTCCATGGTAGGAGCCCCCAGTACTCCAATAATATGCGCTATGTTCATGATCTTCATCCTCAAAATTGATTATCGCTAAATTACCTTTCTTCCAATCACAATCTGCTGGCTTTGTAATGTAGAATGTATTTGTCTGACCACCCTTTAAGGATGGAATATCCACCTCAAGCCAATTCCAATGGGCAATATTTCTTGATTCTGCCCATAGATATTGGGGATAAAATGGAAAAATATTATTATTAACGGTTAAGGTTAATCGATAATTATCTGGACCCGGGTCTGGTACAGTCCAGGAATAACCATATATATACAAGCGAGCATACCCCGCATCAGCAATATCATCTTGTCCAAGATCTACTTGCCATTTTATTTTATCATCCGAATAATCAATTGGGATAAAACCATTTATATCTTGTTCATATGGATAATAATTATGCCAATAACCGTTTTGGTTCATTTGTGGGAAGAATTTTTGATTGTCCTGATCATCAATCAGTTCAAGTTTTATCATTAATTCTCCATCACATTGTGTAGGAATTGTATGGATTTGATTCGGATCATAATTTGTGCTCCAGCAACTGGTATCGAAATCATCAATTAATTGTGCGAATCTATCATCAGGGGTGCCTCCATAATCTTGGTCGATACCTATGGCCAGGTTATTCACGGTCCAAGCACTATTGTCGATAATTTCAATTTTATTCCACTTACCTTGACTCAAGAATCCTTTTTCAAACTCAAACATTTGCCAATGGAACACATCTTTCTTAAACAATTCATAACATTCAAAATTACATATTGTATTAAATTCATTCAGACCTAACCCCCAGCGAGCCCTAATTGTATGACTCCAACCGACTTCATTCTCATCTTTCTCTCCGATACATCTTGCGTATACCCAAAGATGAGCTTTAGAACATCTTGACCATTCTTGTTGATTTATATAAAACATTTTATATACAAATTCATTAGCTTCAGTATGATCATATTGAACATCGGTCTCTTTGGATGAATCCGTGTTATAATGTCTATAGATACCAGAACTGTCGGGGTCATAAAAATATCCCGCTGAATTCTGAGCAACTACTGGAAAAACAAGTAAAAAAAGAATAAAAAAGCCTAGTAAACGACAAGGTATATTCAAACGGTTCCCATTTAGGCGATTTTGTAGTGGAACTTTGGCTTGTATCATTACATTACCCCCGTTATATGAATTTTCATGCTATTATACCTTTATTTCCATTGCATATTGATTTTTCATCTATTTGTAGCGGGCAAAAGCCAAATGACAACTCACCTATTGAATCGAGACTTTCATCGGCGCTGTCACCCACTCCGCATATATAGGAAACCTTCGTGACGATTACATGATTTTCCATGTATATATTTGTTTTCTTTTGAATGGCTATGTGGGCTTTTCTCATACACCTCCGAATCTATGAGAAATTAACATTCGCCTCCGGCTTGCTTGTCCTGGCCT
The DNA here is from genome assembly GCA_964353355.1 of uncultured Thermoplasmata archaeon. Classification (GTDB taxonomy): domain Archaea; phylum Thermoplasmatota; class DTKX01; order DTKX01; genus CAYGVT01. The sequence goes on along the minus strand of CAYGVT010000075.1, from coordinate 11,173 downwards.
GGATCCTCTAGAGGATATGGGTCGTCGAGAGCAGATTCTCGGTCACACCGTGCTGCAGCCGCACCATCGCCACGACCTGCGCCGCGACCATCGTCCATAACAAGGATGGCAATATTTTTCCCCCCTTCCCCCCCCCCGCACCACCCCTTACTCTGTACATAGAGACGGTCCCCCTCCACCCCCACTTTCGCCCACCCCCCGCACCGGACTATATATATGTACTTAACTATGTATATACCCATGTACCCCACCTGACCGCATCCGCCAGCGCCCCTCCATCCCATCCGTCCGGACCCCAAGCCGGCCAGCCAGGCCAGGCGCCCGGCGCCCGCAGTCGACCGCGAGTGGCCCGCCAGTAGCCTATCAAACGGTTAGCTATATCATTATACTAATTTGGCATTTTATACAAAATCTATATATATCAATTGCACATATTACCTAATAATGAATGCTAGGACCGCAATGCTGTCCCTGCTGGCCGTCAAGCCCCTGACGGCCACCGAGCTCGCCAGGCGCCTCCCGTACAGCAAGCACACGCTCTACAAGGCGGCCAGCGAGCTAGAGCGCGAGGGGCTCGTGGAGCGCACGCGGTCGGGCCGAGCGGTCGTGCTCTCGCTCTCGCGGGGCCATGAGGCATGGATGCTCGGCCGACTGCTGAGGGCCTCGGTGGGGCACGGCATCGACCCCGAGGAGCTCATGCAGGTCGGCACCCGAAGGCTCGTCGCGGCCCTCGACCGTCCGATGACGCTGAGGGAGCTGCGCGACGCCACCGGCCTGTCCTATGATGTGCTCCACAGGGCAATTGGGCTGCTCGTGCCCCCAGGCGCCCTTATCAAAACGAGGGGCCGCCCCCTTGTCGTGGAGAGGGCCGAAGGCCATCCCGTGCTCGCCATCCTTGACGAGATGGGGGGGCGGGCGCTCGACCACGGCACGAGGCTCGCGTCCGCGACCGCGGACGTGGCGGTAAGCGTGCTCCCGCCGACCGTCCTCGAGGGGAGGCTTTACTCCGCCATTGACGGCCCCGTCTACATCACAGGCACGGGACTGCTCACCAAGGGCACCGACCGCCTCGAGGTCCTGATGACAGGGCCCGACCCCGCCTCGCCCGAGGAGCTGTTCATGAGACTGCTCGGGACGCCCGAGGGCGTCGAGGACCTCTGCCCGCAGCTCCTCAGGTCGGGAAGGCTCGACCTCGGTGCCCTCGCCAGGCTGGCCGTGAGCAGGGGGGAGGCGAGGGAGCTCGGTGCGTACCTCGATGTTCTAGGAAGGCTCGGCATGAGGGTGCCCGACGACATCCTCAAGGGGCTGGAGGCGCATGTCCGTGGCAGGCGCGTACCTTTCCCGCGGTGGGAGGATTCCCTGCCGGATGCGGAGCGGGACCGCGACGTAGAGCGGAGATGGAGGGTCGAGTACAGGCTGGACGTCGGGGCGATAATGCACACGGTGAGGGCGCTATGAACATCGAGCTGCTGACCAAGGAGATGAAGGAGGACGTCGAGGACCAGTCCCTGGAGGTCCTCGCGGGCATCGCGTCCGATGTGGTCGTCATCGGGGGTTGGGCCGTCAGGGCGCTCGCTGGCCCTCTCCACGGGCGCTACACGCTCGACGTCGACGCGGTCGCGGGGCCGGAGGGCCTGGAGAGGGTCCGCGATGTCCTCGGGAGGCTCCCCCTCGAGCCCAGGCAGCGCCCATGGGGCGTCTCGTACGCCATGGCGTACGCGCCCCGCGTGCCCGTCTCCGAGGCCGACCGTCCGAAACTGGAGGGCCTCGAGCTGCGCATCGAGGTCTCGGGCCCGAGGATCTACGACATCGACGGAAGGCACTTCTTCGACTTCCCCCTCGACGAGGCCATCGACCGCGAGCTTCGCGACCATGCAGGAGGGAGGGTCCTGGATGTGAGGGTCCCGCCGGTGGCGCGGATGGCGGCCGCGAAGCTCGGCCTCCCCCTCGACTACAAGAACAGCTTCGACGCGGTCGTGCTGCTCACGCTCGCGGATGTGGACGAGGTCGTGAGGGTCATCCTGGCAACGGACGAGCACAAGGACCTCGTGTTGCGAAGGATCAGGAAGCTGGCGGGCCGATTGAAGGCGAGGGACAGGTACGAGTGGCAGCTCGCGGGGCGGCTCGGGCTCGACCTGGACGACCATGCCGCCAAACTGGAGCGCATCCGGAGCGCCCTTGAACAAGGCTAGGGGCAGGAGAGAGACTTGGTGGGGCACGAGACGGGGCGCGAGTACTCGTTGATCCTACATTCATTCCTCCTGAGGGGTGATCGACGGTAGGGCAAATCCACCAATCGGGCTTTCGCCCAACCGCCCGCGGCGTCACCCCCCGCACCGAACTAAAATATTTAAACATCTATGTACCTACCTATGTACCATGTCGAACCGCGTACGAGTCCAACGACACCCGAAGGGCATGCTCACCGTATCGATACCCCGGGCGCTGGCCCAGGCCCTGGGCATAGACAAGGGCGAGACCTTGGAATGGCTCCTCAAGGACGGCGAGCTCGTCCTGAGGCGGTCGCGCGAGGGGAAGAGCGCCAGGCGCCAGAGGTAGACATCGAGTGGCCTCCCGACGACCAACCCTCCAACCCTGGCAAGGCCCCTTATCCCGTCCCCACCGACTGGCCCCTCGCCGTGCCGGTCGCGGTGGCGGTCGTCACGGCAGCGGCCCTGGTCCTCTTTCCCGGCCCCCTCGACGGGCCCCTATGCACCGCACTCGACCTCGCCACCGCCACCCTGGCGGCCGCGGTGGCCTGGACCGCCTTGGCCATGGTCCGGGAGGAGGAGCGCCTCAACGCCAGGGGCGAGACGCTCGTGCCGAGGAGGTGGAGGTATGACAGGCGAGCCATCCTCCTGGGGACCGCGGGGGCCCTCGCAGAGGCCGTCGAGGGCCTCGAGGGCGGCGAGGACGCCGGGGACGTACTGGGAGCCCTCCGGGAGGGCACGCGGTGCGGGGACGGGCTGCCGGAGGGACGAGGGAGGCTGTGCTTCGACATCGCCCTCGACGTGCTCGGGGAGGGCGGGCGGGAGGAGGCGGCGCGTTGGTTGGGGGCGGCGAGGAAGGAAGTCTATCGGGAGATGAGGAGATGAACGCGATTGCAGGGACAGAGGTTGTGCGCGAGGTCGTGAACGAGGCAGTGGACTCGGTGCCGCCGGCGGTGCCGGGGGAGTTCGTTGTCAAGATGGGGGCGGGATGGGGCGGCCCCCTCCACGACCTGGCGAACGCCCTGGCCGTGTGGGGGGACGGGCCCGTGGCGGCAGCCTGGGTGCTGCTGGGTTGTCTCAGGTTCGTTGAAATCGAGGTTGAGGGCGTCCACGAGTGCCGTGACCTCCTCGAGGGCCTTGGCCTCCTCAGGGGCGCGGTCATGGCCGCCGGCATCGAGGCGGCGGGGCGCGGGGGGTTCGGCTGGCCAATGGCGCGCACCAGCATTCCCGGGGAGCCCTTGGGAGTGACTCTGTCCCCGCAAGGGAGGCGCACGTGTGCGCGCCGGCCGCGCGAGCGTCCCCGTTTCGATTCAATAGCTGTATTACCGCTTCCTCACACCATAGAATATCACGAAACAGGCGACGACCACTGAAATGATGATGATAAATAGGACAATCACCTCACCCCTATCGCTCCCCACCTTCTCGTCCAACACCACTATCGTCATATCATCCGAACTCGAGTGGCCCACGCCATCGAGTACCGTCAGCTCGATATCATATGCCCCCCTGTCATCGAACCTATAGGCTACCTTCTGCCCGTACAGGGTGCACATCTCACCATCGTACTCGAAGCGCCACGTCCAGTTGACAATCCCCACGTTGTCCGTAGAGCCCTTCCCGTCCAGCTCCACCATCGCGCCCTTCCGAACGGACTGGTCCTCACCGGCCTCTGCCCTGGGCGGCTCGATATCGTTGACCGTGATCGTGCAGCTGTCCCTGCCCTCGTTCCCCGCCTCGTCCGTGACCACCAACCAGACCTCGTAGGTGCCGGCGAACGGAAAGAGATAATCGCATGTGGGCCCCTTTCGCTTATCTGCGTGATCATTAAAATAGATGTACCAAGCGTATCCCACTATGCCAACGTCATCGAACGATCCCGATGCGTCGAACATGATTATCTCGGTCTGGTTAATCGTCAGGTCCGGGCCCGCGTTCGCCGTCGGCGACGTTATATCATAGATCGTGACTGTGAAGAGATCCAACGCCGAGTTGCCGGCCAAATCGCTCACGGTCATCTGGACCGTGAACTTGCCAGCCAACTCGAACACGAACGACGTCACGAGCCCATGAAGCACGATGGGCTCATCCCCGTACATGAAGGTCCACACGCACCCGTCGATACCGACATTGTCGTGGGATGTCGAGCCGTCGAACGTCACCGTCTGGAACTGGTCGACCCCTATGCCATGGTTGACAATGGCCACTGGCTTCTCGGTGTCCAGCACCGTTACGACCAGCCAATCGGTGGAGGAATGGCCACTCACGTCGACGACGGTAAGGCAGACATCGTACGACCCGACGTACAGGAAGACGAATTCCATGACCGGACCGAGAAGGACCTGCTCCTCGCCCGCATAGGTGAGATTCCATCTCCACGACGATATCCCGACGTTGTCGTAGGAGCTTGAGCCATCGAACCTGGCCTTCTGCCCCTGGTCGATGGTGATATCCTCGCCTGCCCTCGCAACAGGAGGGGTCGTGTCCCTGACCGTCACGATGAGCACATCTGTCGCCCAATTACCAGAGCCGTCCGTGCAATTGAGTGTGATGACATACTCGCCCGCATCATCGAAGATGAACGAGGCCATGACGCCGTCCAGGACTTGCAGAGAGCCACCGCAGACGAACGACCAGGTCCAGTCCGCGATGCCGACGTTGTCGCTGCTCCCGCTGCCGTCGAACGTGACTGCTGTGTCCTCGTCGACCATCTGATCGGGGCCTGCGCGGACGACAGGTGCTGACAGGTCGCTCACGGTGACATTCATCGTGTCCAGGTCCCAATTCCCCAAGAGGTCCGTCACATTCAGAGTGACCTCGCAGGTCCCCAGGTTATCGAACCGATATCTCGCGGTTGGATTGTCGCTGCTGAGATTCACCAGGTCGTTATCGGTGAATGACCATGCATATCGTGAGATCATCAGATCGTCCGTGCTTCTGCTGCCGTTGAACGTCATCTCGGTGCCTATCTCGACGACCTGGTCCACGCCCGCCTCGGCCACGGGGGGCTCCTTGTCCTGCCACCTGAGGATGGGGTAGGTGACACCCTCGAGCATGCACCACATGCTCGAGAAGTCCCACCCCGCGTCGGTGAAGGTGGCGCGCGTCTTCATCTGCGCCGTGGTCTTGCCGGTTCCCTCGGGGCTCGTGCCCTGGCCGGACGTCTGCCTATCCCAGAAGCATGAGGTCACCTGATAACAATCCGTCCCCGTGAGACCCCCAGCGCTACTGCCGCTGACCTTCCCTTTGGAATAACAGTTCGTCAGGCAGGTGCGGTATGAATGGCCTTCTCCTATGAGGCCCCCGACGTAATCCGTGCCGCTCACGTTGCCCAGGGCATAGCAATTAAGGACATTATCCTCTGCTCTGCCGATGAGTCCACCGACGCTCTCGTCGCCCGTCACATCCCCGGTTGCGAACGAGGCGGAGGTCTGCCCGCTGAATTGACAACCGATGAGCCCGCCAATCCTCTTGGATCCGGACGCGTCCCCCGTGGCGGAGCAGTTCGAGACCGTGCCGGCGTTAGCCCCAACGAGCCCACCCACGAGGGCGGGGCTGCTCGCTGACGCCGAGGAATAACAATCGGAGATTAAACCACCGTCATTCGCTCCCGAGAGCCCTCCCGCGTAGTTATAATTCGCCCATGCGCTACCCGAGGAGAGGCATCGGGACACTGTTCCATGATAGTTGTACCCGACGAGCACGCCCGCATACGCCCTTCCCACGACGTCCCCTGAAGCACAGGAATCCAGCACGTTCCCGAAATAGTTACGACCCAGGAGGCATCCCGCGTCATTGCAGCTGACCACGGAGGCGTCCGCCACCCGGAGATACCGTATCGTGCCTCTCGCGTTGAACCCGAACACGCCCGTGCAAGTTGTCGAGGGAGAATTAATGCGGAGACCTGACACCGTGTGGTTCGCACCGTCGAACTCCGTGACGAGGTAGGGGATGAACAGCCCCGGCGCGTCGGATAGATTGAGGTCGGTCGCCAACCGGAACCTGAGCCCCTCGACGCCCGCGAATCCGAGCAGATCCCGCCAGCCCTGCAAGGAGCTGACCTCGAACCAACTCCCGGACGGGACAAGGGTGGACCGGTAATCGGATATGTCGAGGGCGAGCCCGTTCGTGTACCAATCCTTGTACTGGTCGTCGAAGAGGCCGCCGATTGTGACGTTCGGCCCACCATTGATGGTCACCTTGTTAATATTGTAGTGTGAGTTGATGATCTTGCCCCTGAAGTAATAACTCGTGACCAATCCTCCCGCGTCCACCGGACTGGTCACCGTCCCTTCAAAGTACGAGTTGTTCACGATGCCGGAAAAGTGACGGCCCACAAGACCTCCTGCATTGTATTCCGCCTGCACTCTCCCAGTGAAGTGCGACCTGTCTAGCGTCCCTTCGTTGTAGCCGATGAGGCCACCTGCTTCGGACCAGGACGCTGTTACATTCCCCGTGACGTGACAATTCGATATCGCACCCCCATCGTTGGAGCCAGCGAGTCCTCCTACACTATCATATCCGGCCACATTGACCTCCGCCAGCTTGACGTTCCTGACCATTCCACCGGGACCCACGGAGGCGAACAGGCCGATATTATTGGGGTTGCTCTCGCAGCCGATGTAGAGCCCGGTGATGGTATGGTTTCTGCCGTCCAAGGTGCCGGTGAAGTCCGGGCGGGATGCCCCTATCGGCATGAACCCGGCGCCCGAGTTCCAGTCGCGGGTTAAGAATGCGTCGATATCATTCCCCAGAACGTAATGCGCGCTCAGGTTGAGGCTCATGTTCTGAAGGTCCCAGACGTCCTCAATGACGTAGGGGTCGGCCAGGGTCCCGTCCCCCCCGCCGAAGGAGCCGTTCTTCGCCTCCGCGTACATCGTAGGCATTACTGAGAGTACGAGTACAATGACGGTCCCGAAGATGAGGGCGATAAGAGGCCCATTCCGTGCCTTGTCCATGTGGAAGAACCACCTTTCACCAGAATAGTCTCCCGCTCGGCATCGACAACCTCTTCAACGCACCTGTGCATCGATTGTCCCCCGGCCTATTTCACCTTTTGCCATCTGGATGTCACCAGAGCACCTAATTACGCTAGGTCGTCGCCCAACCGCCTACGTTGCCACGTCCCTCCGCCCACCCCCCTCCCGCGCCACTCCCCCCGTCGCCACCCCCCCCGTCGCCACCCCCCCGCGTCCCCCCGGCCCCCTCTCCAGCATCCGCCGGCACCTCCTCCCGCCCCCCGCAGGCGGCGCAGGACATGGCGCCGGCCTCCCTCCTCGACATCCTATGAGCCCCTTTCCAGTGCCGCACCCTCTCGAACGCCTCCCCCCGGCAGCTGCCACATGACCTCGCGGAGCTCGTAGGGAGAAAGGCCGGCGCGGAGCCCCCTGAAGAGCCTGGAGCTCGCGGTGAGGTCGCGGGTCGCGGAGGCCGTCGAGGGCCCCTCGGCATCGAGGCGGCGGGGGGGGGGGGTTCGGGTAGACAATGGCGCGCACCAGCATTCCCGAGGAGCCTCTGGAAGTGCCTCTGTCTTTTGCGCGGGCGGCGCGCGTGTGCGCGCCGGCCGCGCTAGCGTCCTCGTCCCTCTCTCTAACCTCTCTTTCTCCTATACCTGTTCGGCGAGTTAAAGATCATCAACGCCCTGTAGCCCGCAGACACGACGGCGGAATGTTGTACCCCGGCCCCGATGAAGAAGTTGTCCCCCACGTGGTACGTCCGTCGTGCCCCATCCATGTCCACTGTCACCTCGCCCGAGAGAACGATTTCCCACTGTTCGGCATGCGAGTGCGCGGGGACTTCGACGCTCCTCTCGAACGCGACGAGCACGACCTGCTGACCAGTCCCTTGGATCAGCCACCCTCGGCAGCCAGGGTATGGCACCTCGATTTCCGGCAATCCCTTTATGAAGTCTGGGAAGTCCTCTGTACCTGACATGATGAATCGCCTTCTCATGCGGAGCGAATGCCCGCCTTATCTCCTTTCGCCATGGTTCGGCCCATCTGACGAATGTGCCGTTACCCAAGGTTTGACCTGCAGACTGGCAACCGCCCGCGTGCTCGTTTCCCCCAGATGGACCAGCCCAGTCGAATTCGGAACCACTCCTCTCGATACTGCCTGGCGCCCGGCCTCAGTGGCATGTGCTCGGTCCAATATTCGAAAGACACGGCACCCCTGTCGAACGTTTTTCCTTTATGGTGCGCCGCGAGCTCTCGGACGGCCCTCCGGAACTCGTCGGGCGTCATCTGGCCCTTCATCACGTTGAGGACGGCCGCGCAGGCGACGAGCCTGGATGTCCTGAGAGGCCTTGTACTTGATTAAGTGTGCATTTTACTCAAAACCCTATTTAAACTCAATAGACGTAATAAAAGGCGACCGCTTTATTTCCTCGGTGGAATCGTGCGTCCCCGAGGTCCGTGGAATCGTTCCCTCAAGATCATCGACCGATTGTACAACCAATTCGCCTGTGTAGGCTACGGGCAATTTGTTGAGCGCTGGTGTCTCGGCCGACCGCCGAAGAGAGGATTGCCAGCACCGCCATCTCAGCAGACCTTCAGCCGCATATGGACAGAGTACAGAGACCAGAATCGCCTGAGGAAATTGGATGGTGAACCTTTCGTTCAGTGGCTTTTGGACCAGTATGGGGAGGGAAACCTCGACCTCGAAATCAGGCTACCAGAGCTAGAACGACGCGTCACGGAGCTCTTCATCGCCGATAAGATCGTGAAACCTGCCAGCTATCGATTCCGCCGTTGCGTTCGCTCGGCCGTGAGGTTCGCCCAAGAAGAGGAAAACGAATCAAGGTTGACCCACCTCGAACACTCTCTGAACGTCTCGATCCGTACATTGCCCATCGCCCGTAGGTGGACGACAGCTCAAGAGCTCCTCCGTCATCCACCAGCGCAGATCGGGCGGGCCAGCATTCCGAAGATGGTCGAGGAATATCGAATCTTTCGTGAATTGTCGACGGCACTGGAGAAGAACGGGCTCGATCCTGAAACGCTATTATCCAGTCCGGATTGCGAACGTCTCTTCCGATTCGTCGAACGCCGTTCACCGTCCACCTTGGGTCGCTGGGAGCAAAGCAGGATACTGGAGGCATTGCCCTTCTATCTCGCTGGTCGCCTCAGGGACAGCATCGATTCGGTACTCATCTGCTTCGTCAGGAAGGCTCGCCTGCTCCGCTCCAGGGTCACGGAGGAGGTCGAGGAGGATAGGCGGGAGGAGAGCCTCGCACTGCTCGAGCGATCCGGGAGGGACCTACATGACCTGCAGATAGCCATCGGTGAAGCTCTCGCGGTCGGAACGCCGAAGCCCTTGCTCCCCTTCCAGAAGAAGCTGAACCGCCTTCGCAGGGACGGTGCGGCAACACTGGACAGGGACCGCCTCTATCGAATGATCGGGAGCAGAGGTACGTACACGAGAAAGCTTGCCCGGCGTCTCGTGGGAATCCATTTCACAGGGCACGACCCTCATTCAGAGGTATTGGTGGAGGTCCTTCCAGAGGTTCTTGGGTTCGCACCGTTTAACAAGGAGATACCAATCCAGACGGTCAGGAAACTGACCTTTCTCCAGGTCCCCCAGAACCTCTTGACGAACCGATTGGTGTTCGAACCGGTCGTCCTGATCACCCTCGCGGACTATCTCTGGTCCGGCAGGATGACCGCATCATTGAGCGGCAGGTTCTCCGATATCTTGGCGGACATTCCGCAATCGCATGTCCTCGTCGATCCACAAGAGTGGACGTCTGCTCGTCAAAGGAGGCTGGACAAGGCTTGGGCGGACTTCGAGAGAGCGGCGAAATCCCGACCGTTGGTAGAGGACGGCCGCCTACAGATCAGAAGGCCTCCGCGTCACCAGACGGAGGAGGACGAGTCAAGACAACGCGAACGCCATATGGAGCTGATCGCGAGTTGCCGGACCACATCGATAATCGATGTGTTGATGAAGGTGCATCGTTCGACTGGATTCCTGAACGAGTTCAAGCTCGAGAAGCCCTCCCCACACGAGATCGCGAAAGAGGAAAAACTCCGCATGACGCTGGGCGTCCTGGTCGCCATGGGGATGAACATCGGCGTCAGAGAGACGGCGGCCGTCCTTGGCAGCGGACAAAGCGTCGGGCGGATCCAGACGTTCTTGAACAGCTACTTCACCATGGAAAACCTCGAGTCAGCGCAAGCGCGTCTCATACGGTGCTGGGACGAGCGAGGAATGGGAAGGCAGTGGGGCACAGGGAAGATGGTCTCCGTCGACGGCCGAGTTATCGGCGCGTATCAGAACAACCTCCTGTCCAGGTACCATTACAGGAAGGGCAGGACGGGCATGACGGTCTATTGGTTCCGCCGGGACGATGGCATCGCCACGCGAGTGCGTCCCCTGGGCAATCAAGAGTGGGAATCGTGGCATGTCCTTGATGAGCTCCTCCATCCGTTGGCTGGCCAAGAGCTCCGCAGTTCTTGCGGCGACACTCAGGGCCAGTTCCTCGCCCTTTGGGGGCTCGCGGAGATCATGGACAAGGTGATCTTGACGAGATTCAGGAGGCCATCGCGTGTACTGTTGTTCAAACCAACGGGGAAGAACCGGTGCGGTCTCAAGAATCTTCGGACGGTCCGGTGGGACATCATCGAGCGCGGGCTTCCCAATATCCTCAGAATGGCAGAGGCCGTCAAGACGGGAAGGATTCGAGCCTCGGAGGTCCTGCGACGTTGGCATCTGTACGACGAGGAAGGACATGACATCGCGGAGGCCCTACGAGAATTGGGTAAGGTCGGTAGGACGGAGTTCCTATTGAGATATGCCCAGGACGAGGAGCGTCAGTACGAGATCAGACGGGCATGCAACGATGCAGAGGCTTGGAACAGTTTCCACGAGGCGATTTTCTGGGGCAATGGCGGGAGGTTGCGCAGCAATAATCCCCGACGACAGGAAGAGGTGCTTCTAGCGCTAAGTCTGCTCTTGAATTCGAT
>CAYGVT010000074.1:0-6475 GCA_964353355.1 uncultured Thermoplasmata archaeon | reverse complement strand
GAACTCCCTCTTCCCGATGTCACGGACGCAGGTCAGAACATCGTTGAGCCATCCGCGTCCCTCCAGCCGTTCCTCTTCGAGGAAGGCGAACCGTCGCCACTCAGCTCTGACATTCCCCGGTAGCGTCACCTCACCATCTCTCACCAAGAACACATGCGCATCGGGCGGGAGCCTCCCCAGCAGTATATTCGAACCGACCCATCCGGCACGCCTCGCGCTCTCCCGTAGGGGCCTCCTCCTCTCGATGGCATCGAGGGTCATGAAATGCCTAGGTATCATCATCAGGCTCCTGACCGTGAGCTCCCTGGTATCGTACTGCAGGAACGCCCAGTTCGGAGAGAGCCCGCTCCTGATCTGCTTGACCTTCGTATTGTACTCCGAATCCACCACAGTGCTGCCGAACCTCCCTGACGTGCTCTTGAGCTGGAATGTCTCCTCGCACGAGGGGCACTGGAAGTCTAGGACCTTCATGTTATGCGGTAGTCTGGTGAGCTCTTTCGATGGGCATGCCGGGCAGTAGACGTTCTCCTCGAACCATGCCTCCGTCATGACCCTGGCGCTCTGCGACCTACTGTGGTATCCCACGGCGAGGCATGGGTCGAGATGGAGGTCCATGGGGCTCTTGTACACGTCCCGGGCTCGATATCCCTTACGGTATGGGGATAGAGGATGCTCGACCCAAGAGCCCTTCCGCAGCCAGCTTCCGTAGTAACTCCTGATAGTTCTCGACCCTGGCTGCCCACACGCACTTCTCGGCCTCACTGACAAGGATGGTTTGTTCGTCGTTCCCATCAATAGGATGCGTTCCCGCTATCTTAGCAAGGATGTCCATGGCCAAGCCGAGATAGCGTCGCATCCCCTTCCCTCCAATGCCTTCTCCTTCCGTTATGCAACGCTCTAGCTCGATCGAGACCGCATGCACATCCTCATCATCCACGAGTTCGGAGATGACCGAGTAGAGCGCACGGTCCAGCCGTTCATGTTCCTCGATGATACCAGCGCGGTCCGCGGTCCTTGTCATGATAACCCGTCCCTATCCAGAATTTGATCCAATCATGATGATAAAAATCCTTCTACTTGGACCGTTCGATCTCCCCGCCCGGTGTCCAAGATCTATGGGGATGGAGGAAAGGTAATGTCGAGATCGGATGCACTTCCTCATTGGCAATCGCATTGTCTCATCTTTCATCTTCCTTCCTTAATAGAATTCCAGTTCCGCAGGTCCCCCTCACCGCAACCCTTGAATCCGCCACCCAGTCATGCGTATCCAGTGGTCGGCCATGTCATCCTCCCCCCTCAGGCCCCTTTCGCTCCTCCTCGCGACCGTCCTCCTCCTCGCGCCCCTCCTAGCCTCCCCCGGCGCCACGGCCGCGCCCGTGACGCTCACCACCTTCTCCTCCGGCGTCGCCTCCGCCAACCTCACCTTCGGCGCGCACCCCTGAGCCTTATTGCGCGGCCCAACCATTCCCCTTTCATGCCCGATTGGGGGCGGATCCTGGCATAACGATATATAAACTACCCACCCTCGGAAGGCACGGGTCCAAGGGCAGGGTGGCGGGCAGGGAATGCCACACCCCCGTCCCGGATGCCGCATCCCCCGGCCCTTCCCGCCCTGGGCCGCAAGGTGATGACAACGTCCGTCCAGGCCGCGCGCGCCCCCCCACGGACAGGCACGGCCCACCCGCCCCCGACCGTCCCACTGGCGGTCCACCCGGCCAGCGAGCGGACTGCCGGCTGGTGCCAAGGGAACCCCGGGTCTGTCCTGGAACGGGGGGCGAGCTCCCCCCGGGACGGGGCCGCGCCCCCCCCCAGGCCGTCGTCCCTGGGGGGAATGAGATGGCGGGTCAATCGCCATAACACATAAATCGTCGATGGGATGTACTCATCTGGATGTCCATGACATCGCCAGGGGTGTGTGCGCTCGCTACATCGAGGTCCCGCGAGGTCGCCTTGTTATTGTTCGTCGCATCCGTCATGGCCCTCCTTGCCCTGCTGTCCTCCCCCGCCATCACGGAGGCGGGCAGCACCCCCCACGACCCCATACTGATATCGGACAACAGCCAGTTCACCTCCGCCAACGGCGTGGTGTCGGGCTCCGGCACACTGGCGGACCCCTACGTCATCAGCGGATGGCTGATAGACGCGTCCAATGCCACGGGCATCAAGATAACGGACACGGACAAGCACGTCCAGATATCGAACGTCACCATAGTCGGCGAGGCCGACGCCCTCGGCTACTCGGTCTTCATCTCCTACGCGGACAACATCAAGCTGGACCACATCTTGGACAGGCGGAATAACTCCAGGGCCGACATCGGGCCGTGCGAGGGCCTCTCCATCAGCGACTACGTGCAGACGCGCGGCTCCGCCACGGGAATGCGAGTGATATGGAGCGACGACAGCGTCCTTGTCGGGATCAACATCACGAGCGAGCTCATATTGGGCAGGTGCGACCGCGCCACGGTCAGGGACTGCGTCGCCTCGCGCTTCCACCTGAACTATATGCCTGGCTCAACCATGACCAACTGCAGGAACAGGGCGGGCCAGGAGGAGTACGGCCTCTATGTCGAGAACAGCGACAGCGCCGAGATCAGGAACTGCGTGTTCACGAACAACACCCGGTACGACGTCCTGATCGACATCAGCAAGAACGTGCTGATGTCGGGGTGCCGGCTGGGGGAGCGCGGGGTCCTTCTGAACATGGACGGGTACCACAGGCTGGGCCTCAGCAACACCGTCAACGGCTCCACCCTCAGGTACTACCTCAACCAGACCGGCGTGCGGTTCGACTCCGACGCGGGCCAGGTGATCCTCGTGGGGTGCAGGGACGTCCTCTTCTCCAACCTGACGATGAGGGACGCGTTCATCCCCATCCGCCTCTACGGGTGCGAGGACGTCCGCATGGACGGCCTCGACCTCGCCAGCTACCGATGCAACGTGGACATCGACGGGTGCCGCGACATCCTCGTGAGCAACGCGACGCTGAGGCACACGGCGGAGGCCGCCTACCCCCACTCCAACATCGATGTCCAGGACACGCCGGGGATGAGCGTCGTCGACTGTCGCGTGATGCTGGGGTTCAGCGAGCCCATCCACTACTCCTGTGGCCCGGGCCTGACGGAGAGGGAGGACGGACTGAGCATCGTCAACGTCACCATCGATGCATCGTACTACGGCGTCTACTTCCGCTGCGAGTCCTGGTGGGACCTCGCCATCGACCGGTGCACGTTCAACGGGGGACATGAGGGTGCTGTGTACAGCAATTACCATGGAAGGGTGGTAATCAGGAACTCGTTGGTCCGGAACAGTACGTGGGGCATCTATCTCACGATGGAAGGTTACAAATGGGACGAGGCGAACGAGATATCCAACTGCACCTTCTACGACAATTTTTCGCCCATCGTCCTCGGCAAGACCATTAACGCTCTCGTCGCGGACAATCTGATCGTGAACTCCACCTACAAGGCCATCTACCTGCACGATGTGAGGGCCGTCATCGTCCGGAACAACACGGTCGATACCGCCCGGGTTGGCGCAGCATCCTATCGTCCCGTGGGCATCTTCCTCAAGGGGAGGTCCGTGACGGTCGAGATGAACACGGTCACCGACTGCGATTTCGGCATCGAGATAGAGACCCTGGCCGACAGCGTCGTGAGGTCGAACCTCATCCGTGATTGCGACTATGGCCTTTTCGCGCCATACGCTTGCAACAATGTCCAGGTCTTCCACAACAACTTCGTCAGGAACAACTACGGAATATCCAGGTACCTGGACAGACAGGCCTACGCGGACTACGGCAGCGTCCAGATGCACAACGGCACCGAGGGCAACTACTGGGCGGACTACACCCAGTGGTACCCTGGCGCCCAGCCCCTGAACGACCGGGTCTGGGACACGGCCTACGAGCTCCATGACCGACATATATCAGATCCCTATCCGCTGCTGCTCATGGCCGACTGGCGCCCGCCCGTCGCCGTCGCGGGGGGCGACATGACGGTCCCCCAGGGCACCAGGGTCTCCCTCGACGGCTCGGCCTCCACCGACGACGTCGGCATCGTGCGTTACGAGTGGGAGCTGGTCCAGGGCGATTGGCGGGCGAACGGCACCGGGGCCTGGCTCAACATCACCCTCGACGTCCCTGGGAACGTGACGGCCACCCTGAGCGTGTGGGACCTGTGGGGTAACGTGGGCCGGGACACCATCGTCATCACCGTGCATGACATCTATGCGCCCGTCGCCGTGGCCGGTCCGGACGTCTCGGTCGCGGTGGGGGAGCGGTTCGACCTCAACGGATCGGGCTCGCGGGACAACGTGGGCGTGGTCGCCTACGAGTGGACTTTCGACCCGGGCGGGATGGGCCTGGTCCTCCAGGGGGCCGCCGTCTCGCTCGCCATCGACGTGCCGGGTGCGTACGAGGCGGTCCTCAGGGTGACGGACGCCGCTGGCCTCGAGGGCCGGGACAACCTCACCGTGACCGTGAGCGACGTGGTCCCGCCCGTTGCCGAGGCGGGGCCGGACGCCGAGGGGGACCAGGGCGTGACGATAGCATTCGACGGCTCGGGGAGCACCGACGACGTGGGCATCGTCCGGTGGTCCTGGTCGTTCACCTACGGTGATGGGAAGGTCGTCCTTGATGGCATGAGCGAGTCGTTCGTCTTCGCCCTCGCGGGCGAGTACCTGGTGACCCTGCAGGTGGCCGACGCCGCGGGCCATGTGCACTATGACGGCATGACAGTGAGGATACGGGACACGGAGCCGCCCGTCGCTGACGCCAGCCCGGACGTGGTCGTCGGGGACGGCATGTTGGTCGTCCTGGATGGCACCGGCTCCACCGACAACGTGGGCATCGTCTCCTTCGCCTGGACCTTCGTGTACGGAGGTCGGCCCATCAAGCTCGAGGGCGAGCTTGCGTCATACGAGTTCTGGGAGCTGGGCGAGCACCCGATCACCCTGTGGGTGACGGACGCGGCAGGCAACTCGGGCCAGGGCAGGTTCATGGTCCTGGTGGTCGACCTGACGGACCCAACGGCAGAGGCAGTGGTCCCCACCGAGGTGGACCAGGGCACGGTGGTGACCCTGGACGGCAGCCTCTCCCACGACAACATCGGCGTTGAGGGCGGCAGCTGGGCTTTCACGGCGGGCGGGGAGCCCGTGTCCCTGCCGGGGCTCATGACGCAGTACACGTTCGTGCTCGCGGGCGTGCACGAGCTCGTTCTGACTGTGTTCGACGCGGCGGGCAACGTGGGCGAGGCGACGTTCATCCTCAAGGTGAGGGACACGGAGCCGCCGGTGTGCAGGGCCGGCCAGGACCTGCGGGTGCTTGCGGGCACGGTCGTGCGCCTGGACGGGTCCAACTCGACAGACAACGTCGGGGTGGAGACATACGGATGGAGCCTCACGATGGGGGGGAGGACCGTGAACCTCACGGGCGCCGTCGTCGAGCACCTGTTCGGCACCGCCGGCACGTGCACCGTCCGGCTGGTCGCGACGGACGCGGCAGGCAACTCCGGCGCGGACTCCCTCAACGTCACGGTCCTCCCGACCGAGGTCGTCTGGAGGCTCGGCCCCTTCGTGGACGGCAAGGGGCGACCGGTCGAGGGCGTGGCCGTCGCCGTCGCGGTCGGTGGCGCCACCTGCAACGGCACGACCGACGCCCAGGGATGGACCGACCTCTCGATGAGATGGGCCGACCTTGAGGGCGCCGTGCAGGTCTCGGCCACGAAGCGCGGCTGGAAGGATGCCTCCTTCACGCTCGGCCTGGACGATGACCGGAAACCGGTGGGGGACGTCCCCGTCATGGAGAGGGAGAAGAAGAGTGAACCGTCCCCCTCTGTTGGTGCGCTCTTCGCTCTGTCGGCGCTCGTGATGCTCGCTATCATCGCTCGCAGGCGGAGGAATGCCTAGCGGCTCCCCTCCACCGCTCTGCTTCCTGATTCGTGATGACGCCCTGAATCGGCCTGAACGGGATGTGGGGGGGCACGGTCCAACACCCACCGCAATCCGTAAATACCCCCCCTGGCCATGTGATGCCCGGTGGTCGGGCATGCACGCCTCACGCGGTAGGTCATCATCCCTGCTACTCGCGATCGTCCTCCTCTGCCCCGTGCTCGCGGCATCCCTCATGGCCCCCGGCGCCACGGCCTCCCCGGTGACCCTCACCACCTTCTCCTCCGGCGCCGCCTCCGCCAACCTCACCTTCGGCGCCCACCCCTGGAACGACACGCTGGCCGTCGAGCTCCCCCGCGGCTCGACCGTCACGGCCGCCTCGCTCACGGCCACCGGCGTCATCGGCCCCTCCATCGAGTTCTCGGCCGTGGACTTCTCGTCCGGGAGGGTCGCCGCCGACCGGTGGGCGATGTACGACACCGGCACCGACTGCTACCCCCCCTCCCTCGACCCCTACAAGGACGTCTGGACCCCCATAGCCGCCGCCGATGTCACGGCTGCTGGCAAGGACGACGGCACCTACTGGTAC
>CAYGVT010000073.1:0-10913 GCA_964353355.1 uncultured Thermoplasmata archaeon | reverse complement strand
GCGGCCTTGTACCCGATGAGCTGGGAGAGCCGGTTGAACGGCATCGCGTTCACGATGCGGTTCATCCTCCGGCCCTTGCCCCTCTTGTTCTCACGGATGCCTGACAGGTCGCCGATGGCGATGACGGCCCCGATGCTCCTCGCCCGGTCCACGAGCTTGCGGGAGATGGCGTGGAGCTCGGCGTCCACCCTGCGGTGCTCCGCCGAGCCCACTCGCTTGATGGCACGGAGCGCCTTGTGGCGCCCCATGCCCCTCCTAACCCACGCGTGATGGCGTCTGATGCCGCGGACCCGTCTCCCCATGAACTCCGGCGGGGCCGCCATGCGGCCACCAGGGTCGAGCGTCACCGACGTGGCGATGGTCTTGTCACCGATGTCGATGGCGAGCACGGGCGCGTTGACAGGGATGGGGATGTCGGGGACCTCCCTCTCGACTGTGATGTGGAGGTAGAAGGCGGGCCCCTTCTTGACGAGGTGGCTCATGCCGAACTTGATGCCGGGCTCGGCGAGGAGCCGGGAGTGCTCGGGGCAGAGGCGCAGCGGGACGCGGACGCGGCCCTGCGGGGTCGCGATGGAGGCGAACCAGGGGGCGAAACGACCGCCAAGGCGGAGGTTCATCGCCCCCTGCCCGAGGATGACGTGGGAGCGGTTGCCCTTGCCGACGCACCATCGGATGTCCCTGCAGTAGAAGGAAGGGAGGTCGGTGTGCTCCCGTAGATAGCCATAGTCGCGGGAGAGGCCGAGCGCCCCCTGCCACCCCTTGTGGAGTGAGAGGAGGGCCTCTCGCTTGCGCTGAGTCGGGGAGTGGACCTTCGCGCGCAGGGTCTTGACGAGCTTCACGGTACACTGGATGAGCGGGAGTATATAAATAGGAAAAGGCCGGGGGTGAGCGAATGTGGGGTAGGCCCCGCATGCGTTTCCGGAGGTGTCACATGAGTGGCCAGAACGCGCATGCGCCCATGCTATGCTATGGCATGCTAAACAAATACAGATGAACAATGGTATCGCACGGAAAGTGGTGGTACACGTTGAAGACCATGGCCTTCTCCGTGATAACCAGACTCGGCTCGGAGGGGGTATCGCGAATGCGATTTAACAGCATCAACGCGAGCCATAAGGCTGCCATGAACAGAGAGATCATGAGAATGAGAATGAGTATATATGTGAACTTGGCTCCGGTGGTCGTGGGGCTATCCAATTGAACGGGATGCTGGACCATATAGGAGAGAACGAACGTACCAGCCAGTAGAAAGGCGACGATGGAGGATCCAAATAGGAGGAGCCTTCTCCTTCGCCTTTTTGAAACGCCCGCGGGGATCTCGAATCGCTCGATACACGACCCCCCTGCCTGGCCTCCATCGGCATCGGTCGCTTATAAGGCCTTGGCCCGTGCCCAGCGGGTCCATGCCAGGAGTTGAGAACCGGCGCGCAACCCTATTATACTGGCCCCAGGGATAGCATCGGTCCCCAGGCAGTGCCCTGGGGACGGAGATGGAAAGCATGCGGGCGGTCCAAGAGAGGGCCAGGCTACCAGTGCGAATGGTCTGCGCGACCGCCCTGCCCCTGCTGGCCCTGGCCCTGTTCGCCGCCCTCCTGGCGGCGCCCGCCGGCGCCGCGGGCGCGCCCGACGTGAGCTTCATGTCCCCGGGCGGGCTTCTGTCCGGCACCTACCACCTCAACGTGTCGGTGGAGGGGGAGGTCGACGAATCCTCCGTGAGGTGGGGCTTCGCGGACCCGCCGACGCTCAACATGGGCCTGTCCTACGGCACTTTCTTCACCGCCGACATCGGGCTTGCCGCCCTCAGGGAGGGGCCAGTGACCATCTTCGTCCGGGCCGCCAACCTGACGGGCTCCGCCACCACGGTCCACCAGGCCATCACGGTCGACAACACGCCCCCCACGATCGACATCCTCTCGGCCGGCGGCTACGTCTCGGGCGAGCTCGTCGTGCGGGCGCGCGTCGTGGACGCGCACCTCGACGTGCCCTCGGTGACCGCCTGGCTGGACGGCTCGCCGCGCTCCATGACGCGCGAGGGCACGACCGACACCTTCCGATGCCCGGTCGACACGACCTCCCTCCCCGAGGGAGACCACACCGTCCAGGTCTACGCCAAGGACCTGGCGAACGCGGACTACCCGGGGCTGCTCCCGAACGCCAACTCATCGGTCGCCGTGGTGCTGCACGTTGACAACTCCGCGCCCGTGGTGGAGGTGGTCTGGCAGCAGCCCAACTACGTGATGGGCGCGTACACCGTGACCGCCACCGTCACCGACACCTTCGTGGACCCCACGCACGTGTGGGTCGTGGTGGACGGCAACGCCTCCGCGCCCTTCCCCATGACCAAGGAGGGGGCGGTCTGGCGGTGCACCATCGACACGGCCATGGACCTCATGTGCGGCGTGCGCTCGTTCGCGGTCGAGGTGGCCGACCTCGCGCTCCACACGACGTGCACCCCCGCCGTCGAGCTGCGGGTCGACAACTGCGCGCCCATGTTCATGTACACCTCCCCCACCGGCAGGGTCACGGGAGTGTACAACATAACCGTGCGCGTCGAGGACGCGTTCGCGGACACCGCCGCCCCGGTCCACGTCATCTTCGACGGCAGCACCGTGGAGAGGCTGGAGATGCAAAAGGGGGCGGACGGCGCGTACTTCTACAGGATCGACACGACCACGATGACGGACGGGGACCATTCCGTGGTCGCGACCACGGTCGACCTCGCGCTCCATGTGGGCACATCGGGGGCCTTCGTGATCGCCGTGGACAACGTCGCCCCCGAGTTCTCGGACCTTGAGGGCGGCGGCAACGTCACTGGCGCGTTCACGTTCTCGGGCTCGGTCACGGACCCGCACCTCAACCGCAGCTCGGTGTGGGTCGCCATCTACAACGCGTCCGGCGGCGAGATGTGCCGCGAGCAGGCCACGTGGACCGGCGCGCGGTTCGAATCCTACATCGACACGTGCATGGTCATGGACGGGGACTACACCATCCGGCTGCTCGCGGACGATGTCTGGGGCGGCTGCTACATGAGCGAGCCCGTGGCGCTCAACGTCGACAACAACCTACCCCAGGTCAAGGTCATGTCCAAGACCGGCACGGTCTGGGGCACCTACAAGCTCCAGGTGGAGGTCGTCGAGGCCAACATCGCGTCGGTCACGGTCCGCATCGGCGGGACGGACCCCGTGCCCCTGACCTTCACCGGGACCTACTGGGAGCGGAACATAGACACCACCAAGCAGCCTGACGGGACGCTGACGCTCACGGTCGTCGCCACCGACAGGCGAGGGAACATCAACTCGACCGCACAGTGCAGCCTCGTGGTGCAGAACCGGCCCGACCTGCGCGTCGAGCGCATCGAGCTGGAGCGCGCGCAGGTCCCGTCGGGCGAGACCGTCAAGCTCCGCGTGACCGTGCGCAACTCCGGCTGGACCACGGCGAACGGGTACGAGGTGCGCGTGATGGTCGGTGCGCGGATGGTGGCTAACACGACCGAGGCCATAGGCCTCAAGGCCAACGGCGAGAAGACCTACGTGCTGCAGTGGAAGGCCTCGGGCGACGGGGCCCAGACCGTCCGCGCGGTCGTGGACGCGGCGAACGTGCTCCCGGAGACGGACGAGGGCAACAACGGCTCGACCGAGCTCGCCCTGAAGGTGGCCGAGGACGGGCCGGGCGCGGGCGCGCTCGCGGCCGCGGTGGCCATCGCCTCGCTCGCGGCCGTCGCGCGGCTCCACCGCCGCCGCCGGTGATGTTCGCGGCGCCCAGGGCATCGCTGGGCCGCCCCCCAGCGCATCAAAAACCTTATCTGGGACCATGGCCTTGACGCTCCCTGGAGCTGGCCGATTGCCCAAGCGACCCTCGTTCGACGAGGAGATAGACAACGCGATACTGCAGGGCGGCGACGCCGCGAACGTGCGCGTCCGCACGCCGCGGCGCGAGCGCCGCGAGACGTTCGGCATCGCGGACGCGCTGCTCGGCGCGTCCAAGGTCCGCGTGGTGTGCGCGGACAACAAGACCCGCCTCGGCCGCATCCCTGGCAAGCTGCGCCGCAGGATGTGGATACGCGAGGGCGACCTGCTCATCATCGTCCCATGGGAGTTCCAGGACGAGAAGTGCGACGTGGTGTGGCGCTACACCAAGACCCAGGCGACCTACCTGTCGCGACAGGGCCGCATACCCAAGGTCGTAGACATCTTCTGAGCGACCGCCATCACGCAGCCGCCACTCGACTTGCACCCCCCACCTTCGGGGTTGATGGGGGGGAGGCCGCCGGCGATGGCATCGGTGGCGGCCAGCCCCCCGGGTGATGGCGCCCGGCCCGCTAGGGCGCCTTCGCTTGGTACTTCCTCCTGAGCTCCCTGTACGCGTCCTCCGATATCTCGCCGAGGATGAACCGCTCCTCGAGCTTCGCGAGGAGCTCGGACCTGTCCATCGCCGGCGCGGTCGCGTGCCTGCCGTTGCCGTTCTTGGGCTGGGCCCCGTGCTCCTTGAGGAACGTCGACGAATCCTCGATGTCAGAGTAGTACCACCGGCCCTTGACGAGCGTGGTCTCGCGGCCGTCGGGCAGTGCCTTCATTTGGCCCGTCGCGAGCAGCGAGCTCAGCTCCACCCAGTCCATGTCCCGCAGCTCGGGCGACGGGATGCCGTAGGGGAGCCGGCCGATGGTGTTTTGGTACTTGCGCTTGAGGTTGTCGAGCCGGAGCTGCTCCTTCTCCTGGTCCGTGGCCGCGTGGCCGTTGCCGTGGCCATTGCCGTTGCCGTTATCGGAGATCTCCTGCCACAGCTCCTTGACCTCCTGGGAGGGGGCATCGGTCACCTTGGCCTCGATGGTCAGCTGCCGCTCGGCCACGGAGGAGGACAGGACCTCGACGCCCTCCACGTCCTGCCTCGCGACGACGGCCGCCGGCGCGTCCTTGGCGCTGTTGCCGTTGCCGTGGCCGTGGCCGTTGCCGTGGCCGTGGCCGTTCCCGTTGACCTTGAGGTCGGCCTCGAGCACGTCCGCGGACTGCCTCATGGTCGCGGCCATGTGCTTGAGCGCCTCCTCCTTGCTCAGGGCCGCGGCCTGCGCGTCGGCCTCCTCGGGCTCGGCCTCGGCGCGGCGCCGGGCCACGATGACCGCGGTGCCGCCCACGGCGGCCACGACGATGACCAGGACCGCAAGCATCAGGCCCACGCCGGGCCCGCCGCTCGTGGTCGGCCCGTCGTCGCCGTCGTCGCCGTCGTCCGGCGGTGGCTTGTCGTCGTCGGCCCTCTCGACGAGGACCTCGACCCAGGCCGTCTTCTGGAAGTCAGGGTCGCTGACGGTCACCTGGATGATGTGGAGACCGGGCTCGAGGAGCCTCACGGCCAGGCTCGAGCCGTACCCGAGCACGCCGGACACGTTGGACGTCCAGGTGTGGTTGAGCACCTGGCCGTACTGCGTGTCTGGGTCCGTGCACGAGACCAGCAGCGAGAACGACACGTTGGCCTTGAACTTGTCGCCCGTCCTGGGGTTGATGATGCGCGGGTCGTCCATGGGATCGTTCTGGTTCTCGACCTCCACGACGAAGTCCAGCGTGGCCCTCCTGTCGATCGTGACCACATCGCGCACCTGCAGCTGGAACCGCAGCGTGCCCACGGCGTCGTTGTCAGGCTGGAACCGCAGCTCGTGCGAATCCTCGTCCACCTGCACGACCGAGCTGTTGGTCGAGATGACCAGGACGTCGCCCTCCACGTCGATGACCACGAAGGCGATGACCAGCTGCTGGCCCTGCGTTGTCTTGTAGACGATGGGTTGCGTGGTGATGGGCTTGCCGTCGACCGACACGAAGTAGGGCACGTCGTTGACGGGCCGCACCGTGACCGTGATGGACCGCGAGCACTGCAGCTCGCCGTCGGACGCGACGAACACGAGCTGCTCCTGGCCGTTCCAGTTCGGCTGGGGCACGATGGCGACCGCGCCTGTCGCGGGGTCGATGGTGACGGTCAGGTGCTCGGGCGCGTTCCCGAGCCACCACGAGAGCGGGTCGTCGTCCGGGTCGTAGAAGGCCGCGTCCAGGTTGACCCACCTGTCGTCCGAGGTGTCCTCGTCGAGCTCGGGGTCCCCGATCTGGCCCTCGGGCTGGGGCGCCGCGTTCTGGACCTCCTTCCACGCGAGCGCGGGGAGTCCCGCGTCCTCGCCGTCGAAGGCCTGCACCTCCACGGACCAGTTCTGGCCCCGCGCGGTCCTGTTCGGCGCCACCGTGTCGGCCGTGAGGCCCTCGGCGCGCACGCCGTCGCAGTACCACTGATAGCGGTAGGTGAGGGGCAAGCCCTCGGGGTCCGAGGCAGGGCGGACGATGACCGCCTGCAGCGTCGACGACGTCACCGGCCTGCCCGGGTCGATGCGGACCTCGGGCGGGCTCGGGAGGTTGTTGAGGACCGTGACCAGCGAGGGGAACTCCACCCAGGGCGCGACCTCGCCGTCGACGTCGACGGCCGAGGCGCGGAAGTCGTAATCGCCCGTCGCGGACCTGGCCTGGGGCGAGAAGTCCATCCTCCAGGCGCCGTCCAGGTGGTCCGCGCGGCCCAGGAGCGCCGTCTGCCACTCGGTCGTGCCGTGGAGCCTGTGCTCGACTGTCACGTGCAGCTCGCGCGCCGGGTCGTACTCGTCGTCGACCGCGAGCGCGAGGCGCACCGTGCGCATCCTGTAGACCGTCGTGGATTCCGGGACGATGCTAAGGACCTCCGGGGGCTGCTTGGTGCGCTTGGTCCAGTTCACCCAGAGTTCGTCCACCTCGAGCGACCCGGCCGAAACGGGGCCCCCAAGGGGGCTCCTGGACGTGACCATGAGCCTGATGGAGGGGTGCTCCTTCACCTTGAACGCGTCCTCGAGGGACAGCGAGACGGTCCCGTCCTTCAACTCGGTCTCGAAGAGCGTCTCCCACGTGGTGGCGTCGACGACCCGCAGGACGACCGTGACCTCGTCCGGGACATCCACGCGCGCGGTTGAGCGGAGCGTGTGGAACGAGCCCGTGTCGCGTGGGTCGTCGGGGGTGATGGCCTTGGAGAGGTAGCCGCCCTCGAAGACCTGGCCCCAGGTCAGGTTGCAGATGAGGATGTCGGAGGCGCCCTTGGTCGGCACGGTGAGCGGGGAGGACGTGTCCCAGCCCGTCGTACCGCCGAGGAACACCATGGACGCGACCTCGTAGCCTGTGCCGTTGCCCTCGCACGCGAAGGCGATGGTCCTGCGCAGCCCGTAGGTGATGTCGAACACCTCAACCGCTGAGGCTCCCGTGGTCGGGAACCGCACGTCGGGGGTCGCGGCGAACATGCCCGCGCCCCCGTTGAGGTAGAGGTACGAATCCACGCGCCTGCTGCCCACGTTGCTCTTGGAGTTGGCGAGGAGCACGTCGAGGTCGGAGTCCCAGTCCACATCCGCGAGCATGACGTCCTCGGCGCCCATGCCCCGGAGCTTAAGGGGCGTGGCCTCGAAGCCACCGCCACTGGCCGCCCTGCCCAGGTAGACGTAGCTGTCGATCTCGGCAGAGCCGGCCGCGAAGCTGTTGGCGAACGCGAGGTCGATGCGGCCGTCGCCGTTGACGTCGCCCGCGTCGACCCCCCGCGCGCCCATCGTGGGCAGCCTGTGGGATGGCACGGTGCCGCAGAAGCCCGCGGCGCCCTGCTGGAACACCATGCTGTCCGTCGAGGTCGAGATGGCGTCCCTGTAGCAGGAGAACGCCAGGTCCAGGCGCCCGTCGCCGTCGAGGTCCGCGGCCTCGACGCCGGTCGCGCCCGTCGTCAGGAACTCGACGTCGGGGGTCGCGTTCCAGCCGGTCCCGTCCGGACGCCCCCAGAAGAGCGTGCTGTTGACCAGGTGGGACGAGCCGTCGTACTCCTGCGCGAAGACCGCGTCGACGCACCCGTCGCCGTTGAGGTCGGCGAGCAGCACGTCGGACGCGCCCACGGTGGGGAACTCGTGGAGCGGCGCGTCGCGCCAGCCCACGGGCGTGCCCATGAAGAGCGGGCTCCTGGTGATGTAGCCCGCGTCCGACCTCATGGACGCGAAGGCCACGTCGGTGTAGCCGTCGCCGTTGACGTCCGCGGTCGTGGCCGCCGACGCGCCCGATGTGCCGAACTCGAACGGGGGCAGGTGCGCGAGCTTGGAGGGGAAGAGCACGGTCGAGACCGAGCGGCCCTGGCTCCTCGCGCCGTAGGACGCGTCGTCCCTCGAGTTGGCGAACAGGAGCACCGGGTCGAGCGCCATGGCGTCCGGGCCGAGCGTGCCCGCGGAGGGGTACCAGCCCACGGTCCTGTGTGCCTTGGCCGTGCCGTAGAACTGGTCGCGCCAGGTCCTCGGGGGCAGCCACTTGACGAGCACGCGGTCCACGCGGGGCGTCGTGGTGTTGAGCTCGCTCATGAGCACCACCTTGAACCGGAGCGTGCCGTAGGTGGTGAGGCCGCAAAGGTCCAGGTCCGTCGCGGGGACGCCCTCGTAGCCCGTGATCGGCCGCTTCTGGTCGTCGAGGACCGTCACCTCCACCGAGGTGTTCTGGGGGACGTCGGCGTCGACGTGCATGACGTCCCACCTGCTGCCGTAGGGGAGCTGGATGGCCTCCGTCACGAAGGAGCCACGGTAGACCAGCCGCTTGTCGCCGCCGTGCTTTGGGATGGCGAACGCGATGTCGTTGGCCGAGTTCGAGACGGAGATGGACGTGGAGCTGGTGGTCGGGAGCGTGGTACCGCCCATGTAGAGGCTGATGTGGTTCCAGGAGCTGGTCACGAAGTCGCAGTAGCCGTCCTTGTCGATGTCCGCCATCTCCAGCTCGTAGAGGTAGTCCGAGGTGGTTATGGTGTGCGGCGAGGACGTGGTCAGGCCGTCGGGGCCTCCCAGGTGGATCTGTAGCCTATGGCTGGTACCGGAGGTGTCGTACAGCACCAGGTCGTCGTAGCCGTCGCCGTCGATGTCGCCGAACCCCCCTGAGTAGAAGTATGCGCCGGAGCTGGGGTCGAGCAGCACGTCCGCGGTCGTGTCGGGACCGGATTCCGACCCGTAGTAGAGCCGAGTCTCGTACAGGCCCACCACCAGAATGTCGAGGAAGCCGTCACCGTCGACGTCACCGATGCCGCTGCCGTACTTGTACTCGTTGAAGGCGAACGTCAGGTCGGCCGTGGTATCGGGACCGTCCGGGCCCCCTAGGAATGCCCGGGCGGGATCCGTGGAGAAGCTCGAGAGGAGGATGTCATCGTATCCGTCCCCGTTGAGGTCGCCGACCCCGACCTCGCTGGCCTCGCAATCGATGATCACGTCGGCCGAGGGGTCGAAGTCGGGAGAGCCGTCGTTTAGGAAGACCTTTGAATCCGGGCTGCCGGTCGAGGACGAGGCGCCTATGATGATGTCGGGCAGCCCGTCCCCGTTGAAGTCGCCGGTGTCTGCGCGGTAGCCATCCTGGATGTCGAGGGTCTGCGAGTTCGCGCTCCCCCACGTGTCGGACCCGTCGTTCCAGTAGATGGCCGAGTCGGGGCTCCCCGTGGTGTAGTAGTAGTTCGCGAGCACCATGTCGAGGTCCCCGTCAAGGTCGAGGTCGTCGAAGCACACGCCGTAGGTGCCAGTGCACGTCACCGTCGTCGGCTGGTTGTAGCCGTCGCTGGCGCTGTTGGGCATGAGCATCGCGATCGTATCGGGACCGCCCGACCTGTACAGTGGCATGGCGCAGGGGGGGAACGGCTCGTAGTAGCCACCGCCGCCCCCGCCCGTGCCCTTCTTGCCGGACATGTTGATGCTCGCGACGCCGCCGGTGAAGTTCAGCCCGCGGACGTCGGTGCGCTTGAGACCCCCCACGAGCTCGTCGCGCCACTCCTCGACCCCTGTGTAGTAGAGGGACCATTCGAGCAGCCGGGGCCTGAACGTGCCGTTGGCGACCAGGCTGACCTGGATGCGCACCTTCGGGAACGAGGTCGGGCCGATGCCGGCGACCGACCGCTCCTGCGTGCTCACCTTGTCGAACCCCGGCACGGTCTCGTTGGCGTACCCCACCTGCTGGGGCTCCTTGGTGGCGTCGACGATGGCGAGCTGCACGTGGCTCCCGTTCGCCGCGTCGACGTCCAGGAGCACGAGGTCGTACCTGAGGCCCGGAGGGCACACAAGGACCTTGGACGCGATCCAGCCCTCGGAGTGCCCGGGCAGGAGGCGGACCTCGCCGCCCACGACCTCGACGCCCACAAGCCCCCCGGAGGGGACGTAGACGCCGGACATGCCGTCGAACGAGTCGGTCCACACGTAGCTGTCCATCTCAATCGCCCTGCTCTCGGCCGGGCCGAGGGGGGCGATGCCACCGCCTAGTACCGTCATGCCCTCGCAGGCCACCATCACGATGGTGGCCAGGACGGCGAGCGCGCTGTGTGACCTGGTTTGCACTATTCCACCTCCAACGTCGCGGAGGCCGTGCGGCGTGCTGGCCCTACTTGTCCAGGGGCCGCCACGACCGCGCGGGCTGACCTCCGCTCCTCGTATCATCTCTGGTGATCGGGATGCCCCGTCCAACGACGGGGCACGGATTGGGATGTCGGGAGGCGGACCTCAAGATGGAGAAATCGGTCCGGTATTCCGCGGGGGGAGCGCGGGACCATGGGGGTGAGGGACGGACCATTGATGTTCGCCTCCGACATCTTCGCCACTTACTACGCACTTGACTATATTAACCGATATTGGTGCGATTTGTCGGGACGACCAGATATGACGGTGAACGGACCGTCCGCGGGCGGGCGCGCGGCGGGGTGCGCGGGCACGACATCATCATCGACCCGCGGGGGAGGCATCCATCATCGTGGAATCCCAAAGGCGAGGAGATGGGAGGGGGCCGCGCGGGGGGGGGGGGGAGGGGGGGATGGGCCGGGGGGGCGCGGGGCCCCGGCCGGTCGCGGGCCCAGACCTTGAAAAGGGGCACGAGCACGGCCGC
>CAYGVT010000072.1:0-26652 GCA_964353355.1 uncultured Thermoplasmata archaeon | reverse complement strand
ACGAGGGCCGAGATGAAGCCCTGCGACGTGTGCGGGAGGCCACGCCTCGGACGCTCGAGATACTGCGCACGCTGCCGCCCTTTCGTGGTATGCCGAGAACGCGACAACCGCATCCATGTCCGGGCGATGAGGGAGGCCTGGAATCCTGCCGAGGACGGATTCGCCTGCCACTACACGGGCGCGAGGGTCGACGACATGGATCCGATGAGCCCCTGGTACCTCACGTTCGACCACCGCGTGCCGGGGAGGGCGGAGACCATCGTCGTCGCCGCTTGGTGGGTGAACCTGATGAAGACAGCCCTCTCCGAGGATGAATTCTGGGCGGTGGTGGCGGAGTACGACAACTTCCTCAACAGGGGCGGGGAGTTTGACAGGGACGTCGCCGAGTTCAGGTACTGGCGGAAGGCGCGGCGGCGCGGTACCCGGTTACGACCATAGTTTCCAGAAGTTGAAAGTGTATTTTCAACTTTCGCGCAGGAGTTGAAAATCGATTTTCAACTTTCGCATCCCTGCCCAATCACCGTACAACTTGCTCAGCCGACGCTCCGGCCCCTGACCGCGTGAGACCTTCCCCTCTTCACCATCTTCCCCCCCAGCATCGCCCACCTCGCCGCCACCACGCCGGCCACAACAACCACAACCACCCCGACCTCGGGCCAGGTGGCCCCGCACCTCACCACGACCTCCTCCGCCCTCGCGTTCTCCGCCGGGTCCACCACCTCGACAGTGATGCGGTTCTTACCCCTCACCAGCTTCACGACCGCATCGAAGGACCCGTTCACCACCGCGAACGGCACCCCCTCAACCCAGGCCATCCCCACGTTGATGTCGGTGGTGGGAGCGCGGTCAGCGGCGCCCATCCCCCACCGCCAGGAAATGATATGTGTTGGACCGTCGCCCGCGAGATCCCGCCCGTTCTCGGTAACGGTTTAATAACCCCCCCGCCCATCACAACTCGGCGAGAGCATGGTCGATGGAGGTGGGCCCTTGGACGCGATCGAATCCCTCAGGCAGAGCAAGGGCGAGATCACCTCAAGGTTCGGGGTGAGCAGGATCGGGGTCTTCGGCTCGCAGGCCAGGAGGGAGGCATCCCCAAGGAGCGACGTGGATGTGCTCGTCCAGTTCAGGGAGGGGGAGGAGACCTTCGACAACTACATGGACCTCAAGTTCTACCTCGAGGACCTGTTCGGGCGCGCCGTGGACCTCGTCATCCTCGAGGCTATAAGGCCAAGGTTGCGGGACGGTATCCTCGCGGAGGCCGTCTATGTATAGGGACCCCGGGATGCTCATCGACGATATCCGGGACGCGATCGGGAGAATCGAACGTTACGTCGAGGGGCTCTCCCGCGAGGAGCTCATCGCGGACGAGAGGACCATGGACGCGGTCATCCGGAACCTCGAGGTCATCGGCGAGGCTGCCAAGGGACTGCCCGAGGATGTGAGGCGGAAATACCCTGGCATCGAATGGAGGAAGGTCGTCGGGCTGCGCAACATCCTCATCCATGACTACTCCGGGGTGAGCGCCAACGTCATCTGGGACATCGTCAGCAACAGCATCCCAGACCTCAAGCGCAAGCTCGGGCGATAAGGCCAGGGGCACCCTAAGGCGAGCTTGCGACCAGGCTGGATCTTTCAGATATTGTCCTGAAAGATATGTGAAAGATATCCAAGGGTGCTGTCGCGATGGTGTGGTGATACGAGCACCGCCCAAAGGATAGACAAGGGGCACAGAAGAGCCGCTGAAAGAGGCCCCATGGACCGCAGTGGAGGATCCGGCTCATAGCCCATCAGGGGTTCGTCGTCATGAGGTGCTGTGTCTGCGTGCGTGGGACGTCGCCCAGGTGGTGCTGCTGCGACCCCCATTCCCTCCATCCCGGTCGCACGCGCCCCGTCACAACCTCCTCCGCTCCCTCCACCCCGGCATCACCTACCTCACCAGCAGGATGCCGGCCACCACCGCCGCGACCGGCCCGGCCTCGGGCCAGGTCGCCCCGTGCCTCATCTCGACCGCCTCCGACCGCATGTTCCCCGCCGGGTCCACCGCCTCGACCGTGATGCGGTTCCTGCCCTTCACCAGCCTCACGACCAGACAATCCCTTCCGCCCGGCTCGCTCCCAACGAGGCACTTACGCGGGACCTTCCCTCCCGAGGAGGAGCCTCCACATCGGCACCATCGTCACCTCGGTCCCGCCTATGTCCATTTGGTCTGAGTAGGAGCGCGTCACAACGGTGACGCTGGCCCCGGCCCTCCTCCCGAGGAGGGCCCGCACGCCCCTCAGGTCCCCCTCGTCCAGGGCATCGCGGTACTTGACCTCGTAGGCCCTGATGGGGCGCCCGCCCAGCACGAAGTCCACCTCCCTCCCCTCCTTCCAGTAGCCCACGGGCACCGCCCTGCCCGACCCACTGGCCGTGAGCGCGTTGAGGACGGCCGTCTCCGCGAGGATGCCCCTCGGCGCCCCGCCGGTTATCGTGTCCAGCATGCCCGTGTCCACCGGATAATACTTGGAGGCGTTCCTCGCCCTCTCCTTGGCGGACCTGGAGTGGAACGGCACCTCGGAGACAAGATGGCACGCCACCATGTGCCCCACGTAATCCTTGGCGGTGTCCACGGAGCAGCCCGTGGCCTTCGATATCTTGTTGAAGGAGACCGGCGTGCCGGTCGAGGAGAGCACGAGCGCGGCCACGTCGCGCAGCGTGGCGACGTCCCTGATGGGATATGCGCCGACGATGTCACCGAGCAGGATGTCATCGAACAGCCGCAGGAGCCTGGAGCGCCTCGACGCCTCCTCGGGGTCCAGCACCGCCTCGGGGAACCCGCCGGTCCTCAGGTAGTCGTCCACGATCCGCGGCATGACGTGCTCATCGCCCCTGGAATGCGCGAGCCCCCTGAAGTCCATGTACTCCCGGAGCCCCAAGGGCCTCACCCGCACGGGCTCGTGGCGCCCGGTCAGCTCCCCCATGGCCCCAGCCTCGAGCTCCATCGCGGAGGAGCCGGAGAGGACCAGGGGGAACCTGTATACGTCGTGGACCGTCTTGGCCCACGTCCCCCACCTCGCCGAGCGATGGGCCTCGTCCAGCAGGATGTGCAGCGGCCTCCCCCGCGGGTGCCGGAACTCGGCCATGAAATGCTCGATGGTCTCCCCGATGGCGTCGGCACCCGCAAGGAGGGGATGGTCGAGCATCACGTAGAGCACCCTGTCGGGCGACTCGCCGGAGTCGATGAGCCCCTGCACATGCTGGTAGAGGATGGTGGTCTTGCCGCTCCTCCTCGGGCCCGTCACGAGCGCGATGCGATGGGCATGGAGGGCATCCCGGAGCTGGCCGTGCGGCGCGGGGCGTGGCACGCCCAGCATGGCCGGTGGGACCGAGCCACGGTCCCACCATGGGTTCATCTGGTGCAGCAGGCCGCTCAGCAGCTCTGCCTGTAGGGGCATGCGATGGACATTGTCATCCGGGGTTTATATATTTGTCGATTATAATCGACAAAAATGAGTTTTATTGTCGACCATGGTCGACAAAATGTACCAAGCAGTATTCGGGGGCCATCATCCCCCTTCTTGCAGAAGTTAAAAGTGCGTTTTCGACTTTCGCGCAGAAGTTGAAAATCGATTTTCAACTTTCGCATCCCTGCCCAATCACCGTACAGCTGGCTCAGTCGGCGCCCCGGCCCTGGGCCGCGCGCGGCCTTCCCCTACTAACCTTCCTCCCCAGCATCGCCCACCTCGCCGCCACCGCGCCGGCCACCACCGCCGCGACCGGCCCGGCCTCGGGCCAGGTGGCCCCGTACCTCACCACGACCACCTCCGCCCTCGCGTTCCCTGCAGGGTCCACCACCCCGACCGTGATGCGGTTCTTGCCCTTCACCAGCCCCACGACCGCGTCGAACGATTCGTTCACCAGCTCGCAGGCACCCCATCCACCCACACCATCCCCACGTTGGCGTCGGTGGTCCCCCGAACATGGACGCTCGGGCCATCGCTCCCCCTCGGGACGAGCAGCCGGAGCCCGGGCGGCCCGTCGCTGTAGAGCACGGTATGGCCGAGGGACGCGTGGTTCCCGGCCGCGTCCCATGCCTCGACGAATGTATCATTCCGCCCCTCCTCCAGGCGCCAAACGATGCTGAAATCGCCATCGACGACGGGGAAGGGCTGCCCGTTGATGAGGACCATCCCGACCGCCTCGTCGGTCTTGCCGGTCACCATCAGTACCGGCGTCTCGCATTCCTCCGGTATCGGCGGCCACATGTCGAGCCTCGGCGCGGTGCTGTCGCGCCTCACCACGCAGCTCCAGCTCGCCTCGTTCCCTACCGCGTCCAGTGCTCGCACCGTGAACGTCCAGGTGCCGTCGCCCAGCACGAGGGGCGCGCTGCAGCTCCAGAAGCCCTCACCGCCAGGAAGCTCCTCGACACCGGGCTCGGCGGCCTGTGGGCCGGGAGGGTGGACATCGTGGACAGCGCCGAGTTCGCCGAGGAGCTCCGCAGGCGGGCCAGCAGACGCGGGGGCTATCCATGATAGCCATCGACACGAGCGTGCTGGTCGCCTACCTCAGAGGAGCGCCTGGTGCGCTCACCTGGCTGGAGGCGCAGGGCGAAGAGGAGCTCGCCCGCCCTGGGTTCGTGGTTCTCGAACTCCTCCAGGGATGCAGGGACAAGTCCGAGATGCGACGCCTCCACTCGGAGCTCGTGGGGAGGTTCCGTGTCATATGGCCCACCTCCCAGGACCTGGAGCGCGCCCTCGAGCGATACGTGCAGACCATGCCCGAGAGCGGTCTCGAGGTAATGGACATCCTCATCGGCAAGACCGCCGCTGGGCTCGGCATCCCCATCTGCACCCTGGACACGAGGCATCTCTCGAGGATCCCCGGTGTGGAGGTCCTCCGGCCCTACTGATCGCAGTGCGACGTGGTCGAGCATCCGTCTTCCGTCATCGTCCTGGGCATGGTGCATGGTCCCTCGAAAATGGTAACTCCACCATGCCAAGGATGGAGGGTCCCTGTCCTTGTGGCCCCCCTGGCGCTCGCGTCCACGCCACCCATCTCTCGCCCTATCACGTCTCGTACTCCACGTGCGACGTGTTGATGGTGACCCCGCGCTCCTTCGTCGACTCCGCCCCGCTCGACTGAGCGGCCTCGGCTCCTCCGGAGGTGCCGTCGACGCTGGATGGGGCCTCGGCGGCCCGGTAGCCTCCGACGTCCCGGTGGCCGGGGGCAGATGCCCCGGACCTGCCGGAACCATCTGGACCCTCGCTCCTCCTCCTTATGTCCTTCTTGTCGATGCCCCTCATCTCGGGGGACGCGCCAGACGACCCGGTGCCGTGCGCAGGGTCGCTGGACATCCCGCTGGACTGAACCGGGGAGGGCTCCTTCCTGAACATCTCCACGCCGGTCGCCGTGCTCTTCCCGGACGCTCCCTCGACCCCGGGCCCCTCCTTCATGGGGCTGTCGGCCGAGGTCATCCTGTTGTGGAACGGCGTGTGCCGCCCGCCCTCCTGCTTCGCCGACAGCTGGGTGCCCTCCTCGAACGGACCCGCCTCCAGGACGCCACGCGAGCCTGTAGCAGGGTTTGTGACCGCACCGACGCCGCCCTGGACCGAGCGGCCCGTCGTGTCGAACACGTGCTTTGGGACGACGGCGCGCCGCGCGTCGGTTCCGTCCGCACCCTCACCCGAGACAGGGTTGTCCGTGCGGTTCGACCTCGTGGTGCCGTTGTTCTGTGCCCGGAGGTCGGGAGATCCGCCCCCGTCGGCGTCCGCTATGCCGGACTTGTTCGACCGCGAGCTGTTGTGGTCCTGGGCCCTGCTCGGGCCCGGGTCGCCGGGGCCGTCCCCGCCCGTGTCCGCCAGCCCGGACTTGTTCGACCGCGAGCTGTTGTGGTCCTGGGCCCTGGAACCGCCATCGCCCTCACTGACCGTGTCGGCCAGCCCTGTCCTGTTCGACCGCGCGCTGTTCTGGTTGAAGGCCCTGTTCGCGTCCGGGTCCCCCTGCTTGTTGGACTTCAGGACCTCGACGCGCCTCCTCCCGGTGTGATCCGAGACGCCGTCGTCGTCGCTGTCCGCGTCCGTCGGCCCGTCGCCCTCGCCCGAGGTCCTGTGCGAGGTGGCCTGGTTCCCCTTCTTCGTTCCCTTGCCGGGCAGGCCCTTCTCGTTGATGGCCATGCGCTCCGCCAGTCCATCGTCATCGGAGTCGTCGTCCATGGGCCCGTCGCCCTCGTCCGCGGTCCTGTGCGCTGACGTCTTCGTGCCCTTCTTCACCGGCTTGTCCCCGGGCAGGCCCTTCTCGTTGATGGCCATCCCCTGGGGCTGTGGCACGTCGTCGGGGAGCCCGTCGCCGTCCGCATCCCCGTCCATCGGGGTCGTTCCGTCGCCCGAGGTCCTGTGCGAGGAGGCCTGGTTCCCCTTCTTCGTTCCCTTGCCGGGCAGGCCCTTCTCGTTGATGGCCATCCTGGAGGCATGCCTCGGGCCGTCCTCGTCAACATCCGTTGGGTTGAAGACAGGTTCCGCGGTGACGGCGTCGGAGCCCGTGTCGCCGTCCGCGTCGGTGACCGTCAGACCATCGGCCGCCCTGTGCGAGGCGGCCTGGTTCTCCTTCTTCGTGCTCGACTTGCCGGGCAGGCCCTTCGAGTTGATGGCCATCTTACCCACCTGCGCCGTCCCGCTGGCCACCTGCACGCCCTCCTCGCCGATGGCGATTCCACCGCCCGAGCCGCCGCCGCCGCCGCCGCCGGACCCGGCGA
This sequence comes from uncultured Thermoplasmata archaeon, assembly GCA_964353355.1. Lineage (GTDB taxonomy): Archaea > Thermoplasmatota > DTKX01 > DTKX01 > CAYGVT01. The sequence goes on along the minus strand of CAYGVT010000072.1, from coordinate 19,922 downwards.
CACGGCCTCGCGAATCGAGCACGTGCGGCAGGACGTATGCGCGCTTCCCGGTCGGGAGGCCGACACCATCTACCGCCTGGGATGAGCGGACACCCTGCTCCTTGATGGCGTAGCCCGAGGACCCCTCCCCGGCCTCTATGCCCTCGCCGTAATGGACCGCATGGACCTTCCGCTCCTCAGGCGAGGGCGTCGTTCCAGAGCCACCGTCGCTGCCTCCGGCCATCCCGCGCGGCGGCCTTGGCGTGTCCTGCTGGGGGCGCGGGACCGTAGAGGTGCCCAGGGGCGGGGGCGCTGCCCTCTTGCCCCCCTCGTTGACCGTGACGTCCGACGGGGAGCCCGTGCGCCCCTTGCCTGATTCGTTGAGGGGGTTGACCCCCTCCTTGCCCGAATCCTTGCGAAGGGGGTTGCTGCTCGCGCTCGAGGGCCTGGTGCCCGTCCCGGCGAGCTCCTCGTCGTGATGCCTGGCCTGCCCGAACGACGCGCGGTTGTTCCGGTAGAGGGGGTTGTTGCCCCGCGGGCTGCCCCCGCACGTGATGCGGTTGTACGCGATGCCCACCCCGATCATCGACGCGGTGATGAGGACGCCGGACGCGATGCCGGTCATGAGCGACCCCGTGGTGTCGCAGCTCTCGGTGCTCCCGGCGGCGACCGTCCTGGGGACCGTGCCCAGCTTGTACTCGTCGAGGTTGCTCACGCCGTCCCCGTCCGAGTCCGCCTGGGCGTCCGCCGGCCTCGCGGGGTCGAGCCCGTTGGCGAGCTCCCATGCGTCCAGCATGTCGTCGCCGTCCGAATCGGGGTCGAGCGCGTCCGCCAGCCCGTCCGCGTCCATGTCTGCCGGCTTGGAGGTGCCCAGCCTCGGGTCCGAGCCCAGCTCGGCCTCGACCGTGTCGGACCAGCCGTCGCCGTCATTGTCGTCGTCGAGGTAGTCCAGCAGTCCGTCGCCGTTGGTGTCCACGGGGCTGGACGAGCCCGATGAGGGGTCGGACCCCGCCGCGATCTCCACGAAGTCGAAGTAGGCATCGCCGTCGTCGTCGTCGTCGCGGTAGTCCGGCACGCCGTCCCCGTCGATGTCCGACGGGCGCGACGTGTCCGAGAGCGGGTCCGTGCCCGCCGCGAGCTCGACCTCGTTCCCCCAATTGTCATTGTCGTTGTCCGTATCGAGGGCGTCGGGCATGCCGTCGCCGTCCGTGTCCGTGGCGACGGAGCGGGGGTCGAGGGGGTTGGTGCCCAGGACGGACTCCCACGTGTCGAGGAGCCCGTCGTTGTCGTCGTCCGTGTCGATGTAGTCTGGGAGCACGTCGCCGTCGGTGTCCGCCGGCACGCTCGAGGCGTCCCTCGGGTCCTTGCCTAGCGCGACCTCGAGGTCGTCCGGATAGGTGTCGCCATCGCAGTCGTCGTCGAGCGCGTCGGGCACCATGTCGCCATCGAGGTCGGGCGGGGTGGACGACTTGTCGCGCGGGTCGCTGCCACCCACGAGCTCGTGGTTCGTGCCGTAGCCGTCATCGTCGACGTCCGGGTCGTAGGCGTCCGCGACCCCGTCGCCGTCGAGGTCCGGCTCGAGCACGACGACCCTCACCGAGTCCTCGGCGTACGGGTCGCTCGACCACAGCCCCGCGGCGTCAGTGACCGTGAGCTCGAACACATAGGTGCCCGCGAGGTGCGGTGTGAATTTCACGACCGCCCCGTCGAGGCACACCTCGATGCCGTCGTAGACGGCGCGCCACGTGTATCTCACGATACCTATGTCATCGTGGCTGCGAGTGGCGTCCAGGGTGAAGGTGTCCCCCACCGTGCCGGTCGCGCTGCCGGCCGCCCTCGCGACGGGCGCGTCGTTGTCCAGGATGATGATGCTGCCCGACCTGCGTGACGTCAGGCCCGCTCCGTCAGAGGCGACGATGACGTAATGGAGCGCGTCGAGGGAGCTGGAGGGGACCACGAGGGACGCCTCCCAGTCGTCCGTACCCGTCGACCTGCCATCGATGGTCATCATCGCCGTGGATCCGCCGAACCAGTACTCGAACGTGACGGCCTTGACGCCGATGTCGTCGGTCGCGGACGCCCTGAGCGCGACCGCGTCGCCCGTCGTGGCCGTCGCGGGAGAGAGGTCGGTGACGGCCGGCGGCGAGACGTCGACCATGTGCACCAGCGGGAACCGGTCCTGGGCCACGTTGCCCTGGCCCACGAAGTAGGGGGTGTCCCAGACGGTGCCGTCGTTGGTGGCCGACGGGTAGCGCGGCTCGTAGTCACTCCAGTAGTTCCCCTTCTGGCCGTCGTCCCAGACGTCCTGGGGCATCGAGTCGGTGGCCTGCTGGCCGCCGCCGCTGTTGCCCATGAGGTTGTTGTGGTGCAGCCGGCCCTCGGCGCAATCCACGAGCCTCAGCCCCTCCATCGCGCTCGCCGCGATGGTGTTGTTGGTGACCCTGAAGAGGGATGTCTGCTGGAGGTAAACGCCCACCTGGTTGTCGTGCACGCCGTTGCCGTCGATGACGAGGTTGCGCACGCGGATGGCCTGGATGCCCGTGGCGTCGTTGTCGAAGAGCTCGTTGCCCAGGACCCTGACGTTCAGGGAGTCGAGCAGGCCGATGGCGTTTCCGAACTTCATGACCGGGCTCGAGGCGCCCGTGCCGTGGAGGCGGTTGTCGCGGATGACCAGGTACGCGCTGGTGCTGCTCACCTGGATGGCGTGGGGCGCACCCCTGGCGTCGATGTCGAGCCCCCCGATGACGTAGGGGTCGCCGGGGGTGCCCGAGCCGGGCCAGCCCTGCTTGGCCAGGTCGGCGTCGCCGTCGATCGTGACGGGGTTCCAAGGGGTGTAGGCGTCCGCCGCGGGCGAGCGCAGCACCGCAACGAGGAGCGCGGACACGATGACGGTCAGCAGCAAGGGCACGAACCATGTTCTCGGGTTGTTCATCTTCTTCGCCTCCAGTTCGCCCCCGAAGGTCAACAAGCGAGGGGGCTCTGGTGCGGGACGGTGCGGGCTTCATGCCGCCACATCCCCCCGTCCATGCATCGGGGGCCCGTTAATACGTGTATCCCCGCACCGGGCACGGGTGGGGCGGGGTCCGCTTGGATGCGCTGAAGATGTCTTCTCACCTTGTTCAGACTAGCTGGCTGACATTCACGGACCTCTCCCCCCAAGCTTAAATACTGGCATCAGGTATGCAACGAAGGACAAGCGTGAAGGGCCATCCGGCGTGGCCATCCCCGACATGGGAGGGCCAACCCATCATCCTGTCCAACCATGCATCGGACCATGCGTTCGACCTAGGCCTGGACCTCTACGACATCGCCGCGATTTTGGAGGGCGGTGTGGACTGCGAGCGATCCAGACGCGGGGGGAATATCAGGGAGAGGTGCTCACGGCATGGGGGGCGATGGTTGCGCGTCATCGTCCGCCGGGAGCCGTCCGGGTGGCTCGAAGGCGCTGAAGGCTGGATAGTAACCGCTATCAAGGAGACGGAGCGACCATGACCAAGGAGTCGATGCAGGAGTGCGACCATCCAGCGGATGCGCGAACCGTCCGTTCGGAGACGAAGCATGGTCGTACGGTCCGAATCGAGGTCTGCTCACGATGCGGCAGGGAGGTGGTGCATCCCGAGGACGCGATGCGCATGTTGTCCGAGAGAGGGCGGGAGGGTGAGCCTGTCCTCGATGCCCAGGATGTTGCCCTGGGTCTCCTCGGTGTACATCCGGAGAGGCCCATTTTCAATCGCATCGTCATGATGAAGGAAGCCTTCCTGTTCGAGAAGGAGCTTGCGAGGGAGCTCATGATGAACGTCCGCAATCTTGGCTTCGTGCCCTATGACTATGGTCCTTACAGCCGGGACCTCGATGATGCGCTCAGGTCGCTCGAATCTTCAGGCCTAATCCACATCGAGAAGGAGGCTCAGGGCCAGAAGGAAGTGATCGGGCTCACGGAAAGGGGGAAGGAGGCCGCGGCAAGGCTTTTAGCATCCCTCGATCGTGAGCATGTCGCGAAGATAGGAAGGAAGAGGAAGGCCTGGGACCAGCTCGGCTACTACGGGCTGCTCCAGAAGATATATGAGGAGTATCCCTCATTCAAATCAAGGTCGAAGATCGCCGACAAGATGAGGCCCCTGAGGCGCTGGGTATGAGGGCGATATCGCGGGTCCGCATCGATTCCGGCGGGGAGCCCCTCTCGGGACGCGTCCTGGAGATCTCAAGCTCCGTCGGGAGTTTCCAGACCCCGACCAGGGCCCCCACCTCGACAGAGATAAACGCCAAGGTGCGAATCCATTTCGACGAACCATGGGACAATCCCGTGTTCGAGGCCGTGCACAGGTACAACGACCCGTCGCAGGTCACATCCCTGCACAGGCGTAACGGGACGTTCGCGTCCAAGCGCCGCAACCTCGTGGCATACCTCGACAAATTCAGGGGATATGCGGTCACGAAGTACTTCCCCCAGGTCCCGTACGAGATGCACCTCGATGCCAGGGACCTTAGGGTCCTTATCGACCTCCAGCTCGAGTCAGGATGCGATATCATCAGTGTTCCCGAGCCGCACGCCGAATGCTCCCCGGATGAGTTCGAACGGTCGTTGTGCTCCCACTGGGAGTATATAACCGGCCACGACCCCTCACCGGCGGTCATGCCCTATGTTTCGCTCAGACAGGCCCCGGATAACTTCGCAGCGAAGCTCAAGGTCCTCGGAGAGCACGAACATGACCTGTGGTGCATCGGTGTCCGCGCCGCCTCCCCCCTTGAGTACAGGCCCAACCTGATGACGCTCTCCGAGTACAGCAGCAAGGACTTCTGGGTGCATTGCTCAGGCAGCAGGCGTTATCTCCATCACTCCCGACCGTACGGTCAGCTCCATGCCTTCCAGAGGTTCGGTGTCGACACGGTCTCGATAGAGATCCCGCAGGCAGTCGGGTCGAGGCCGACGGACATCGGACGGCTGAGGTACTTCGACAGGGCGTCGGTGACCTACCCCATGGTCTCGCAGGTGCAGGGCGATGACGGTACGCTGCCGTGCGACTGCCCCATGTGCAGGCGGAGGGCACTGGAGGCCGTGGTGGAACAGGTGAGGCCGCATGGACCTCTCGAGGAGCTGCCTCTGAGGTTGAACGATGCTTTCAGGGTCCACGACGTATACAGCTCGACGCAGGAGTTCGAGGCCACACGGGAGGTCATCAGGCAGGGGAGCCTCGGAACCTACTTCAAAGGCAAGCGGGGACTCGCGCCCTTTCTAGGGGGGATGGAGGGGCAGTCCACGCTGAACGGCCATCCCGCCTGAACTCCTCAAGTGCTGTCTACCCCTGAAGGCCACGCTGTCCTCATTCAAAACCATTCCAGGGGCTCGCAACCTTAATCTCCCCGCACCCGCATGCGTCCAGCGCCGGGAGGTCGAAGGTGATGGGTATGCGCTCCAGCTCCGCCGCCGTCTGCACTGTCCTAGCTCTGGTGTTGCTATCGGGCCTCGCGCCCCTCGTGGGCGCGGCCTACATCGGCCCGCGCGTCAAGGTCAACGTCATCGACAATGCGCTCAACGCGGGCGACGCGACCGTCGTCGTCGTCACCGTCTACGACGAGAACGGCACCCTCGTCCCGGGCGCGACCGTCAACGCCGCGGCCGAGATAGGCACGTGGGACGACGCCTCCGAGGTCACCAACGCCGCGGGCTCGGTCAACTTCGTCTACCAGTCGCCCTTCGACGTCGCCGAGGCCGGGAGCGTCACCCTCACCTTCACGGCCGTCTACGGCGCGCCTCCCTACACCACCGGCACGGGCACGGTCTGGCTCCAGCCGCGGCCGACCGTGAGCGTCTCGGGGCCGGCCCAGGTGCTGCGCGGCGGCGCGACAGCAAGATACACGGTCCGCGCTACGTCCGGTGGTAATCCCCTGGTCAGTGCCAGCCTCTCGGTCTCGCAGCCCGCGATGGGCTCGATAGTGGCAATCGGGGGAGCGACCGACGCCTCCGGCCAGACCTGGTTCGACTATACGCCCCCCTCCGACCGCACGGGCACCGTCAGGCTCAGCGTCAACGTGACGCCCCCCGCGGGCGAGCCCCTCCAGGGCATCCTCGACATCGAGGTCGTGACCGAGCTCACGACCATCGAGCTCACGCTACTCAGCGACCGGGACTCCCTGCACTGCTGGGGCAGCTGCAACGTCACCGCGACCGCGACCCGCGGCGGTTCGCCCGTGATGGGCGCCACCGTCGCCTGGTCCGCCTCGCGCGGATGGCTGTCCGCCGCCTCCTCCACGACGGACATGCTGGGCAAGGCGCGGGTCAGCTACACCGCCATGGGCACGACCGCTGCGCTCTGGGCCGGCGAGGCGCTCGTGAACGCGACCGCCACGTACCAGGGCGCAACCGACACGGCCCAGACCGCCATCGACGTCCTCGGCCTCGAGGTCGGCTGGTCCACGGACGTCACATATCGCGCGAGCGCGGGCCAGCTCTATCCCGGCGAGAGGCTCACCCTCGAGGTCGACCTCGACCTGCCCGCCGGGCGCGCGTGGGAGTTCATCACCCCGCTCAGGGTCCAGGTCGAGCTGCGCGACGTCGGTGGCACGGTCGTGGGCACCGTCACCATGGGGGAGGGCATCTCGCTGCGGCCCGGCCTCCACTGGTCGTCGGGGCCCCGCGACGTCCTCACCGTCCCGGCCTCGCCCACCATCCCCAGCTACACCTGGCAGCTCCGCGTGCTCTCCGGCAACGGCCTGTGGGCGCACTACGAGCTGCCCGCGCCCGTCCGCGTGACCGTCATGGCCACGGGCATGACGGACTGGACGTTCATGGTCTTCTACAACGGCGACAGCAACCTCTGGAATGAGATGTACGGGTCCATTCAGGATCTCGAGCGCGAGGCGCCCGCGGGCGAGTTCGAGGTGCTGCTCCAGATGGACGATTTGGGGACCCACACGAGGCGCTACGAGCTGGCGCAAGACATCGACCCCGTCGCCATCGACAGTCCTCTCGTCTGGGAGGGGCCCGAGGTGGACTCGGGCGACCCGGCCTCCCTGCTGGACTTCATGCTCTGGGCGACCGACCGCTCGCCCGCGGGGCACTACTGCCTCGTGGTGTGGGACCACGGCGGGGCCTACCGCGGCTCGTCCTTCGATTACCATTCGCACAGCAACATCGACAACGCCGAGCTCGCCAGCGCGCTCCGGGAGTTCTCGGCGCAGCGCCGGCGGCTCGACGTCATCGCGTTCGACGCGTGCCTGATGTCCTCGGTGGAGGTCATGCAGCAGCTCCAGGGCGTCGCATCGTTCCTCGTCGGCAGCGAGACCGTCGTCCGGGGCGACCTGTTCGTGCCCGAGACGCTCGCGCGGCTGCTCTCGTTCTACCCCGCCTCCCGCCCCACGGCGCTCCAGGTGGCGACGGCCTTCATCCAGGGCAGGCTCGAGCGGGGGGCGCACTTCCCCTACACGGCCGTCGACCTGGCCGCGGCCGCGACGGCCCTGGCCGCGCTCGACGCTATGGGCGCGGAACTCCTCAACGAATGGACCGCCCTCGAGGACGAGTTCGTGCTGAGCGCGCAGGAGGCCCAGGGGGTATGCGGGCCCTACAGCAACACCGGCTGGCTCACCGACGTGCACCTCTTCCTGGATCGGCTGCAGCTCGCGCTAGAGACGATGCCGATGTCGTGGCGCTACCCCGACCAGATCGAGGCCGTCGAGACGGCCAGGGAGGCCATGTCGGCCGCCATCGTCGACAGGGTCGTCCCCGAGCTCATCAGAGAGTATCTGGGGCTCACCGGCGTGAACCTGTTCTACCCGCGAACCGCGGACGTGTACATGCTGGAGCGCGGCTACTACCTCGAGAACGGGCTGCCGCGCGCCCACGGCTGGACGCGCCTGCTCGACGCGCTCTTCTACAACCCCGCCGGGGGCCTCTCCGTGGTCCCGCCGAAGGACGGCTACACGACGCCCGTCCTCTCGGAGGCCGACGCGTCCGGCGAGGACGACGACGGCGACGGGGGGTTCGAGACCCTCACCGGCAACATGGACCTCGACAACTCCGCCAACTCGGGCGACGCCGTCGGGTTCGTGGACATCGTGGTCTACGGCGGCATCCGCGCGGGCTCCCCCGACGGCCTGGTCGCGCGCAAGGTGTTCACGGTGGCAGCGGGGGCGCGGTCGACCCCATCTTTCACGCTCACCAGCCCGGTCGACGACCTCGTGGACGTGGTCGCGACCGTGGTCGCGCCCGACGGCACGGTGCTCGCGCAGTCCTTCCTGGGGAGCTTCATGATGAACGCGACGCCGCCGGCAGGGTCTCCGCCGTCGGTGGAGGCCACGGCCTCCGACCTTGATGCCGTCGAGGGCGAGGCTGTCGCGCTCTCCGCGACCGTGTCCGACCCCGACGGCGACACGGTCACGGTGTGGTGGGACATGGACGCCGGTGACGGGGTCGCGCTGGACGCGACGGGCGCGACCGCGACCGCCGTCTACAGGGGCGCGGGCAACAGGACGGCGGTGTGCATGGCCTCGGACGGCGCGAACATCGTTGTCCGGTCCCTCAACATCACCGTCTCCGCGGACGCGGCCAACCTGGCGCCCGTCGCGAACGTGACAGCCGAGGTGCTGGACCTGGAGCACCCCATGACGGCGACAGTGGACGCGTCCGGCTCCACCGACCCCGACGGGGACGCGCTCGAGTACTCGTTCGACCTGGGCGACGGCAACTGGACGGGATGGAGGGGAGATGCATCGCTGATGCACGAGTATGCGGCCAATGGGTCCTATGAGGTCACTGTGAGGGTGCGGGACCTCACATCCGCTGGCATGTCATATTCCGTCGCGACTGTGACCGTGCCCGCGATCCCGCCCAACACGGCCCCAACGGCCGAGCTCGCGATGTCGGCCGCCTCCGTGCTGACGGGCGTCAATCTGACGGCGGACGCGTCCGACTCCGCGGACCCCGACGGGGACATGCTCGAGTTCAGGATCGAGTGGGGTGACGGTGCCATCACCGACTGGGCTGCCACGGCCACGGCCACGCACGCCTTCGCGGCCGCCGGCAACCACACCGTCACCGTCACCGTCCGCGACCACCTCGGCCTGACGGCCTCCGCGTCGCGCACGGTCGAGGTGACCGCCCCGCCGCCCAATCACGGGCCGACTGCGATGCTCTCGGTATCGGCCACCTCGGTAGAGGTCGAGGCCTCCATCAACGCGGACGCGTCCAACTCCACCGACCCCGACGCGGGGGACGCGCTGGCAGTGCGGTTCGACTGGGGCGATGGGAACGTGACCACCTGGAGGGCAACGATGACGGCCTCGCACGCGTATGCCGCCGCGGGCACCTACACGGTCACGCTCGAGGTGAGGGACGGCGGCATGCTGACCCACAGCGCGAGCGCGACCGTCGTCGTCACCGCGAGGCCGGACAGGCCGGACGACGACGGGGGCTTCATCCCCGCCGCGGGCGCGGCGTGCGCCCTCGCGACCGTGGCCGCGGTCGGCCTCGCCCTCGCGAGACGGCGACTGCCCCGCTGACCGCATCGACCTCCGTCCCGATCGTCCCGTGCCACCCCACTACCCCCTCCGCCCCCACGCGGCCGCGTCTGTCGCCTCCACCCACCTCAAGCCAGGAGGCGCTGGGATGGTGGCGACCGGACCTTCGAATCGCAGTATCTCCCACATTCACTGCCCTCACAATAACCCTTATATACCATAATATGGTATATTCGAGCGCAAACAGTTCGAAGGACCGACCATGAACAAGACCGAGCGTCTCTACACGTTCGCCCTGGGCAGGCGCGTCGTCACCACCGAGGAGCTCGCCGCATGGTCGCTTGAGAACCTCGGGAAGGACTACCGCTACCTCTACATCAAGTACATCCGCAGGCTGCTCTCGCAGGGGAAGCTCGTGCGGGTGACGCGGGGAATGTATGCCGCGGTGAACGTCTACTCGGAGACGTTCCTGGACAATCCCCGCATCCTCCCCAACAAGTACCTCGTCGCATCCAAGCTGCGGGACGACTACTACCTCGCCTACCACACGGCCCTCGAGCTGCACGGATGCGCCTACTCCGTGACCAACGACTCCTGCGTCGCGGTGACCGAGAGGGGCAAGTTCAGGCCCTTCTCCCACGACCTGCTCAGGTTCATGTGCGTGGTCTCGAGGGACGTCTCGACCGAGGTCATGGTCAGGAGAATCGCAGGCCACGATGTCAGTGTCTCGTCACCATCGCGCACGTTCGTCGAGTGCATCCGCCGGCCGGACATCTGCGGTGGCCTCGAGGAGGTCCTGAAGAGCCTCGACGGCCTGCGCGGCGTGACCGTGCAGGGCCTTGATGCGGCGATGGGCGTTCACGGCTACGACATCCTGTACCGGTCGGTGGGCTTCTTCCTGGAGCTCATGAAGAGGGAATCACCATTCTACGACGCCATCACCCCCGACTACATCGAGTCCATCAGGTCACGGACCGGCGCGCTACCCAGGTACTTGCTCGATGGAGTGGGCTCTGAGCTCGACGAGAGGTGGAACCTCTACGTGCCCCGCGGCCTCGACGACATGATGGTGGGGGGCCGGTGAATGACGCTCGGGAGGTACACGCGCGCCGTCGCCGAGAAGATCGTGAGGCTGTCGGACCTGCTCCTGAGGTTCGGGGCGGACCCGCTGCTCTCCGCGACGCTGTCCCTCGGTGGCGGCACTGCCCTGAACATGCTCCATCTCTCACCCCCACCGAGGCTCTCGGAGGACCTCGACTACAACTACAGGCACCTCCAGGACCGCGACTGGGGGGAGGTGCGCTCCGATGTGGACAGGTCCGTTAAGGACGCCCTGTACGCCCTGGGCTACACCCGGGAGCAGGTGCGCATCCAGCCGTTCTACAACCTCGGAAGGTTCCACGTCCACTACACGACCTCGGAGGACATCCCCGATTCCCTCAAGGTCGAGATCGGCTACATGCGCAGGATGCCGATCCTCCGGACGGACGCACGGTTGCCCTTCGTCCATCCCGTGACGGGCGAGCGGACCATGGTCACGACGGCCCAGCGGGAGGAGGCGTTCGCGAACAAGGTCTGCACGCTCGTCTCGAGGAAGGGCGGGCGCTCGTACCCGAGGGACCTGTTCGATGTGCATTCCATCTCCCAGCAGGAGATGGAGATGGGCCTGCTGGTGGATGTCTTCATGATAGATGCCCTGATGGACGGCCTCGACCTTGGCGAGACCAGGGTCATGCCGTACGACCCAGGGCAGGTCGAGCGGCTCGACCTCATGACCGGGTCCAAGATGGACATCGGTCCAGTGATGGAGGGGGCGAGCAGGTTCTTCGAGAAGGTCAGGACACTGGCAATCACCCGTAGCTGGGAGGAGTTCCACAGCGAGTTCAGAGCAACTGGAAGGGTCAGGCTCGACCTGCTGGAGAACCGGTCGAGCATCAATCCTTCCATCGAGCGGCACCCCCAGCTCCTGTGGGTCCGCATGCCGCGGTCGTGAAGGTCTACGAGGGGCGCGCACCCGCATGAGCTTGGTCGCCGCCGACCACCACCTCGACAACGGCAACGTCATCGCCAATGACGGTCGCACCCTCCGGGGCTCCCCCTCCGCGGGACCGGATAACCTTATCCAGCCGGGGGTCGAATCACCAGAAGGACGCGACCCGTCCTCCCGCGGGGGAGGGGCGCGCGTCAGCATCACGATGAGGTGGAGGGCATGGCCCAGAGCAAGAAGGAGACCATCGAGTGCCAGATATGCAACCGGCGCCTGCGGCCCAACGAGGTCTTCCCGGCCGACCTCGTGCGCGAGGGCGTCCAGGAGACCATCCGCAAGAAGTACCCATCCTGGGACCCCTCGGGCTACATCTGCCTTGACGACCTCAACCAGTTCCGCGTGGACTACGTGCAGGACGTGCTCGAGACCGAGCGCGGGGAGCTTTCGTCGCTCGAGCTCGACGTCGTGCACAGCCTCGAGCAGCAGGAGACGCTCGCCAAGGACGTGGGGCGCGAGTTCGAGTCCAAGCTCACCTTTAGCCAGCGCACGTCCGACCATCTCGCCTCCTTCGTCGGCAGCTGGACGTTCATCATCAGCTTCATGGTCATCCTGGCCCTGTGGATCGCGCTAAACGCGACCGCCCTCCTCGTGGAACGCTGGGACCCCTATCCCTTCATCCTGCTCAACCTCGTCCTCTCGTGCATCGCGGCCCTCCAGGCGCCCATCATCATGATGAGCCAGAACCGGCAGGAGGCGCGCGACCGGCTGCGCGACGAGCAGGACGCCCGCGTCAACCTCAAGGCAGAGCTCGAGATACGGCACCTGCACGCCAAGCTCGACGAGCTCATGACCCACCAGTGGCAGCGCATGATCGAGATGCAGCGCATCCAGCTGGAGCTGCTGAGCGAGCAGTCGATGCTCGCCAAGGAGAAACCGGCGCGGTGAGAGGCGCCCGCCACCGATGGGGGGCCGCGGATGGCCTCGACAGGGACAGCTCTTAGGATGGCGACTCGGCGCCTCCCTTGGCAATATCGCAGGGTCTGAGACCTTGCATCATTCGCGCACGAGCAGCAGCCTGCGCACGACCAGCCCGGAGACGAGGATGGCTATCACAACGATGAGAAACATCCAAAGCAGCAGGTCACCATCGGAGGCGGTCCGGGGCGGCCTCGGCCCGAGCACCGTGACTGCCACGTACGCCCCGTCCGAGGCGCCGTATGGGTCGGTGACCTCGAGGCTGATGACGTGCACGCCGACCGGCGCGTCCACTGAGCCTTCGCTCACATTCAAGAGGGGCACATCGGTCCAATCCCCGTACCACGTCAGGACGATCGCGTCCCCGTCCGGGTCGGTGGAGCCCCCGGACCGGAGCTCCAAGTGCCCACCCTCCGGGATCGTGGCCAGGTCCAGGGGGGAGGCAATGACCGCGACGGGGGGGCGGTTGACCCATATGGCCTCGGGCGGGGAGATCCCCTCGTTGCTGGCCCGGTCCCGGGCACTGAGCTGCACCCAATTGTCCGCGCCGGGGTCGAGCCCGACAGTGCGCACCACGACGTAGCCATCGCCGTCCAGTTCTGCCTCGACCTGCGTCCACTGCACCTCGTCCAGGTCACGGGCCGCACCCCACCTGAGCCGCACGGCGGTCGTGTCCAGCCCCGACAGGGCATCGGAGAGCTCGAACCTCACCTCCACCTCCGAGGACGTCTGCCTCTGGTCCCTCGGGGGCCACACCAAGGCGATCGCGGGCGGAGCGGTGTCGACGGCCACCGGCCACCACTCGGACTCGGTCGTGGGGTTCATCGCGACGTCGTGCCCCCGGAACTGGACCAAGGTCGTGCCATCAGGCAGATCCAGGACGGTGGAGAACCTGATGGAGTTCCGCTCGCCCGTCAGCCCCGCACCGAGCCATTCCGGGGGATCCCCGCCCTCTGGCCCGTACCTGTACTCGATGCTCTGGAGCTCGACCCCGCTGCCCGCGGCCCCGTCCGTCGCCGTCACCCAGCACTCCACGCGGCTCCTGTTCAGGAAGGTGCCCGGCGCGGGCGACATGCCGAGGAACTCGATGGGCGTCGTGTCGACCATCACCCTGTAGTGAGGGGAGTGCATGAGGCCGTTCCCCGCCACGTCCATCGCGCGCCACTGGATGTAGCAGTGCCCCGATTCTGCGAAGGTCCCGTTGACCCGGACCAGGACGACGACATCGTCCCGCTGGGAGCCCTCGTCGTAGTCCCTCCACGCGCCGTAGTGGGATAGGTTGCCGGACGAGATGCGGTACATCACCGAGGGGACCGCCACGGGTGAGCCCCCCACGTCCTCGATGACCACGCCGCACTCCACGCGCCGCGCTGTCTGCCAGTCCGTCGGGAATGGGTCCCTGAACGTGACGTTGCTGACATCCACCAGCACCCTCAGGTCGGCCGACCGCGCCCCGTTGCCCACGCGGTCTTTTACCTGCCATCGCACCAGGTTGTCGACGCCCTCGTGGAGGTCGACCGTCACCAGGCCCTCCACGCCGATGCCCTCGTCATGCGTCCCCAGGCCACCACGGCCCCATGCCGTGAACGAATGGCCCCCGTCCCTGGACACGGAGTACTCCAGGGAGCCAGCGTCCACGCCCGAGGTGGCGCCGTCATCGGCCGTTATCGCGACCATGGGATGCAATGTGGCCTGCCACTCGTCCTCGCCGGGGACCGGGTCCCGGAGCACGGGGGGGTCCCCGTCGACACTCAGATGGAGCGTGCGACCGCCCCTCGCCTCGACGGTGGGGGGCAGGTCGACGAGGGCGAGGGACACCGTCTCCTCCAGGTCGGTCGAGGCGTCGCACCGGATGCGGGGACCGACCGGTGCGCCCGCCTGGATGGGGGTCCGGGCGACCTCGCCGTCGTCGTTCCGCAGCTCGAGCGCGCACGTGCCGTCGGGGACGAGCAGGTCGGTCGTACCCTCGTAGACGACGGAGAGGCCGGTGACCGTCACGTTCTCCATCGCCCTCACCCAGCCGCCCTCCGGCACGGGGCCCTGCCACTCGCCCACGACCGATGGCCCGCCGCTCAGCACGAGGTCGTTCTCCACCGAGAACAGGTCGCTCTGGTTGATGGTCGTCCCCCCGGCGGCCCCACCGCCACCGCCTGGCACCGGGAGGCACCAGGCGACGTCGCAGGGCTCCTCGTGCGGCCATTCCCATTCGAACGTCACGAGGAAGTGCAGTGCCGCCGTGCCGTTGGCGGCGTCCGTCGTCACATGGCATCCGGGCGCCGAGAGCTCCACGAGGTCCGAGGGGTCCCGCTCCTCCTGGAACAGCCAACCGCCGGGGCTACGCTCGCACCTCAATCCGACGTCCGCGCCGCCGGGGTCCAGCGTGATGAGGACGCCCGACGGCAACGTCGACGACCTGAACGGGTTCGCGTCGACGACGATGTCGTAGGCCTTGTAGCGGGCGTAGAGCCTCGGCCCCTCGGGCACGCGCACGGGCTCCGGTCGCCCGACGGTGATGTTGGCCCTCAAGAGGAAGACGTCCCCCACGCCATGGTGGTGCTGATACCAGCCCCACCCCTTCACGGGGAAGTCGGTGCTGTTGGTCCATCCAGTGAGGATGATGTCCGATCCGGGACCGACCGCGATGCCGTAGGCGTAGTCCCAGGAGCTGCCGCCGTAGAAGGAGGAGTAGAGCAGCACGCCGCCCTCCCCGAGCTTGAGGACGAGACCGTCGTACGAGCCGTTCGCCTCGCGGTCGAAGGCGCCTGGCGTGGTCGGGAAGCCATGGCCCTGGGTCTTGCCGGCGACGAGGACCCCGCCCTGCCCGTCGGTGACCACCGTGACGCCCCAGTCGTCCCCGTTCCCGCCGAGGAGGGTGGACCACTCGACCCCCGTCCCGTTGGCCTCGAGGTGGGCGACGTAGAGGTCATCAGCCCCGGCATGGGACCGACCCGCCGTCGGCCCAACCTGGGGGAACTCGATGCTCGTCGTGGAGCCGGTGATCCAGGTCGACCCGTCCTCGCCGAGGCACAGGTCGAAGCACTGGTCATCCGCCCTGCCCCCCAGGAAGGTCGACCAGAGCAGCCTCTGGCCCCCAGGGTCGAGCTTGAAGGCGAACGCGTCGAGCATGCCGTTGTGGGACCTGTCGTACGCCCCGGCCGTCGTCGGGAAGTCCGCGCTCATGGTGTGGCCGGAGACGTAGCAGCAGCCCTCGGCGTCGATGCACAGGTCCTCGCCCCCCTCCCAGTCGGAGCCCCCCACGAGCGTCGAGAACAGGGGTGATCTGGGATTCGACCCGTTGAACCGGACCACGAAGACGTCGTGCCGGCCGTTATTCGTCGTGTCGTAGGCCCCTGGCGTCGTTGGGAAGTCGTCGCTCCAGCTGGTGCCGGCGACGTAGATGTCCCACCTCCCGGCCACGCAGATGCCCACGCCCCTGTCCTCCTCGGAGCCCCCGAAGAGGGTGGAGTGCTCGAGCATGTCCTCGGCGTTGAGGTCCAGGCACACCAGGAAGGCGTCGTAGCCCCCGCTGTTTTGCCTGCTCCACGCGTCCTCGGTGGTAGGGAAGTCGGTGCTCGATGTCTTGCCCGTCACGAAGACCTTGCAGTACATGTAGGGCATCGAGGGGACGAGCGCGTGCCCCCAGGTCCAGTCGTCCCCGGACCCACCGATGAGCACGAACCTCGCCACATGGCTCCCGCTGCCGTTCACGATGCACACGAAGACATCCCAACCCCCTGGGTGCTCGACCGGGTCCCAGCTGGGGTTGAAGTCCGGGCTCCTCGATTGGCCCGAGATGTAGTAGAACCCGTCCGTCGCGTCCGGGGCATAGGGCTCGAACAGGACATAGAACCCCTGGTCGTCCCCGCTCCCACCAAAGAGGTCGCAAAAAACGATGCCCGGGTCGATGGTCAGGGGGATCGACGCGTCCCACCCTCCGATGGTGAGGGCCGCGGCCCGCCCATCGCGGACGGACCATGCGCAGGGCACGGACGAGCGCGCATCGCCCACTCCCTGGAACGCCGACGGGGCCGAGTCGCGGACGGTACCCTCGCGGGTGGCCACCATCAGGTCCCCGGTCGCCGCATCCACGCCGAGAGTCTCGTGGCCCTCGAATCCCAGCGAGATGATGGCGGGATCCGCCCCTGGCGAGAGCAGGAACTCGTACTTGAGCTCGCCGCCCACAAGCCGGAACACGAGGTCGATGCCTTCGTAGAGCTGGGCGTAGAGCACCTCGCGGTAGCACTCCACTCCCCTCATCCACCGCGACGGGTCGTCGCCCACGAACCGGTCGACCCGGTGGCCGGCATCATCGCGACCGACGGGTTCGACCGCCCGGGCGCCCTCGAACGTCATCCTGTACGTGACGGAGGCCGCCCCCTCCCGACCGTCCGAGAGGTCCACGAGCTCGAAGGCGGCCCATCCTGGCCCCAGCCCGACCGACAGCGGCTCGCCCACCGAATAGAGGCGGATGAGGTCATCGTCCAGCTGGCCGCGGTTCTCCATGAAGAACGGTTCGACCATCGGCCCTTCCAGGGCCGTGCCCCCGATGCCCGCGTCAGTGGCAGGGACCTCCGCGGGGGCGGGAGGAGCCCCATCTCGCGGTCCATCTTGCCGTTCGTCCCCGAGGATGAGGGCGGTCTGCAGGCTCAGGGCTATGGTGACCAGCACGACCAAAGCGCTCAACCGCTTCAATGGACGACCCCTGGACGTCCCCTCACTATCCTTGCCATATGCCTTATACCTTGCTATTTGGAGCACATGATGACGCTCTCGGGGGACCCTCATGCCATCCATGTGATCGCGGTCCCATCATTCTCTGCCGCAGCGGTGGTCGCGCCATGAGCAGGACGCCCTCGTCGACATGAATGGGGAGGTGGAGGTGGAGATGCCGCATCACCACGCGAATCGGGCGTGGGGCCCAGGTGTCCCCAACGATGGGCCAATCCTTAAGGGGGACCTCGAACGATGGGGTCGAGGTCACCAGGCGGTGTGTTTCCATGGCCACGTACGTCCCGGCGCTGCGGTTCCGGCTCCTCACCCCGCTCTACGACCGGATGACGGCGGTCGGGCTGCTGGGCCGCCCCGTCAGGGAGGAGCTGGTCTCGGGCGCCGGCATCCTGCCCGGCCACCGCGTGCTCGACTTCGGCTGCGGCACGGGCACGCTCTCGCTCATGGTCAAGGCAAGGCACCCGCTCGCCACCGTCGTGGGCGTGGACGTGGACAGGGACGTGCTCGCGCTCGCCCGCGACAAGTCCGCCCGCGCGGGGCTCGACGTGCGGTGGGACCTCTACGACGGCGCGCGCCTCCCGTACCCCGACGGGGACTTCGACCGCGTGCTCACGAGCCTCGTCGTCCACCACATCGCGGACAAATCACCGGTCCTGCGCGAGCTCCTCAGGGTGCTGAGGCCGGGCGGCGAGCTGCATGTGCTCGACATCGGCCCGCCCCGCAGCGCCTATGCGCGGGCGGTCTCGTCCGTCCATGTGATGCTCGAGCACTCCTCCGAGAACGTGCGGGGCCTGCTCGGCGCGATGCTCGCCGACGCGGGGTTCACGGGCGTCGCCGAGGCATCCCACCACGGCACCGCCTTCGGTACCGTCAGCATCATCCGCGCGGCGCGGCCCACGGTCGACCGCGCGGCATCACGGTCCCCATAGTCCTCGTGGTGGGTCGGCTGGCGTTCCGTGCGTGCGCACCGGGGTGGGCGCCGCGCTCATTCCCTGTCGGGGAGCTCCTTCGTCTCCATCTCCTCCCAGTCCACCTTGCCCCTCGGCCTGGCGGGCTGGAGCTGGACCGCCTGGGCGCTCCGCCCGGGGGGCGGCGCGCGCATCCTCAGCACCGCGAGGATGGTGAGCAGGAACAGCATCACGAGGCACAGGACGAGCAGCACCGTGTTGAGGTCGGTCTTGGGCAGCTCGGCCTCCTCGGCGTCGCGCACGTCGTCCAGCTGCTTGCGCGCCTCGCCCATGTCCACCTCGAGCTCGCCGACCTTCGCGACGATCACGTCGAGCGAGTCCAGGGCCGCGAGCGCCTCGTTGACGGAGGCGAACTGCTCGTCGACGTCTATCTTGAAGGCCGATACGTTGACGGAGAGTGACCCCAGCCTGGCGGCGATTGCCTTGTCGTGGGCCGAGACCGAGGTGGCGAGGTCACCGAGCCGCGACGCCAGGTCGGGCAGCGCCACCTCGCTCATGTCCTCGACGACCGCCCCGATGACGGCCATCTCGCCCGAGAGGTTGCCCTCGACCTCGGAGAGCTGGGCCATCACGTCCATGAGCTCGGCCGAGAGGTCCTCGTGGAACGCCGCGAGGTCCGCGCCGATGGCCTCGAGCTGCGAGTGCAGGCTGGCGTTCGCGGCGTCGAGCGCGCCCCTGAGCGCGCCCAGGGCGCCCTCGAGCCACGCGCGCAGGTCCGCGATGTCGCCCGTGAGGGACAGGTTCATGGCATCGAGGCCATCCTCGATGGCCTGCCGCGAGGACGAGATGTCGTCGCGGAGCGTGCGGTTCACGCCCGCGATTGCGCCTGTGAGTTCCCTGCCGAGGTCCCCGATGCTGTTCGTGATGACGTTCTGGACGATGTCCAGCCTCTGCCTGATGGCGAGCGCCTCCGCGGCCAGGGTGGCGTTGAGGAACCTCACGGCCGTGTCGAGCCCGCGCAGCTCCGTGAGCGTGGTGAGCGTCGTGGAATTGATGCCCTCGAGCAGGAGCGCGAGCGCGTCAGGGACCTCCTGCGCGTCCGGCACGCCGTCGCCGTCGTCGTCGAGGTCGATGAGGTCGCCCACGCCGTCGCCGTCCGTATCGGCCCACTCGGTCGGGTCCTTGGGGAACGCATCCCCGGGGTCGGCCACGCCGTCCGCGTCGTCGTCCGTGTCCGCCTCGTCGCCCACGCCGTCCCCGTCGGTGTCGTTCCACTCCGTCTTGTCGTAGGCGAACGCGTCGCGCGCGTCCGCCACGCCGTCGCCGTCCGCGTCGTCGTCGAGCACGTCGCCCACGCCGTCGCCGTCGGTGTCGCGCTGCTCGACGGGGTTGTCGGGGAACGCGTCGTCGGGATCGCCCACGCCGTCGTCGTCGCGGTCGAGGAACATGGTGTAGATGTCCGCTATCCCGTTGTTGCGCTGGTCCGACCAGGCGATGCGCGGGCCCCAGAGGGCGGTGGTGCCCTTCGCCGCGCGGTTGTTGGTGATGCGCGTCTCCTTGCCCGTGCCGATGTCCCAGGTGAACACGTTGGCCCAGCCGTCCCGCATGTCGGTCCAGGCGACCTTGCCCTCGCAGATTGAGGGCACCGACTGGTCCTGCGGCTCCGTCGTGAGGCGCTCCTCGCTCAGGGCGCTGGTCTCGAGCATGTAGATGTCCAGGTTGCCGTGCCGGCCGTCCTGGAACACCACCCGGTCGCCCCAGATCGCCGGGTAGTTCTGGCCCTGTCCGTTGGACGTGAGGCGGGCCTCGGCTCCGGTGGCGAGGTCGAACATGTAGATGTCCCAGTTACCGTTGCGGACGTCCTGCCAGACGATGCGGTCGCCCGCGATGTC
>CAYGVT010000071.1:0-32871 GCA_964353355.1 uncultured Thermoplasmata archaeon | reverse complement strand
AGGTGTCGACCGACCATGCGACCATTTCACGAGTTGAGCTCGCTCGACGTCCGTCGGCACGATTGCTGGAGCGACACGCATGAGGACTGTAAGAACGGTGAGGTTATTAAACATATGTATTTATGTAACGGAACACTAGCGACGGGCCCCGCGCCTAGTGGGGATGGGCGTGCCCATCCTCGTGACCACGCTCGTGGGCGTGCTCCTTCCCGTGCTCGTGGCCATCGCCGTGGGCCTGCTCGTGCCCGTGCTCGTGCCCGTGGCCATGCTCGTGGGCATGCTCGTGGGCATGCTCGTGGCCGCCAGGCCCCGCGTGCTGGAGCGCCCCGAACGCGCGCACCACGACCTCGCTGAGGGCCGGGTGGATGGTCTGGGAGAAGATGAACGGCCGGTAGGTCTGGTCGCCCGCGTTCATGACGACCACGACCAGCTGGACGAGGACGGATGCCTGCGGTCCGACGATGTGCGCGCCCAGGACGCGGCCGGTCGCGCCGTCCACGACGACCTTCGCGAAGGCCTCGGTGTCGCCCATCGCGAAGCCCTTGGCGGTGTCGTGGTACATGACCTTGCCCACATGCGCGTGGAAGCCCCGCTTGACGGCCTCCTCGGCCGTGATGCCGACCGAGCCCACCTGGGGCCAGCTGAAGACGGCCGAGGGGATGGCGTGCTCGTCCACCTTCACCTTCTTCCCGCCGAAGGCATTGTTCCAGACGACCTCCCCGTGGTAGTTGGCGGTGTGCCGGAACTGGCCGCGGTTGACGCAATCGCCCATCGCCCACACGTCCTTGCGGGTGGTCTCAAGGTAGTCGTTCGTCTTGACCCATCCCGCCTCGTCGACCTGGACGCCCGTGGCCTGGGGCTTGAGGATGTCCGCATTCGACACTCGACCCGACGCAAGGAGCACCTCCTCGGCCTCGAACGCGTGCTGCTTCCCGGTCCCGCGGTCGCGCGCGACCAGGCGCTTGGCCCTGCCGGCCCTGGAGGCCGACACGACCTCAGTGTTGGTGCACACCTCCATGTGCCGCGACATGCCCTTGAGCACGGCCGCGCTGACCTCTGGGTCCTCGCGGGGCAGCAGCCTCGGGTTGCGGCCCAGGACCGTCGTCTTGACGCCCATCGCGGACATGAAGTGCCCGAACTCGCAGGCGATGTAGCCGCCGCCCACGATGACCAGGGACGCGGGCAGGGCCTTGAGGCCGAACACGGTGTCGCTAGTGAGGAAACCGACCTCCTGGATGCCCTGGATGGGGGGCAGCTGCGCGCGCGCGCCGGAGGCGATGACGACCCTGTCCGCGGTGAGCTCCTTGCCGCCCGCGCGCATGCGCATGTCGCCCACGAACTCGCCGGGAACGTTGTGGAAGTCGAATCCCTTCGCGTGCTTGACGCCCGCCTCCATCGAGTGGCGGCCGTCGAGCACTATCTCCCACGTCCGCTCGCGGATTGTCCTGTAGTCCACGCCCTCGAGGCGCAGCCGCACCCCGATGGCCGCCGCGTGCTGGGCCTCGCGGACCGCGTCCGCGGCCGTCGTCCAGACCTTGGAGGGTATGCAGCCCCTGTTCAGGCACGTCCCCCCGAGGGGGTCCTTGTCCACGACCGCGACCTTCTGGCCGTGCTCGTAGGCCCTCGCGGCGACGTTCATCCCTGCCCCCGAGCCGATGACCAGGAGGTCGTAGTGCGTCATTGCGCGCCGCTCCCTGGGGGGCTTGATGGGCATGCGCTCCCACGGGCCCCGCAGGAGGGGGATGCCGCTGGCTGCGGAAAAGCCTTTCCCACGCAACGGTCAGGGGGCGCCTCACCGGTTGACGACGACCCGGAGGAGGAAGGCCATGAGGTACTCGCACATGGTCATCTTGTCGTCGGCCTTCTCGTAGTAGGGGCAGCCCTCACACTGGGGGTCGCCGTGGAGGTGGTCCTCCTGGATGAACTTGGCGTACCACTCCATCACGTAGGTGACGAGCTTGGTCATCCCGTTGAAGTCGCACTCGTCCTTCTGCGGCATCTCGGCCATGGGCTGCGCCCTGGCGTTGAATAGCCGTGATGGGTTACTTAAGCGCTTGGTCACGGTTCTCAGCCGTGGTCACGTCGACGCAGCCCGCGTTGCGCAGCCGCCTCAGGAACTCCACCAGGCGGCGCTCCGCGGGCTCGGCGCGGTCCCCGAACCGCGCCCGCATCAAGTCGGCGATCTGCCCCACGTCCCTGCGGCCGTCGATTGCCCCCCATGCGGCCGTCCCGTACTCGTCCAGGCACAGCCGGAAGGTCTCGCTCCGCCCCATCCGCCTGACCAGGGCCTTGCCCGCCCTGCCCCTGAACCTGGGCGCCAGCACGACCACGAGAGCGCCCTCCTCGACCGTTTCCGCCAGGCGCACGGGGACCCACTCGCGCCAGTGGCGTGCCGCCTCCTCCAGGGCCGTCCTCCCCTCCTCGCTCCATCCGCCCTTGCCGCGCGCCATGGCCTCTGGAAGGCCTTGGCGCCCATAATAGACCTTCCGTCCGCGGCCTGGCGGACAGCGCACACGGTGCCAGGGCGGCCGACCCCACCCACGGACCCTGGGCTACTCCATGATGCGCCGGAAGCGCTCCTTGAGCTCCTCTTTGTCAAGCTCGCGGTACGATACATAGCCGATGAGGGCGGCCATGTAGAGGAAGACGAAGATGCCCGGCCATGCGGGCGCGCCATCGACGACGTTGATGCTGCGGCCGCTGACCACGAGGGCGGCCATGACGACGCCCATGATGGCCTCGCCCGCGATGAGGCCCGAGGAGAACAGCACGCCCTTGTTGTGGACCTCCTCGCGGAACACGCTGGTCTCCTCCTCCAGGGATTCGGCGTCCTCCTTGGGCAGGCCGCGGGGCCGCGGGAGCAGCCGTGCGTCGATGCGGCGGTCCACGAACCACTTGACCAAGCCCCCTATCATGATGGGCGTCGACATGTACCAGGGCAGGTACATGCCCACAGCGAACGCCATGATAGAGAACCGCACCCCCCTGAGCTTCATGAACGCTATGAGCCCGAACCCCACGAGCATGCCCGCGATGACCATGGCCCAGTCCATGTTGCGCTTGAGCACGCCCTCCGCGATGGACTTCATCAGGAAGGCCTGGGGGGCCTGCAGCCCGACCCCTATCACGTAGGCCTCGTGCAGGATGTTGACGACGGGCGCGATGACGATGGCCGCCGCGAACACGCCGATGATGAGGCTGACCTGCAGCTTCCAGGGCGTCGAGCCCAGCAGGTAGCCGGACTTGAGGTCCTGGAGGTTGTCGCCCGCGATGGAGGCCGCGCACGCGACCACCGCGCCCACGCCGATGACCGCGGCCATGCCCGTGGGCCCTCGCGCGCCCAGGATGTAGAGCAGGATGGACGTGAAGAGGATGACGATGATGGTGACGCCCGAGAGCGGGTTGTTGGAGGAGCCCACGATGCCCGCGATGTAGCCCGCGATTGCCGAGAACAGGTAGGCGGCGACGACCATGATGATGCCAGTGAGGATGGCGACGCCGAGGTTGCCCGACAGGTACCAGAACACGCCCATGATGGGGACGGAGAGCATCATCGCCGCCCCGAGCGAGATGTGGGGTGGTATATCCCGGTCCGTGCGGGCGAGCGTCGACATCGGGATGCGGCGGCCGAAGAGCCCGGCGGCGGCCTCGCGCACGCCGCGGGCGATGTCGTGGCGGATGAGGAAAAGGGTGTAGAAGCCGCCCACGAGCATCGTGCCCACGCCGAAGAACCGCACGCGGGTGGTGGCGTCGAAGATGTAGTCCGCGGGGGTGATGGTCGAGACGATGGGCAGCGCGATGAACCAGCCCGCCATGCCGCCCAGGAAGACGATCATGGAGATGCGCAGCCCTATGATGTACCCCACGCCCAGCAGCGCGGCCGAGTACTCGGACCCGATCATTATCTGGGTGCGGTCCCCGATGGTGTACATGCCCCCGAGCCGCGGGCCCCACAGGCCCAGGCTGACCGTGCCCTTCATCGTCTGGAGCGCGGTCGCCATGCGGAAGAACATGCCCACGAAGAACGCCGAGAACACGTAGAACACGGACGAGCCGCCGACCTCGCCCGCCTTGAGCACCTCGGCCGCGGCGATGCCCTCGGGGTAGGGCAGGGCCTGCTCGATGATGAGGATGCGGCGCAGCGATATTGAGAACAGCACGCCGAGCGTGCCGCCCAGGAAGGCCACGACGAACACAATCCAGTAGTTCATCTCGGTCCAGATGGTGCCGCCCTGCCCGTTGTCCATGAGCAGCAGCGCCGGGAACGTGAAGATGATGCCCGCTGCGAGCGCCTCGCCCGCGGCGGCGATGGTCTTGCCGAGGTTGCTCTCGAGGATTGTGCCTGAACTCACGAGGCCCGCCCTGGACAGCCCCTTCATGATGGCCATGAACATCACGGCCGCTGGGATGGCCGCGGACACCGTCATGCCCACGTAGAGACCCAGGTAGGCGTTGGCCGCGCTCATGATGACGGAGAGGAAGGCGCCGATGACCACCGCCTTGACGGTGAGCTCGGGGATGGAGGCGTCCGCGGGGATGAAAGGCCTGTGGGGACGCCTCGCCGCCGGCGCGCCGCCGCTGCCATTGCCCCCCTCGGCGCCCATCCGTCACAGGCCCCCGGACAGTGGCTCGGGCCGCGGCAGGAGCCTGCCCACGTAGTAGGTGTAGCGCACGGTCAGCCCCCAGGCGTTGCCCTGGTCGCGGATGCCGCGCGCGTCGACGGTGACCGAGACCTTCCAAGTCCCGGTCGCGTTCGTGTAGTCGTGGTCCGCGAGGAGCTTGGGGGAGTCGTCCGTCGGCACGACCGCGAGGTCGAGCTCGACGCGCAGCGAGCCCTCCGCGCCCGACAGCTGGTCCGGTTGCTCCTCGAGGGACGCTGGGGGCTCGACGAGGAGGGTCAGCGTGTCGGCGCGGCGGCCGGCGACGCTGATGAGCTCGTCGTCGGTCCACGTGAGCGTGACGACGATGGAGGTCAGGTTGTGCTCGGGGACGTCGAAGTCGACCGTCTCCCCGTTCTCGCCCTGGACGCTCACCGTGCGGGTCTGCATGAGCGACCAGTCCGCGTAGACCTCCCCGGTCCCGCCGCCGCCACCGCCGCCAGGGCCGGTGGCGAAGGCCGCGCCGAGGCCCGCCGACATGAGCAGGGCGAGCATGCCCATCGCCACCATCCGGCGGTCCCTTGCCTCCACTGGAGCGCCCCCGACGGTGAACGGCCCGAAGAACATATGAGGCTTGCGGTCCAGACGGGCCTGGCCAGTCGCCGCCGACCGGTGGGCTTTTGTCTTCGCGCGGCGATGGTGTGTGCGGACCTGTACGAGGGGAGGTCGCGGCTCGATGGTCGAGGAGACGGTCCTGGTGACGGGCGGCTGCGGGCTCGTGGGCCTGCGCGCCGTCGCCGCGCTCAAGGCCGCGGGGCACTCGGTGCGCGTGCTCGACCTCCACCGCGCGGACTTCACGCGCGCGGAGGCGCTTGGCGCGCGGTGCATCTCGGGCTCCGTCGTCGACAGCGAGTCCTTGAGGACGGCCCTCGGAGCGTCGAAGGCGGTGCTGCACCTCGCGGGCCCGGACGCGCGCATCGCGGACAAGGCGTTCATGCGCAAGATGGTGGTCGCGGGCGCCGAGGTGCTGATGGAGGAGGTGGACGGGACCGACGTGGAGGTCGTGGTCGCGGCCTCGACAGCGGGCGTCTACGCGAGGTCCCCCACGACGGTCGACGAGGCCGCGCCCATCAAGGTCCACAACGAGCTCGAGCGCGCCAAGCTCGACATGGAGGGCGCGCTCGCGAAGGGGGCGTCGCGCACCGGCGTGAGGGCCGCCGCCCTCCGCCTGGGGCTCGTCTACTCGCAGGGCGATGCGTGCGTCATCGACCGGCTCGTCCCGCGGATGCGCGAGCCCAGGCCGCTGCCCCTGCCCAGGAACGGGTTCGTCAACGCAGTGCACGTGGAGGACGCCGCCGCCGCGGCCGTCGGCCTCGCCAGGGCGCGGCGCCGCCTCGAGGAGGGCAGGTGCGACGTGCTCAACTGCGCCTCCGGCGAGGTGCTCCCCGTCGAGGGATTCCTGCGCGCGCTCGCGTCCGTCGCGGGCGTCCCGTCCAAAGCGCCCCCGCTGCGCCCTGCCCTCCTCGTGCGGGGGCCGGACGCGTGGATGAGGGGGCGCGACCGCTCGGTGCGCATCGTCGACGCGGCCCCGGTGTCGATAGGCAGGATCAGGACGCGGCTCACCAGCTGGCCCAGGTGGACCTCCTTCGCGAGGGGTCTCGCGGACGCGGTGGCGGCGACGGTGGCCACGGCCGCGCCCCCCCCGCCACCGCCCTCGCCGCCGTCGTCGTCGTCGCCGTCATCGTCGCCGTCGTCGTCGCCGTGAGGGCTCACGTGCTGTCGCCGAAGCCCGTGATGTCGCACTGCTTGACCTTGTCGTTGAGGAACATCGAGTCGATGTGCTGTTCGGCGAGCTCCACGCGCTGCCGCGTGTAGTCGTCCACGCCGTACTTGATCATGAGGGCCTTCGTGACCTTCAGGTACTTCCGGACGGAGGCCTCGTGCACGGTGAGCGTGAGCTCCGAGCCGCACGTGGGGCAAGCGCCCCTGATGGGCATGCGGCGGAACCGCACGTTGCACCTCTGGCAGCGCACGACCTGCTTCGAGAACGCGTTGAGGTTGCCGATGAGGTCGGGCAGGAAGTGCGTCTGGATGACCTTGATGGCCTCGTCGCGGATGTCGACCGCGCGTATCTTGGAGCCCAGCTCGAACTGCGCCTCCATCTTCTGCGTCATCTTGCCGAGCGTCTTGTAGGCCGACATGCGCACGCCCGCGTTGATGTCCGCGACCTCGTGCGTGAACTCCAGTCCCTCGTACTGACCCGGCGTGCCGATGCGCTTGCCGACCGTGTCCATGAGGGAGTCGACCTCCCTGGGGTGCGCCCCCCGGGCCGCGGCACGGTAGAGCTCGAGCGGGTACCGCCGGAGCACGTCGAGGTTCTGCGCCTCCTTGTCGATCTCGTTGGGGTCGATGCGCGACGAGAGCACCAGGGGCGCGTCCATGAGCCCGCCCCTGCCCTCGGGCAGGAACGCGCGGGAGAAGTCGATGAGCCCGTCCAGTAGCAGCATGACGCAGTCCTCGTCCCCATCGCAGTTGCGGCGCTTGGCCGCGTGGTAGAAGGGGTGCGCGTAGCAGACCGTGCCCATCGTGAACCCGATGATGCGGCACAGCACGCCCGCGGACGTGTGCGGGGCCAGCCCGATGGCGAGGTGCCCGACCAGGTCCTTCGGGACCTCGGCCATGTAGTAGGCCTGCTGCCCGTAGAGCTTCACGAGCATGTCGTCGAGGAACTTGGACGTCCGCACCAGGTACTCGCCCGACACCGCGGGCAGCACGATGTCCTGCGGCCGCAGCTCGAGCAGCTGGTCCGGCCTCTCGAGGGGCGCGCCCTCGCGGTCGTGGGTGTAGCCGAGCTCGCGCGCCTTTGCCACGGGGAGGCCGACCTCCTGCGGGCGGAAGTGCGTGATGGGCACGTCCGTCATGTCGTAGCGGATGGTCCCGTCCTTGAACACGAACACCCCGTTGCGCGCGCGCAGGATGCCCTTCTCGAGGGGCTCGGGCACCTTGAGCTTGGATGCCATGCCCTTGACGCCCTTGATCTGGGGCAGCGAGGTCTCGCCCAGCCTGGCGCGCGCCTCCGAGAGCGCCTTGCCGAGGTTGAGCGTCTGCTTCGATGGCTCCTCGGAGGGCCGTGTGTGCGCGCCGCACTTGCACTTGGGCATGGGCGTGCGCGCGCCGCAGGAGGGGCACCGCCGGTGGCCGAGCTCGACCTCGAGCTTGCCGTGCTTGACCGCCTCGTTGACCAGGCGCTGGGAGCCGGCGCCCGCGCCCACGGGGAACAGCACGTGCGGCGGGGGCCTCATGCGGCGCTCCTTGGCCTTCTCGGGCCGCCCCATGCGCGCGCCGATGCGCGTGGGCGCGCGGGCCATCACCTGCACGCCCGAGAGGTAGGACACGAGCGCCAGGGGGCTTGCGAACTTCTCCGACTTCGCGTGGCGGCGGCGGTGGGCCCTCCCGTCGGCCCGCTCGAGCCCGAGGCACAGCAGCAGCGCGCCCGAGTGGCGGCCGAACAGCAGGCTCTCGCCGCGGACCGTGTGGAGCGCGCCCAGGCGGCACAGCAGGTCCTTGGCGGTCGCGTCGACGGCGGCCTTGGGCAGCGTGAGCGCGCCGTCCTCCTCCACGCGCCCGTGCTCCTCGACGAGGGCGCCGAGCGCCACTATCTCGGCGGGGGTGAGGTCGTGCCAGAAGAGGTTGTATCGCGGGTGCAGCGGCACGCCGAGCTGCCTGGAGACCTCGACCGCCTCCTCGAACGTGGGGTCCTTCAGCCCCGGTGCCCATGCCTTGCCCTCGGGGTCGACCGCACGCGCCTCCTGCTCCCACCACTCGGCCACGAACGCGCCCGGCACGAGCGCTTGGTTGTTCTCGAGGAACTCGCCGAAGGGGACCAGTATCTCGCCCACGTCGTAGAACCGAGCGACCGCGGAGGCGCACTCCTTCGCGCGCTCGACCGTGTCGAGCTCGACCAGGTCCCCGCTGTGCAGAAGCGCTATGGGCCCCTCGATGGTCTCGCACGGGGTGACGGCGCAGGCCTTGCCGGGCCGCTCAATCTTGAGCTGCGTGCCGATGGCCACGAACCGGTCCAGGGCCCACATGGTCGCGGGGCTGAGCGCGAGCGCGGCCAGGCCGGTCGCGCGCGTGCGCCCGTACCGCAGCCGGAAGCCGCCCGGGGTCGAGGGGTGCGCGAGCACGGGCCGCCCCGCGATGAGGTCTTTCATGTACTTCGCGTTGGCCTCGACGACGAGCGGGCGCGCGCGCTCCATCTCGCGCAGCACGTCGGGGTCTATCTCGTCATCCTCGAGCTCGCTTAGGTCGTCCTCCTCCTCGGGCCTGCCGTCGCGCGCGTCCGCGTCCTCCCCCGCCGCGGGCGCGGCCTCCGCCGTCCTCTCCTTGCCCTTCTTGCCCCTCTCGATGAGCCTGTCGATGAAGCCCCAGCCGTCGACGCCGAGGCGGTGGACGTGCTTCTGTATCTTGGGGGCCTTGAGGCACATGCCCTCGGCCATCACAAGGCAGGCGCCGCTGCGCACGCGGTTGGTGTCCACGTTGGCGACGTCGCGGTTGCCGGACACCTCCTGGTCCTCGGTCCCGTCGCCGTCGATGCACACGGGGCAGCCGCGGGCGATCAGGTCGAGCTCCTCGTCCGAGGGCAGGTACTGCAGGTGCTCTATCTGCTTGTAGAGCCGCACCTCCTCTTTGTAGCGCTCGACCTGCTTGTCGGTCGCGCGGTAGGCGTCGAGCCCCAGCTCGCGGCGCACGACGTCCGCGATGAGCACGGAGAGCGCCTGCGCGGTGCCGCCCGCGGCGCGGATGGGGCCCGAGAAGTAGACGTCCGCGTACCGTGTCCCGTCGGGGTTCTGCTTGATCTTGACCTCCGACACGCCCTCGAGGGGCGCGACGAGCACGCCCTCTGTGAGCACGGCCAGGCCGGTGCGGATGGCCTGGTCGAGCGCCTTCTCCTTCGAGGGGAAGGGCATCGTCCTCACTATCTCGCGCGCGATGTGCAGCGCGGCCTCCTCGCGCGTCATGCCCTCGTGGGCCTCGCGGATGCGGTGCGCGATGCCGGGAGGGCCCACGAGGCTCTCGACGCGCTCCGCGAGGTCGACGGCGACCGGTATCTCCACGTCGAGCTCGGGGTCGAAGCCCTGCGCGCGCGCCCTGCGCGCGAGCGCCATGCACTCGTCGAGGCCGCGGGCTAGCTCGAGGAAGTATGCCTCAAGCTCCGGCGAGCAGCTCGAGCGAGTGCCTTCCATCGGACCACCAGACGCCTCGGCAAGGGGCGGGATGGGCCCAATGGGGATGCCTCCCGTTAAGGTTTTCCGTGGGAGTGGCCTTGGGAAAGGCCCGACTGATAACGGGGTGTGGTACCTCAGGCCCTCGGTGAGACTTCGAGGTCTGAGAGGTACGAGAGGTGGCACGCCCCCCCGATGTTGCCGGTGCCCCCATGCTGCATGTGCCCCAAGTGTCCTGGCGATGTACCTGGTGGCATCGACCCACCAGGGCCAGGGCCGCATGGTGTTCACGGGACGTGGGCAGGGGTCGGAGGCATCCGATAACGTCCTCGCCACTGCCGATTCGTCCGAGGTTTCCGAGGGGGTCCGGAAAGACCATTACTTCTTCACAGAGAACAAGGGCCTGTGGTATGGGCGCTGAGGGCATGCTGGACTGGGCGGGGCCCATCCGCCTACCGGACATCGTGGCCCAGGGGCCTTCCGCAGCTACCGCAGAAGTTGGAGTCCGAACTGAAAGGGGTGCCACAGAAGATGCAGACGCCCATGGCTCCCGCACGCTGCCCCACATCCATGGACGGCGCGGGCAAGACCATCGGGGGCGCCTGGGCCGGTGTGGCGGCCGGTGCCATCATTGGCGGTGCCGGCTGTTGCGCATGCAAGGGCTGTCCGGCAGGGACCGTGTAGGCGGGCACCCCATACGGTTGTGGGTAGGGGACAGGCCGCGGCGCGGCCTCCGGGAGCCGGGCCATGGTTGACGCCGTCCGCGACCTTCCACCTGGGGCGTAGATGTCGCCCAAGGCCTCGGTGTGGCGCAGCAGCCGCAGCAGTATGTAGATATCGACGATCAACAGGACAATCATGATTGGTGTGCCCCAGAAGCCGGGACTGAGGTCGGCATTGGCATTCCAGCTCAGATGCAACCCCATCGCCACAAGGTAGCCCCCGAAGAGGGGCCAGCGACTCCCGTCCCCCTTGGGGTCCAAGTAGGCCCCAAGGGCGTAGCCTACGATACCTGTGTAGAGCCCATGACCGACCGTGCCCGACAATCCCCTGAAGAGCGACAGGGCGCCCCAGCCCACCCCTGAGCCACCAAACAAGTCCTCGAGACCGTACAAGAAGTTCTCGGCAACGGCGAAGCCCATCCCGATGGCCACGCCGTACATGAACCCTGAGTAGCGGTCGTTGATTGCCCAAAGGACCTGCAGGAGCATGATCCCCTTACAGAGCTCCTCGATAAAGGGAGCTGCCAGCAGGTCAGTGACGGGGTCATTGCCAATGGTGACCAGAGTGCTTGCGATCAGGGCGGACACCGTCGAGAGCATCCCCCCCGCCAGGGCGATGAGCAGGACCTTCCTCGGGAGAGGCGCTCGTTTCCCGCGATGGTTGATGTACGACAGCCAGATGAGCGGGGGCAAGGAGACGGAGAAGAAGACGAAGACCATTGCGATGATGAAAAAGCCCCCACCGAGGCTCAGAAGTATGACCCCGACGATCGTTGTCGCTATGAAGGCGATTAGCAGGGGCTTGGGCCTGGGCAGGTCGAACGGTATCTCGGACGCGGTTCCAACCGGGCCGGGCTGCGCGGGGTGCCCGAGCTCCCCTACCGGTGCGGGGAGGGCGGGCGTTGCCAGCCCCTGGGGGCCGATCGAATGGACCCCCGCCGGAGGGCCCTGGGCGCCCACCGGAGGGCTCTGCCCTCCCAGATAGGGCCACGCAGGACCTGCTGCGCCTGGCCCGGGGGGGGCCGGGCCCATGTACGCGGAGCCCTGTGCGAGGGGCATGGGCTGCGGTTGAGGGGTGGGGGCGAGAAGCCCCTGTGGGGGCGTCCCGTACGTGGCGACGGGCGGCGGGTGGGTTCCATCGCCTGGGCCCTGCTTGCGGAACACGGAGAGGATGCGGGACAGTATGGGGAAGCTTCTTCCACGGGGCAGGTAGTACATCACCGGGAAGAGCATCGCATAGACGATGGCGCAAAAGATTATCATCCCGCCCAGGGTCTGCCATTCACGCTCGTCGAGCGATATGGTCATGATCATCGTGAAATACAGAATGACCGCGATGGTGATGAGCAGTAGGAAGACCGCTATGAACCCCCATGAACGCTCTCGGTTCATAGAGGCGCCATTGGTGGGACGGGTATTATTGGATTTCCCCCGGCCCGTGGAGGGCTCACAACGATACGTGCACGGTCGGTGGTCGGGACGTCTCCTGGCAGGGATGCGCTCGCCTGGGCAGTGCCGACCGTGATAGCCTCCTGCGACATCGCCCCGACAATCCTCTGTCCTGCACGTAGTTGGGTCCAGTGCGCTCGATAGGCTCCTTCTCGAATCGTAATACAATCTCGGGAAAAAAGAGCGCCATGAGGTTCCCGCCAGGGTCCGCTTCAATGTGCGCTGGTCATGGCGGAATTATACATTCATGCAGAGGTCAGCGAAGGTGACTCCTCAGGCCTAACCCTCGCGGATGACCCACTCGATCTCCTGCTCGGGCAGCCGCCGCAGCAGCTCTGCGCGCAGCTCGTCGAGGCCCTCGCCCGTCACCGACGAGACGAGCATGCGGCCCTTGCCCGTGCCGGCCGAGAGGTCGGCCTTGGTCTCGACGACGAGCACGTCGGCCTCGGGGTACGCCGCGCGCACCTGGGCGAGCAGCGCCTCCTGCTGCTCGAGTGTCGAGCCCGCGCCGGGGGTCGGGTCGATGAGGAAGAGCAGCACGTGGGGGAGGTGGGCGATGGCCGCTATCGCGCGCATCTCGACGGGGTTGCGCTCCTCGATGGGCCGGTCGAGGATGCCGGGGGTGTCGACGACCTGGTAGGGCCGCCCGCGCTCGTAGAAGTGCCCGACCGTCACAGACGTTGTCGTGAACGGGTAGGCCGCGACCTGGGGCTCGGCGGAGCTCAGGCGGCCCACGAGCGCGGACTTGCCCACGTTGGGGTAGCCCGCGACCACGATAGTGGGGACCTTGGGGTCGATGGCCTGCAGCCGCCGCATCGCGTCGCGGGCCCGCCCCAGGAGCTCCAGCTCGGGGGCGATGCGCTCGAGCAGCGACGACACGCGGCCGTAGACCTCCTTGCGCTTCTGCTCGATGAACGGGCGGTTGCGGGTGCGGGTGAGCTGCGCGATGGCCTTGGTCGCGACGTCGCGCACCTGCTTCCTGCACCAGTCGACCGTCTCCACGGAGTGCCGCAGCTCGCGCATCTCGAACTGCGTGCCCATCACCCCCCAGTAGAAGGGGTGGAGGTTCTCGAGCACCGAGAAGCCCTTCACGGTGCGGCCGAGCACGTGGTCTATCGTGTCTGCCACGGAGGTCACGCGCGCGACCGCGGTCTTGCGCGCGCGGTATGCCGCGTCCGGGTCCGTGGCCTGGAGCTTGCTCGCGGCGTGGAAGGATTTGTCCAGCACCTCCTGGGCGGTGGGGACCGTGACGATGTCGAAGTCCCCCGACTTCTCACGCCTCATCGACCTCGTGCGCGCCATCGCGCGGCGATGCGGCAGGTCCGAGATATAGGTTTGGGCGACCCCGCTCAACGCCCGAGGAGGGAGCTGGCGGTATCCAACATCTCGCGGGCCATCATGATGGCCTCCACGGCGCTCTCACGGCTGAAGGTGTGCCCGCGGTCCGCCTCCTGCCTGATGTCCATGCACAGCGCGAGGTTCAGGACGTGCGAGGCCGCGAGCTCCTTCGCCTCGACCCAGAGCACCCGCAGCGCGACAAGGAGGCAATTGTGGCTCTCTTCCCCTGTATCCCTTGCTGAGCACGAGGGCCTTTGTCGCGTGGAACATGCAGTAGTAGGCCTGGACCGAGGCCCACCTGCTATGGTCCCTCGACAGGCTGTCCACGGCCCTGTCGAGGTCGTAGGTGGCGGTCTCGACCGCCTTGCCTATCATCGCCGGGGATGCCTCGACCCTCTGTATCCGGCCGTCGCTCGGGCACCTGTCGAACTCATCCATCCTCGGCCCTCCACAGGACGATGCCCTTCTGGACCTCATCGAAGAACGCCCGGTCCTTGGACCTCGGCTCCGCGAGCTCGTGGGGCGAGAGGATCATGGGGTTCAGGGCCCTACCGCCCACAATCCTCGTGCCCATCACCTCGCTGGCGGCCCTCTTGTCCATGGCGAGGACGAGCAGGTCCAAGTCGCTCTTGTCCGTGTCGCGACCGGTGGAGCAGCTGCCGTAGAGCGTGACGCTCGATGCGATGGGCTTGAGGCGTTCGACGATCACCCCGAGGTCGATCACGTTGACGAAGACCTTGAAGTGCGCTATCGCCGGGTTGGTGACGTCCACATGATAGTAGAGGTTCCTTCCGCCCCTCCCCGGTACGACGAGCCCGCCATCGCTGAGCGGCACTATCGCCGAGTGGCAGCCCGCGACGCTGGCCTTCGTCCGCCTCGCGAGCTCTCCCAAGCAGAACTCCTCTCCGGGCGACCTGGACATGAGGGCGAGGAGCCTGTAGCCCAATGGCGTGATGTCCGTTTTTTCGAACATATGTTCGTTTTTTCGAACCGTGCTACATGATACGTGCTCCTGGATGGATACGAATCGATGCAGGGGGTGAGAGAATGCGGGATTCGAGACCGGGACCCGCACGATGGCACGATGGACCCCATCACAATGTCGCGCCCGTCGCTAACCACATGCAATCGACCCATTCCTGAGTAAAAACCTTATATCGGGGCGCCCCTTGGTATACCGATGCTCCCCAAGCCCCAGGACGTCATGTTCCTCAAGCGGCTCGCCATGATGGGCGCGATGGAGGACCTCGTGGCCGTCTCCTCCGGCGAGCTGGGCCGCGCGCTCGATACGAGCCAGCAGACCGCCTCCCGCCGCATCCTGGAGCTGCTCGAGGCCGGCCTGATACAGCGCGAGCTCGGCGCGCGGAGGCAGCTGCTGCGCCTCACCGACGACGGCATGAAGGCGCTGCAGACCGAGTACGCCGACTATGTCTCCATCTTCGAGTCGCACGACCGCGTCAAGCTGAAGGGGGCGCTCGTCTCGGGCCTGGGCGAGGGCAAGTACTACATCGAGCAGGCGGGCTACCGCGACCAGTTCCGCCAGCTGCTCGACATGGACCCCTTCATGGGCACGCTCAACCTCCGGCTCGCGGGCGAGGACCGGGGCAAGGTCCAGCTCCTGCGGCGCGCGACCGGCGTCCCCATCCGCGGCTTCACGCAGGGCTCGCGCACCTTCGGGGCGGTCAAGGCCTTCAGGGCCGTCATCAACGACCTGCGGTGCGCCGTCGTCATGCCACAGCGCAGCCACCACACGGACACCATCGAGATCATCTCCGAGCACGAGCTGCGCAAGCTCCTAGCCCTCAAGGACGGGGACGTCGTGGAGCTCAACGTCGTGCTGCAGGAGAGGGCATAGCCAGCCCCTGGCGGGCGCACCCCTCCTTCGGGCAAAGGCATTTAACTGGCGCAACCTTTACACGTCCGGGGAGCATCGATGCCCGACCCAGAGCCCTCTGAGAAGCAGCCCGAGATGAGCGTCGAGGACGTCGAGGTCGGGGAGCTGGAGCCGCCCGAGGAGGACAAAGCCGCCGAGGGCGGCGGCACGTCCGGGGGGTTCCGCGCCGGGTCGCTGGGCCCCGCCCACTACACCCCTCCCGGTGTCACGCGACGCCGCACCTGGAAGCCCATGGTGGCGGCCATCGCGCTCTTCCTCGCGGCCGGCTGGGGCATCTCCAGCGTCGCCATCCAGCTCTACGTCGCCGACGCCGCGGAGGGCGAGGAGCTCATGCTCAGGGGCATCGTCATCGACTACGACGACTACTACGGGTCGAACTACGCGGACATAACCGAGATCGCCGGCGTCGAGGTCTCCATCGACGGGATGGCCACGAAGGCCGTCTCGGACTCGAACGGCAAGTTCGAGATCGACAACGTCCCGGGAGGTCGGTTCGTCGCGCGCCTGTACAAGCGCGACTGGGACCAGTCCGTCAACGCCACGTTCGACACCTACCTCTTCCGCGACTACACGGGCGGCGACGACCGGCGCCCGTTCCCCGTCAAGGTCAGGGACCTCGACCCGAAGGCGACGCGGCCGGACGCGCCCTTCCAGCCCGCCCTCGAGGCGCGGCTGCTCGACTGGACCAACGCCGACACGGTCAGGCTCGAGGTGCTCCTGGCCAGGTACGAGGGCCCCATCGACGACCTGAGGATCGACGTGCGCGAGGCGGGTCTGACCGTCCACCGCGCCATGGACTACG
The DNA here is from genome assembly GCA_964353355.1 of uncultured Thermoplasmata archaeon. GTDB lineage: Archaea > Thermoplasmatota > DTKX01 > DTKX01 > CAYGVT01. The sequence continues at coordinate 16,843 of CAYGVT010000071.1, read as the reverse complement.
ACCGTGTCATCGACTACACCTTCACGGCGCCCACCGGCACCGGCGATTACGGCCACATCTACCTGAGCGCCATCAACGCCGCCGGCGAGACCGTCGTCCCCGAGGTCGACGTCACCCTGCCGTCCCACCCGACGGGCGCAGGCGGCTGGAGGGGCGTGGCCTTCCCGGACACGGCCGTGTTCGTCCACGGCGCCACGGTCTCCAACTCCACGTCCAAGGTCGTGCTCGCGCACTCCGAGGGCGCGACCGAGGTCACCTGGAGGGTCAACGGCAGCGCATGGAGGCCCTGGGCTCCGATGAGCGCGGGAGAGGCCGAGGTCGTCGTGGACCTCGCCGAGGGCCTCTCGACCGTGCGGCAGCACGACCGGCTCCTCGAGCTCATGGCGCGCAACTCCACCGGCAACGGGACGGTCGTGCCCGTGCACGTCACGCTCGACCTGGTCCCGCCCGCCCTGGTCGCCAGCATCCCCGACAACGCGACCGCGCCGTTCGCCGACCTCTACATCGAGGCGCCCGATGCGCGCGCCATCCGCTACTCGCTGCCCGGCGGGGCCTGGTCCCCCTGGCAGCTCGCGAGGGGCCGCGCGCTGGTACCGCTCGACGACAACCGGCTGTCGAAGGGCACATTCACGGTTCAGGCCATGGACCTCGCGGGCAACGTGGCGGAGGCGCGCGTGACCGCCACGCTCACGGAGCTCAAGGGGCAGAAGGAGGACGACTACGCGAAGTACACGGCGAACCTCAGGGTCTGCGTGCCCCTCATCGTAATGGGCGTCATCTTCTCCATCGTGGGAGGATGGGCGTGCTGGAGGCGCCGCCGCCCCGGGCTCGCGATGCTCGGCTCCCTGGGAGCGATGCTCGCGTCGGGCTTCACCATCTGGGGCGCCATCTTCGCCGTGGTCGCGCTCGCGGCCATAACGCTCTCCCGTGACGAGTTCGAGGACTCTGCGGCCGCCAGGGCCGCGAAGAAGGAGGAGGCCCCGGAGGAGAGGTAGATGGGGGCACCTCCCCTGCCGCACGAGCTGCCCGAGGAGGCCATCGAGGTCGAGCGGCCGGTCCGGCGGCTGCAGCTCGCCGCCGTGCTGCTCGTCGTGGCGGCCGTCGTGGGCGTCCTCGGCGCGGTGGCCGCATGGTCCGCGCAGGATGGCATCGGGGGCCTGGGCGCCCTGCTCGAGGAGCCCCGCGCCGACGTGATGGGCGTGGTCAAGGACGCCGACGGCGACCCGGTGGTGGGGGCGACCGTGACCGCCGTCGACGAGGGCATGTCCGCGACGACGGGCGTGGACGGCTACTACTTCCTGGAGGGCGTGCCGACCGGGCGTGTGGAGCTTCGGATGGAGGCACAGGGCCACGTCACGGTCGTGCGCAGGGTCACGCTCGAGCGCGGCACCTACGTCGTCGACCTGGTCACCCGCGTGGGCTCCGGGTCCGAGGAGGTGCCCTCGCACCCCGCCCCGAGCGCGGGGGACTCCACCAGGGGCGCGTTCGTCGTCGTCCTGGCGATGGCAGTGGGCGCCGTCGCGGCCGTGGCGGGCGCGTTCGGCGCCTGGACGCGCAACTACTACACGCTCGCGCTCACGGGCGCGCTGCTGGGGCTCTTCACGTGGGGCTGGTGGCTCGGCACCGTCCTCGCGGCGGTCGCCGTCGCCCTCGTGGCCCCGCTGCGCCGGGAGTTCCGGGGCGCGGCGCGGGAGCGCAAGCACCTCTGGGACGTGGAGCCACCAGCATCGCCACGCGCGCGCAGCAGGGCACCCGCGGGCGTGCCCCGCCCCGCAGACGCGCCCGCGCCCTCGTCCCCCTCGCCACCACAGCCGCCGCAGCGGCCCGAGACGTCCCCACGGCAAGGGGCGCCCGCGCCTCCGGAGTGCGCCCCGCCCGCGGATGTGCCTGCGCTGCCGGAGGAGCCCACGAGGCCCCCCGCAGGCAAGCCCCCGTTGGGAGGCATGAGGATTGGCTGAGGCCCCCGTGAGGATGGTCGAGCCGCTGCTCGACGTGGTGGAGCAGTGGAGGTCCGGCATGCGCCCGCGCCCCCGCGTCCTCAAGCTCGGCCTGGTCGCGCTGGTCATCGTCGGCGCCTGGGCGATGTCGATGTGGGTCGCGCCCTACACGCTCGACCGCGACACCATCCACCTCTCGCCCGACGGCATCGTCGGCCGCGTCGACAACGCCAACGTGACCGACGGGATGCCCGCGTTCGCGCGATGGGTCTACCACGCGGGCGACACCCAGTGCCACCAGCTGCCGCAGCGCACGCTCACGCTCAACGGCAACCAGATGCCCTTCTGCGCGCGGTGCGTCGCCATCTACCTGCTCATGGCCATCGGGCTCGCCATCACGGTGCTCCCGCACCTGCCCCGCTACGACGAGCTCACCGCCCTGCGATGGTGGGTCGTGGTGGCCGCCCTCGTCCCCATCGGCGTGGACGGCGTGGGCCAGCTCCTCGGCTACTGGGAGTCCTCGAACCTGGCCAGGTTCGTCACGGGCGGCCTCATCGGGGCCGTCACGGGCCTCGCGCTGGGATACATGCTGCGCGAGGTGGGCGCGCCCCTGCACGACCTCCTCGAGCGCTGGCGCGAGGGCAGGGCGACCAAGGGCGCGTGATCGGCGGCCGGCTCACCCGTCCTTCCGCTCCGGTCTCGCGCCGTGCGCACCGCCGAGCGCGCCGAAGGCGATGGCGAGGAGGTAGCCCGAGACCAGGATGCCAAGCCCGATGGGCTCCATGAGGTCCAGGTTGGCCCCGGGCAGCTTGCCGAGGATGTTGAGCAGGATCGCGGCGAGGACCGTCACCTCGAGCACCGCGGCCACCGCGGCCGCGCGGATGGCCCCGCGGCGGTAGGCACGCTTGCCCCCCACCCTCCCGCCGACGTAGGGCACGATGGTGAGCACGACGAGGAAGCCGTACGGGGGTATGACGAAGACGAGGGGCAGGAGCGCGAGGTCGACCGCGAGGGCGATGGCGAGGGCGAGCGCGGGCCTGCTCTCCGGAGCTGGCGCCCGCACCTTCTCCACCCCGGCCATGGGCGCGGAACGAGCCGGCGGGGATAAATAGGTTCGCCCCTGGGTGGGTGCCACGCCGCCGTCAGACGGGGCGCGAGAAAGCAGATATACGCCGTCCGCCCCATGGGCGGTCGTGAGCCGCCTGTCGGAGGCCGTCGGGGTCGCGTGCGGGCTGGGGGCGATAGGCGTGTTCATCGTCTCCTGGGGCGTCTCGGCCGCGCTCGACCCGTCGTACGACCCGCTCACGAGCTGGGCGAGCGACCTGGGCGTGGGGCCCATGGCCGAGCTCTTCAACACGGGCCTCATGCTCACGGGCGCGCTCATCGTCCCCTTCGCGCTGCTGGGACTGCGTCCCGTGCTCGGCCACGGGGTGTCCGCGCGGCTCGCCGTCCTGCTGCTCTGCGCGGCGGGCCCGATCGCCGCGCTCGTCGGCGTCTACACCGAGGATTCGATGGACGCGCACATGTGGCTCTCGGGCTCGGTCTTCTCCGTGCTCGTCCTGGCCGGGGGGGCCATGTGGTGGGCGATGCAGTCCACGAACCCGCTCGGACCGACCGTCACGCGCCTCACGCTCGGCACCGCCGTGCTCGACCTGCTGCTGGCGGTGTTCGCGTTCAGCCCGAACGAGGAGGTCTCCCCCATCGCGGAGCTGCTGTTCCTCGTGTCGCTCCTGCCCTGGGCGCTGGTCGTGATGGTCGAGCTCGTGGCCCGCCGCCTGTTGCGGCCGGCCCCCGTGCAAAAGGGTGAATACCCCCCAGGGCTCTAGCGGTCGCGTGAGCGCCCTCGTGCGCACGTTCGGCGCGGCCTCGGGGCTGCTCGCGGCCGCGGCGTTCCTCGCGCTCTACGTGGTCGCGATGGCGTCCGACCCCGACTACGCGTTCTACAGGAACTACCTGAGCGACCTCGGCGTGGGCCCGGGCGCCTGGGCGTTCAACTGCGCAGTGATGGTCGCGGGGGCGCTGATGGTCGTGTTCGCGCTCGCGGGCCTCGGGCCCGCCATCCACGCGGGCCTCGCCAGGTGGGAGAACCGCGCGCTCCGTGCCGCCTTCGCCTGGGCGGGCCCGGTCCTGCTGGCCATCGGGGGCGTGTTCCTGGTGCTCGTGGGCGTGTTCACGGAGGACGCCGGCGACATCCACGGCGCGGTCTCGGTGGGCTTCTTCATCACCACCTACCTGGCGCTCGTCACGCTCGTGCCCGTGCTCAGGCGGTCGCGGGCGCTCGGCGTCGCCGGGCTCTTCGCCACCATCATCGCCGTGGCAATCGGCACCGTCCTGCTCCCGATGGGCTTCAACCCCCAGACCGAGACGGTGGCGGTCATGCAGGAGGTCGCCTGGGGCATCACGGCCTCGGGCATCCTGCTCCTTGCCCCGCGGCCGACCGCGGATTAAATATATCCCATGGCCTTGCACGTCCACGGGAGGGCGTCGCCCTGAGGAGCGAGGACCGCAGGCTGCTGCTGCTGTTCGTGGTCGCGTCAGCGGCGTCCATGGCAGCGATGAGGGCGCTCGCGGACGTGCACTCGTACCCGTTCTACGGCCGCGAGCCGAGCCTCAGGCTCCTCGCCTCGTCGTCGCTCTACAACGGGCTCGCCGTCGCGGGAGCCCTGCCCCTGCTCTGGCACTGGAGGCGCACGGAGGAGTTCTCGCAGAGGGTCGTCGCCCTGCTCACGGTGCTCGTCGCCTGCGCCGCGATGCGGGGGCCGCTCTGGGGCGAATGGCCCGCCCCCGGGGTCCTGGTCCTCCAGTCGGCCTTCGAGGCCGCCCGCGCGCTCGGCGTCGCCTTCGCCATCGGCTACATCGCGCACCGCATCTACTCGCGCTACCTCCCGACCACGCTGCTGCGCGTGCGCGACGTCACCCCACTTCTGCGCAAGGGCGGGAGCGGCACGAGGGAGAGGCGGCGGCACGCCCGCAACGCGATGCGCCTCTTCGACCTCTCCGACCGCGAGTACATCGACACCACCGGGCTGCACCTCAGGACGCGCCGCGACCTTGCCTTCAGCTGGCGCGAGTGGGCGGACGTGACCGCATGGTCCGTCGTGCTCCTCGCGTCCTTCACCATCTACATCGAGGTCTACCCGCGCGTCGCGGATGCCTTCCGCGCCGTGCTCACCTCGCTCATGGCCGCGCACCTGCTCTCGCTCATCCCGCTGATGCTACTGCCCGCCCACCCGGTCGACAAGCTCGGCGCGACCATCCCGGTGGACTCGAGCGAGTACGCGCTCGCGCACGGCTTCCGGCACGTGACCAACCGGTGGACCAAGCTCTCGTTCGTGCCCATCATCGTCATCGCCGTCCTCATCAGGCGCCTCCTGTGGCACAATGTGCCCGACCTCGTGGACGTGCTGCTGCTGTGCGGCCCCACGGTCGGGCTCGTGAACCTGGTCTACCTCGAGTGCTTCCGCGACCTGACCGTCGCGGAAGTGCACCGCGCCATCCCCGGGTGGGAGAGGCGGGAGCGCGATGAGTGGGGGCCCGAGACCTGGACCGAGCGGTCGCTCATGGAGGGCGTCGAGCCGGTCACGACGGAGGGATGGTCGGGGGCGAGGTAGGGGCTTCGCCCGCGGGGGCGTCACCGGGCCCGATGGAGGGTTCGTCCCCAAGCAAGCCGGGCTCTAGGTCGTCGAGTGGCGCCGTCCCCGACGGTCCCCGTCCCCTCCTCATGAGGAGGACGACGACGACTATGATGGCGACCGCCACGAGCGCGATTGCGGCGATGGCCATCGTCGGGATGCCACCCTCCCCCGGCCGCTCCTTGACGAGGAACGTCGTGGAACCGACGGCCTCGTTTCCGGCCGCGTCGGCGACCTTGACCTCGACCAGGTGCAAGCCCGCAGCGAGACCGACGGTCTGGATGTTGTGAGGGTCGGGGGTCCAGGCCCCTCTGTCGACGCGGCACCATCTTCCCGTCACGTGCACGTCGTCGGTCGCGTTGAAGTTGAGGTGCAGGGGCTGGGCGGTCAGGACCTCGTAGGCCGTCCCCACGTCCGGGGGCCCGATGATGAGCACTGGTGGCGTCCTGTCCACGAGCTCGACCGTGAGGAGGACCATCCCGAAGAGGTCCCATTCGTCGAAGGCCCTGACCCCGATGTCGGTCATGCCGAGCGTGCCCACGGACCAGCCCGAGGTGTCGACCTCGACCGACCACTCGACCGTGGCCCGGGGGGTGCCGTCGACAGGGGTCCAGGTCGTCATCCCTATCGTCACCACGACCCTTGTCACCCCCACGTTGTCCGTCGCCGTCCCACTGATGGTGATGGGACGGCCCCATGTGAGCCTGGCGCCGTCGTAGGGCTCCTCGACCGTGACCTCGGGGGGGGTCGCGTCCACGACCGTGTAGGAGAGCGCGACATCGACCGTGTTTTCGAGGGAGTCCACCGCGAGGACCCTGACGTCGTGGACGCCGATGGACCGCGGTCCCGAGGGGAGCGCCACCTCGATGGTGCCATCGATGTCGGGCGTGACCTGCGCGCCCTCGCCCCCGTCGACGGCCACCGTGACCAGGGCGACGCCGTGCGCGTCGGTGACCGTCCCCCGCAGCACTGTGGCGGCCGAATCGTCGTAGCTCTCCTCCAGCGGCTCGAGGTCGAGCGCGGGCGGCGTCGTGTCGACGTCGTAGGTGACGTTGATGGAGTCCGCGTGGATCACGCGGTCGAGGACTTTGAGCTCGAGGACGTGGTGGCCGTCGGCCCATCCCGTGGTCGGGACCGTCAGCGCGAACGTGTCGCCGTCCCCGAGCGAGAGCGTCGCGTCGACCCACTCGCCGTCGTCCACCTTGTAGATGAGCCCGCCCACGCCGTAGTCGTCCCAGACCGAGCCCGTGAGCTCGACTGTGGGCACCGCGCCCACCACGACGGGCCTGGAGGGGTCGGGCCTGCGCAGCTGGATGATGGGGGGCATCGGGTCGATGACGATATGGGACCGCACGAGAGTCGAGCGGCCGGCCGCGTCAGTGACCTCGAGCTGCAGCTCGGTCGGTCCCGTCTCCCCTTGCATCGGAACGGACATGTCGAGGAAGCCCCCGTCGGGGGACATCGACGCGTCGGTCCATGCCTTGCCTGCGAGGCGTGCCCTGACGGAGGCGATATGCCCATCGTCCGCCACCGTGCCCGTCAGTCGGATGACGTCGGCGACCATGAGGTATATGCCGTCCGTCGGCCAGATGATGACCACGTCCGGGTCCATCGCGTCGAGGAAGAGCGTGGCGTTCTCCTCGCGCCACACGCCCGCGGCGTCCACCGCGCGCACCGCGACGGTGAACTCGCCCGAGGGGAGGCCGGAGACATCGAGCGTGGTGTTGAACGCACCCTCCTCGAGGACGCCCATGAGGTCCACCCAGGTGATGCCGTCCACGGTCGCGCACAGTCCCGTGATAACGCAGTGGTCCCGCACCGTGCCGCAAACCGCCAGGGGAGCCGCCGTCGAGAGGTCGACGCCCCTCACGGGAGCCCTCAGGTCGAGGCGCGGGAACATCCTGGCCCTGAGCGAGCATGCGAGCTCCACCACCTTGGTCGAGGCGTAGGAATCGGTGTTGAGGAGGACCAGGTAGAGGTCGTCCCACTCCGGGTAGTTGGCCACCGCCGCCCTTGCCGAGGCGACGTCGTGGCCGCCCCAGACCACCTCAGGGACACCGCCCGCGCGGAGCGTCTCCAGGGCGTCCGCGTCCATGACGGCGCAGTCGACCCCGGCCGGGAACTCGTGGTCGAACGTCGTGCCGAACGCGAACATCTCGTTGCCGCCGTACTCGCCGTGGCCGTGCCGCTGCACGCCGCGCGCGGTGACCTCGAGGTCGAGTATAACGTGGACGGGCAGGTCGGGCTCCGGCGCGACGGTCCACCGCGGGCCCTGGACGCTCGGCGCGTCGCCGTCCACGGTGTAGGTGCAGTGGAGGTCCACGCCCTCCTCGGTGACGGGCATGTCCCCGGGGTAGACCGCGTGCTTGGCCCCGTAGGACGACAGGACCTCGACCGTGTAGGTGTGCTCGTGGCCCCACCGGCAGGTGCCCTGGAGCCCGACCTCCAGGTCGCACTGGCCGGTCGCGTTGGTGTAGTTCGCGCACGCGAACAGGGCATACGGGAAGCTGCTCACGTCGTAGGGGTCGTGCGCGAGCTCGAGCACGCCCACCCAGGCAGCCTCCGCGGGGTCGCCCTGCGCGTCCACGACGGTCACGTGCACGCGCGAGGTGTCGGTGTACTTGTGGGGGACGGCGACCAGGGGCGAGGCCCAGTCCCCCCCGCTGCAGCTGTAGGCGGGGCCGGCCGTGCGGATGCCGATGGAGTTGATGTCCACGTCGTCGGGGCGGAAGCTGTTGGTCATCGACATGAAGGGCTTCCACCCCGAGCGCTCGAAGTTGTCCGGGTCGTTGAAGTTGATGCTGCCCATGAGCGGGATGAGCTCGGGCTCGCGCACGGTCGTCTGGCCCGCGACGTCGTTGGAGCCGTCCAGGAACGTCCAGCCGCCGTCGAGCCACAGCTCGTTCCACTGGTGGTCCGAGGCGGTGTAGACGCACACCCTCGCGGGCACCATCGCCGCCTTGAGCGCGGCCGCGACCGCGATGCTGTACTCGCCGCAGCTGCCGAACCGGTCGAGGATGACCTCGACGGGCTGCACGTAGTTGGTGCCGTAGCCGAACTCGAGCTGGCGCTGCACCCACACCGTCGCGTTCTGGATGGCCGCGACGTAGTCGCCGCAGAGGCCGAGCGCGGACGCGAGCGTGCCCGACGAGCCGTAGGTGAGCTCGTCGAAGAAGGCCTTGCGCCAGAAGGACCTCCCCCCGACGGCCGCAGGGGTCTCCCAGAACACGCGGGGGTGGGCGACGTAGAAGTAGTAGACGTCGCGCGGGAGCTCCCACCGGGCGCCGGTGGCGTTCACGTAGCTGACCGTGGTGAAGTTCCCGCCCTCGCCCTGCCGCTCGACCAAGTCGGCGTAGGGGAGCCCTGCGTCCTGCGAGTAGAGCAGGCGCGCGCTGGTGGTCAGCAGCGCGGGCGGCACGCCCGCGAGCACCTCCGGCGGCGTGCGCGCGACGGCGAACGCGACCTCGTCCCTGCACATGGCGTCGGTGCAGTCGCGCACCTCGCGCGCGAACGCGTCCGAGGCGTAGCCGAGGCGCCTGAGGTTGGCGGCGAGGGCCGCGCGCAGCCAGGGCTCGACCTTGGCCACGGCGTCCCTGCCCGTCGCGGAGATGCCCGCGAGCGGGTCGGGCCAGTCGACGGGCTCGAGCGCACCCGATGTCAGGTTCGCGCGCAGCGCGCGCATCTCGCCGGGGGGGATCTCGACGGTCGCGTTGAGCGCGTCCAGGACCTGCCATACCGCGGGGGGCTCGTCCTGCCCCGTGCCTGTCAACGAGGGCATGGCGGCGGCCGGCGTGCCCCCCGCCGAGGCTGCGCTGACGAGGGCGGGGACCACCATGATGAACAGCAGGATGAGAGCCCCGCACCGCCTCATGCCCGCGCCCCGCCCGCATCCCTTGCACGCCATGGAGAGCCCACCAGCGATTGGCACAATATCGGACGTCTTGCGTATTAACGTTGCTGGCGGCGCTCGGTCGGGTCATCGGGGGGTGAACAGGTCAGTCAGACCACCGATGGTCGTATGATTCCTCATGCGACGTCTAGGCGCACTCGCTCCACTGGCCCTGCTATTGCTGATGGCTTGGCTCCCATCGGTTGTCCCCGCACCCCCCGCTGGCTAGCCCCCCGATGGCAAACCTTTTTAAGGGGACCGCTCCTACGGCCCGTCCGCGAGGTTGTTGGCATGGACATAGCGCTGGTCAACAAGGGCAAGGACACCATCGAGGTCGAGTTCCGGGACACGGCCGCCTACGTCCTGCTCGAGCCCCTCCGCGAGAGGCTCCTCGCCGACGAGACAGTCGACATGGCCTCGGTCGACGCGGACCACCCCCTCTACGGCAAGAAGCACCTGTTCGTGCGCGTCAAGAGCGGCAAGCCCCAGAACGCCATCAAGCGCGCGCTGCGAGAGCTCGGCGAGGGCTACGGCGAGATGCTGAAGCTCGTCGAGCGGTCCAAGGAGCCCAAGCAGGGCTGATGCCGTCTCGACGCAGCCGAGGACGCCGCTGCCGCACCGCTCCGTCACCTTCTTTACCCGGAGCGCGCGTGCGGTATCGATGACCGCGCTCCACGTGCCCGACCCCCCCACAGGCGAGGAGGAGTGCGGGCTGCTCGGGTACGCGACGGCCACCCCGGGCATCGGAGGCAAGCTACGCGCCGAGGCCGAGGACTTCGTCGTCGTGGAGGAGGGCGCCCCCCCGCCCGTCGTCGAGGGCGGGCCCGTCACGGCCGTGAGGCTGCGGGTGCGCAACTGGGAGACCAACCGGCTCGTCCACCAGCTGGCCAAGCGGTTGCACGTATCCGCGCGGCGCGTGCGGTTCTCGGGGGTCAAGGACAAGCGGGCGGTCACGACGCAGCTGCTCACCGTGGAGGCGCCCGTCGAGCAGGTGCGCGACCTGCGCATGCCCGACGTGGAGGTGCTGGAGGCCTGGCCGACGGCGGCGCACGTGTCCCTCGGCGACCACGCGGCCAACAGGTTCGAGATCGCGGTCACGCGGCTCGCGATCGCCGACGACGAGGCGCGCGCGCGCGTCGCCGCCATCCTCGTCGAGGTCGACGCGGTCGGAGGGTTCCCCAACTTCTACGGCGTCCAGCGGTTCGGGGTGCAGCGGCCCATCTCGCACGTGGTCGGCCGCCACCTCGTGCTGGGCGACCCGGAGAGGGCGTGCTGGGCCTACCTCACGCAGGTGGGGCCGCGCGAGGACGAGGACGCAGCGGCCGCGAGGCGCGCGCTCGGCGCCACGCGCGACGTGCGCGCCGGGCTGCGGGACCTCCCGCCCAAGCTCGGCCACGAGCGCACCATGCTCGACCACCTGCTGCACCACCCCGACGACCCCGTGGGCGCGCTCGGCCGGCTGCCGTTCAATCTGCAGCTCATGTTCGTGCACGCCTTCCAGGGGCTGCTGTTCAACCTCGTGCTCAGCGAGCGGCTGCGCCGCGGTCTGCCCCTCGACCGCCCCGTGGAGGGCGACGTGCTCGTGCCGCTGGGCCCCGATGGGGCGCCCGAGCACTCGCGGCCCGTGCCCGTGACCGCGGCGAACCTGGCCAAGGCCGCGCTCCAGGTCGAGCGCGGCCGCGCGCTGGTGACCGGACTCGTGCCCGGCACGGACGCGCCCGTGGCCGGGGGCGAGATGGGCGACATCGAGGCGTCCGTGCTCGAGCGCGAGCACATCGCCGCGGGCGACTTCCGCATCCCGCACCTGGTGCAGCTTTCGTCGGAGGGGCTGCGCAGGGAGCTGCTCCTGGTCGGGGTGCATCCGGCGTCGGAGGTCGCGGATGGCCGGGCCACCCTCAGGTTCTCCCTGCCCAAGGGCTGCTACGCCACGACGGTGGTCCGCGAGCTCATGAAGGCGCCCATCATGTCGTACTGAGCCGGCGCGCCCGGCCCTGTCCGCCAGGGCTCACGCGTCGCCCTTGGGCGTCTCCTGCGTCCCATTCACCTTGTCCGCCTTGTCCGCTTTGTCCGCCTTGTCTGCCTTGGCCGCCTTGTCCGCCTTGGCCGCCTTGTCCGCCTTGGCCTCCCGCTCGGCCTCCGCGCGCTGCGCCGCCTCGCGGCGCTGCCTCCCGCGGTAGTAGGGGATGTAGAGCAGGCATATCACGACGATGGCGAGCTCGGTTGCGAGCACCGCGTACTCGATCGTCGGCGTGCCTCCGTCCTCCTCGTCCGAAAGCACCTCGATGATGGCCCAGCCGTCGACCGTGTGCGTGCCGTCGGTGACGTGGACGGTGACGTTGTGCTCGCCCGCCATGCCCTGCGTCGGGATGAACATGACCTGGCCCGTGGTCGGGATGACGTCGAAGATGGCGTTGCCCTCGCCGAAGCCGACGCTCCACGTGAGCGCGTCGCCCTCGCGGTCCACCGCCTTGAAGGTGTAGAGGAACTCGGCGCCGACCTTTGCGCTCAGCCGCGCCGGCAGCTCGAGCACGGGGGCGGTGTCATTGGCGACGAGCACGAGGTTCATGGCGTAGTAGGTCTGGGCCGCGCCGTCGGTGGCGATGAACCGGACGACGTGGATGGGGGTGGATTCGATCTGCTCCCACGTCGGCGTCCACACCACGAGCCCGTCCGCGCCCACGTCGAAGTGCTCCGAGTTGTCGGTGTAGCTCACGTTGTCGCCGTCGGGGTCGTAGGCGTCGAGCTGGAACCGCCACGTCTCGCCCTCGGTGATGGTCGCCTCGTGCACGACGTTGCGGAACCGCGGCGCGTCGTTGCGCGCGGAGACCGCCACGTGGAACGTGGTGTCGACCGCGAAGTCGCCGTCGGTGACCGAGAGCGTGACGTCGAAGTCGCCCGACCAGTCCTCCTCCGGCGATAGCCTGACCACGAGGCCCGAGACGGAGACGCCGACTTTGTCGGTCGTGACCGACTGCACGCTCACACTGAGGTCATCGACGTCGGTGTCGTAGTCGTGCAGGTAGCGCGTCATGTCCATCTCCTTGGGCACGTCCTCGACCATGGTCGCGCCGGCGATGGCGTCCCACGTGGGCCTGTGCGCGACCTTGACCCAGAGCTCGGCGGTGTTGTCGCCCTCGTCGAACTCGGGCCTCACGTCCGCCGGGTCCGCCACGGCCACGAGCTTGAACTGGCCCACGGCGGTGGGGCGGTAGGTGAAGGTGACCGTGCGCTTGCCGCCGGGCGCGATGGCCGCGGTCTGCATGTCATCGCCGAGCTGGACCCCGCCCGCGCTGGGCTCGCCGAGGTAGAGGCGCACCGTCACGCTGTCCAGCGTGACCGATCCCTCGTTGGAGACCTCGGCCTCGATCTCGGAGGCCTCGTTGACGGGGATGGTGGCGACCGCCCCGCCCTTGACGCGGAGCTGCCTGAGGACGGCGTCGAGCCCGCTCACGTACACGGAGGCGGAGCCCCTGTTGTCGTCCTCGAGGACCTCGTCCACCTGGTCGTCCGCGTCGACCAGGACGATGACCTCGTGCCAGCCCGCGGTGGGGGCGGCCCACGCGGTGACGACGGGCACGCTCGCACCGGCCGGGACCGGGTCCAGGTCCACGGGCGAGCCGACGGGCACGCCCCCTGTCGCGGGGTCGCCGTCGTAGAACCGCACCGAGAAGGCAGGGGTGCTCTGGTGGCCGATGTTGCGCAGCTCAGCGCTGAGCGTCGTGGGCGCGCCCGCCTCGGGGCGGTCCTTGCCAGCGTGGAGGGTGTTGGGGACGTAGATGAGCTCGGTCCCCGACGGGGTGATGCCCACCGTCTGCTGCCACACGAGGTGCTGGGGGGCGGTGACGGTGACCTTGACGGTCTGGCCCTCCCTCTGGGGGGCGATGTGGAGCGTCGCCCATCCCGTCCCGTTGGTGTCCGCGGAGGCGTAGAAGTCCTCGCCCCTGAGGCACACGCGCGCGCCGGCCAGGTCCGAGCCGCCGGAGGTCACGTGCACAGGGACGGTGTAGTCCAGGTCGTACAGGTAGGGCGGGAGGTCGACGACAAGCTCGCTCGGGGTGTCGAGCCACACCGGCATCTCGGGGTCCCCGAGCAGGTTGTAGGCGGCGAGGTTCTGCCTGAAGTAGGACGAGTCGGGGTTGCCGCCGCCAGCGCGGACGTGCGGGAAGTACTCGCGCTTCATCTGGAACATGGCGTCGCCCGGCCGTGGCATGTCGCCGAGGATGTGCGACCAGAACGTCTCCGACATCCACCAGTTGCCGTCAGACCAGCCCACGACCTCCTCGCCGCGGTAGGTGTTCTCGGTGGGGGCGACAATGCCGATGGCGCCGCCGTCGGCCTTGGTGACGAGGAGCTCGAAGTTGGTGTCGTTGAACTCGGTGAAGTTGCCAACGTAGCACGACGAGAAGAACACGAGCGGCGTCATGTTGCCGTTCCTGAGCCCGGGGACGTCGGTGTGGTAGAACAGGTTCCCCCACCTGAAGTTGATGCCCGTGCCGTTGTACTGGGGCAGCCCGTTGCCGGTGGGTATCCAGCCGTGCGTCGTGGACACCAGGATGGACGCGCCGTCGTTGATGGCCTTGATGTACGACGGACGGTCGAGCGTGTCGTTCGCGACCGTGTAGTTGCCGCCGTAGGTCTCGTTGTAGTCGTAGAGGATGGTCTTGCTCATGTGGGACGGGATGAGCGGGAGCGTGCGCTCCAGCGACTCCCACGCGTTGTCCTCCCACCAGCTGTAGACCTGTGACAGGTTGCCCGGGTCGACGTTCGTCTCGTTGGCGTTGGGCGGGTTCATGACCGACGCGGCCAGGACGGCGCGTTTCATCCAGTCTCCGACCTCAGGCGTCCGCTCGTACCGCATGAGCTTGTCGACCACTGCGCGCGCCTCCTCGGCCGTGCTCACGGGCAACCGGCCCAGCGAGACGTCGGCGTCCCAGTCCTCCTCGCCGAGCTCGCCGTAGCGCCCGTCGCCGTCCGCGTCCCAGTCGGTGTCCAGGCCGGCGAAGTACTGGTCCGAGTAGACCCAGGAACCGCTGTATATGTCCCAGCCGACCTTGATGCCGGTCCAGATCTCGCGGGCGCGGATGACCTCGTCGTCGCCGCCGAGCAGCACGTACTTGAGGCCGTGCCCCGTGTGGTTGAGCAGGTCCCGCAGGAACGCCTGGTACTGCGCGCGCGAGTCGCGGCCCTCGTAGGCGCCCGTCGCCCAGTCCGTCGTGTAGACCTTGGCGTAGAGGCCCTTGTCGGTCTTCCAGTCGGCGAGCCGCTGGAACTCGTCGGCGAACGCTGATGAGGTCAAGATGGCGTACTGGACCATCGCGTCGTCGGGGCCGAGCGTCGCCCTCGAGCCCCCGCGAGCGTCGCTGGCGCGGTCTCCGTCGGCGCCGAGCGGCAGGGGGGTCGACGCGAGCAAAATGACCGACACGAGGAGGACAAGGACGGTCCTGCGGCTTTCCATGTGCCTACCTCCAGGCGGGCCCTCCCTGGGACGGAGCACCCGCTGGATGCGTCGATATGGCCAAGCGGTGTATATCAATTGTGCGCCATGACCGCCTCGCCAGGGGCACGGCCAGCACCCCGCGTCCCGCCCCCGGCGCTCGCCTGTGATGGGGGTCTGTCAAGAAGTCGTTGCTGGGAAGGATAAGAAACGGTAACAGGATTCGGGTCTATTTTCTGTGAATGCGTTAATGCTTCATGCGCGATTTCCTCAGCATCCAGCTGGAGGAGGTCTCGGGCAGGCCCTCGCTCGCCATGTTCACGCTCACGACCAATATCGAGGGCGTCCAGTCGGCCCTCTCCTCTGGATGGGCGACTGCATCTGGGTGCTCGGCCATCCCGTTGCTGCTCAGGCTTCTCGAGATGCAGTCATCCCAGGACCCTCGCCATCCAGCTCTGAGCATCACGGACGATGGGCGGGTCTCGTACCGTGAGCCGGTGTGCCCAGGCTGCGGCTCACGGGAGCACAAGCTCAACGGCACGCAGGACAGGAAGCTCCAATGCTTCTTCGCCACGGCCCTGGACATGCGGCTCCAGAAGTACATGTGCAAGGCATGCGGTAAGGCGTACAAGGTGGAGCTGGGGCATATCGTGCCACGTCACGGACACTACACGAGGGACGTCAGGGGGCTTGCCATCGGGTACACTGGCGGGCGCGCTCTCTCGCTCGAGGAGAGCGTGGAGCTGACGCACCAGGTGGCGGGGGTCCGTCCGAGCCGGGAGACGGTGCGGCTGTGGAAGCTGTCGGCGGGAAGGCGCATCAGGAAGGAGATGTCGGAACGTCAGGCGGAGTGGTCGGGGGTGTACTCGTACGACGAGCAGTACGTGAGGATAGGCGGCGAGCGGAAGTACCGTTGCCTCGTGTACGACTCGGGGCGCAAGGAGCCGGTCGGGGAGATGATCGTGGCGGACCTCGACAAGAGGACCCTCAAGAGGTTCCTGGGGAGGGTGCTGAGAGGCAAGCCAGTGCTGACGATGGTCACCGACGGCATGGAACAGTATCCGGAGCTGCTGAGGGAGATGTTCCCGGAGGCGTCACACCAGGTCTGTGTGATCCACACGATGTACAATGCGAAGATGGACCTCAAGGAGGCGGCGGGGCTGGGGAAGGAGTCCAGCAAGCCGTTGCCCGAGGGGCTGGCGGGGCTGTACGGCGAGCTGTGGGACGTGTTCCTCCACTCGGACAGCGTGGAGGAGGCGGAGGAGAAGTACCAGGCCATATACGCGAGGCGGTTCGACTATCATCCCAAGGTGGTCCACAGGCTCGAGCTGATGGCGGAGAAGCTCCCAAGGCTCACTGAGTATCTCGCGCATCCGGACGTGCCCATGACGAACAATCCTGCGGAAGCATACTTCCACAGGACGCATCCCGAGCGCATCAAGAGGCGGTTCAGGACGATGGACGGTCTCGAGGCGCAGGTGATGTGCCTGGAGGCCGGGCAGGTGGACGGCATCTCCGGGGAGGGGGACGCCCAGGAGACGTTGCGGCGGATCTACGAGACGTTCGCGAAGCTGATAGTGAACGTTTGAACGAGCTCGCGGTCGTGGAAATGCGAAAATGGGATTCCAGGGTACGGTCCGCCCATCGGTGTTTTGGGGACGATTCGTGGGCATCGGTTTAAAAAGCTAGCGCAAGTTTGATAAACAAGATGCTCGGAAAAAGGTGCAGCCCTAGGATTCCTTTGGAAGAATGAGGAGAACTGGCGACAGCCAGGTCTCAGCAACGACTTTTGGACAGTCTCCTGTGATGGGTAAATGGTCAGCCGTCTGAAGCCGCCTAGTTCCATTTGTGGAATTCAGACCGAAAGATTCATTAACATGGGATATCCTATGGATATCCCATGAAGCACAAACCCATGAAGGCCGCCTCCGAGCTCACCCTGAAGAATATC
>CAYGVT010000070.1:0-147889 GCA_964353355.1 uncultured Thermoplasmata archaeon | reverse complement strand
CTCAATATCCCTTTGTCGGGAGGCTCCTACTATATAGGATTGCTCCATATAATAGCTCCCCTCGCTACCGAGCCAACAGGTTCCTGCTCGGGCGGGACTTGCACCCGCCAGTGTCCGTCGCTACCATGGCGCACCTTTCGCTCCACCCCACCCACCCACCCCCCCAAGTGCTATATACGAACGCTCCCATGACCGGGGCCACAGGTGCGTGAAGATGGATATCAAGATAGAGGACGTCGGACCGCAGATGGTCATGGGCCTTACCAGGAAAGGCACTTACCAGATGATACCCCAGATGCTCGCTGAGCTGTTTGGCCATCTGAATGCGAGGGGGGCACGGATAGCCGGGATGCCGACCTTCGTGTGCCACGAGACATGCGCCGAGGAGGTCAAGAGGGCCAACGCCGCGGGATGCGCGGTCGTGGAGGTCGTCGTCCCCGTCGCCGGGGAGGTCGAGGGCACAGATGAGATCAAGTTCTACGCGCTGCCGGGGGGGAAGATGCTGACGGCCGTGCACAAGGGGCCGTACAAGGAGTGCGAGCGGACATATCAGAAGATGTTCTCATGGATCGGCAAGGAGCGGAGGAAGGTCGTCGGCCCGATAAGGGAGATGTACCTGAACGACCCGAGAGGGGTCCCTCCCGAGGAGACGCTGACCTTAATCCACATACCCATCGATTGACTGCGCCTCCCACGCCGGCCCATCCAGGAAATACCTTGACCAGGGACGGCAGCGGGAGCGCCGGGCCTTGCGCCCGGGGTCATCTTCTGTCGCTTCGTTTGTACCTGTCCCCACAATGGGGGCATCTGTCATTGTGGATGGTCAGGAACTTCCCACACCCCTTGCACCTGTACCTCCTCGCCTCCCTCTCGAGGAATGCCGGCATGCCCCGCTTCTTGATGTAGTCCAGGTTCTCGATGAAGCTGTAGTTGTGAGCCCTGTTGTACCGGTCCTCGAGGGCCAGGAGGTTCTCGCACGGGTAGCTTTTGCATTTATGGCAGAAGTCGATCTCCTGTTCGGCCAGTTTCCTGCAGAGCCCCTTCTTGTGGATGCAGCCCCGGCCCCGAGGGCGACAGCCGACGCAGCCAGGCTTCGACGGGTCGACGACCCAGCTGCAGAGGTTGCAGTTCATGCCACATGGGGCGATAAGCTCCCTTCTCATCTGTGTCATGCGGATGTTCCAAACCGCGGGGGCCGGATATAGACATTGCTGTGAATGGTATTCAGCCCCGCCCCCGGGTGTGGTCAGGGGGTCGAGAGTGCGACCGAGGCCCACGGCCCCCAGGCCCCATCTCAGTGGTGGCCCTCGACGACCTCGACGAGCACCCCGCCGAAGCCCTTCGGGTGGGCGAAGCCCACCTTGGTGCCGCCCGCGCCCTGCCTGGGGACCTGGTCGATGAGGGGCACGCCCGCGGCCCTCAGGGCCTCCAGGGCGACGGCCGCGCTCTCCACGTGGAGGGCGATGTGGTGGATGCCGGTCCCGCGCTTCTCGATGAACTTGGCTACCGCGCTCTCGGGCGACGTGGGCTCCAAGAGCTCGAGCTTGGTCTCCCCCACCGGCAGCATGGCCACCTTGACCCGCTCTGACTCGAGCGTCTCGACTGCCGCGACCTTGAGCCCGAGGCCCTCGACCCATGGCCTCATGGCCGCCTCCAGGTCCTGCACGGCGACGCCTATGTGGTCTATGCGGCTCATGCGCGTGCCATCGCGCTCGGGGTAGATGAGCCTTCTGGGCCCCGCCAGGGCTCGGCGACCGGCGCGACCGCCTGCCGAGGGCATCCGGGCGCCCTTCTTGGAGGGCCAGCAGGCCCTGGCGACCGTTCCAAATCGCACCGCAAAGGCAATATGGGGGCGCCCCCTATCCCCGCGCCATGTGGCGAAGGACCATCGTCGCATGCCTGCTCATGCTGCTGCTAGCCCCCGCGGCGCTGACCCTCGCGCTCCCGCACGCCTCCGCACAGAGCACCACCGAGATCATCGTGAGTACCGATGACACCCTGATATGGGAGGACGACGACAAGTTCCTGGAGGCCCGCATCACCATCTACGGCACCATGGTCGTGCGCCGCTACGACATCACCTACAACATCACCCAGAGCGGCCTGGTCGCCTTCATCGTCATGGACGGCGGCTCGCTCACGTTCGAGGATGTCACGGTCCAGGCCGAGAGCCGCTCCAAGTACATGTTCTTCAAGGTCGAGGGCCTCTTCACCGCCAAGCGGTCCTCCATCGACAACCTGAGCGGGAGCCTCCTCGACGGTGGCGGCATCAAATGCGTGAACGGGATCGTCGAGCTCGAGGACACGACCGTCAAGAACAGCGAGGCGATGGCCGTCTTCGGCTCGGGTGCGTCCGCGCGCATCTCGCTGGAGAACTGCACGCTCACCGGAGGGGCCTACGGCATCGTCGCCAAGGACGGCGCGACCGTGACCGCCCAAAACAGCACCATCGAGACCTTCACCAAGGTGGGCATGATCCTCAACAAGGCGAAGGCCACCCTCGTGCACACCAAGATCATGCCCAACACCGCCGTCAACGAGACGACGGGCATCGGGGCGCTCACATCCGAGCTCGAGCTTCGCGACTGCGAGGTGTCCTACTGCAAGGAGAACGCCGTGGAGCTCGTGAAGGAGACCAAGGCGGACATCATCTCGTGCGAGGTGCACCACAACACGGTGGGCATCCGCATGACGGAGCTGGACGGGGACGTCGTCGTCAGCACGTGCCGCATCCACAACAACCTGGACGGGCTCAACATGTACATGTGCGCGGGCGTGCTCATCGAACAGACGCTCCTCGTGGACAACACCAACGGGCTCTCGTCCAAGGACTGCCCCGGCGATGGCTACACGCTGCGGGCGGACCACATCGGCAACAACACCCAGCTCGGGGCATACGTCGTGGGCAAGGGCCTCCACGACGATGGCACGGTCTGGACCGACCTGGCCGGGCGGCCCAACGCCCTCGCGCGCATAAGCCAGCTCTGGACGCTCAGCATCCACGTCAGGGACAGCGACGGCCGGAACGTCACCCTGGCCGAGGTCAAGGTGAGGGTCGCCAACGGCTCCGCCGAGTTCAACTACACGACCGACTCCTACGGCAACGTCACGGGCGGCATCGTGCTCGAGGGCTGGAAGGTCCTCGCGAACGGCACGCGGGTGAACGCGGGCGGCCACAGGGTCACCATCAGGTCCGGCCCCTCGACGGCCAAGAAGACCGTCGTCATGGACGAGGACAAGCTCATCGACATCACCCTCGGCGAGGTCATCGAGGTCCCCCCCCTCCGCACCCCGCTCGGCTATGCGGTCATCGCCCTCATCTTCGTCGCGATCGGCTGCGCTGCCGCGTACTGGTACCTGAGGCTTCGCTAGACGGTCAGCAGGGCGCGTCCGAGCGCGCGGGCGCGGTTCAGCAGGTCAGGGCGCCCTGAGGCGTCCGCGGAGCCCTCGAGCCCCTCTGCGAGCAGCTCGCCCGCGGCCTCGAACCCCAGCGTGCGCGTGGCGGCGCTGACCTCGCCACGCGCGCCGTCGAACATGCCTCGCCCTTGGCCAGCGACCAGGACGACGGCGGCGCGCCTGTGGGGTCCCGCATTGGCCGCGACGCGCCCGCCCCGCTCCCGCAGCATCCACATCGCCTGCAGCCGGTCCACGATGGCCTTGAGGGGCGCGGGCAGGCCCCTGAAGTAGACGGGGGAGGCCACGACGAGCGCGTCCGCGGCGCGCAGAAGGGCCTCGATGCGAGGCCAGTCGTCGTCCTCGGTCGCGCAGCCCTCGCTCGCGTCAGGGCCCTCGCATGCCCTGCACGCGTCGCACGGCCCCACGCGGACGCCATAGGCCTCGACCACATGGACCTCGACGTCGGGGCGCGCCGAGCGCGCGCCCTCGACTACCGCGTCGAGCAGCGCGCGGGAGTTGCCGCGGCGGGGCGAGCCGAGCAGGGCCACGAGGACAGGTGGCATGCGACCACCAGGGCCATCACCGAGGGGGCTTATCACCTTTGGCCCCCCACCCCCCAGCCGTTATATACCCGGCCCCCCATGTGAGGCCCCGGGGCGTCACGTGGCCCCACCGTGGGCCGGTGGTCTAGCGGTCATGACGGCGGTCTTACAAGCCGCAGCTCCCCGGTTCGAACCCGGGCCGGCCCACCACCCGTGATATCGAGGCCCCATCAGGGGTGGACCGCCCCCCCTATTTCGGGTGGGCCTCGCATCCGCTCATGGCTCTCGGGCTGCGTCCGGGAACGGGCGACTTCAATGCTCGCGCCTGCGCGAGATGACCGCGACCGCGGCCACCGCGCCGATGGCGGCGAGCGCCATCGCCGAGGACAGGCCGGGGAGGGGACCGCCAGTGTCGATCTCCCAGTTCGGGTTGACGGAGACGGTGTAGTCCACCGGGCCCTCGGTGTCGGTGCCGATGGGCCAGTTCTTGTTGTCGATGACGATGTAGTACCTGTCCGACGTGCGCGGCGTCCAGGAGTAGGAGAACTCGCCCGACTTGAGGCCCTTCTTGTAGCCGTCGCCCTCGAAGAAGACGAACGTCACCTGCGGGTTCTTCCTGTAGGTCTGGAAGTTGACCTCGTTGAGCAGGTAGATGTCCGCCGGGTGGTCACCGAGCACGTTGACCTTGACCTTGACCTCGTCGCCCTTCCTGATGTCCATGACGTAAGCGACCCAGCCGTCGCGCATGACGGCGGCCTGGTTCTCGCCCGTCTCTGGGTTGGGGTCGATGAAGGTCTTCTGGGTGTTGTGCTCGACCGCCTTAATGACGATGTCGCTGTCACCGTAGTTGCGCTGGATCGTGAGGACGATCTTCGCGTCGGCCGTGGCCTCCTTCGCGTCGATGACCGTGAGGGTCACGGTGTAGGTGCCGGGCTGTGCGTAGACGTGGGTGGGGTTCGCGAGCGTGCTCGGGTCGGTGCCGTCGTCGAAGTCCCAGGAGAACGTGATGCGGCCCTCGCCGTCGATGTCGTACGAACCGACCGACGTGAAGTGGATGGTCATGTTGGTCCACAGGTCGTTGGGGTCGTCGGT
Organism: uncultured Thermoplasmata archaeon; assembly: GCA_964353355.1. Lineage (GTDB taxonomy): Archaea > Thermoplasmatota > DTKX01 > DTKX01 > CAYGVT01. Next base: position 142,859 of record CAYGVT010000070.1, on the reverse strand, counting down.
GATGTTGGCGACAGGGACCGGCCAGTGGTTCTTGGGCTCGATGTAGACCTTGGTCGTGGCCGTGGACTGCAGCAGCCCGTCGGTCACGTAGAGCGTGACCGTGTAGGTGGCGGTGATGCGGTAGACGTGCGTGGCCGAGGGGGATTCGGACCAGTCCGTCCTGGTGTTGTCGCCGAAGTCCCACTTGTACTTCAATATGTCCTCGGAGTCCGGGTCGGACGACCGGGCGGCGCTGTAGGCCACCACCTGGTCCGTCTCGGCGCGGATGGTCTGGGGAGGGACCGCGATGGGCGCGTTGTTGGTCCTGATCCACAGGTGCGTGCGCCCGAACTTCACGCCGTCGAAGACGTTGAGGGAGACGTTGTACTCGCCCTCGACGAGGAACCGGTGGCCGACGTCGACGCCCCCGAGCTCGTTGGGGTTGTCGTCCGTGGCGTAGACGTCGTGGAAGTTCCACGACCACCGAGTGATGAAGATGCCGTCCGGGTCGTAGGACTTGGCGCCCGAGAACCGGACCAGGTCGCCCAGGTTCACGCGGACCTCGCGCCCGCGGTACTGCGGGCTGCCCACGGCAGGCGTGACGTCCATCCACGGCACTCCGGAGACCTCGACCATCGCGATGGGCTCGTGGTTCGGCTCGACGCGCACGATGACGTTCTTGCGCACGCGGCCGCTGGTCTCGTTGCCGTCGAAGGACTCGAGCGTGACGGTGTAGGTGCCGGGGTTGGTGTAGGTGTGGTTGAGCTGGTAGGCCGTCGAGGTCACTCCGTCGCCGAAGTCCCACTTGACGGTGACGTTGTCCCCGTCGACGTCGGTGACGGCCGCGAGCCACTCCATCGGGATGTAGGTGTAGGTCGTGAGCTCGTCAGGGACGGGCTCGAACAGGCCCGAGGGCGCGCGCACCTTGATGATGACGATCGGGGCGTGGTTCTTGTAGAGCACGCGGAACGTCACGCTGGTCTCGTTGGAGAAGTAGAGCGAGTTCGAGACGTTGAGCTTCACGGTGTACCAGCCGGGGTCCTTGAAGCTGCGGGTGTAGTTGTCCTTGTCGTAGACGGGCGGGTACTCGAGCCGGTCGAAGCTCCAGACGTAGCCAAGCTGCTCGCCCGTGGGGTCGCGCGAGCCGCGGCCGTCGAACAGGATGGGCTCGTTGTTGAAGTAGGTCTTGCCGGTGAGGTTGTAGTCGTAGGGAGAGTTGATCTCCACGTGGGGGACCGGGTTGATCCACGGGAGCTTGAGCTGGCTCGAGAGCACGACCTCGGTCTCGGACATGAAGCCGCAGTAGATCTTCAACCTGTTGTTGCGGTCGTCGATGGTATCGACGCGCCAGATCTTGAACCAGATGCGGGCGTTGGTCATGTCCTTGCTGATCTCGGGCTCGTTGAAGTAGACCGTGCCCTTGATGACCACGTGCTCGGGCGTGGCGTTGAACACCGTGGTGTAGGGCTGGAAGTCGACGACGGTGTCGTTGCGGCCGTCCCCGTTGCGGTCAATCTCTGCCTTGAACCGCACGGTCTTGCCAGGGACGTTCTCGGAGTTGATGTAGCAGTCCACCACCGCGTCGAGCTCGGCGTCGAACTTGGACGACAGCTTCTGCCCGGAGCGGTAGGGGTAGGAGAACATCCGGCCATAGTCCGCGCCGGGCTGGACGGAAGCGACGGCGGCGGGTCCTCGGCTGGTCTGGTGGAAGTCCAGGAAGAACGGGCCCAGGTCGGCGCGCTGGGAGTTCAGCACGAGCGCCATGGGTTCGTTCCCTGACCCTGTCTGCATCGGCACGGGCTTGAAGTCCCCGTCGGTGGCCTCGGCCGCCGCGGGGAGCGCCCCCTGGTCGTCTCCGATGACGAGCGCGGCTAGGCCTGGGGCAAGCAACATGATGATGGCTAGTACGGCCCTTGTCTTCATCCGAGATCCCCCTGTTGGACTATATATCCAGTATCCCTGAAGAGCTGCTGGGGTGTACGGTCGTATAGGGCTTCCTATATTTATAGTTTTATAATCTTTTCACTTGCCGGTCCGCTGCTGGACCGGCCCGTCGCGCGTCCCGGGGGCGATGCGGCCGGGCCCCCCGAACGCCGATTCCGGGTCGTCGCGGCCGGGTGCCGGCGGGGGGGGCCGGTCGCTCGCCGGTCGCGGGCGGCGTCGTCCCTGCGCCTCGCGCGCGCAACCATGGAGCGCGGCCTGCTCCCGCCCCTCTCCCTCTCCCCATCCCATGCCTCCCGTAGCGCCCAATCGCGCGCACCTACCAAACGTTTATAAAGGGGATTCTGTATGACGCCTATTTACCTACGGGTGATGACCTCTGGAGCAACCGCTATCCAGGTTCGAGAAGGCCCGCATCATCGGCGCGAGGGCGCTTCAGCTCTCGATGGGAGCGCCGGTCCTCATCAGGGTCCCAGATGACATCATCGACCCGGTCCGCATCGCCGGGATGGAGTACGAGGCGGACGTGATCCCCATCACGGTCAACCGCCGCAACAAGGTGCGGTTCAAGTGGGAGTGACCCTCCCCAGGAGTTGACGTTCAATGGAAGGCACGACCTCGATGGCGGGCGACGCGCCCCTCCTCGTACCCGAGGACCTCTATCTCACCTCGGGCGTCCACATCGGCACGCAGCAGAAGAGCGCCGACATGCGCCCGTTCATCTTCAAGGTCCGCAACGACGGCCTCTATGTCCTCGACATCAAGGCCACCGACCTGCGCATCCGCACCGCCGCGCAGTTCATCTCGCGGTTCGACCCCGCCAAGGTCCTCATCGTGTGCCAACGCCAGTACGGGCAGCGGCCCGCGAAGACCTTCGCCGGGACCTTCGGCGCGACCGCCATCGTCGGCCGCTTCGTGCCGGGCACACTCACCAACCCCAACCTCGACGGCTTCTTCGAGCCCGATGTCATCGTCGTGACCGACCCCTCGGCCGACCAGCAGGCGCTCCGTGAGGCCGTCAACATCGGAATACCCGTGGTGGCGCTCGTCGACGCCAACAACGAGCTCAAGTTCGTCGACTTGGCCATACCTGCGAACAACAAGGGCCGCCGCAGCCTCGCGCTCGTGTACTGGCTCCTTGCCCGGGAGGTCCTGAAGGCGAAGAGCCTCATCACAAAGGACGACGAGTTCAAGCCCCAGGTCGAGGAGTTCGAGGCAACGCTATGAGGGAGCCGGTCGTCGCAGGCAGGTTCTACGAGGGATGGGAGAAGGGGCTGAGGCGGCAGATCGAGAACTGCTACCGTCACAACCTGGGACCCGGAGCGCTCCCCGCCGTCAAGGAGGGGGCGCCGTCGTCGCCCGTAGGATGGGTCGTGCCGCACGCTGGCTACATGTACAGCGGCCCCATCGCCGCCCACGCCTACGCCGACATGGCGTCGCGCGGGGTCCCCCCGACCGTCGTCGTCTTCGGCACGCAGCACCACATGACGCGCACGGTCGCGGTCACGCTCGAGGACCACCTGACGCCGATCGGTGTTTGCAGGGTCGACCCTGAGCTGACCACAGCGGTCGCCAAGGGCCCCGTCGAGGTCAACGACTACGTGCACATGGGCGAGCACTCCCTCGAGGTCCAGCTGCCCTTCCTGCTGCAGCTGCGCGCCGACGTGCGCATCGTGCCCATCGCGGTGGGCATGGTCGACCACTCGACCGCGGTCGAGGTCGGCAAGCTCGTCCGCGCCGCGTTCAAGGGCAAGCCCCTCGTGGCCGTGGCCTCCACCGACATGACGCACCACGACTTCGTGGGCACGGCCACCAAGAAGGACGTCGAGTGGCTCGCGGCGCGCGACCGGCTCGCCATAGACCGCATCCTCGCGCTCGACGCCAAGGGCCTCCACGACGTCGTCATCGACGAGGGCATCACCATGTGCGGCATGCCGCCCGTGATGGCGATGATGGAGACCGTCCAGCCGACCAAGGCGCATCTGCTCAAGTACGCCTGCTCGGCGGAGGTCGCGCCCTCCGACTACGTCGTCGGCTACGCCTCGATCCGGCTGGAGCATTGAGGGGGCGTCCCCCTCGCATAGGCCCATGCGCGAGCCCGCGCTCCATGTCGCCGTTCCATCTACGGCCCGGCGAGGGCCTCCGCGGGCTCGAGGGCGGCGGCCCTCCTCGCGGGCAGGGCCGAGCCGAGGAGTGCGGCCGCGAGGGCGGCCAGGAGAGACGCGCCCACCACCCAGGGCACTGTGCGGCCAGGTGCGAGCCACACCCCGACAGCGTCCATCTCGAGCCTCCCGGTCGACAGGGTCGAGGTCACGATGTGACCCGACATGAAGCCGATGCCCCACCCCATCATCACTATGAACAGCGCCTCGTACGTCACGAGGCGGACGACCTCCGCCCTGGTGAGCCCGAGCGCGCGCAGCGTGCCGATCTCCCTGCGGCGCTGGGAGACGCCGAGCAGCACGGTGTTGGACACGCCCAGCAGCATGGCCGCGAGGATGACGCCTACGGCCACCACGAGCCACCCGTAGATCGCTGTCCTCAGTCCCTCGGCGACGTCGGCGCCTGCGCGCTGCCTCGCCGTGGTGACGTACCAGGACGTGACCCTCGGCGAAGCGACCGCCAGATGGCCGGCCAGGGCCTCGACGTCGACGCCCTCGGCCCTGACCGCGACGGACACGGCCTCGCACCTGGCGCCGTCCGCTGTCGCGCCCGCGCCGGTCGCGTTCGCCAGGTGGCCCAGCGTCACGAAGGCGCACCAGTCCGTCGAGGAGTCCCTGTCGAGAACCCCCACGAGCTCGAGCCCGGGCAGCGACCACATGCGGCCGATGGTCGCGTCCCCATCGGACCGGAGCTGGTCGACCGGCGCCGTGAGCCAGGTCGTGTTCCTGGGAGCGAGCGTGATGTCGGACCCGATCGATGCGGACGCGTACGCACCCGTCCAGAGGGCGTAGCCCAGGACGAGCTGGGCGCCGGCGCCCGCAGGCAGCGGCCCGCCCTGCGCGAACTGCGAGTAGGAGTGGTAGGACGTGTAGGGGGCGTCGATGCCGAGCACTGGCTCGACACCGATGAGCCGGACCGCCTGTGCGTCCAGGCCCTCGAGGACCCGTCGCCAGAGCAGCCGCTCGGTGTAGGGGAAGACCCCCGTGTCCTCCACCCGGGCCGCTGACTCCTGCGCGACACGACGGACGTTGTCTACGTCGCCAGGGTCGAGCAGCCTCGGCGCGAACAGCCCCACGTAGGCGCCCTCCTCGGCCACTGCGAAGTCGGCGATGGGCAGCACGGGCGTCACCTCGCCCCTGGAACCGAGCACGACCGGCTCGCCCGGGTCTCGCAGCCCCACGCTCAGGGATGCGACGATGACCAGGAAGGCGACGGCGACGGCGACCGCCACGATGGTGGCGCCCGTGCGGACCGCGTTGCGACGGGCCTGCGCGAGGATGTAGCCGTAGGCACCGAGGCTCAGCCTCTCGCCTACCGGCCCCGTCACGGCCGCGCCTCCGCCAGTCCCGCGCCCCCGGCGCGCCTTACCTGTCTTGGCCAACGAGCACACCGTCCCTCAGGCGGAGGACCGTCCCCGCCCGCTTCGCCACCTCGGGGTCGTGGGTCACCACCACCACCGTCCGGCCCTCCCGCGTGAGGGCCTCGAGCAGGTCCAGGATGGACGCGCCTGTCTCGTGGTCGAGGTTGCCCGTCGGCTCGTCCGCGAGCACGAGCGCGGGGTCGTTGATGAGAGCGCGCGCGACCGCGAGCCGCTGCCGCTCTCCCCCCGAGAGCCGTGCGGGGGTGTGGTCCCACCTGTCGCGCAGCCCCACGCGCTCCAGCAGCCCCATCGCCCTCTCCAGCGGGGGCTCGGGGGCGAACATCGTGGGGAGCAGCACGTTCTCGACCGCGTTGAGCACGGGCACGAGGTTGAAGAACTGGAACACGAAGCCCACGTTGCGGCGGCGGAACTCGGACAGGGCGTCGTCGTCGAGCGCGGAGAGGTCGCGGCCCCCGACGCGGACCGTGCCCTCGGTGGGCGTGTCCATGGCACCGACGAGGTTGAGGAGCGTCGTCTTGCCCGAGCCTGACGGGCCCTGCACGGCCGCGAGCGCGGCCTCGGGCACCGTGAGGCTGACGTTGCGCAGCGCGTGGACCTCGCGGTCGCCCGACCTGTAGGTCTTCGTCACCTGCTTGAGGACGATGACATTGTCGCTCGCCGCGCGGGCGTCCCCATCGGACGCGCCCCCGCCCCCTTCGCCGCCGCTCCCCCTCCGCGAGGATCTGTCACTCATACCTCAACGCCTCCGTCGGCCGCTCGCCCGCAGCCCTCCTGGCAGGGTACCATCCGGCCACCGAGACCGCCCCCATCGCGATGAGGGCCGCGACCGCCACGACCCACCACGCGAGGCGCGGGGGCGCGATGACCGCACCCCCCGCCAGGGCACCCACCGCCCACGTCGCGCCCGCGCCCGCGGCGAGCCCCGCGCCGAGCCCGATGGCCCCCAGCATCGCCACCTCGGCGAGCACCAGGCGCGAGACCCTCCGGCGCGTCATGCCCGTGGCCCGCAGCGTCGCGAGCTCCGCCCTGCGGTCCGCGACCGTGACGAGCATGGTGTCCGACACGCCCGCCACCAGCATGAGCGCCATCACGGACGTGACCACCCACAGCCACGAGTCCAGCGCGCGCTGCGTCTGCCCGTAGGCGCGCTCGAAGGACTTGCGGTCCCAGCCGTCGTCGCGCGCGATCGTCAGCGGTACCGCGCGGCCCAGCCCGTCCTCGAGCGCGCCCACGTCCGTCCGCGCCCCGTCGGCCAGGGTCACCACGATGCGCGGGTAGTAGTAGATGCCCCCATCGTACTGCCCGAGCGCGCGCAGCAGCGCGTGGACGGGTACGTAGACCCCCCCGTCCAGCCCCCCGGCCAGGCCGGGGGCGAGGACCCCCACGACCGTCGCGGCGAGGGGCCCGCGGGCCTCCGCGACCCACGTGCCGGCCGCGTCAAGGGGGTAGGCGTCCGCCGAGGGGAGCCTCCACGGGTCCGCGGACGCGTCCGGACCGAGCGAGACCGTGTCGTTGACGGCCGCGCCGGGGAAGAGCAGTTCCCTCGCGGACGCGCCGAGCACGCAGACCAGCGTTGTCGCGTTCTCGTCGGCCACCGACAGGTGACGGCCCGCGGAGAGCGGGGCTTCGAGGGCGACGCCAGGCGGCGGAGCCACCGGAGCGCCCTCGGACCTGGGCACGACCCCCCACAGCACGACGCGCGCCCCGTCCCTGGGGACCGAGAGCGCAAGCTCCACGACGGGGTCGATCGCCCAGCCCTCGGCCGCGCCGCCCACGTCCGCGCCCTCCATGAAACCGGCGACGACGGTCCAGAGGAGCCCGAGGTCCGAGGAGCTGTAGGGCGTGGGGGACTCGCGCTCGAGGCTGACGTGAGTGGGCCTAGGCCGAGCGAGCTCGTCCTCGACGTGGCGGTGGAGCCCCACCGACATGGACGCGAACACCAGGAAGAAGGCCACCGCCACGGCCACGCCCGCGGCCGCGAGGGTGGACCTCAGGGGGCGGCGCGTGATGCCCCGCGCGACGTAGCGCCAAGCGGTGAGCGGTACTGGGCGCGTCAAGCCTACCGGCGGTCGGATTGAGGGGGTGCGTATTTATGGCTGTTGGTGGCGAGCTTGACGCCATCGGCCGCCATCCTGGGGGTGGCCGGGTCATCCGAGCTGCTTGCGCCGCTTGTAGATGACGTAGCCACCCGCGGCCGCGGCCGCGATGATGAGGGCGACCAGGAGGGTGCCCCCGCCCCCCTTCATGACGCTCGGCGGGGGAGTGGGCGGGGAGGGCGGGCCCTCGGACCTGAGGCGGGTGACCTGGATGTCCACCTTGGCGTCGTTGCCCGCGACGTCCTTGGCAACGACCGTGATGTTCTGGACGCCGTACCGCAGGTGGATGGTGAGGTCGAACCGGCCGCGCGCGTCGACGGGCACGTCGATGCCGTTGATGGTGAGCGCCGCGCCCACGTCCGTCCTGCCGGTCACGTTGACCGCCTCGTCGTAGGTCGTCCCGCTGTAGGGGCTCTCGACCACGAGGGACGGGGGCTCGGTGTCCAGGATGATGTGGACGACGACCTTGGCCACGTTGCCTAGCGCGTCGCGCACCTCGACCACGACGACGTTCTCGCCGGTCGTGAGCTGCGCGAACCCCGAGAAGGTGCCGTTGGGCAGCACCGCGACCGGCACGCCCTCGATTGTGAGGTCCACGTCGGTGGCCGTCGTGCCCTCGACGAGGTAGCGCGCCTCGTTCGTCTCGAGGTAGTCGCGCGCGGGGCGCGTCACGGCGAGCGTCGGGGGCTGGGTCCTCCGGATGACGGTGCGGTTCACATGGGCCTCGTTGCCCGCCCTGTCCCTTGCAGTGACCACGATGAGGTTCGAGCCCTCCACAAGGTCGACCACCTGCTCGTAGCTGCCGTTCGTGGGGAGCGCGAACCCCCCGCCGACCGACAGGACGAGCCCCTCCTCCATCTCCACCCGCCCCGCGACTCGGACGCGGTCGTCCTTGGTCAGCAGCGGCTTGCCCTCCGCGGGCGCGTCGATGGTCACCCAGGGCGGCGTCGTGTCGAGCCGCACGTGGAGTGCGACGGTGACCCCGTTGCCCGCGGCGTCGCGCGCCGTGACGAGCAGGAGGTTCTCGCCCTCCGTGAGGTCGACCGAGAGCTCGAACGTGCCATCGGGGCCGGCGGCCGTGGTGGAGCCCAGCCCCGTGACGGTCGCGCCGGCCTCGGTCCTGCCGAGGACGGTGAGCAAGGGCTCCCGCGTGAGGAACCTGTCGACGGGGGAATCGATGGCGAGCGGTGGCGGCACGGTGTCGAGGGTCACATTGGCCAGCAGGAGCCGGGTGTTGCCCGCGCGGTCGCGCGCGAGCACGCGCACGATGTTGGGGCCCTCGTAGAGCCTCACGGACTCCCTGAATGAGTTGTCGGCGCGGATGGCCTGGGGCAGGTTGTTGACCCAGACCTCGAGGTCCGGCTCCATGACTCGGCCCTCGACCTGGACCAGCGTGACGTTCGTGAGCAGACCGTCCTTGGGGGCGAGGAGGACGAGCTTGGGCAGTACGGTGTCGATGGTCAGGTTGACGGTGGCGTTCCCCCGCATGCCCGCGACGTCCTCGGCCTGGACCGTGATGGTGTGCGTGCCGTCCGGCACGTCGAGGTCCATCCTGATGGCGGCGGGCTTCCCCAGCTCCGTCCAGGGGTCGCTGTCGATGCGCATTCGGACGGACAGCAGTCCCGAGCCCCCGTCGGACACCGCCGCGACGAGCGCGACCGTGCTGCGGTTGAGCAGCGCGCCCTCGACGGGCTCGGAGATGGTCACGGAGGGGACGTGCAGGTCGCGCAGGACGATGAGGATGTTGCGGCTGCGGTCGACGCGCTCGACCTGGGTCGTGCTCTCGGCGGCCTTCGAGGCCGTCATCGCGTACGGCGACCAGGGGTGGCGCGCCATGTCCACCATCGACCACTCCTCGGCGTTGAAGTAGGGGATGTGGCCCAGGAGGTCCGTCTCGAGCTCGCGGTAGGTCTCGTTCGTGGCCTGGGAGGCCATGAGCACGCGCGCGCCCGGCACGGGGACCCCGTTCTGCCACTTCACGTCGATGTCGATGCGCCACCAGACGCGTATCCAGCCCTCCTCGTAGACGTTCCCCGACATGTAGCCCACGGCCGACGAGTAGCAGTCTATGTGGGCGCGCCTGACCGCGAGGTCGGCCACCGCGCTTCCCGTGACGCGGCAGTTGCGGAGTTGGACCGTCAGGTCCTCGGCGTAGAAGCCCTCGAGGGTGCTACCGGTGATGACGAGGTCCTCGACGGCGTAGACCTGCGTGAGGGGCGCGAGCTTGTCGCCCGCGAGGATGACGCCCCACTTGTTGCCGTCGATGGTGTCGTCCTCGATTATGGGCATCTCCTTGAGGGCGTTCACGCGCAGCCCGGCCAGTCCGTTGCCGGTGAGGGTGTTGTCGGTGACCTCCAGCACGTTGATGCCCTGGCTCCACACGCCGTTGCCGCCGTTTTCCTCGACCCTGTTCTGCCTGATGTAGATGCGGGCCCTCGGCACCTCCAGCGTGACGTCCGTCGTGGCCTTGATGCCGTTGCCACCGTTGCCCACGACCGTGTTGCCCTCGACCGTCAGGTCGCCCAGGCAGTAGAGCGTCATCCCGTTGCCCTCGTTGTCCCGCAGCACGTTGCCCGTGATGCTCACGACGCTGGTCGCCGACGAGCCCATGGCCATTAGCGTCTCCGTCGCGTTCAGGTTCCCGATGAAATGGTTGGCGTCGATGGTCAGGCGGCCTGTCGTGATGACGTAGAGGATGCGCTCGACCGCGTCGTTGTAGGAGACGTTGTTGCGCTGTATGGTCGCGTTGAAGTTCCCGTAGCCTATGGTGAGGCCGACGGTCGTGTCCTGCACGGTGTTGTGCCGGATGCGGTTGTCCCTGAGCATCACGTCGGGGGCCGTGCCGGAGTTGCTGAGCAGTGCCACGTTCCAGACCGTGTTGTGCTCCATCGTGTTGTTGGCGACCACGATGGGGTGCGTCACGTCGCGCAGGTCGCAGTAGAGCCCGTAGGACCCGTAGTTGTAGTTGATGACGTTCCTCTCGATGTGCGGTGCGGCCTCTATCTGGCGGACCTGCGCATCGATGGTGCTGTTGAGGTGGATGCCCGTGCCGGCGTTGTTGGTGACCGTGTTGCGCATGACCTCCATGCGGCCCCGCTGGGTGACGTTGCCGCGGTCGGGGACGCCCGAGCCGCCGTAGTAGAACTGGTAGCAGTAGTCCACGGCCAGTATGCCGATGCCGCGGTTGTTGCTCACCGTGTTGTCCTCGACCAGGAGGTCGGAGTCGAGCTCCACCAATCCCGTGTAGTAGCCCGAGACGTAGCGGTAGAGGTACATCGTGGCCCAGTTGAGGTTGCCGGACATGGTGTTGTTGCGGGCGATGTAGTCGGCCTTGAGCTGCGAGCTGCCCCCCAGGCCGGACTGCGAGTTGTATATCCAGTGGTAGATGAAGGCGGCGTACCCGTAGTTGCCGTTCACCGTGTTGCGCTCCAGGAGGACGTCGCCGTCCAGGATGACGTCCGTGGAGTCGGTGTAGCCCGCGTAGGCGTACCTGTAGAGGTAGATGCCGTCGTAGAGGTTGTTGGACACGTTGTTGCCCACGTACGACACGTCGCCTTTGATGCGGGTGTCGCCCGCGGTCGCGCGGTCGCTCGAGGCGCCCAACGAGATGAGGAGGCCCGAGTAGCCGTTGCTTGTGACCGTGTTGCGCTCGAAGGTGACGTTCTGGAAGATGCTGGCCGACCTGGACCGCCAGGAGGACGAGTAGCACTCGATGTACACCCCGCCGCCCTCGTTGCGGCGGATTTGGTTGTCGCGGACCCAGATGTCCCCGGTTATCTCGGTGTTGCCCTGCGTGCTCAGGTAGTTCCAAAGGTCCGCGTAGAAGTAGAACCCGTAGCCCTTGTTGTCCTCGATGGTGTTGCCCTCCGCGGTGACCGTGCCGTTGAGGATGGCGTGGCTCGAGGAGTAGCATGCGGCGTGCTTGTGGTAGTAGAACCCGTGGTAGCCCGAGTTCTTGGACAGCGTGTTGCCGCGGAACGTGGCGTTCGACACGACCCTCGCGACGCCATTCTCCGCGCCCATCTCCTTGTAGGCGTCGTAGTAGACGTAGCCCCCGTAGCCCGAGTTCCCGTTGAGCGTGTTGCCCCTGAACAGCACGTCGCCGCGCACGTCCGCGTCGGAGCCGTAGTAGCTGCGCGAGTAGGCGTAGACGTAGGCTCCGTAGCCGAGGTTGCCCGTGAACGTGTTGTTTATGAACCGGACCTCGCCCCTGACGTGGGCCGAGGCGTTGGGGTCGCCACGGGACTTCTCGGCGTAGGAGTAGATGTAGACACCGCCGTAGCCCTGGTTGCGGCTGATGGTGTTGCCGTTGAAGATTATATCGCCGGTGATGGAGCAGTAGGCCGAGTAGGACGCAGCGGCAATCCGGTAGAGGTAGACGCCCGAGCCCAAGTTGTCCTGGATGGTGTTGTCCCTGAACAGGATGTCGCCGTCGTTCGTGCACACGCCCTTCTCGCCGCGGTCGGTGTTGGAGTAGCTGGTGACGTAGAAGGCGTGGCCGCCGTTCTTGGAGATGTCGTTGCCCTCTATCCGCAGGTCGATGCGGACCTTGGCGTCATGGCCGTACTGCGAGTAGATGGAGTTGTAGAGGTAGACGGTGTAGCTGTCCTTGTTGCCTGTTATCTTGTTGCCGACCATGTTGATGTCCGAGTCGATGAGGGCGTCGGAGCCGTAGTAGATGGACATGGAGTTCTGGTAGTAGATGGTGACCCATGCCGAGTTGTCCTTGATTGTGTTGTTGTTCACGTTGATGGCGCCCTTGGAGGTGATCTTCCCGTGGTCGGCGCCCTGGTAGTTGTACATGTAAGTGTAGACGTAGATGGCCTGGCCCCGGTTGGAGACCATCGTGTTGCCCTCGATGGTGATGTTGGTGAGCATCGTCTCCTCCATGCTCCACCAGGCGTACATGTAGCGGTAGATGTACACACCCCCGCCGAGGTTGGCCAGGAACCGGTTGTCCTTGATGATGATGTTGCCCGTCATGACGGCGGGGTAGTCCTCCATGTAAAGGGAGGCGTAGAGGTAGATGTAGAGGCCGAAGCCGTCGTTGTTGGCGAACGTGTTGCCCCGGATGAGCGGGCTGCTCTTGCCGGCGTACCAGACCGTCATCTGCACGCCGTAGTCCTCCATGTCGAAGACCTCGGAGTCGGTGAGCGTGAATGCCCCTGTGTAGATTTCGAGGCCGTAGAGGGCCTCGGAGAGCTCCGAGTTGCGTATGGTGGTGGAGTTGTAGGCGATGAACCTGTAGTGGTTGCTCTTGTCCTTGGACGTGATGTTGCCGTTGCTGAAGGTGAGCGAGCCCGTCGATAGGACGTAGAGGTAGTACTGCCCGTCATAGGTGCAGTCGAACGTGAGATTGCACAGGTTCATCTGGAGCGGCGCGTAGATGTAGACAAGGCCCTGCATCACGATGGCCTCGGACCAGACCGTGGTCGTCTGGGTGACGTACCAGTCGCCGGAGGACGGGGGCGGCCAGTCGCCAGTGCCACCGGCGGCGGCCTCTCCCGTGCACAGGGACAGTAGGAGAGCGGCCCCCAGGACGGCTATGACGAGCAATAGGATGGACATCGCGAGCTCACGGGGGCATGAGGGCCTTGGCATGGTGTCTCCACCTTCAATCCTGCGGACCTGAAGGTCGGTCCGTGCAAAGAGCGGGCTCATGCCAGATAAACCTTTTCACTGTCCTGGCCCTAGAACGATGGTGCCAGCCAGGGAATGGGGTCCCGGTCACGTCGATTGCCCGGGAGGCGTTGGGCAGAAGGAGGGGTCGGCGGAAGGCGGCCGGGGGGCGCTACCCCCTGGGTGCGCCCCCCGTCGCCGGTGTTTTTGAGGGATCCCTACAACCCCTCGCCCCTGCGTTGTGCTTTTCTCCTATTTAATCGCTGTACCCTTCCAAGCATGAATTCGGAATCTCACGTCAGGGCTTCCCGGCATGCTATTTTGTCCACAGGCCTCGCGAGATTGGCCTGTAGGGCCCGCGGTGGATGGGATTCTGTGCGAACGGGTCATTCTAATGGGTCGGAGGGGCGGTCCAGGGGTCCTCCGGGTGCCCCGAAGGGGTCAATCCGCCCACCTTGGCAGGCACGCTCATGCATCCGGGTTTCGCCCGGGGAGGGTCCGACAGGGCCCTCCCCGGACCCCCTTGCCCCCCGGTCCTACTTCTTGCGGGCCCTGAAGGTCCTCGTCACCACGACCACGGTCACCAGCAGCGCGATTGAGATGGCGAGGATGATGCCCGACACGGCGCCGGGATCGATCCCGCCACCCCCGACGGTGTCGCCGGAGGGCGCCTTGTAGGTGTACTTCACCAGGTACGGCGACGTCTCCGCGTCGTTTCCGTAGGAGTCCGTCACCATGATGGTGAAGGTGTTGTCGCCCGCCTTCAGGATCCTCACGATGGTGAACATGCCCGCCTCGTCGACGTTGTAGGTGTTGGTGATGGTCCCGTCCTTGTTGGTGTGGGCGACCGTCACCTCCGTGATGCCGGGCGTCGTCGTCCCTGTGATGTAGAGATTGCTGTCCTCCGACTTGACGTCCGTGATGCCGGGGTTGTAGACGACGTTCAGCACTGGCTTGGCCGTCGAGTAGTCGACCTGGATGGTGTGCGTCGCGCGGTTGCCCGCCTTGTCCATGGCCTCGAGGATCACGTCGATGAGCCCCTCGCTCGGCAGCGTCACCATGGCCGAGAACTCGGCCGGGTCGCCGGTCACCGCGACGTCCTGGCCCATCACGGTGAGCGTGTTCACGCCGCCCGTGACGATGCCGCCGACCTCGATCTGGCCGACGTTGGTCTTGAGGTAGTCGACCAGCGGGCGGGTCATCGTGATGGCCGGGGCGTTCGTGTCCAGCGTCACCGTGATGCGGTGGCGGTACTCGTTGCCGATGGTGTCCATCGCGCGCAGCTCGATGATGTTGGGGCCCTCGTTCAGGTTCACCATGCGGTCCACGGTGCCGTCGTTGAAGATCTGCTTTCCATTGAGGAAGAGCGTCATCCCCAGGTCGGCCCTGCCGGTCACGCGGATGGTGTTCAGGTTCGTCGTCGTCCCGTCCTTCGGCGAGGTGATCTCGCACCCCGGTGCCGTCGTGTCGACGATGACGACCCTGGTCGACTCCGCCATGTTGTGGGCGTCGTCCCACGCCCTCACGACGATGGTGTTCACGCCCTCGGCGAGGTCGACCTTGTGCGTGAAGGTGCCGTCGTCCCTGGGCGAAATCTTCTCGTCGATGAGGTCGGTGGTGTCGCGGTAGACCGACACAGTGATGCGCGCGTCCTGCTCGACCTCGCCGTCGATGGAGATGTTGGTCACCTTCGTGACGAGGCCGTCGCGGGGCTCGAGCACCGTGAGCGTCGGTGCGAACCTGTCGAGGCGGATGGTCAGGACCACGGTGGCCACGTTGCCGGCCATGTCCTCGGCCTCGACGACGATTGCGTTGCCGCCCTCGGACAGCGTGAACTCCTCGTTGAGGATGCCAGTGTAGGGGCCATCCCTCTCGAGGCCGTTGATGCGTATCTTCGCCCCGGGCTCGTACGTGCCCAGGATGTGGATGAGCGCCGCTGACTTGATGTCACCGTCCTTCGGGTCCGTCACCGTCATCGTCGGGGCGGTCCTGTCGATGACGATGGTCACCGTCGTGTGGTTGTAGTTGAGCGCGACGTCCCACACCTCGGCGTGCATGACGATGTTCGTGCCCTCCGGCATCGACGTGAACGTGTACTCGAAGTCGCCGTTGTCGTCGACCGCCACGGCCACCGGCGGCAGGTCGTTGCCCTCCTGGTCGGTGAAGTAGGACTGCACCTTCTTCACGCCAGAGCCCACCTCGGTCGTGAAGCCGTGCAGCGTCATGTTCTCGAGGGCGAACACGTCGCCCGGGAACGGGGACGTGATGAGTATCCTCGGGATGTACGTGTCCGCGAGCAGGAAGTGGAAGGCGTCCTCGCCCAGGTAGTCCTTGTCCACGTCGAACTGCCTGGGCATGGTGATCCCGTTCTTGGCAACGGTGATGGTCATCGGGGTCCATATCGTCGTGAAGGTGCCCCTGATGTTCCACTGTGGCATGCGGATGGCCCTCAGGTGGCCGGTCGCGTCGGTGTAGTCGGACAGGTAATAGACGCCGGTACTGCCGTAGAACACGATTAGGGCCTCGGATACAGGTTGGCCGCTGGACGTGTCGGGGGCCGTCGCGTTGGACCAGAACACGAACACCTCCAGGTTGAACCAGACGGTGATGCTGCCTTCGCCGATGACCTCGCCGGAGCCTATCGGGATGGAGCTGCTCACGGCGTCGACGTTCGACTCCTCCGCGATGATGGCGACTGTCGCGTTCTCGGTCACCGTGACGCGCTCCAGCGTCGCGTCCAGGTTCCTGAAGTAGAACGCGTTGCCGGTGCAGTCCACGTAGAGGTCCTTGATGGTGAGGGTCATCTTGAGGATGCCCTTGTTCTTGGCGCCGATGTTGTACACGTCGCGGCAGCCCGATATCACGTTGTTCTTGATGACCGGCGGGTGCAAGTACAGGTGCTCCGCGTTGATGACGTAGCCCCTGCAGTCCTTGAACACGTTGTCCGTGATGACCAAGTAGCCGTAGTTGCTGAAGACGGTGCCGTTCGTGCCGGTGATGGTGTTCCCCGTGAAGTACATCGTGGCGTCGTAGTCGGCGTTCTCGACGTTGGAGTCCGACTGGTAGTCCACGAGCGGGCCGTTGTTGTCTGTCGCCGTGTTGTTCTCGACCCAGGCATGGCAGTTCACGTGGTCGTCGTAGGTGTTCGCCATGATGAGCCCGGTGCCGTTGCAGTGCGAGATCTTGTTCTCCCTGAACAAGATGTCAGCGTAGCCGGCATAGCGCGTCTCCTCGTACATGTTCACGAAGCAGACCTCCACGTCCTGCACGTCGTTGCCCAGGACCTCGAGGTCGCCACCGTGGGTGATGGAGAAGACGCCCTTCTCGTAGTCGGACGAGCCCTGGAAGGGGCTGGTCCTTATGGTATTGTTGTTGAGGGTGATGTCGTCCGGCTTCTTGCCGTTGTAGTCGCCGCCCATGTCGTAGAACCTGATGCCGTATGGGTAGCGGCAGTCGCGGATGGTGTTCCCGTTGAAGTACAGCCTGTCGCAGTAGTACATGTACATCAGGTAGTCGGAGCCCGTGCAGTTGAAGAAGAGGTTGTCGTAGAAATTGACGCCCTCGTTGCCCCTCGTGGTGTAGTAGTTCCAGTAGATGTAGGCGATCCTGCCGTTGTGGTCCAGGAAGTCCGAGTTGGAGACCTCTACCCACCGGTCGTAGACGTTGTTGTACTCGTTGTACCTGTAGGAATCGGATTCATAGAACAGGCCGTTGCTGCTCGGGCGGTTCCACCTGAACAGGCAGTTGTCGAAGTGGACCGTCTCATAAAGCTCGAACGTGCGGATGTTCGCGCTCGTGCCCGGGCCAGGAGAGACTCCGCGCTGGCAGATGGGGCCCGTCATGTTCGTGAAGGTCGAGTTGGTTATGTGTATATCGTTCTCGAACGTCTTGAGCATCGAGAACGTCGGGGACGTCGTGAAGCTGAACGGGTACGAGCCCCCGTTTATCCTCAGGTTGTCGAGGACGACCTCCGAGTGGAACGTGGGCGAGACCGTCCCGTCGTAGCCCGGGCTCATGGAGTACGCCAGCACGCCTATGCTGTCGAACTCGCCGTTGCGGATCGTGAGCTTGTAGTTGTGCGGCCCGGCTGTCGTGGGCTTCTCGTTGATGGTCGCACCGTAGAGCTTCATGGCCTGCTTCTGGTTGGCGTAGAAGTAGACGTAGTTGTAGTAGTTGGTGCCGTAGTAGGAGTAGCTCGTCGACATCGAGCCGACGTTCACGTTGGTGGCCGTGCAGGTCTTAAGCTCGGCGTCGCCGTAGTTCATGATGTTTATGGCGGAGGCGCTGGCGTAGTGGTACATGTAGTAGTAGCTGTAGCCGTATATGCCATAGCCGTAGAGCGACCAAACGGTCTTGAAGTTGATGGTGCTGTCGCGGACGTTGATGCCGGATATGACCGAGAGGTCCTTGCTGTCGATGCCGATGAGCGGGCAGCTGACGTACGTGTAGTAGTACGAGTAGTAGTACCGGTCAGTGATCTTGACGTTCGCGGTGTATGTGCCGTTGACGGAAACGTCGAGTCCGGATACGGTGGGCTTGCCGCCCTTGATGTAGAGAGCCATCCCGCCGCCCGAGACGTAGATGTAGTAGTTGCTGTAGGTGGTCGATTCTATCTCGCTGTACCCATCAGCGCTACCATCATCGGTCTGGATGGTCGAGTCGAGGACCTTGGTGCCGTTCGCGTTCTCGAGGTAGAGGCCGGGACCGTAGGACCTCTCGAGGAACGAGCGCTGGATGGTCACCGCCTTGTCGGTCAGGACCTGGACGCCCTTATAGGTCTCCTGCACCCTCGTGTCAATGAGGGACATCTTGCCCCAGACCACGAACCCGTACTCGTTGTAGGAGTTGGCGGCCGTGATGATGGTGCCTTTGCTCGTGACGAGCTCGCCTGTTGCCGTGACGTTGACCATGTACTCGTTGTCCGTCGTCAGCACCATGAAGATGTTGCTGTTGGTGATCTCCAGCTTGTTCTTGATTATTATGTTCCCTTTGATGTTGATGGATGGCTCGTCCGTCACCTTCGTCAGCTGGTTGATGACCCAGTCGCCCGAGGCGGGCGGGGAGTCCCCGGTGATGGTCGCATGGGCCGGCGTCGCGAGCAGCAGCGTGGCCACCGCTGCGATGGCCAGCGCCAGCGCCACCACGAGGAGAGCTCCCGTCAATGTCCTTCGGTGTGTCATTCACAATCCCTCCTGATCGGTCTCGTCGGCCCCCATGTCGGATTCCGCCCCCTTCTCGCTGAGCTCCTTGGCGTCCCCCTCCGGGGCCTCGGCCTTCGGGGCCGCGGGGCGGGCAGGTGCCGTCCTCCTCGCCTGCTGCGGTGGTCTCGGGCGGGGCCGCGCGGGAGCTGCCGTCGGGGCCGGTCCCTCGGGGCCCTTTGGGGGCTCCTTCTTGTCGCCCAGCTCCTCGGGGCCCGGCAGCTTGTCGGGCTCGGCGGTCACGGTCTCCAGCTCGCCGACAGGGGCCATGGGTGTGGCCCTGGCTGCCTCCATCTCGAGCCACTCGTCGCGCCGGCTCCGCACCACGTAGGCGGAGACGATGCCGACGACGATGAGCACCACGAGCGAGGCCACCAGGAACCACAGTCCCCAGTTGCTCTCCGTGCCCGTCTCCTCGGAGACGGGAGCGAAGGTGATCTCCTGCTCGATGAGCCTCACGTTCCCGGCGACATCGACCGATTCGATCTCGATATTGGTCTTCTGCCTCGCCGGGTTGAGCACGTAGGGCATCACGAACGTCCCGTCGTCAGCGATGGGCACCAGGATGCCCATGACCGTGAGGACGGAGCCGGGGTCGGTGTAGCCGGTGATGTTGACGGTCTGCGAGGTCGACTCGAGCACGCCCGCCTTGCGCGAGACGGGGTCGATGTAGACCACGAGCGTGGGTGCGTGCGTGTCGAGGCGTATCGTGCGGCTCGCGGTCGCGTGATTGCCGACCTCGTCCTCGACGGTGACGGTGTACTCGTTCTTCCCCTCGAGCAGGTCCACGGGTATCGAGAACGAGCCGTTCTGGGCCATGGTGATGGTCATCCTCACCTGCTGGCCGGTGCCGTCGTCGATGACGGTGTACGGCAGCCCGTTGAGCAGCACCCGTGTCGCCGTCTTGACCTCGACGCCCTGCTGGAGGACAGCACAGGTGCCGTTTATGAAGAACCGTGTGCCCTTCACGATGACCTGGCCTGCCGTCGGGGCGGTGATGGTCACGACCGGCTCCTTTGTGTCGACGTAGACTATGAGCGTCTCGAGGTAGACATTGCCGGCCGCGTCGGTCGCGTTGAGGCTGATCTTGTTCTCGCCCTCGAGGCCCAGGATGGTGCGCTCGAAGTAGCCGTTCTGGACCGTCACATCCTCGTCCGCGATGAGCAGCGTGGCTCCGGGCTCGACCGTGCCCACGAGGGTTATCTCGGGGCGGGCGAGCTTGGCGCCCGGGGACGGGGAGATGACCTGTATCCAGGGCGGCGTGGTGTCGTAGGTGATGGTCCTCTCGATGACGAGCAGGTTGTCGGCCGTGTCCAGGGCCTGCAGCACGAGCACGTTGTCGCCGGGCTCGAGCATCAGCTTGTAGGTGAGCTCGCCAGTGCCCTTGGGGTAGGCCTCGGTGTCGTAGGGGATCTTGTGGCCGTTGATGGTGATGTCTAGGGCCTCCTCTAGCTGGGCCTGGACGTCGATGAACGCCAGGTTCGTCGTGGCGCCCTCGGCCTCGGGGGAGGTCAGGATGACGTAGGGCTTCTGTGTGTCGAGGTACACCGTCAACCGCTCGATCTGGATGTTGCCCAGGGGGTCGATGGAGATGACCGATATGGTGTTCGGGCCCTCCACCAGCGTCACCTTCTGGGTGAACATGGACACCACGAGCTCTATCGGCACGGAGTTGATCTCCACCTTGCTGCCGATCTCGGTGACGCCGCGCACCCAGACCTCGGGGTTGTTCGTGATGTAGTTGTTGTACGGGAAGTCCACGGTCAGCTGCGGCGGGGTCGGGTCGATGCGTATGAGCACCATCGCCACCCGCTCGTTGTCGGCCTGGTCCAGCGCCCTCGCCCTCAGGTTGAAGACGCCGGAGAACCGCCCGATGAGCTCTGAGCTGACGTCGAACGAGACCCTCCAGCTCAGCGTGCCGGTCGCGTTCACCCACTCGACGCCGTCCAGCGAGACCTGCACCATCCTCACGCCCGACTGGGCGTCCCAGGCGGAGCCGCGCACCTGCAGCGTCGTGGACTGCTGGACGTGGTTCTCCTTGGGGTAGAGGATGTAAATCTCCGGCTCGAAGTGGTCCTCCATGATGATGGTGACCACCTTGTTGCTGTCGAGCCTGACGCCGACCGTCCTCGCCACCGATAGGAAGCTCGCGTTTATGACGTAGGGCGATTGCGAGAATATGCCCGTCTCGCGCACGAAGTAGGGCGTCATTGTGAACACGGGCAGCGCACCGGTGCCGTTCGTCACGGTCAGCACCGAGATGAGCTTCTCGGTGTTGTCCATGATCTGCACGTTGGCGCCGAGCGCGGGAGCGCCCGTGTCCCACAGGACGTAGATCTGCATGTCGTAGATGAATATGAGCTCGCCGCCCGACGGTGCCTTGAACTTCTGCTCGTTGATGTTCGAGAACTTGCAGTAGTAGAGCGTGGACTTTGCGCCGATCTGGTAGATGTCCTCCTTGAGGGTGTTCTTGATCTCCGAGTAGTACATGTCCCCGAGGAAGCCCATGTTGAACACGCCGCGCTGGGCCCCGAACACCAGGCTGTGGTCGAACACGAAGGTCCTCTTGCCCAGCTCAGTGGCATCCCCCACCATCATCGTGAGCCCGATGCCGTTGACGTTCTCTATCGTGGTGTTGGAGATCACGACGCTGGAGTCGAAGTTGCCCGTGCCCTTGCCGTACTGGTCCGCGCGGTCCATGAGGATGGCCACGCCGTCCCCGCCGGCCACGGAGACCGTGCTGTTCAGCATGATGAGATTGGTCTTCGCGCTGTAGTAGGAGACGATGGCCTTGAGGAGCACTGCGGTTCCAGTGGTGTTCTCGACGCTGGAGTTGACGAGCATCACGTCGCAGGTCGGCTGGCTCTGCCACCCGTACCCGTAATTGAAGCCCACGTAGATGCCCGCCGTATCGTTGATGCGGGTGTTGTTGAGGTGGGCGACGAGCGGGCCTTGCGGGTAGTAGGCGGAGACCGAGATGGCGTAGGCCGTCTGGTGCTCTATGAGGCAACCCTCCACGTAGAAGCCGACGTTGCTGGCGTACTCGTATCCGACCGTCGTGACCGCCAGCGAGGGCAGTCCGTTGCGGGAGAACGTCGAGTTGACGACGGTGATGGGGGCGCCGCCGCCCTGCCACATGTAGATGACCTCGGTCCTGATGCCGTAGCCCTCGTTATCGTGGAAGTTGCAGCTCTCCACGTGCATCGCGCTCTGCGACGCGCCGGACTGTATCTGGTCGAAGAGGCAGTCTTGGATGTTGTTCTTGAACTCGCATCCAACGAAGTGGAAGTTGCACGAACCGTAGTCCCATATGTACATGGGCGGGTTGCAGTGGTCGAAGATGCAGTTGACGGCCTCAAGGTTCGACGTGCCGGAGCTCGAGTAGAACCACCACCAGATGGCGCCGACGCGGTCGAACGACGGCGTCACCGAGATGTCGGTGAACGTTGTGTCGTAGAGCGCCAGATTGTAGTTGCACACCGTGCCGTAGAGCTGGACGTAGAAGCCGGTATTGGTCACCTCGTAGATGGTGCAGTTGTTCAGGGTGATGTTGTACATGTTCTGACCGGGAGAGCCCTGCACCTGGTACAGGGACGAGGTGTACATCGCCTGGTCGCCGACGTTGTATATCTCCACATGGTCGAGGCTCACGAACACGGAGCCGTTGCCGTTGTCGGAGCCCGTGTGGTCGCCGACGTCGATGGTGAAGGCGTCCGCCTCCGAGTCGTGGACCTTGGTGTTGTACGCGTTAAGGAAGGCGTTGCCGTAGTTGGTCCAGGCCGAGAGCACGACGCAGTTAACGCCCGAGTTATAGACCTCGCTGTCCTGGATGGAGCAGTTGTAGGAGGCGTTGAACTCATTGTCGCCTACGAATATGCGGATGGCGTCCTCGGAGCTATCATGGATGTCCGAGTTCGCGATCTTCACCTGCGAGTTCTTGAAAAAGAGCATGTCGCCCATCCAGTTGTCATGGATCTCCGCGAACTCGAACAGCACGTTCGCATCGTAGCAGGCGATGCCGCCCTCCACCGAGGGGTTCTGCACCATGTCGGTGAGCTCGGAGTAGGTGACCTTGAGGTTGCCGTGGCACTCGATGTAGTAGCCCGGGGTGCCGTCGTTGGAGTCGAGGACGCAGTCGTTGACTATCTCGAGGGTGCTGTTGATGTCCACGTATATGAACACCGGGTTGAACTCGTCGGCGCTCTCGAAGGTCCATTTGCAGGCGTCGATTGTCAGCTTGCCGCCGTTCGTGATGGTGATCGAGTACTCGATGTCCCAGGTCTTGTCCTTGATGGTCACGGCATTGCCGGAGTCGAACACCCACTCCTCCGTGGGCGGGTTGTTCGTGTTGCCCGGGTCGGCCGCGGCCACGAGGGCCACGGCCGCGATCGCGAGAAGCGCTCCCAGGACCAGATAGCTTGCGTTGCGCATTGGCTCACCTCCCCCGTCCGGCGCGCTGGCTGGACACGAATATCGCGGTCACGATGACGGTCACGGCCGCCACTATGAGCACCATGCCCCACCAGTAGGGGATTTCCATCCCCGTATCATCGCTTGGAATGTCTATCACGGGTGCCTCGTAGGTCACCCGGAGGTCGACCTTGTTCTCGTTGCCCGCGTTGTCCTTGACGACGATGCTGATGGGATTGATGCCCGCGGTGAGGGGCCACACGACGCTGAACTCGCCGCCCTTCACGGGGAACTCGATGCCCTGGATGTACACCACGAGGACCGTCTCGTCGGTCAGGCCCGTGACGTTCACCCTGGGGGTCTTCACGGTCAGTGGCTGGGCGGGCTCGTCGATGCGCAGCAAGGGCGCGATGTTGTCGAGCACCACGTGGATGGGCACCAAGACCTCGTTGTTGGCCAGGTCGACGGCCTTGACCTCGATGACCTGGTCAAGGTCGATGGGGCCGAGCTCGAGGAGGTACTCCCACGTGGCCTTGCCCTTCCAGTCACCGGTCACGAGCGTCGCCTTCAGGGGCGTGCCCTTGTGGACGATGAACACGCCTCCGCCGACCTTGTCGGCCACCTGGGACGTGCCGGAGAACCGGATGGTGCTCTGGTTCGTCAGCAGGTAGTCTCCCTTCGGCTCGAGGACCTCGAGGATGGGCTTCACCGTGTCCCTTATCAGGGTCACGTACTTGGTCATGGCGTTGCCGACCGAGTCGACGGCCTTGATCTCGACCAGGTTCGAGCCTTCCTGCAGCACGAGCGTGCGCCTGAAGACCCCGGTGTTGGGCACCTTCTGGCCGTTGATGTAGACAGAGGCCTCGGGCGAGAAGGTCATGGTGCCGATGACGGTGTACTTCACCTGGTTGGTGGTCAGGGGGCTCGTCTCGGGCTTGTTGATGTCGAAGTTGGGCGGTGTCGTGTCGAGCGTCACGTCCCTGGACAGCTGGGTCGGGTTGTTCGCGCTGTCGGTGGCGGTCACTATGAGCTTCTGGATGTTCTCGAAGAGCTCCACGTCGATGGCGAAAGTGCCGTCGTTCGCGGAAACGGCCTCGTAGGTCCGCTCGCCCGCGGCGGCGGTCACGAGGACCGCCATCTTCGTGTTGGGCTCGGTCAGGCCGGTGACGGTCATCGTCCGGTTGCCCACGACGTCGCCCTGCAGCGGGGTGTAGAGGTACACCGTCGGCGCGTAGCTGTCGAGGGACACGTACAGGCGGACGGTCGTGCGCCTGCCGGCCGTGTCGGTCGCGTCGATGATGTAGGTGTTGATGCCCTGGTCGGGGCGGATGCGCTTGAATATCTTGCCGACCATGCTAGAGGGGATCCACTCGGGCACGCCGTTGATGCGGATGATGATGTCCCTGAGCGGGGCGAAGTTGTCGCTGTAGGTGCCGTTGATGGCTATCTCCTTCTCGCGCACGAAGAAGCCGCCCTTGATGGGGTCGTAGGGGATGACCCTGCCGTCGGTGTACTCGAGCTGCGCGGTGAGCGCCGGGTCGGTCAGGTCGGTGACTATCTTGACCGTGGACTGGTTCCAGTTGCCCGACAGGTCCCTCGCGCGGACGGTCAGCGAGTGCTCGCCCTCGCTCAGGCCCATGAACTCGTACTGCCACAGCACGTTCGGCGAGACGTCGTCCCAGTCGTTGGGGGCCATCTCGGTCTGGCCCTCGAAGATGACGATGCCGGAGCCGCGCTCGAACAGGAAGCCCTCGCCGATCACGTTGCTGGTGGCGACGAGCGTGCCCTCCTGCGGGTTCGAGATGATGACCTCGGGGATGAATATGTCCACGAGGGTCAGCCTCATGGGGTTGGCGGGTCCGACACGGTTGCCCATCAGGTGCATCTTGTGCAGCGTCGATGTCTCGTTGGCCATGATGGTCGCGTTCCAGGGCGAGTACTGGTACATCGTGCCCTCGACGCTCTTCCAGGTCATGACCTCCCTGACGGGCAGCTTGCCGTTCTCATCGGCGAATAGAGAGCCGGAGTACTCGCCGTTGTGGGCGAGCAGCGACACCACGGCCTTCGGGACCGGCACGTAGCTGTCGACGCCCGTGGCGTTGGCCCACGTGACCCAGATCTCGAGCATGT
Source organism: uncultured Thermoplasmata archaeon (assembly GCA_964353355.1). Lineage (GTDB taxonomy): Archaea > Thermoplasmatota > DTKX01 > DTKX01 > CAYGVT01. The sequence goes on along the minus strand of CAYGVT010000070.1, from coordinate 117,942 downwards.
TGTGGACGTAGATGCGTCCCTTGCCCTCCGTCTTCCCGCCCGCCTCGGGGATGGCGCTGTCCCAGGTGTTGACCTCGCAGTCCTTGGCGTACAGGCACTCCGTGTAGTTGAGCAGCGAGCAGCCGTAGAAGGCGGCCTCGATGTACTCGAAGCCGTAGGCGGTCACGCCGTTGTCCCCGCCGTCCTGGACCAGGTCGCGGTACTCGACGGTGAACGGCAACCTCCTGGGGTCGTCGGTCGTGATCATCCCGAGGTACTGGCCCATCGCGCTGCCGTCAAGGTTGTTGGACTTCATGGATGGCCTCTTGTAAAGGCCGCTGAGCAGGAGCGCCCAGCCGTCCTTGCCGTTGTCCATGAGGAAGTTGTTCTTGATGGAGACCTCCTGGTTGGGGTTGCCCGGCTCGTAGTAGTAGTAGTCGGGGTCGTAGAAGTTCGTGCGGGCGTAGATGCCGCCACCGGGGTTCCCGGAGATGTTGTTGCTCTCGATCCTGATCGTGTCGGGCCCGTTCGTGCCGTACCCGTAGATGTAGATGTAGGGGTCCGAGATGTAGTTGTATATGTAGTTCGTGGTCTGCTCGATGAACACCACGTAGTCCTTGTTGCCGGTGGCCTTGTTCTGACGTATCTGGATGTTGTTGTTGTCGCACTCCGTGATGGCGATGCACTTGCCCTCGTTCCCGATGAACTCGTTGCTCTCGTAGTAGAACCAGTACGTCGGGTGGTTCTCGCCGTAGGAGTAGCCCTGGTACGCGTAGCCGTAGGTGTAGGGCATGAAGTTGACGATGCAGCTCGCGCTGTTGTTCGCGAAGTAGTTGTTCGATATCGTGTGGGTCTGCTTCACGAACTGGAAGAAGATGAGGCCGTTGTTCGTGGCCACAGAGCCCGAGTTGTTTATGAACTTGTTGTTCTCGACCGCGAGCGGCACGCCGCCGCCCTTCCAGTAGCCCAGGCCGAAGAACCTGAGCAGCGAGCCGGACAGGTCGTTGTCCTGGAAGAGGTTGTCCTTGACGGTGAAGCCCGCCTGGTTGTTGCCCCAGCTGTCCAGGAACGACTGGGCGCCGATGTGGTTGCCCATGATGACGTTATCCGCGATGGTGATGTCCCTGTAGTTGTAGTTGGCGAACACGCCTCCGCCCATGGAGTTGTTGTACATCTCGTTGGACTTGAGCGCGAACGCGCTGTTCACGTAGGGCACGTAGAACATCTGCTGGGAGCCGTCGTTGCCGGTGAAGTTGTTCGCGAGCACCTGTATCTCGCCCCTCGCGTAGTAGCTGTACAGGAAGTACCTGTAGGTGTTGTTGAGGAACAGGTTCGACTCGACCGTCACGCCCGCGTTCTGGCTCTCGAAGTGGAAGAAGGCGTCCGAGCCGTACTGGGACTCCTTGTTCCCCACGAAGGTGTTCTGGGCTATCTTGACCGTCTCCCTGTTGTAGTACATGTAGACCAGCCGGTAGTACTCGTTGCCGGAGATGTCGTTGGCCTCGATGGTGAGCTTGCCCTGGAGGTAGTAGGCGTAGAACAGAGCCCCGTTCTCGAGGACGTTGTCCGTGATGTTGTTGTTCGCGAAGGTCACTGCGTTGCTCCTCCACGATAACTCGACCATGTTCCACTGGATGTAGTTGCCGTGGAGTATGCATCCCTCGACCGTGAGGGCGTAGTTCTGGTCTATCTCGAACATGCGACCGACCTCGAGGTCGCTCAGCTCGATGGCGGTGAACTTGAGGTCGTACGACACCGTGGAGCTCGGGTACCAGTAGATGGCGTAGCCGTAGGAGTTCTTGTAGACATCGTTGAAGATGTTGTTGCCGTTGTAGTCCATCTTGTGGTTCCTCACGACGAGCCCGCTGAGCATGGCGGGGGAGCTGCCGTACCAGATTTGGTTGTAAAGCCCGTAGAAGTTGTTGTTCATGTAGATCTGGCCGGAGCTGAGGCCGCCCGTCCCGATGGCGTCCACGAAGAAGGTGCCGTCGATGACCTCGACGCCGTTCATGCCGTAGAGCTCGGTCGCACCGGTCAGGTAGATGCCGTAGGTGTTGAAGTCCACGAACAGGTACCCGGTGCCGGTGGTGTTGAGCGTCGCCTTGAGCCGCTCCTCGAAGCTGATGGTGATGCCCTCGAGCGGGTCGAAGTAGGCGCCGTCGGCGTACAGGCCGTAGATGCTAAACCAGCTCGACTCCCAGTTGTTGAACCTCTCCCACTCGTCGGTGCAGCTGACCTTGACGAAGAGCGCGTCGAACACCGGCGTCGACAGGAAGCCCGGGTCGCCGTAGATGTACACGCCGTAGCCGGTCCAGCCGGCCGGGACGGCGTGGTAGACCTCGGAGTTGGAGATGCTGGGGTCGCACGTCTCGATGTAGATGCCCCACTGCCCCTGCGAGTACATCTTGAGCTTGTCGATGGTCACCGTGTCGTAGTCGGAGTAGAGCTGCAGCCCGTCCTGCACGTCGTAGAGGGTGACGTCGTCGTGGATGTTGAGCTCGCCCCACACCTCGAAGCTCCAGCCGTCCTCGTCCTTGAGCGCCTCGATGGTCGTGACCTCGAGCTCGAGCTCGCCGTCCTCTTCGACAGTGATGCCGTGCTCGCCGGCGTTGTCCGATTCGATGGTGATCGTCACCGACTTCATGTACAGGCGCGTGCCCGACTGGACGATGATCCTGCCGTACATGTTGATCTTCTCGTTGAGCGCGTTCGTGTCCCTGTCGATGACCCAGTCGTTGCCGTACGACGGCAGCGGCGTGCCGGTTATGGTCGCGTCCGCCGGCGTGGTCCAGAGGACCACTGCCATGGCCGCCACCGCGATGGCCGCGATGGCGACCACACAGAGCAGGCTTCCCCTCCCCTGCATCCTACTTCACCTCCTCCTTGTCGAGGTCCACTACCACCTCGTCGCCCTTCTCCGCAGGGGGCTTGGCCCTCGCGCGGCCGCCCCTCACGGGCCTGGCCGGCGGCGAGGACACGACCTTGCCCTCCGGGGTCACGACGGGCGTCGGCTTGGAGCCGAGCTCCTCGATGAGCTCCTCCTGGGCCTGCATGCGCTGGTAGCCCATCGCGCCTGCGAAGGACAGGCCGAAGATGACCAGGGCGAGCACGAGCACGAGCCACTGGGCCGTGCCTGCGCCCTCCTCGGTCTTCTCGACGGTGGTTATCCTGTTGACCGCCTGCTCGTGGGTCGCCACGTTGCCCGCCGGGTCGGTCGACACGACCCGGATGGTCTTGGTGGCGATGCGCAGGTCGCCGGTCGGCTCTGGCAGCGTCATCGAGTAGTTGAAGGAACCCGTCTCGGCGTCGACCTCGACGGAGACCCCGTCGATGGTCAGCGCCGCGCCGATCTCGGTGAAGCCAGCGACGTAGACGAAGTCGCTGAGCGACACCGGCTCGTTCCAGTTCGAGTCCATCCGGACGTTGCCGACCTGCGCGCTCAGGTATGGCGCTTGGGAGTCCAGCATCACGGTGCGTGTGACCGACGCCTGGTTGCCAGCGAGGTCCACGGCGCGCACAACGATGCGGTTGACGCCCTCCTCGAGCATCAGGTCCTGCGAGAACTCGCCCGACTGGAAGTTGAACAGGCGGGGCACGTCGTTGATGTAGAGCTCCAGGAACCGGATGTCGCCCTCCCGCTCGTCATCGAGGGCTATGGCGCCCACGACGGCCACGGTCGGCTCGTTGGTCACGAAGTTGTCCGCTGGCTGCCTGACCTCGAGGGCAGGCGGCACGGTGTCGACGCGCAGCACGCGGTCGAGGACCGCCTCGTTGCCGGCCTCGTCCATTGCCACGATGTGCAGCTTGAAGTCGCCCTCGAGGGCCGACACCGTGGTCTCGAAGTGGCCGAACGTGACGTCGACCTCGCGGTCGTTGATGAACACGCTCGAGCCTATCTCGACGAAGCCAGACACCAGGATGTCCTTCTCGACGACCATGGTACCGCTGGGTTCGATGAGCCTCACCCACGGGGCCGTCCTGTCGAGCGTCAGGGAGAGGAGGACGATGCGGTCGTTGCCGACGCCGTCGACCCCGTAGACCTCGACCTTGTTCAGGCCCTCCTTGAGCATGACCCTGGCCGTGAACCTGCCCTCCGCATCGACCGCGACCGGCGAGCCCGCGACCTTGATGGTGACGTCGGTGACCTCGGTCAGGCCGATGACCGTGACCTCCGGGGTGCTTACGACCTGGTCCTCGGTCACCATGGCGATGTACGGGGCCTGGGTGTCGAGCGTCACGTACCGCACGACCTCGTTGACGTTGCCCAGGTAGTCCACCGCAGCCACCTTGATGGCGTTCGGGCCCTCGGCGAGCACGAGCTGGTGGCTGATGAGGGTGTACTGGATGTCGATGGGCCTGTCGTTGATGTAGACCTTCGCGCCCACGTCGGTCGTGCCCACTATCTCGAGCGAGCGCTTGCTCGTCCTCATGCCGTCCGTCGGGGTGATGACGTTGAGCTGGGGCGGTGTGCTGTCGACCAGGATGGTCGCAGAGCCCTCCTTGAAGTTGCCGGCGAGGTCGTAAGACCTCACGCGGATGATGGTCAGACCCTCGGCGAGGCCCTCGAGGTTGTACGTGTAGGTGAACCCGTTGTTGGGGTCGATGGTCGCCCGGCGCCAGATCTTGCCGTCGGTCGAGACCATCACGCGGTCGAGGCCCGTGTGCTTGTCGTAGGCCGTGCCCTTGACGAGCACGCTCTGCTCGCGCTGCTCCTGGCCATCCTTGGGCGATTCGATGGTGAGCCTGGGGGCGATGTCGTCCACGAGCTCGATGGTGACCTCGGTGTTCTTGTCCACCTGCGTGCGGACCTCCTTGACGATGCCGAGGAAGTCCACGGTGATGATGTAGGGGTTCTTGGTGAAGATGCCCTCGGGCAGCACCGTGTAGGCGTTCAGGTTCGTGAACACGACGGGGTCGGGGGAGTTGATGGCGTTGATGCCGAGGATGTTCCACGAGTTGTCCTTGATCTCGACGGACGCTCCTATGACCGGGTCGCTGGTGCCCTTCCAGATTACCCTGACGCCCATCTGGAACCACAGGCGGATGGCGCCCTTCTCGTCGACGCGCAGGTTCGACTCGGCGATGGCGCCGACCTCGGACTCGTACACGTCGATGACGCCGTAGTACGTGTATATGTTCTCCTGCTTGGGGTTGAAGAAGTGGCAGTTGCGTATCTCGCCGTCCAGGTTCTGCGTCTTGATGGCCACCTCGGGGCTCCTTATCGTCACGTTCTCGAGCGTGTACGAGCCCTTCTGGGATGCGCCGGCGGCGCTGACGTGGACGATCTCAGTGTAAATGCCCTTCTCCATCGGGTAGTTGATCTCGACGTTGCGGACGATGAGGCGGACGGTCACCGCCTTGCCCTGTTGCCACTGGTATGTGGTGCCGAAGGTGGCGTGGATGCCGTCGCCGAGCGGGTTCTCGAAAACCATGTCCTCCACGTCGACGATGGCCTTCAGGTAGCAGCCGCTGGACATGTCGACACGCAAACCATCGCCGGTGCTGGGCGAGGTGTGCTTCACGTTCTTGTAGACAAGGGTCGTCTCGATGGGTGCGTAGTACGAGTACATCTCGCCCGTGAACCGCAGCAGCATCGGGACGTCGGAGGTGTACGTGTCGTTGATGAGGTACACCCTGATGTACGGGGTTATGCTCAGGTAACCGTACCCGTCATGGACACCGCTGATGTCGAGATGCACGTAGCCGTCGAGGAGGGAGTCCTCCACGCGGAACTCGACACCGGTTATCATGGCACCACCGTAGATGTAATCGTACCCCGTGCACCGGATGGTCTCGTAGTCGTTGTCCTGGAACCTGCAGCGGAAGGCGTGGATGGTGCTCTCGCCGTTGTGGTTGTACGCGTACGACATCGAGCCCAGCTGGTTCTCGATGCCGCGCATGTTGTACGTGAAGTTGCAGTCGTAGAACATGTAGTGCTCGCGGTTGTAGAGGCCATCGTAGTAGTAGTAGTTCTGGGACTGGTGCAGGTTGTAGAAACCGTCGCGGGTGTTGTCGGAGAACGTGCAGCCCTGGAACTCGTAGTACACCTCGCGCGGGGAGTACGAGGGGTTGCCGTTGGGCTGGACGGAGTAGCCGTGCCGTCCGTTCCGCTCGAACGCCACGCGGGTCGCCTTCAGCTCGTACCGGACGACGGGCCGGTTCGCGTCGTTGTAGCTGGAAGAGGCGGAGTACTCGTCATGGACGCCGTCGTTGTCGTTGCTCCTGAATGCGCTGTCGCGAATGTCCACAATGAGCTTCCCGTTGCCCACGACCTCGTTGCCCTGCGGGTCCTTGAACTTGGCCTGGGTGACCTTCGAGAACATGCCGTTGGCGATGTTGTCGTAAGAATCGATGCCTACGAACAGCATCTTGAACTCGCCGCCCATCGAGGCGATGTCGAACCCGAGGCCATTGGCCTCGTTGTCGTAGCTAGACACGTCGGTCACGGTGCCCGTCGCCGACATCACGCCCTTCTTGACGGAGAAGAGGAAGCCGTAGCCTCCGTTCTCGATTGCCTCCGAGGAGGTGATGGTGAACTTGACCTTGCTCCTGACGTTGGCCTTGCAGTCGTGCGCCACGAAGGCGAACCCTGAGTCCGTGTTGAGCTGGAACTCCGAATCTTCGATGTTGACGGTCAGGTTGCCGGTCATGCCGACGACCTCTATGGAGACGCCGTAGACGCCGTTGGAGCTCGCGACGACCCTGTCGATCATCACCGTGGCGTCGCCCAGGGCGTTCTGGGACAGCACCATGATGCCCGAGCCGCCCGGCGCGTCATGGAACCTGCTTTTCTCCACCGTGACCGTGTCGACCTCGTTCACCCTGGTGTTCGACTCCGCTATGATGAGCCCTGCGGCGCCGGGGAAGCCTGCCCCGTAGCCCGAGAAGTCCAGGTTCCTGGCCATGATGTTGGAGTTCTGGACGTATATGCCCGAGGACGAGGCCTTCGTGATGGTGATGCCGTCCAGCAGGACGTTGTTGGCGTTGAAGGCCAGGATGCCGCCGTAGGTCTGGGCCTCGGTGAGGATGCTCGGGTGCATGGTGCCCCACAGGCCGTCGAAGGTGGAGGACCTGATGGTGAGGTCATTGTCGCACCTCACGAAGGCGCCCCAGGCCGCGGGCGAGCTGAACCTGACGTCCTGCATCGTCAGCTTGCCGGTCTGCATCGCGTAGATGCCGTGGGGGATGGTCTCCTGCAACGTAGGTGCGCCACCCGCCGCCCCCGTGGCCGCGTAGAACTCGAGGCCGTCGATATCGCAATAGCCGGAGTAGTAGGCGTAGGTGTAGAAACGCATGTTCGTGATCTTGGTCCAGTCGACGCCGTAGTTGTAGTACCCCGTTCTATCGAACGGGACGTTCGCGAGGAACCACCGACTGTTCATGTACGTGGCGTAGAAGTGGAAGTAGTGGCTCATCGACATGTAGGCGTAGCCACTGGACGAGTAGAAGTACATGCCATAGAACTGGATGTAGTAGTAGTTGGGGTACCAGTTGAACAACCTGAGGGCATTGTAGCTCGAGAGGTCCACGGGGGTGTTCCAGTAGTAGTTGATGTAGCTGGTGCCGCTGACATACATCGATACGGACTTTGAGCCCACATAGGCGTTGGTGGATGTGGTGCCTCCGGACCAGTAGCCGGCCCATGGGCCAGTGGGCGAGGCGGATTCGGTGATGTTGTCAATGTAGTTGTCCTTGGACAGATACACGCAGTCTATCCATACGGGTGTATAGTAGGTGTAGGCGTAGAACCAGATCGAGTAGCACTGGGCGGGGTCGTAATTGTACGAGTAGCCATAGTTGACACGGTTCATATCCGTGGAGATGGAGATCCCCTGCCATGTCCCAGAGGTCTGGTAATTGCCATAGTAGTAGCAGTACGAGTAGTAGTAGCTGTTCCAGCTGCTCATGCCGCCAGGCCCGAAGAAGTAGATTTCGTAGACATATGGGTAGGACGAGCTGTCGCATCTCATCCAGAAGGTGAGCATATTGACCGCTGTGAGGTCGGCGGGGTTGTCGAAGACGTACTCGAAGCCATAGGTGTAGTAGGACGTCGGTTCGCACTTGATGGACGCTGCGCCCACGAGCTTGACGGATGTGTCCCTCGTGATGGTGCCGTAGTATGGGTCCCCGCCGTAGGGTGTTTGCCATACGCCGGGGTACTTGCCGCTCTTCTGGTTGACGTCCTCGGAGAACATCTCGCCCCTCGACACCGAGGTGCCCTCGCCCTTCCGGCCGCCGGTGACGGTGATGTCGGTGTTCGTGTAGTTCAGCTCGCCGCTCGTGACGGCCACGCTGTGGTCGTAGTTGACCGAGGTGTCCTTGATGAGCTGGGCCGGGATGACCTCGACGACGTCGATGGCGTAGACGTACGCGCCCTTGTTGCCCGCGGCGTCATAGGCCCATGAGATGACCTTGTAGATGCCGAAGGACGTGGGGGTCCAACGCGCGGTCGGGGTGGTGGAGGTGAACTCGGTAATGGCGTCGGCCGGGTCGAACACCTCCCACTTGTACGAGACGATGCCCTTGTCGTCCCTCGAACCGGTCGCGTTCAGCGTGTATTCCTGGTCCTTGTACCACACAACATCGGCGCCTGGCCGGTCCGTCGGGCCCACGACCGTGGGGGGGGTGTCGTCGGCCGCGGATACCGCGGTCGCGAGTACCACGAGGAGGCCGAACAGGACCAACAGGCTCGCTAAGGCTACTACTCTCTTTGCAGTCGTACGATTCCCTCCGGTTACTGCGGATGAGCCCCATGAGGATATAAAAAGTTATCGCTACCCCCGGTCCATTTTCGGAATCACGGCCATCTGCATGTAAACGTGCAAAAATGTACATTTCGCACCATCGTTCACCATTAGGTGAACGGTACATGACGGGCCCGCGTGAGATTCGCGGGAGCGCGGGGCGCGCCTTTTATCCATCCTCGCGGGGCAATGCCGTCGGGATGGTCGGCAGGACGGCAACCTTATGCCCCCCGCGACCCTTGCGGCCCCCGATGAGCAAGCGGTGGGTCATCGAGCACCGGCGGGACCCCTATACCCGCAGGGCGAAACGGGAGGACTACCGCAGCCGCGCGTCTTACAAGCTCCTGCAGCTCAACCGGCGGTTCCGCCTTGTGCGTCCGGGAGCCGTGGTGCTCGACCTGGGATGCGCGCCCGGCGGTTGGAGCCAGGTGGCCGCCCAGGTCGCGGGACGGAGGGGCTTCGTGGTGGGCGTCGACCTGGACGCGGTCGAGCCGGTCGAGGGCGTCGTCTTCGTGAAGGGCGACCTGCGGGAGCCGAGCACGCAGAACGAGGTCCGCGCCGCCCTCGGGGGCAGGGCGGTCGATGCGGTCCTTTCTGACATGTCCCCGAACATCTCGGGCGCCTACGACGTCGACCACGCGCGATCGGTGGAGCTCGGGCGCCTCGCGGTCGACTTCGGGCTGCCCATGCTCCGGCCGGGCGGGGGGTTGCTCGTGAAGCTTTTCGCAGGAACTGAGCTGGGCCCCTTCGTTGCCGCGCTTCGCACGAGGTTCGAGCGCGTCAAGCGCGCCAAGCCGGAGGCCTCCAGGAAGGCCTCCTCCGAGGTCTACGTGTGCGCGCTCGGCCACACCGGCGGCGGGGCGTTGGACTGGACGTCGTTCCCGTCACGGGGGGAGGAACCGGAGGAGGAGGACGATGCCGTCTACTGGCCCGAGGGCATGGGGGAAGGCTAGGCCCTCACTGCGAGGAGACACCCCGGGACACGGCCCGACCTCCCTCGCGCACGTTCATGTACAATAGGGCGTTGACATAAGGGCAACGTTAGGACCTAATGAAAGGGGGACCCATCCATTGACCGGGGCCCCGATGTCCGTTGGATTTCCCATGAGCCGGCCCGGTCAGGCCTTGAGGAGCTCCCCGAGGCGCTTCCTCAGCCTTGCCACGTGCGCGCGGTCGACGCCCGGCAGGCCCTCCAGGTCCGAGAGCAGGGCGTCTCCGGAGGCGCGCATGTCCCTCGCGTAGGGGACAAAGGAGGCCCGGTCGTCGCCGGGGGGGGTGGCGATGCCGCCGGTGCCGGGGGCGGGGCCCGTGCCGTCGGCGGGGGGCGCGTCCTCCAGGTACTCGTACTGCCACTCGCCCTCCTCGCCCATGGGACCCCTCCGGACCACGCCGGCGCGGACCATGGCGGCGATGGCGATCTCGTAGATGAGGAGGCTGGCGAGGTGGAGCAGGACGTTGACGGTGCCGCCGTCCGCGCGGACCCTGTCCGTGCCGTCGCGCGCGACGGCCCGCGCGGCGATGGCCGTCCTGATGACGCCCGAGGCGTCGAGCCTGCCGGCCGCCACGGCGGCCGAGGCGACCAGCTCGCCCCCCAGCGTCTGCGGCAGGAGGCCCGCGAACTTCGCCAGGCCCGTCATGCGCAGTTCCTGTACTATCGACAGGGGCCCGATGCCCTCGCAAATCGCGCGCGCGAGCAGCGCGTCCTCCTCCGGCGCGGGCACGAGCGCCAGCCGCATCAGCCCCAGGGCGTGGAAGCAGTCGGGGCAGGTGGGCACCTCGTAGAAGACCCGGGCGGTCCCCTCCGATACGGGGGAGCCGCAGTTGGCGCAGGCCCCGATGGCAGGGACGACCCCCTCCATGCCGACGTCGTCCGTCCCCCCCTCCCCGGAGGTGCCCCCTCCCGTGCCCGGTGCGCCTCCCGTGCCCGGTGCGCCTCCCTCGCCCTCTTCGCCCATGCTCCGCCTCCCCCGCATGAGGCCCCTACAGGCCCGGCTCGTCGTCGTGGACCGTGATGCCCATGTCCGCGAGGCTGTCAAGGATGTCGCGCTTCATCTGCCTGGCGCTCGCGCCCTGGGGATTGAGCTGTATCGCCCGGTTCAGGCAGGCGATGGACTCGCGGAACTTCTTGAGGTTGTAGTAGGAGATGCCCATCGTCTCCCACAGCGAGTCGTCCTTGGGGTTGAGGGCGAGCGCGGCCTTGGCCACCTTGACGGACTGCTTGCTCTTGCCGATGTTGTTGAGGACGATGGCCTTGAGGGAGAGCAGGTTGGCCTTCTCGTCCTTGGCGAGCTTGTGCCTCTCGGCCAGCTCGATGGCGCGGTTGGCATCCACGAACCTGCCCGTGTTGACGCAGGCTATCGCGAGCCCCATCAGGGACTTGGTGTAGTTGGGCCGCTGCTGCAGCACCTTGATGAACCCCTTCTCCGCCTCATCGTACATCCCGAGGTCGAGCATGAGCTTGGCCTTGTTATGAAGTATGTCGGGGTTCTTGGGCTCGATGGCCAGCGCCTGGTCGTAGGCCCACAGGGCCGCGCGGTAGTCCTTGACGTACGCCGCCAGGATGACCGCCCGGTTGTACCAGGCCTTGGTGTACTGCGGGTAGACCTTGAGGATCTCCTCGTAGATGTGCAGCGCCCCGAAGATGTCGCCCCTCGTGAGCATGATGGTGGCGTCGCCCTCCCAGTCGTCGACCGTCTTGAATGAGGAGACGTCTTCGGTCAGGGCCTCGACCTCCTGGGGTTCGCACTCGACCCAGGCGCTCGCCGCATCCTCCAGGGCCATCGGGGCATCCACCCTGGGCTAATTAAATATGTCTTCCCTATTCCGACACCTGGGAGTGACCATCCCAGGGCGCTCAGCACATCGACAGGTCGCACTCGTCCCCGTCGCCTATGGGCTTGGCGTCGGCGCCATCCGGGGGTGCGATGCGCCGCAGCAGGATGCCGCTCTGCTCGAGCATCTGCTTGCTCAGGTCGTCAAGGTAGCCCTTGGAGTAGACCACTTCCTTGAGCCCGGCGTTGATGATTATCTTCGAGCAGAGCACGCAGGGGAAGGTCGTGGTGTAGAGCGTGCCGCCCTCGATGGGCACGCCGAAGACGGCCGACTGGATGATGGCGTTCTGCTCGGCGTGCACGCCGCGGCACAGCTCGTGCCGCTCGCCTGGCTTGATGCCCAGCTGCTCTCGCAGGCACCCGACCTCGAGGCAGTGGGGGATGTTGCGGGGCGCCCCGTTGTAGCCCGTCGTGAGGATGCGCTTCTGCTTCACGACGATTGCGCCGACCCTGCGGCGCAGGCAGGTCGAGCGCTGGCTCACCAGGAACGCGACCCGCATGAAGTACTCGTCCAGCCCCATGCGGTCGTCCGTCATCGCCCTGGAAAGGTCGGATGCCAGTAAAATAGGTTTGGGCGGATGCCACGGAGGGTCGGTGGCGACGTGGGCCGGAGATGTCCACCTTGCCCCCCCTGGGCGTGCACCTAGCCGCGCAAGGGATAAATACGGACGTGCCGTCATGGGGGCGTCCTCCCTGGTGGCCCGATGGCATCGATGGAAAGGTTCAAGCCCCTGCTCCGGGACGTCGTCGGCTCGGCCTGCGTCGTCCTGGTCGTCCTGGGGAGCCTCTGGGCCTACGCGGGCATGTGGCCCCCGATGGTGGTAATCGAATCCGGCAGCATGCAGCACTCTGGGGACTCGTCCGCCGTGGGCATCATCGACACCGGTGACCTCACCCTCGTCCGGTCGTCCGAACGGTCCGGCCACATCGTCACGTGGGCGGAGGGCAAGGCCACCGGGCACTCGACCTACGGCAACTACGGGGACGTCATCGTCTTCCACAAGAACGGGCTGAGGGAGTACACGCCGGTCATCCACCGCGCGATGGTGTGGGTCGAGCTCAACTCCACGACGGGCGCCTCGTTCGACGTGCCGTCGCTGGGCGAGCGGGACACGCTGCACATCACGCTGCGGGGGCTGCGGACCTATCACACCGGCTCGGAGACGGCGATGGACCTGCCTGTCAATCTGCAGGTCGTGCTGGACAACTTCATTGGCCACGGCGCTCCCCACGGGGGCTACCTCACCAAGGGCGACAACAACCCCAACATCGACCAGATCAGCCTGTTCTGGGAGCAGCAGCCCGCTGGCACGACCCCACGGGCCGAGCCCGTGCTGCGCGAGTGGGTCGTGGGCGTGAGCCGGGGAGAGCTCCCCTGGTTCGGCATCCTCAAGCTGTGGTTCGGCGGCACCGGCCAGGCGGTCCCCCCGAACAGCTGGTACGACCTCCTCATCACCGTGGCCCTCCTGGTCACCGTGCCGGTGCTCATCGACCTGGCAATCGCTCTCGTCGCGGCCTCGCGGCAGGAGGGGGCCCCCACCCCCTGGCGCAGGCTGTGGCTGCTGCGCCGGCGGTCGGGGGAGGTCGAGGGGGGTCCATCGGCCGGACGGCCCGTGCCGGCCTCTTGGCCCCCCGCGCCGGCGGTCGCGGGCCCGCCCGTCGCCTACCGCATCGCGGCCCCCGCCCCGGACCAATGGGCGGGGGAGCCTGCCCCCCCGCATGTCGAGTGGGACCCCTCCCCGCCCGCTGGGCAGGCGGGCCCCCCCCCGCCCCCTTCGCAACCGTCCCGGGTGGTGTACAGGTACGTCGACCCGGCCCCGTCACGGGACGATGGGCGTGCGAACCTTAATGACCGGCGGCGCGCATGACGGCGGCCAGGAGGCCCAGGTCCGATGTCCACGCGCCGCCAGGTGATGTCCCTCCTCCGGGACGTGCTCACGGCCGTGGTCGTCGTCGTGGTCATCCTCGCGGCCCTCTACGTCTACGGTGGCCGGTGGCCGCCCATGGTCGTGGTCGAGTCCGAGAGCATGCAGCACTCGAACGAATGGTCCGAGGTCGGCGTCATCGACACTGGCGACCTGACCTTCGTCAGGACCCTCGGGCGGGCGGGGGGCGTGACCACCTGGGTCGAGGGGCGGGATAGGGGGTACGACCGGCACGGTGACTTCGGCGACGTCGTCGTCTACCACAAGAACGGGCTTACGGGGACCACCCCCATCATCCATCGCGTCATCGTCTGGCTCGAGTACAACCAAACGGGCGGCTCCTACGACGTGCCCACGCTTGACGTCCTCAACGAGGCCCACGGATTTTACGTACGGGGGCTCACCTCCTACCACACAGGCGAGCGCGAGGAGATCGACCTCTACGTCGACGTGGCGCGCATCCTCCAGAACTTCCAGGGGCGGCCGCCGCACAGCGGCTACGTCACGAAGGGCGACCACAACCGCGAGGCTGACCAGGTGAGCCTCCCTTCCTGGACCGGCGCCGGCGCGCCGCCCACCGGCACATCTCCCCTCGTGGAGCCCGTCAAGGACGCGTGGGTCGTCGGGGTGGCGCGCGGCGAGCTGCCATGGTTCGGCCTCATCAAGCTGTGGGCGAACGGCCAGACCAAGCTCCACAAGGCCCCATCCAACAGCGGCAATGACCTTGCCCTGACGGTGGCGCTGCTCATCGTGCTGCCGATGCTGGTGGACACGCTCTCGCTCGAGGTCAGGGCGCGCAGGCCCAAGGCCCGCGAGGCGGGCGGCGGGCGGGGGAAGCGGCGGCGGGGCGCCCGGGGGGTCGCCAAGGGCGAGCCCGAGGAGGGCGAGGAGGGGACCCGAGCGCCTGGCGGCCCTCTCGCCGGGCTCCTCGATATGTTCCGGCGCCGTCCCCCTGAAGGCGATGACGGGTCCGATTAGGGCCGCGGCGCCAGGTCGGGACACATGGCTGCCAGCGGTTCAGACGAGCACCGGACTGGTGGCCTCTGGGCCCCATCGACCTCCAGAGCACCCTCCTCACACCGTCCGCACGTTCCCCGCGCGCCCCTGTCCAGCCCGTCGGCCCTTATCCCTCATATCAGGGTGGTCTGGTGCGGCCGGGCGTCCAGCAGGTCCTTGACGATGTCGTCCTGCCTGAGGACGTCGGCGATCTCGTACATCGACACCGCCAGCGATATCTCGCGCGTGCGGCCGCCCCTGCCGAAGGACTTGAGGCGGGCATTGATGATGCCCAGCATGTCCAGCTCCGATATGAGGTCGGTGACGCGGCGCTGGGTCAGGTGCGCCATGCCCAGCTGGCGGCAGAGCTCCCGGTAGGTGTCGTAGACCTCGCCCGTGGTGGACTGCGTCGAGCCGTCGCGCTCGTTGATGTAGATCCCCAGAAGGACGAGCTTGGACTGCGTGGGCAGGGTGGACACGACCTCCTCGACCGCGTCCAGCTCGAGCTTGCTCACCGCCTTCTGCACGTACTGCTCGGTCACCCTGGGCGCGTGGTCGCGCTCGGAGAGCTCGGCCGAGACGCGCAGCAGGTCGAGCGCGCGGCGGGCGTCGCCGTGCTCCTGGGCCGCGAGCGCGGAGCACAGCGAGATGACGGCGCCGTCCACGGCGTCATCGCAGAAGGCCAGGTCCGCGCGCTGGCGCAGGATGTCCTGCAGCTGGTTGGCGTTGTAGGGCGGGAACACGAGCCGCTCCTCGCCCAGCCGGCTGCGCACGCGCGTGTCGAGGAACTCGGTGAACTTGAGGTCGTTGGAGATGCCGATGATGGAGAGCTTGCCCCGCTTCAGGTCGTCGTTGATCTCGCTCAGGTGGAACAGCACGTCGTCGCCGCTCTTGTACACCAGCTTGTCCACCTCGTCCAGCACGATGACGGTCACGGTCTCGTGCGCGTCTATCTGCTGCTTGAGCTCGTTGTACACCTTCTCGGTCGACCAGCCCGTGAAGGGGATGCGCGAGTCCCAGTCCTGGATGAAGTAGTTGCCCACGTGGGCGAGGACCCCGTAGTGGGTGTCCACGACCTGGCAGTTGATGTAGATGAAGTTGACCGCCAGGAACCGGCCCTCGTTGCGCTCGTGCGCGGATTTGATCTCCTTCCCCAGGTACTTGACCACGGCCGTCTTGCCGGTTCCCGTCTTGCCGAAGATGAGCACGTTGGACGGCCGGTTCCCCTGCAGGGCGGTCGCGAGGATGGACGCGAGCGCCTCGATCTGCTTCGTGCGATGGGGCAGGCTGTCGGGGATGTAGGATGGGCGCAGTATGTCCCGGTCCTTCTTGAAGATGGGCCGGACCTCCGCGAACTGCTCGAATACGTTAACGGTCTCCTGCTCCATCTCCCTCCCCACCGGTGCGCGAAAGGCTGTCCAGGCACCCCTCCTCTTCTCGTGGAATTGTCCGGGAGAGATCCGAGGGGGGCGCGGGGATTCGGGCTAATGCGCAGGTGGGTAGAAATATCTTTTCGCCACCTGCCCCGGGACGAGACCCACCCCACCGTTTCCTGTGGAAGGGCAGATAGCGGACGACCCCTGCGGCGCGGCGACCGCCGAGAGAGGCACCCGCATCGGTCCGGGCGGCGTCCCCCGCATCAACCCCCCCAGCGACCTGACGGTAGCCCCCCCAGCCAACCCACGGCCACCCGCCGCGGCGACCTCATCGGGGGAACGGAGGCTTTTTCGTGGGGAACGCACTACCGCAGCCCATGGCGGTGCCGGAGGAACGGGCGGGCGGCGCGCGCGACGCGCGCAAGTGCGTGCTCGTTTCGACGCGGAACGACTACCGCGAGACCCGTGCCCTCGTCGAGGCGCTCGGGCTCGAGGTCGCCTCGGTCGAGGTCCAGCGGCGCGACCAGCCGGACCCCAGGACCTTCATCGGCAAGGGCAAGACCGAGGAGGTCAAGGACAAGGCGAAGGAGCTCGGGGCCGACCTCATCGTCGTCAACGGCGAGCTCAAGCCATCCCAGGTGCACGGGTTGCAGTCCGCGACGGGGCTCGAGGTCTACGACCGCGTCCGCCTCATCCTGGAGATCTTCACCTCCCGCGCGGCCAGCCCGGAGGCGAGGCTGCAGGTCGAGCTCGCGACCCTCAAGCACCGCGTGCCGTTCATCAAAGAGACCATAAGCCTCTCAAAGCGCGGCGAGCATCCCGGCCTCCTGGCGGGCGGCGAGGTCGGCACCCACCAGTACCTGACGGAGATAACCCGGCGCATGGCGCGCATCCAGCGGGAGCTGGAGGATGTTGTGCGCGTGCGCGAGGTGAGACGGAAGGGCCGGCAGCGACGGTCCTACGTGACCGTGAGCGTCGCGGGGTACACCAACGCGGGCAAGACCTCGGCGCTCAACCTGCTGACCGAGGCCGGCGCCGAGGTCGACTCGCGCATGTTCTCGACCCTCAGCCCGCTCTCGAGGAGCGTGGAGGGCATCGAGGGGCGCATCCTCATCAACGACACGGTCGGTTTCATCGAGGACCTGCCACCCTGGCTCATCGAGGCGTTCAACTCCACCCTCGAGGAGCTCTACTCGTCCGACCTGGTGCTGCTCGTGCTCGACGTCGGGGAGCCGGCGGACGTGCTCGAGCGCAAGGCCATGACGTCCCTGGAGATCCTCAAGCGGGCCGAGGAGACGCCGCCCATCTTCTCGCTGCTCAACAAAGTCGACATGGTCGCGCCTAGCGAGCTCAAGGCCAAGGTGGAGGGGCTGCAGCAGCGGGGGCTCATCGTGGGACCGTGGCTCCCCGTGCAGCTCAACGTCCAGCGCCCTAACCGGCGCCTCGCCCTCAGGGAGGCGCTCCTCCACGCCATCCTCGAGAACCTGAGGACCGTCGCGGTGCTGGACCTGACCTTCGATGCGACGGCCAACCCCTTCGACCTCTTCGTGGACGTCGACGGCGACCAGGTGGGCCTCATGGACCTGGTGAGGCAGCGGGCCGTCTACCTGGACCTCTCGCAACGGTCCGCGGGAAGGATTACGTTCGCGGTGGAGCGGAAGTTCCATGCCAAATTAAACGAGATAATCGAGAATATGCCGGGTCGACCTCTTCGCCTTATATATCATGATAAGACCAGTAGTTCCGATGCAAAAGTATAAATATCTGTAAATGTATAGAGATATGACTCTATTTTTTTATTTCAATTATATTAAAATAATACGCGTATATCCCCAGAAGGGTCTCCATAGGAAATGATGGGGTCCCTCTCACCAACCCATTATCCGATGAAGGGCCGGCCTTTACAATCGACCGTTGGACCGTGGCTCTAACGGATCCTGTACTTCTTCAGGGTAGCAAGCACCTGTTGCTCCTCCTTGATGGAGAGCTTGAGGGCCAGCCGCTCGAGCTCTATCTGGTTGCGACGGAACAGGGCCTCGCTGTCCGTCGCCATCATGGCCTCGAACTTCCTCTTCGTGGCCGCATATTCGTAGAGCAGGTACAACCCCACGCCCAGCATGATGATCCCCAGGAGGGCCACCATCATGTTGATGCCCCGGAGCGATTCCAGGGGTGCGTTCTCGTACGGGTCGTTGTAGGGGTAGGACCACATGCCCAGCACCAGGAGGACCGCTCCCAGCACGGCGAGGAGCACCGAGAACGGGATCTTGTACTGGTGGATGTAGTGCTTGTAGGACCGCATCGAAAGGGTGATAGCACGCACTCGTTATTAATCCTTCGAGATGCCAGTGAACAGGCACGGTTCCGGTCGCGGTTCCCGGGGCGGGTCCCGCCATATCGGCCCCCGCGCGCTTTACAGGGTGCTGCTGAGTGCCTATGGCGAGCTCGACTGGTGGCCCGCCGACGGGCCATTCGAGGTCATGCTGGGTGCGGTGCTCACCCAGCGCACGTCCTGGGCCAACGTCGAGCGCGCGCTCGACAACCTCAGGGGCGGGGGCATCGATGCTCCTGGGGCCCTCCTGGGCCTGGACCGGTCGGCCCTCGAGGCGTTGGTGCGGCCATCGGGCACCTACCGCCAAAAGGCGGCGAGGCTCGTCGACCTCTGCATGGCGGTCCAGGCCACGGGCGGGCTCGACGCGTTCCTGTCAACGCCAGGCGGGGAGCTGCGCTACCGCCTCCTCGCCATCAGGGGCATCGGTCCCGAGACCGCGGACAGCATCGCGCTCTACGCCGCCGGGGTGCCCGCCTTCGTGGTGGACGCCTACACGCGCAGGCTGCTCCTCCGCCTAGGGGTCGGGGTCGCGGACGCACCCTACGACGAGGTCGCGGCCTGGTTCACGCGCTCCCTCCCGCGCGACGTGGACCTTTACAGGAACTGTCACGCGGTCATCGTCGAGCACTGCAAGCGGAGGTGCCGCAAGGTGCCCGACTGCCCGGGCTGCCCCCTCGGGAGCGGGTGCCCCCTCGATGGGGCTCACGGTTCGGAATGACCCTCTTTTCCCCCCTTGCCAGCGTACCCAGGGGCCACATTACCAGGTTTAAGGGCCAGCCCAATATTTATATATACAGGCACCCTCATCTTTAGCCGATTTCCATGGGACGGTCCGTCAAGAAGACCACCATCGACCTGGACCTCGCGCTCTTCCGCCGCCTAAAGCAGTACGCCCTGGACACCGACCGCACCATCCGCGACATCGTCACGGAGGCCCTGCAGGAGAAGCTGGCCAGGGAGGCGCAGGCGACCGTGGGAACCCAGGCGCCTGTGAAGGACCTCGAGGAGAACCCGCTGGCGCACCGCGTCGTCCAGGAGGTCGAGCGGGTGATGCCGAGGGAACTCGCCGTCCGGATGCTCTCCCAGAAGTGCCTCAAGCACGACGCGTTCCTCGAGACGCTCTCGCGCAAGCAGCTCACGCGGGAGCTCGTGGACGACATCCTCCTGTCCATCCATCACATGGCCGACGAGAAGCAGGTCGCCATCATCAGGGAGAACCTGATGCGGCTCAGCGCTGAGGGGGGCGCGTGAGATGGTCTTCATCGACAGCATCGACGGCATGGACCTCATCTTCCACACGGAGCCGCCGCAGGGCGCCATCGTCATAGTCGTCGGCGGTGCGGGCACGCTCAAGTCCAGCTTCGTGTACAACATGCTCCAGCGCTACCTCGACCGCCACCCGAAGGAGCGGGCGGTCTACATCACGTTCGAGGAGAGCAAGGAGGGGCATCTCAAGAACATCAAGAGCATGGGCATCCCCGAGATCCCCCAGATCCAGATAATCGACATCGCCTCCTTCAAGGCCGACTTGGAGCTGTGGGACCAGAACATCTTCAAGGAGGAGGACTACCTCAACCTCATCCTCGAGCGGGCGGCCGCACCGCTCTCCGTCTATGAGCCGCACGGCGAGGAGGGCGAGGCCGAGAAGGGCTACCCGCCCAAGTACCTGGTCATCGACTCGCTCAACGCGCTGCTCGCCCTTCTGGGAATGCAGGAGGCGCTCGTGCGCCGCAAGCTGCAGGACTTCTTCTTCCGTATCCGCAAGCGCGGCGTGACCGCCATCATGATCCTCGAGACCCAGGTCGTCGACGACCGCCCGGAGTACTTCCTCGTGGACGGCATCATCGAGCTCGGGACGGAGAAGATGGGCAACGACATCAAGCGCTACTTGCAGGTGCGCAAGATGCGCGCGACCCGCCACGAGATGAAGCCGTTCCTCATCGAGGCGTCCGAGGGCGGCATAAAGGTCATCGGCGAGCTGTTCTGAGCGCGCCCCCTCCTGGCCCACTCACAGGCCCCTAACCCACAGCTCGCACCATGTAGGGGCCCTCGAGCGCATAGCCCATGCGCCTGAAGTAGGACCGCGCGCCCATGCCCGCCATCACCGCGAGCCCCCGCAGCCCCCAGGCCTGTGCCGCGCGCTCGGCCTCCGCGACGAGCCGCGCGCCGAGGGCCCTGTGCTGCCACTGGAGCGAGCCGCGCGCGTCCGACGGCCGCGCGCCGAGGGGGAGGACCTCCCCGAGCACGCGCACCTCGCGCAGCACGGCCGCCCCGACGAGCTCGGGCCGCCACGCGAGCGGCGAGGGCCGTCGCACGCGCGCGTAGGCGACGAGCGCGTCATCTTGCGGCAGCTCGAGCGACAGGAACAGCTCCTCCCCTCCCGAGGCCGGGTAGCGACACTCCCGGAGCTCGAGGTCCCGCGGCTCCGGCGGCGCACCGGCGCCGGGCGCGGGACGCGCCGTGCCTCGCCGGCCGACCTCGCGGCAGCGTATGCACTGGCAGCGCTGCCCCCGCTCCTCGAGTCGCTGGTGGACGAGCTGTCGCAGGTTGCTCGCGCGCACGCCCGCGGCGATGAGCGGCGCGGGGATGTCGCGCTCGACGCGCGAGACGCGCACCCATCGCGGCAGCCTCGACTTGAGCGCGGTGAGCATCCCGACGGCCTCCTCGACCTCGAGCGGGCGGTACTCCCCCCGCTGCCACCATTCGAAGAGCCGCGTGCCCGGCATCACGAGCGTCGGGTAGAGCTTCAGCAGGTCGGGCCGCAGCCCCGGGTCCTCGACGACCCTGAGCATCCCCGCCAGGTCCTCCTCCCGCGACAGGCCCGGCAGCCCCGGCATGAGGTGATGGCCCACCTTGAGACCCGCGTCCTTGAGCGCGCGCGTGGCCTCGACCGACTCCCGCGTCCGGTGGCCCCTGCCCACGAGGTCGAGCGCGCGGTCGACCGTGGTCTGCACGCCCAGCTCCACCCGCGTCGTCCCCAGCCCGAGCAGGTCGTCGACGCCCGCGGGCGTGGCGCACTGGTCCGGCCGCGTCTCCAGCGTGAGCGCGACGCACCGGTGCGGCGCGCCCTCGTTGGCCGCGATGGCCGAGGGCAGGTCCGCCGCCCTCGCCCCGTCCAGGGCTTCGAGGCACGCGCGCACGAAGCCGTCGCGGGAGGCCCTCTCCGTGGCCGGGAAGGTCCCGCCCATGAGCACGAGCTCGACCTTGCCCGTCGCGTGGCCGGCCGCCGCCAGCTGCGCGAGGCGCGCGCGGACCTGGACCGCGGGGTCGTACCCGGCCCGGCGGGCGCGGCGGGCCGCGGGCTCCTCGCCCGTGTAGCTCTGGGGCGTGCCCTCGTCGACCCCGCCGGGGCAGTAGGCGCACCTCCCGTGGGGACACCGCGCGGGCGGCGACATCACCGCGACGACGGCAACCCCCGATAGTGTACGTGAGGGCTTGGTGCGCAGCAGCCCCATGACAGCGTCGCGCTCCTCCTTGGGGAGCATCGAGAGGACCTCGGCGTCGGTGGGCACGCGATCGCACCCGGCCCGCTCGCAGGCGCGGCGCTTCGCCTCCGCGAGCCCCTCGCGGGTGCGCACCTCGCCATCGACGATGGAGCGCACGACCTCCTCGCACACCGACCTGACCGCGCCCTCCATCGGCGTGGCCATGCGCATCGGCATATTTGGGTTGTTGCGTCGACCGGCGGCCTCGCCCGGGCCCCGCGGGGGTGGGGGGGTGGGGATGGGGTGGGGGGTCCTGCGACCGGGCACCCCCCGACGGCCGCACCGGCGGGGCGGCCAGCGTACCCTCGGAAGGGCCCCCGCCATCCGCCCGCGCGTGCAAGGCCAGCCCTCCGGAAAAGTGTTATATTACCACAATCCTTATGGCGCCACATCTGGGTGGACAGCATGATTGCCAGGGGAAGGAGGGCACTGGCCCTCGCGGTCGCGGCGCTCGTCTCGCTACAGACGGCCCTGGCCGTGGTGCCCGCCCCGGCGACGGGCGAGGACCGGCTGCCCGCCGGCAACCTCCTCATCTTCCACGACGACTTCCAAAGCGGGGTCCTCGACCCCGCCAAGTGGGACTACTGGACCGGCAACTGGTCCACCGACGACATCGCCCGGACGCCCACGGGCGGCCTGTTCCCTGGCGACAACTACTACCTGACCGAGAGCCCCTACGAGGACGACTTCGGCTCCCCCCTCGATGGCAACGGGAACGGGGGCGTCTACTGGCCCGACGAGACCGCCTTCATGGAGACGACGTGGGTCGACCTACGCGGGCTGACCTCCCCGCGGCTCGAGTTCAACCACATGTACGACATCCCCTCGGCCGGGGACGGCGCGCTGGTCTACGTGCTGTCCGCCACCGCGGAGGCCTGGAAGCTGCTCGTCCCGGACGGCGGCTACCCCGAGGGCTCCCCCACCGGATGGAGGGGCCAGATGCTGACCTGGGAGGCCGTCAATGTCCGGCTCGACGATTACGAGGGCACGCGCGTCAAGGTGGGATTCCAGTTCCGCTCGGCCCCTGATGGTGTCGAGGGCGACGGGTGGATGATAGACGACGTCGAGGTGGGCGGGCGCCCCTCGGGGCCCATGCCCGACCTCAAGGTGGGCAACGCCCGCCTCTACGTGGGGCCCAACGCCGTGGTGACCGCGCAGGCCGGCGACATGGTCGAGCTCAACGCGACCGTCCTCAACGAGGGTCACGCCCGGTCGGTCCCGTTCATGGTCTCCGCGTACATGAGCCACCCCCTGGCAGGGGGCATGTCCCTTGGGGAGGTGCTCGCCCTGGATGGGCTTGCCGTGGGCGCGACGCTCAACGTGAGCCTCACCTTCATCGCCGGGCCGGGCCATCACGAGCCCCTCCTGATAATAGACTACGTCAACCGTGTGCCGGAGGAGAACGAGCTCAACAACGTGCGCACGCTGGAGCTCGACGTCGACGAGCCCGGGGAGGGCGACGCCGGCGTCATGTCGATGAGCTTCAGGGTCGGGGGCGACGTGGTGCGGGGCGCCGGTGTTGGCGACCTGGTCACGATGAACGTTCTGGTGCGCAACTTCGGGCGCGCGCCGGTGACCACCCCCATGGTCCTCAGGGCGTATGACGGCGACCCCGCGCAGGGCGGCGTCCCCATCGGCGACGAGCAGCCCCAGGTGAACGCCCTCGAGCCCGGCCGCAATCGCACGTTCGACATCCACTGGCGCCCGCTCGCTGGCGACCACATGGTCTACGTCGGCCTCTGGCCGGCCGACCGGCGCCAGAGCATCGACGACAACCCCGCGAACAACGTGACCAAGGCCCGCCTCCTGGTCACGGACACCCCCCCGATCAACATGGTCGTCGAGGACCTCAAGTTCCGCATCGGACAGACCATCGGCACGTCGGGCTTCGTCGGCGACAACGTGCACATCATGGCGACGGTGGCCAACCACGGGACGGGTGACTACTCGGGCACGCTCGATGTCGCGGTCTACGACGGCGACCCGGACGCGGGCGGCCGCGAGCTTGGGCGACGGGCCGTCGTCGGATTGCTCGCGCCCGGCGTGACGACCCTCGTGGAGATGGACTGGCGCGGCGTGCTGGGTACGCATGCGCTCACCGCCTTCGTGGACCCGGCGAACGCGGTCTTCGAATCCTCGGAGGTCGACAACCAGCGGACGGCCTCCGTCATTATCACCCGCGCGCCGCTGCCGGACCTTACGGTGGCGTCGATGACGCTGCTGCTCAACGGCGAGCCCATCAACCCCGCGAAGGGCACGAACGAGGGCGCGGCCGTCGAGGTCAACGTGACGGTCAGGAACGGCGGTAACGACAAGACGCGCGGTCCCACCACGACGCAGCTCTTCCTCGGCAACCCTGCGATGGATGGCAAGCCCCTGTCCTCGCTCACGGTGCCCGAGGGGCTCAGCCCCGACGAGGTCTACACGGGCTCGCTCACGTGGCTGGCACAGAGGCCCACGCAGCGCGACCGCCCGCAGGTCCTCTTCATAAAGCTCGACGCCGCCGAGCGGGAGCGCGAGCAGGACGAGCTCAACAACATCGACCAGCGCGCCATCATCGTGGGCGAGCCGATGCCCGACCTCAAGGTCACCGGGGTGCGCATCCTGAACGAGGACAACACGGTGGCGACGTCCATCACCTACGGCGTCGGGGTCAAGCTCGAGGTCAAGGTCCGCAACGTCGGTACCGACGTCTGCTTCCAGACCGCGGAGGTCGAGTTCTACCTGGACGACCTGGCGCCCATCAACCTGGTCGTGACGACCACCACCCCCACGCTCGACATCAACGAGTCCACGACCAAGGTCGTGCCCTGGATGCCGGACCCGATGAAGGTGGGCGGGGGGGACCACACGCTGCTGGTCCTCGTCGACCCCTCCAAGGAGATCAAGGAGGCCTCCGACGCCAACAACGAGGGCGCGGCCACGCTCAACGTCGACGCCGAGGCCAAGCCCAATCTGCTGGTGGGCAACCTCGAGGTCATCCGCGGCGGCAAGGTCGTCGACCGCGTCACGCGCGGCCAATCGGCCACGGTGCGCGTGCGCGTGCTCAACCTCGGCGATGCCCCGCTCTACACATCGGCGCAGGTGGAGCTGTTCCAGGGCCAGGTCGGCGTGGGCACGACAGAGATCTGGACCATCGACCGGCTCCCCATGGGCGGGAACCACACCCACGAGCTCAAGTGGACCTTCAAGTCGGACGAGCCCCTCACCGTGCAGATCGACCGCACCAACCGCGTGCGCGAGTCGAGCGAGGCGGACAACATCGCCACGCTCGATATCGACGTCGAGCCCCCCGCGGAGGGCGCGAACCTCATGGCCATAGTCGCCATCCTCGCGGTCGGCGTGCTCGTTCTGCTTGCGCTCTCGTGGCTCGTGACCCGCCCGCGGCCGGTGGCGGAGGAGCCCGCTCCCCTGCCGCCGGGGCAGGTCTACGTGGAGATGCCGAAGGCGCCGGCAGGTGAGGCAGTGGCCGCCCCGCCCGCGCCTGCCCCGCCTGCGCCCGCCCCGACGACGCCCGCGCCGGCCCCCTCGCCGCCCACGAGCGCGCCGACGCCTACCGGGCCCACGGCAATGCCGGCAGCGCCCGCCCCCGCCCCCACCCCCGTCCCCGCTCCCGTCCCCGCCCCCGTCCCCGCTCCCGCTCCCGCGCCCCCGGCCGCGGCTCCCAAGTGCCCCAGCTGCGGCAGCGAGGTCGAGGCGGAGTGGATACTGTGCCCGAACTGCCTCGCCCCCCTGAAGTGACGGCAACGCGCGGCACACGGGCGTGCCAAGGCCACGCCATCGAAAGCTCAAAATACCCATATGCCATCGCCCTGGGTGAAGTCCGGAGGTCCCCGTTTTGCAGTTCCTTCCCAACGAGCATAGGGTCGACGAGATGCTGCGCGCGATGGGCATGCGGTCCATCGACGACCTGTACGCGGACGTGCCCAAGGAGGTCCAGATCGACGGCCTCAAGCTCCCGCCCGCGATGGCGGAGCTGGAGGTCGCGTCCGAGGTCCAGGGCCTGCTCTCCGACAACGTGACGACGGACGAGTTCATCTCCTTCCTGGGCGCCGGCATGTACGACCACTACATCCCCTCGGCCGTGCCCGCGCTCGTGGGCCGGTCCGAGTTCCTGACGTCCTACACGCCCTACCAGCCCGAGTGCTCGCAGGGCATGCTGCAGGCCATGTTCGAGTACCAGAGCCTGGTCTGCGAGCTCACGGGCATGGAGGTGTCGAACATCTCCATGTACGACGGCGCGACCGCGATGGCGGAGGCCGCCCTCATGGCCATGCGCATCACGGGCAAGGACAGGCTGCTGGTCCCCCGCGCGATGGACCCCGACAAACGGTCGGTGCTGCACAACTACACCTACGGCGCGGGCCTCAAGGTCGTCGAGGTGCCCTATGTCAAGGAGACCGGGCAGCTCGACCGCCAGAGGCTCCTCGCCGCCCTCGACGACAGGACCGCGGGCGTCTACCTCGAGAGCCCCAACTACTTCGGCTGCATCGAGGAATCGCTCGTCGACCTAAGGTCCGACCTCAAGGGCGCGCTGCTCCTGGTCGGGGTCAACCCCGTGTCGCTCGGCGTGCTGCGGCCCCCGGGCGACCTCGGCGCCGACATCGTGGTGGCCGATGGCCAGCCGCTCGGCAACCCCATGAGCTACGGGGGTCCCACGTTCGGGCTGCTCGCCACCCGCCGCGCGCACGCGCGGCAGATGCCCGGCCGCATCATTGGCCTGTCCCGCGACACCGAGGGCAGGCGGGCGTTCCACATGGCGCTGCAGACGCGTGAGCAGCACATCCGCCGCAGCAAGGCCACCTCCAACATATGCTCGAACGAGAACCTCAACGCGCTCGCGTTCGCCGTCCACCTGGCGACCGTCGGCCGCCAGGGCCTGGTCCGCATGGCCCAGGCGTCCGCGGAGCGCGCGCACAACCTCGCGCGCGCCGTCGACGCCATCGGCGGCTTCCGCGCGCCCCTGTTCCGGTCGTCGTTCTTCAACGAGTTCGCGGTGGGCACCGACCACGAGGTCGGCGAGCTCGTCGCGGCCATGCTCATGGAGGACATCTACGTGGGCGTGCCGATCGGCCACGCGTTCCCCGAGCTGGGCGAGGCCTTCCTGATGGCCTGCACCGAGCGGCACACTCGCGCGGACCTCGACGACGCCGTTGTCGCGATGCGCGCCTTCCACGATGACCCGGGCGCGTGGGCCAGGCGGGCCGAGCGCATGATGGGGGGTGAGGAGTGATGGCGCCGCCCCGCTACCACGCCGCCGTCCATCAGGTCCCGCTCCTCAACGAGCTCGACGAGGCGCAGGACTGCTGCCACATCTCCGAGGAGCCCGCGTTCGACTGGGCGTTCGTCCCCGAGCGCATGCGCCGCATGGAGCCCCCGTCGATACCGTCGATGGCCGAGCCCACCGTCGTGCGGCACTACACGCAGCTCAGCCGAATGAACTTCGGCGTGGATTCCGGCATGTACCCCCTCGGCTCGTGCACCATGAAGTACAACCCCAAGGTCTGCGACCAGCTCGCGTCCCACCCGAGCGTCGCGCGCATCCACCCCCACCAGCCGGAGGCCTCCGTCCAGGGCCTGCTGCGCATCATGTACGAGCTGCAGCGGATGCTCTGCGAGATCGGCGGCGTGCACGAGGTGTCGCTCCAGCCCTCCGCGGGCGCCCACGGCGAGTTCCTGGGCATGCGCCTGGTCCGCGCCCATTTCGACGACGTCGGCGAGAGGAGAACCGAGGTGCTGCTGCCCGACACGTCGCACGGCACGAACCCCGCCTCGGCCGTGATGGCGGGCTTCGACTGCGTGGAGCTGCCGTCCAAGGACGGGACCGTCGACCTGGACGCGCTCGAGCGCGCCGTGTCCGACAAGACGGCCGCGTTCATGCTCACCAACCCGAACACGCTCGGCATCTTCGAGCAGGACGTGCTCTCCATCGCGCGCATCCTGCACGACAAGGGCGCGCTGCTCTACTACGATGGCGCGAACCTCAATGCCATCGTCGGCCGCGTGCGCCCGGGCGACATGAACTACGACATCGTGCACTTCAACTTGCACAAGACCTTCGCGACGCCCCACGGCGGCGGCGGCCCCGGCTCCGGCCCCGTGGGCGTGGCCGAGCCCCTGGCCAAGTTCCTGCCGGTGCCCATCGTGGCCAAGCAGGACGACGTCTACTACATGGACAGCGACCGGCCCAAGAGCATCGGCAAGGTCCGCAGCTTCTACGGCAACGTGGGGGTGCTCGTGCGCGCCTACGCCTACATAAGGCTCATGGGCGGCGACGGCCTCAAGCGCGCGGGCGAGCTCGCGTGCCTCTCGAGCAACTACCTCGCCCACCGCCTGAAGGACCGGTACCCGATGCCGCACAGGCAGCTGCGCAAGCACGAGTTCGTGCTGAGCGGCCGCGAGTTCAAGGCGCAGAACCTGCGGTCGCTCGACGTTGTCAAGCGGCTCATCGACTACGGGTTCCACCCGCCGACGGTCTACTTCCCGCACATCGTGGATGAGGCCATCATGATCGAGCCGACCGAGACCGAGCCCAAGCGCGAGCTCGACGCGTTCGCGGACGCGATGCTGGCCATCGCGGACGAGGCGCAGCGCGAGCCCGAGCTGCTGCGCACCGCCCCGCACGTCGCGCCCGTCACGCGCGTCGACGAGGTCTACGGCGCACGCAACCCGGTCTACACGTGGCATGACCTGGCCGCCCTCCAGGCGAAGCAGCCTCAGACGAAGGGCTAGCGCGACAGCCCGCCGCCAGTCCATGCCACGGTCCGTCAGCCCCAGGGCGCCCTACCGGCCCGCCCCCTAACCCTCGGCTCTGTTGATTGCCTTGCCCTCGCCCTTGCCCTCGCCCTTGCCCTCGCCCTTACCATCGCCCTTGCCCTCGCCCTCGCGGATGAGGATGTCGAGGAAGCGGCGCAGGTGCTGCGCCAGGAACGGGTTGGCCGAGAAGCCGCAGGCGGAGAGGTCAGGGGCGGCGATGAGCGCGAGCGACTCGTCGGACACGACGTCCGTGGCCACGAGCCCGCTGGCGCGCACGACGCGCACGCCCGGCTCGACCCGCACGCCTGGCTCGACTATGACCGTCACCTGCACCCCGCGGGAGAGCGCGTGGCGCGTGCGCTCGCCTATGGTCGAGCGCAGCTCCGAGTAGACGGGCGTCGAGATGATGAAGGAGGTGCGGGCCACGTTCAGCAGCTCCGATATCTTGTCGAGCACGCGGGGCCTTCCCGTGATGGTGAAGATGAGCTGCGGCGAGCCCTTCTCGCGCACGACCTCGTGCAGCAGCTCGAGCTTGGCGAACGTCTCGTCGAGACCGGCCTTGATGCGCCCGTAGACGACCGTGGGGTCCTCGGGCCGGTAGACGATGGGCCGACCGGCGGTCGCGGTGGCGAAGGCCTTCTCCTCGAGCGCCTTGAGGACCTTGTAGCAGGACGTGCGCGGGATGCGCGCGAGGTCCGCTATCTCGTCGGCCGTCCCGAAGCCCATTGCCACCAGCGCGACGTAGGCCTTGGCCTCGTAGGAGGACAGGCCCGTGGCCTCCAGGTTCCTCGCGGCCACCTCAAACTCCTTGCGCATGTCGATGCCCAGGTCCTGCACGAAGCTGTCCAGCATGGGTCGCGTCCTCCATTGGCGCGCACACCTACCGCCAGGCACCATCCCGGGGGCGGTCGCGCCGTACGTAGTAGCTAAAGCTACAAAAGCTATAAATCCTCCGGCCCTCTCTATGGCGCCCGGACCGTGAGTTCAGATGAGCGTCATCAAGCAGTACGGGCTCCCCAAGGGCCTCCCGAAGCACACCCAGTCGCTGTGCCCGGAGTGCGTGGGCATCATCCCGGCCGACATCATCGAGCGCGACGGCAAGGTCCTGATGGTCAAGGACTGCCCCGAGCACGGGCATTTCGAGGACGTCTACTACTCGGACGTGGGCCTCTACCTCAAAGTCGAGCGGTGGGCGCACGACGGCATCGGCGTGCTCAACCCCATCGAGCCCGACGCCAAGGAGTGCCCGACCGACTGCGGCCTGTGCCAGATGCACAAGTCCCACACCGTGCTCGCCAACGTCGACCTCACCAACAGGTGCAACCTCAGGTGCCCGGTGTGCTTCGCCAATGCCAACATGTCGGGCTTCATCGTCGAGCCCACGTTCGACCAGGTGCTCGACATGCTGCGCAACCTGCGTGCCAACCGCCCCGTCCCCACCCCCAGCGTGCAGTTCGCGGGCGGCGAGCCGACGGTCTACCCGTACTTCTTCGAGGCCGTGCGCGCGGCCAAGGTGCTCGGCTTCTCCCAGATCCAGGTCGCGACCAACGGATTGCTACTTGCCGAGGACCCGACCTTCGCCCAGCGCATGGTCGAGGCGGGCGTCCACACGGTCTATCTGCAGTTCGACGGCTTCGACGACGAGATGTACAAGTCCGTCCGAGGCCGGCCCATGCTCGACGTCAAGCTCCGGGCCATCGAGAACGTGCGCAAGGCCAACCCGCACATGTCCATCTGCCTGGTGCCGACGGTGGTGAACACCGTCAACGACCACATGGTGGGCGACATCGTCAACTTCGCGCTCAAGAACATCGACGTCATCCACGCCGTCAACTTCCAGCCCGTCGCGTTCACGGGGCGCATCGACAAGTCCGAGCTGGAGCAGAAGCGGTTCACGCTCGCCGACCTGGTCGACCGCCTCGCCAAGCAGACCGACTTCCTCGCGAAGGACGACTTCTTCCCGGTGCCGTCGGTTGCGGTCTTCTCGGAGCTCGCCACGCTTCTCAAGGGCGACCCCAAGGTCGCCTTCACCTCCCATGCGCACTGCGGCATCGCCACCTTCATCTTCGTCGAGGACGACGGCACGCCCATCCCGGTGACGCGTTTCATCGACGTGCCGCGCCTGCTCGAGGACGTCGAGAAGGTCGCCGACGACATCGAGCGCTCGCGCCTGAAGGGCGCGGCCAAGGTCCGGCTGCTCAAGTTGCTCGTGGGCAAGTACATCGACAAGAGCAAGTCGCCCGGCGGCATCGGCATGTCCGACCTGATAAAGTCCATCTACACCGAGGGCGACAAAAAGGCGCTCTCGCACTTCACGTGGCGCAGCCTCATGATAGGCGGCATGCACTTCCAGGACCGGTACAACTACGACATCGAGCGCGTCAAGCGGTGCGTCATCCACTACGCGGTCCCGGACGGGCGCATCATCCCGTTCTGCGCCTACAACTCGGGCCCGGTCTTCCGCGACCAGGTCGAGAAGTCGATGGCCATGTCCAACGCGGACTACAAGACCTTCCGCGAGCGCGAGGAGCGGCTCATGGAGGAGCGCCGCCGCAAGGGCGTGCTCGTGCCCAAGGAGGTCCTCGAGTCCATCGAGGGGGAGATGCCGGTGGCCGGCAACGCGTGGAAGGCGAGCTCCAAGCCGGTGACGGCGCCCGGCAAGGCGCGCTGACGCTCGCGCACGGTGGAGAGGTGACAGGGGGTGGCAACGATGACGATAACGGTCGACCACACGATATGCATGCACTGCGGCGCGTGCGTGGGCACGTGCCCGATGAACGCCCTGACCCTCGACGAGACCGTCGTCTGGGTCAACGACGACTGCGTGCACTGCGGGGTGTGCGTGACGACGTGCCCCGTGGGAGCGCTCGAGGACGTGGAGGGGTGAGCATGGCGGAGGTCCAGGAGTGGGACGTGGTCGTCGTGGGCGCGGGCCCTGGCGGCAGCATGGCGGCCAGGGAGGCCGCGAGGGCGGGCCTCGACGTGCTGATGATAGAGAAGCGCCAGGAGATCGGCGCGCCCGTGCGGTGCGGCGAGGGCATCGCCAAGGTCTGGCTCGACGAGGTCAGCATCCCGCCCGACCGCGGCTGGATATCGCACGAGGTCAAGGGCGCGCGCATCGTCGCGCCCGACGGCAAGTCCATCGACCTGACCGAGTCGCAGGCGGGCAACGAGACGGGCTACGTCGTGCACCGCGACAGGTTCGACCGCACGCTGGCCGAGCAGGCCGTGCGCGCAGGGGCCAAGACGCTCCTCAAGTGCGCCGCCACCGCGGTGCTCAAGGACGCGAGGGGCGCGGTCGCGGGCGTGCGCGCCAAGCACTGGGACAGGGAGCTCGAGCTCCGGGCCCCGATGGTCGTGGCCGCGGACGGCTACGAGAGCCAGGTGGGCCGGTGGGCGGGCATCGAAACCAAGCTCGTCCCCAAGGACATCAACACGTGCCTGCAGTACGAGCTCGTCGGCATCGACATCGACCCGGACTTCAACGAGTTCCACCTGGGCTCGCAGGCCCCGGGCGGCTACATCTGGGTCTTCAACAAGTCCGACGATTCCGCGAACGTCGGCATCGGCGTGAACCTCTCCATGATATCGGGCCGCGCGGCCGTTAAGGGCTGCTTGGACAAGTTCATCGCCCGCCACCCGAACCTGGCGAAGGGCCAGAACGTCGAGACGGTCGCGGGCGCGGTGTCCGTGTGCTTCCCCATCGAGAGCACGACAGCGGACGGCATCGTCCTGGTCGGCGACGCGGGAAGGATGGTCGACCCCATCACCGGCGGCGGCGTCGTGAACGCGGTCAAGTCCGGCATGGTCGCGGGCCGGGTCGCGAAGGAGTGCCACGACGCGTCCGACTTCTCCAGGGCCTTCCTGCAGCGCTACGAGAAGGGCTGGCGCGCGCTGTGCGAGGAGCAGCTCATCCGCAACTACGTGGCCAAGGAGAAGCTCATCACGCTCTCAGACGACATCTTCAACAAGGTCGTTGACGCGCTCCAGGGCTACAAGATAGAGCGCGTGACCACCATGGAGATACTGCGCATGGTCCAGGCGCGGTACCCCGAGGTGGTCAAGGAGCTCGAGGAGCTCCTGTGAGGGCCGCGATCGCGGTCCGGTGGGGGGGCCTGGGCTGAATTGAAGGGCTGGAAGTACAGGGCCGACACGTTCCAGGTGCGCGACGAGCTCGCCCCGGGCGAGCGCGTGCACGTCTACGTCTGGGACGCGGGCCAGTGCGACCCCAAGAGGTGCACCGCCAGGCGACTGGGGCGCATGGGCCTCGCCATCGAGGTGCCCCGCCTCGGCCGGCTGCCGAGGGGGGCGCTGCTGCTCGACCCTTTCGCGCAAAAGGCGCTGTCGCGGGAGGACCTCGACACCGCGGTCAAGCGGGGCATCGTCGTGCTCGACTGCAGCTGGCAGCGCGCGGAGGAGACCTTCGACGCCGCGCGCAGGGTCGCAAACCTCGAGAGCCGCGCGCTGCCGTTCCTGCTCGCGGCCAACCCGGTCAACTACGGCAGGTCGATGCGGCTCTCGAGCCTGGAGGCGGCGATGGCCGCCCTCGTCATCCTGGGCGAGGGCGCCCACGCCGAGCGCCTGGCGCGGGTGCACTCATGGGGCCCCACCTTCCTCAGGCTCAACGCCGAGCCGCTGGAGGACTACGCGGGCGCCGCCAACAGCGCCGAGGTCGTGGCCATACAGAGGCTCTACCTCGAGCAGGGCGAGGTCGGCGAGGGCGCCGGGGGGGCGGGGGGCGGGGGCGAGGGACCCCCCGGGGAGGAGGCCCCTATGCAGGGGTGCGACGAAGGGGCTCTCGCAGTGGAGGGGCCGAAGGGCCCGCGCGGGAGCGTGGCGGCGTCAGGCGGCGGGCGGCGCCGCCGCCGCGACCGCCGCCGCCGCGGCCGATGACGCGTCACGCGACGCGCCAGCCCCTGCCCGACTTGCGACGCGGCTCCAGGAAGAGCCGGCCGATGGCGAACAGGAACAGCAGCGTGCCGGATGCGACCATCGCCGCGTAGTAGTAGCCGATGAACCGCGCGGCCGCGTCCAGGGGGTGCTTGCCCACGTAGTCCGCGCGCAGGGCCTTGCGGCCCGCGTTGTCGAGCGTGACATAGCCCCCGACGCACGCGCCGTCGCCCCGGTGGTAGTCGCCGCCGTGCGGTCCGGGGCGCGTCGTTAGGACCTGGGTGCAGAGCACCTCAACGGCGTCCCCGCGCTCGTCCTCGAGGTAGAAGAAGGGCACCTCCCACTCGCGCTCCTCTACGGTCCAGGGGCCCTTCTCCACCTCGACCTCCCGCGCGACCACGTCCTCGGTGGCGTTCAGCGCGATTGTGCCGTCCACGCGCACGTAGTCGCCCACGTCCATCGTGCCGAGGTCGCACGCGTCCGACAGGTCCGTGCGGTACCAATCGAGGCCCCCCGAGGCCGTGAGGTAGCCGAGGATGCCGACCGCGGCGAGGACCAGCGCGGTCGCGAAGGTGCCCCACCACACCGTGACGCGGTGCACCTGGGGGTCCATGGGCCGTCGATGGGGATGGCGGTACATAAAGCTGCGGAGGCGCGTGCGGAGGCACCGGCGACGGGGTCAAGCGGACATGGTGAACGTGTCGCCGCGCCACCGGCGGTCGATGCGGAACAGCAGCAGGCGCGTGGCCGTGCCCAGCGCGAGGCAGACGATGGCGATGGCGAGCACCATCACCCACCCCAGCCGCTCCTCCGCGAGGGAGAGGAACGTGAGCGCCATCAACGGGACGACGGACAGGAACGCGAACCGCATGAGGATGCGCGTGTCGAAGAGGTACACGTTCGTGCGCAGCCCCGTCAGGTAGGCCGTGACGACGACCATGTATATCGACGTCGAGAACATGACCAGCAGCGAGATGGGGAGCCTCTGCCAGTCCCCGTTGACCGCGCACATCGCCACGACGAAGCCCGTGGAGATGCCGGACGTGAGCAGCACGTACATGATGAGCTTGGCCTTGACGATGTCGGGCACGACGACGGGGAACGTCGAATAGTACTCGACGTAGTCGATGTTGTTGAGCCACGAGTAGATGAGCACGCCGAAGAAGCCCACCATGCCGCCGTAGAAGATGGACGTGAACTCGATGGTCGTCGACAGCGTCCGCTCGAGGAACCAGTCGAACGCGGAGAGCACCGCGAGCGGGAGCACGAAGGCGAGCATTATCTTCGAGAGCGTGCGCGACCGTACCAGGTCGACCCACTCCTTGGCGAGGTAGGGCGACAGGCGGCCGAAGCGTTCGAACCTCCCCGCCGCCTCGTCGTACCGGCCCTTCACGGCCACGCTGGGGCTCTCGAACCGCTCCTCCACGAGCATGACCGCCCAGGAGGCGTAGCAGAAGCTGAGCGCCGCGGAGGCGGCCAGGGCCCAGGGGTCGTGCGAGAACTCGAACGCGATCGAGGGCGCGATGAAGCCCACCCCGAACAGGCGCAGGAAGGCCGCGCCCAAGACCAGGGCGATGACCGAGGTCGTGATGACCCCGAACGCCATCCGCGACCGCGTGTAGACGGCCGACATGAGGAAGGAGAAGGAGAGGCCGTAGAGGAACGTGAGCGTGAGGGAGCCGAAGAGCGCCAGCACCGAGAGCACGTGGAAGTGCGTGATGGGGATGCTCAGCAGCAGCCCCCCCGTCACGGGCAGCAGGGTGACGAACACGTAGTAGAGCGTGTCCTTGAGGAAGAACACGAGGAACGTGCGGCGGAAGGTGACGGGGAGCGTCTGCGCGACCGACAGCAGGAACGTGGCCTGTCCCCACCGGCGCTCGAGCATCTCGCGGCCCAGGAACGCGAACGCGCCCACGGTCAGGCCATATAGCAGCGACGACAGGTGCACGCCCAGGAGCATGCGCTCGATGGACACCGCGGTCTCGAGGCGGGGCAGCGACACCGCCACGATGAACGACATCAGGCACAGGAGCCCCGGGAACGCGTACACGGACCTCCGGTTGGAGTAGGAGCTCTGGAGCCGGAGCTCCTCCTTGAACATCGCCCTGAGCAGCCAGAGCATCCCGTCCCACCCCCTACCCGTCGGAAGGCCCCTCGACGCCGCCGTCGGCCGCGGTGGTCGCGCCGGTGGTGGCCGCCGCCGCGACCGCCGATGTGGTCGCGGGCCCGGCCACGTGGCCGTCGAGCTCGTCGCCGACCAGGCGCATGAAAACGTCGCCCAGGCCGGACTCGCCCGGTCGCTTGAGCTCGGCGAGCGTGCCCATGGCCACGAGGGAGCCGCGCTTGACCACGGCGATGCGCGTGCACAGTCGCTCGGCTATCTCGAGCAGGTGCGAGCACATGAAAACGGTCCCGCCGCCGGAGAGGTACTCGCGCAGGTACTCCTGCACCCGCTTCTGGTAGAGCGGGTCCAGGTTGATGAATGGCTCGTCCAGGAAGAGGAGCTCGGGCTCGTGGATGAACGCGGCCGCGAGCATGACCTTCTGGCGCATGCCCTTGGACATGTCCTTGCACAGCAGGTCGCGCCTGTCGGAGAGCGCGAAGAACTCGAGCCAGCGGTCGGCCCTGCGCTTGCCGTCCGTGATGCCGCGCGCGCGGCACACGAACAGCAGGTACTCCTCGCCCGTCAGGAAGGAGGGCGGCGACTCGAACTCGGGGACGACCCCGACCTTGGCGCGGACCTCGACGCCCTTGTCGGGCAGCACAAGCCCCAGCACCGAGGCGGTGCCCGCGGAGGGGGCGATCTGCCCCGTGAGGATGCGCAGCATCGTGGTCTTGCCAGCCCCGTTGGGGCCGAACAGGCCGAAGAACTCACCCCGCCCGATGGCGAGGTCGACATCGCGCAGCGCCATGAGCTTGCCGTAGGCCTTGCCGAGGCCACGGGCCTCTATCGCGAGGGGGTCGCCTGCCGCGGTCACGTGCCAGGCTACCGGATGGGCATTTAAAAGGCTTCGCGCACGATTCCAAACTGGGAGAACCGTCCAGGCGGGTCGCGGGAGCGCCCTGGCGGGGCCCGACCCCGACCATCCGTCACCCCGCCCCGGGGGGGATGTGTCGCGACCCGGTCCTCAGTCCCCGTCCCGGCTGACCCCTGGCACGCCCATCTTTGCGATGTAGGGCTCGCCCCCCGCGGCCTTGATGGCCCTGGCGACCTCGTCGGGCTCGTCGGTGATGGCGATCATCGAGCCGCCGCCACCCTTGCCCGTGAGCTTCGCCCCGTGGCTGTGGGGGCGCGCGGCCGCCACCAGGCGGTCGAGCTTGGGGTGGCTCACCCCCAGGTTGTAGAGCAGCTGGTGGTTGCGGTCCATCAGCTCCCCCAGCCGGGCGACGTCCTCGCGCTCGAGCGCGGCGAGCCCCTCCATGGCCACCTTGCCGATCTCCTTGACGGTGTCCCTTATGAAGGCGCTG
Organism: uncultured Thermoplasmata archaeon; assembly: GCA_964353355.1. Lineage (GTDB taxonomy): Archaea > Thermoplasmatota > DTKX01 > DTKX01 > CAYGVT01. The sequence goes on along the minus strand of CAYGVT010000070.1, from coordinate 81,160 downwards.
CGGTCGTAGGCCTTGCGGACCTTGGCCACCATGTCGGCCGTGCCGGACTTCTCGCCCGTGTAGCCCACGACGATGTTGAGCCGGGGGACCTTGATGGAGTGGACGAACCACTCCGCGGTGCCGCGCTGCACGTGCATGAGCAGGCCCGGCATCGCCCGCTTGGCCAGCAGGATGCCCTGGCCGAAGGTCGCCGTCGAGGTGTCGGTCGGCGACGCGCGACCCTGGACTCCGTACTCGGTGTCGAAGGCGACGCGCGCGATGCGCTCGCGCTCGGAGTCGATGCTCCCCCCGTCCAGCTCGGTGAGCGCGCCCAGGAGCGACACGGTGAGCGCGGCCGAGGAGCCCATGCCGGAGGCGGACGGTATCTCCGACTTCGTGGTGATGTCCAGGGGCCCTCCCTTCCAGTTCGCCTCGAGCGCGTGCATGAAGTAGCGGTGGTGCCGCCCCTCGACACGGCGCCCGTCCACGCGGTGCGCGCGGGCGCGGGGGCTATCGCGCACCTCGACCCCCATCCGGAACCGGAGCGAGACGGCGAGCGCGATGGCGCTCTCTCCGTAGACGACGGCGTGCTCGCCGAAGAGAATCACCTTGCCTGGCGCGCTCGTCTGGACCATGGCCAGGCCTACGTCACCTGAATAGATAAATATTTGTAGCTCCAGCGTATTTCCCTAACGCCTAGCCGGGGTCACACTGGCCAGTTGGATACTGTGGCAACCCTGGGGGAGACCTGGCGGGCGTACAGGCCGGAGGCTGGAGAAATGGCCGTTTCGGACGCAAAGCGCAAGATCCACGCCAAGCGCCTCGTCTACTTCTCGCTGCTCGTCTTCCTCGTCGTGGGGATCGCGGCGATGTACAACGGCGTTGGCCATCTCTACCGATACCTCTGGTGGCGATCGACCTTCGACGGCGCCTACACCGACGCTGGGATGTGGACGGAGGAGAACCTCCGCACCAACGTCGTCCTGGGCAGCTTCTTCCTGGTGACGGGCATCCTGGGCATCATCGGCTTCATCCTCCTCTTCTTCAAGGTCATAGGGGCCGTGAACGAGGACAAGAAGCCCCTGGTCAAGATGCTTGCGCTGCCCCTCGCCATCATCGGGCTCATCCCCTCGCCTGGCCTCGTGATCGCTGGCCTGATGCTCCTGTTCGTCTACCTCATGTATGCCAGGAACGACTTCGACCTGTTCGGCCTGCTCCTCGAGGACGCGCCGCGCGGACGGCCGCGCCCCGCCTTCGGCCCCGAGCCGATGGCCGCGGGCGCGGGCGCCGGCGCCGACTCCAGGGCGGCCTACGCCACGGGCTACACGGAGCAGCAGAGCATCTACGCGAGCGACTACGCGCAGGCCGCCTACGGCGGCGGCGCGGCCGCCTACGGCGACGTGGCCGCCCAGGCGCAGCCGCAGCCCCAGGCCCCGACGGACCTGACGAGCGCGCCCCTGTGCTCCTCCTGCGGCAAGCCCACCGAGTGGATCGAGGAGTACCAGCGCTACTACTGCTACGACTGCGACCGCTACGTCTGAGCGCGCGAGGCGCCCCGCCATGCCCCGCCTGGGCGGCATGAGGGTGCTGGTCACCGGCGGCGCCGGGTTCATCGGCTCCCACATCGTCGAGCGGCTGCTCGACGGGGGCGCGGAGGTCGTCGTCGTCGACGACCTGTCCACGGGCGACATGGGGAACCTGCGGCACCTCGAGGGGCGCCAGGGGCTCGAGGTCCACGTCTGCGACGCGCCCCGCGCGCCCCGCGAGGCGCTCGCCGGCATCACCCACGGAGTGCACCTGGCCGCCCGCACCGACGTCGCGGCCTCGGTGAGGGACCCCGCCCTCTACTGGGAGACCAACGTGCTGGGCTCGGTCCGCGTCCTGGAGGCGCTGGCCGCCGCTGGCGCCCGGGTGGTGGTCGTGGCCTCGTCCGCGGCCGTCTACGGCGAGCTCCCGCCCCCGGTGGCCGAGGACGCCCCCGCGCGGCCCATCTCGCCCTACGGCGCGGGAAAGCTCGCGGTGGACCAGCTCGCGCACCACTACGCTGCCCACACGGGCATGCGCGTGGCCCCGCTGCGGTTCTTCAACGTCTACGGCCCCCGCCAGCATCCCAGGAGCCCCTACTCGGGCGTCATCTCGGTCTTCGCCAGGGCGGCGCTCGCGGAGGAGGACCTCGTGGTGCACGGCGACGGCGCTCAGACGCGCGACTTCGTGAGCGTGACGGACGTGACCGAGGCGGTCGAGCGCGCGCTCCTGAGGCCAGAGGCGGCCTGCGAGCCCATCAACATCGCCACGGGCATGGGCACGACGATAGACGCCCTGGCGACCGAGGTCAACGCCCTGGCTGGCGGGCGGTCCCGCGTCAGGCACGGCCCCCCGAGGCCGGGCGACATCCGTCACTCGGTCGCGCGCGTGGATCGCGCGCGCGAGCGCCTCGGGTTCGAGGCAAGGGTTAAACTACCCGAGGGGCTGTCCCGCACCCTGGAATGGATGCGCACGCGGCCCTCCCAGTGATGGTATGCCGCGCGCCCAGGGGACGCCCGGGATGACGGACCTGCGCATAGACGTGGTGGACAACGGCGGGCAGTGGACGCACCGCGAGTGGCGCGTTCTGCGCTACCTGGACGTCCGGACCGACATAGTCCCCAACACCACGCCGCTCGCGGGCATCAAATCCGACGCCCTCGTGCTGTCGGGCGGCGCGCCCCGCATCGGCTCGGAGGCCGCCAAGCTCGGCGCCATCGGCGACTACCTCGACGACGGCACCATCCCGATTCTCGGCATCTGCGTGGGCTTCCAGTTCATGGCGCTGCACCTCGGCGGCGAGGCCGGCCCCGCGGAGGTCCCCGAGTTCGGCCGCATCGAGGTTGATGTGCTCGAGGAGGACACGCTCTTCAAGGGCGTCCCGCGGAGGTTCGTGGCCTGGGAGTCGCACAACGACGAGGTGAAGCGCCTCCCGCAGGGCTTCCGCGCCATCGCGCGCAGCGACTCGTGCGGCGTGCAGGCATTCGCGCACGACGCGCGGCCATGGTTCGGCACGCAGTTCCACCCCGAGGTGGAGCAGACCGAGCACGGCTACGACATCTTCCGCAACTTCATCGACTTCGTGAGCGCCTGCCGGAAGCGGTAGGTCGCGCCCCGCCCCCACAATCCTGAGCGGCCCTGCCTGGCGCGGATGAGGGGGAGAAGAACGCGGCGACCTCCGCACCCAGGTCCTTGGCCGGCCGCAGCGCCCAGTCCGGCGGGAGGCAACGCGCGTAGCGGGGCTGCACGAACCGCTCGTCCATGAGCACGACCACGCCCCGGTCGCGCTCCGTCCTGATGAGCCGGCCCGCGGCCTGGACCACGCGGTTCATGGCCGGGTTCACGTAGCCGTAGTCCTCGCCCCGCCCCTTGCCGAACTTGCGGTCGAAGTGCGCCGTGAGCGCGTCCACCTCCTTCGACGGCGGCGCCAGCGGCAGCCCCACGACGACGACGGCGCTGAGGAGGTTCTCCAGGTAGTCCACGCCCTCCGACAGCGAGCCCCCCTGGACGCCCAGCAGCGCCCCTCCCCTCGTCGCCCGGAGCTCCTCCAGGCGGTCGCACAGCCGCTCGCGGTCGCGCTTGCCCATGCGGCGCTCCTCCACGAGCAGCTCCTTGGCCACCGCCTCCCCCCCGGCGAGCCCGTCGCTCAGGCGCGACAGCATGTCGTAGGATGGCACGAACACGGCCACGTTCCCGGGCGTCGCCGAGATCACCCCTCGCACGCCCTCGACGATGCGCGCGTACATCTCGGGCCCTCGCGACGTGTACCGCGTCGTCACGCCCCCGTCGACGAGAAGGAGCCGGTTCTCGGGCGGGAACGGCGACCGGTAGGCCCCCAGGCGCAGGCGGTCCTCGGGGAGCCCCAGCAGGTCGGCGTACATGCGCGTGGGCCAGAGCGTCCCCGACATCAGCACGGCCGCGTGCACGGAGGCGAACCGCTCGCGGGTGACCACGGAGGGGTCGAGCAGGACGTACCGGAGCCGCGCGGACCCATTCCGGGACACGAGCCGCAGCACGGCCTCGCCGCTCTGCACGAAGCCCGCCATGAAGGAGGCCACCTCCGCGACGGCGGAGCCCCCGAGCTCGTCGTCCCCCGCGAGGGTCTCTGCCTCCTCCTCCAGCTTCCCCACGAGGTCCTGATAGGAGAGCCTGTCCAGGCCCGAGGCCATCTCGGATTCGACCGCCCCCACCCACTCGGCCGCCTCGAGCTCGCGCTCCTCGCCCTCGGACAGGCCCTCGGCGAGCGCCTCTAGCCGGAGGGACAACCGCTCAAGGAGCGCCCTCAGCCCCGAGGCCTTCGCCTCGCGCAGCTCCTGCACGGCGTGCTCGAGCAGCGGCGTGCCCAGCGCGCCCGATGCGGCGTCTCGCGCGCGGTCGGGCAGGTTGTGCGCCTCGTCCACGACGAGCACCACGTCCTCCCAGCCGCGCTCCAGCCTCGCGATGACGGCCTCCGCGAGCTCCGGCGTGAACACGTAGTTGTAGTCGCACACCACCACGTTCGCGCCCGCGGCCGCGTCCATCGCGACCCTGTGGGGGCACACGCGCGCGCGCCGCGAGGCCGCGACGAGCTCGTGGACGTGCATGATGTGGCCGTGGACGGCCTTGACGACCTGCGCGTTGCCGCGCAGGTGGAGCGTGCACTTTCCCGCTCGGACCTGGCCGCGGCAGAACTCGTGGAAGGCCGCGTAGCGCTCCTCCCCCCCGACGCGCGGGCACATCGCCTGCTTTGCGATGACGTCCACGACCTTGAGGTCCCTCCCGGACCTCTCCGCCATCCGCCTCAGCGTGTCCACAGCGACGCGGTGCTGCGACTGCTTGGGCGTGAGGAACATCACGACGCGGCCCGTGTCGAGGGCGTGCTGCACGGCGGGCACGAGCGCGGACACGGTCTTGCCGATGCCCGTGGGCGCGTGCGCGACCAGCAGGCTGCCCTGCTCGAAGGCGGCTCGCGCGTCGTCGAGGAACTGGCGCTGGCCCGCGCGCACGCGGTCGTAGGGGAAGAGCGGATACAGCTCGCGGTCGACGTTGTCGCGCGCGCCCGGCCCGAGCGAAACGGACGAGCCGGGGTCCTGTATGACGCGGACGGGGTCGACGTCACCCGTCAGCCCTCCTGCCGCCAGAAGGTCGGCGACCGGGGACCATCGAACGGGCGTGTCGCCCCCCACCTCGACCACGTCACCGTCCTCGAGGCGGAGGTTGAGGAGGACCGCGTGCACGCCCGACCGCGCGAGCGCCCCCCCACGAGAGGGCGTCGCCGCCTTGACGAACCCCGGCAGGCCGTCGCGCCAGGCCTCGCCGAGGGCGGAGGCCACCACGAGCACCCCCACGGGCGCCCCCGAATCGAGCAGCCCAAGCGCGCGCGAGACCGACAGGTCCGGGTCGACCGCGACCGCGACGGCGGGGCGGCCCTTGCGCCCGAGCACGACGTCGACGCCCTTGCGGCCCCCCGAGCGCCCCTCGAGGCGGTCGAGGCCGAGGCTCCATCCCAGCGCCGTCAGGGCCCGCTGCAGCCCCTTGCGGTGGACGTAGCCCGCGCTGGCGATGACCTGCTGGCAGGTCGAGTGCACGAGCTCCAGGAGCTCGACCAGGTCCACGTCATCGGACGCCCGGTCCACCATCGCCCGGGTGAGCGCTGGCGCTGTAGATAAGGCGTTCGAGGGGATGGGCGAATGTGGGCCCGGTCCGCGAGGGCCCCTCACCGCTCCCCCGCGGGCTTGGACACACGGACGCCGCGGCATGCGAGCATCGGCACGACGGGGGCGCGCATGGCGACCCAGGTCGTCGCCGTCTTGCGCTCCTTCCCGATGCCGTAGATGCTGCCCAGGATGCCAAGGATGTCGCCCGAGAGCTTGAACGCATTGGGCGCGACGGGCACGAGCTTTCCGCGCTCCACGAGGAAGGCGGTGGAGCGGTTCGAGGACGAGAAGCCCGAGGCCCCGTAGCGGGTCGGGTAGGTGTACCACGTGCGCGGGATGTAGAGCGTGGGCCCCTTGGAGGCCTCCACGAGCTCCTCGAAGGACATGTCGCCAGCCTCCACGACCAGGTTCGTGCCGCCTGCGCGTGGCGCCGCGCACGCGCACCTGCCCGGCACCGTGCTCTTGCGCAGCGCGCTGCCGGTGGGCTCGCGCCCGTAGAGGTAGGACCAGTAGGTCGAGCCGATGACATCCTCGTAGACCCCATCGCGGATGAGGTCGACCCTGCGGGACGGCAAGCCCTCGTCGTCGAACGCGTGCGAGAGCATCCCCCTCGGCAGCGTCGGGTCCTCGGTCAGGTTGAAGCCCTCGACGGCGACCCGCTCGCCGAGGCGGGGGTGCGTGGCCTCGCGGCCGTTCCCGAGCTTGCGTCGCTCGGTGGGCATCCAGGACATCCCGGTGTAGATGGCGCCGAGGTCGATGGAGTAGGGCATCATGTTGTCGAGCACGTCGGCGACTGTGTACTGGCCCATGATGACGTTGTAATCGCCCTCGGGCACCGTCGTCGCCCTGGGCACCTCCCTCGCGAGGGCGGAGGCCTGCCCGGCCGCGTCCTTGGCGTCGAGGTCCTTGAGGGCCCGGCCCGTGGACCAGCCCATGCCGGAGGACGCGGCCCTGGGCCCGTCCATGCGCTCGACCGTGAACTGCGCGGCCACGAACGTGTCCACGTGCCCTCGGAGGTCGACGCCGTGCGTGTTCGCGACCGAGACCTCGGAGCCCACCGCCATGATGGAGCCCGCGAGCTCGAGCCCCTCGGGCACGGCCGCGATGGCCGCCCCAGCGGCGTCCGCCAGTCGCTCCTCGACCGCGCCGGTGAGTATGGCCCGGTCGGCGCTCAGCGCGCCCGCACGCCTCTTGAGGGGCATGGGCAACGAGACGAAGTTGGGGTCCGGCGGCATGATGCGGGCGCTGCCGACCGCGCGGTCGACGAGCCGCCTGAGCCCTGTCGCGGACAGGTCGCTGGTGTTCGCGGTCCCGACCGCGCCCTTGACGACCACTCGCACGGACGCACCGAACGAATCGAGCCGCTTGAGCTGCTGGACGCGCGGTCCCGTGGCGTGCCCCCTCCAGCCCATGGTCTCGATGCGCGCCATGGTGAACGCGTTCCACGCGGCGTAGGCCTCGGCCTCGTCCACTCCCCTCGCGCGTCGCGCGAGGGAGAGCACGCGTTCGACCACGGGGTCGAGCTCGACGCCGGGGCCGCGCGCCCTGGCCGCCCCCCTGCCCGCTCCCTTGGCCGCCCCCCTGGCCACCCCCCTGGCCACCCCCCTGGCCCCCCCCCTGGCCACCCCCCTGCCCGCTCCACTGCCCGCCCCCCTGCCACTCCGGCCCCGCCTCCCAAGCGCTGCCATCTAGGCCACCCCCAGGACCATTCCTTCGCCGACCATCACGGGCCCGCCGTTGCCGACGCGCGCTATCTGCATCGGGTCGCCCTTGCCGCAGTTGGGCAGGGGCAGCAACTTCCATGTCCGCTCGTTGCCAACCAGGCGGACGGTCCTGAAGAAGTCGGGCGTGCTGCCAAGCAGCGCCAGGTTCTTGAGCAGGCCCACGACCTCGCCGTCCCTGACGCGCCAGCCCTCGTAGGCGTTTATCTGGAACCGCAGCCTGATGGAATCGATGGAGGGTATGGAGGACCAGCCCATGATGACCCCGTCGTGGACGTCCTCGATGCACTCCTCGAGCGTCGAGGGCCCCTCGGGGTCGGGCTCGAAGTAGGTGTTCGTCATGCGGATGATGGGCACGTCCGAGGCCGCGACGGCGCGCATCGCGCCGTTGGGGGGCACGCCCATGACGGCCGCCGTCTGGCGGCTGTGCAGGAACTTCTTGAGGAGCCCCCGCTCGACGTTCACCACCCGCCTCGCGGGCACGCCCTCGTCGTCGTAGGGGAACGTGCCGAAGGCGCCCGCATGCCGCCCGATGGGCCGCGCGTCGGACACGGCCGTGACCAGGTCCGAGCCCACGCGCCCCCCCACCTTGTCGGACCACCAGGCGCGGCCGGCCCACGCGCTCTCCCCGCCCAGCACGCGGTCGGCCTCCGAGGGGTGGCCCATGACCTCGTGCACGAGAAGCTGGTCGAACTCGGGCGTGGTGATGACCGTCGTCCTGCCCGAGGGGGGCGTCTCGGCCTCCCTGGTGAGCGCGACGGCACGCCTGGCCAGGTCGGGGCCGATGGCCGCGGGGTCGCGCTCGCCCCGGAGGAGCTCCAGCCCGCCCGTCGCCCCGAAGGGCCTCCACCACGTCTGCGAGCCCTTGGGCCCGACGGCGTGGACCTGGAAGGAGCCGTCGGTGAGAAGCCACCGGCGCGAGATGCGCGCGCCCTCGGTGGAGGCGAGGTGCCAGTCGAAGAGCGTGTGCCCGACCTCGACGAGCGCAAGCGCCATGCCGTCGACGGTCATCATCTCCTTGGTCACGGACGCAGCGAGGTCCTTCCTGCCCTCCGCAGACCAGGGCTCCCTCTTCACGCGCAGCGGGACGTCCTTGACCACCGGCCTCAGTGGGGCCAGCTCGACGGGACCGAACCTGGCCGTGGCCCTCGCGTGCCGGACGGCCCTCTCGGTCGCGGCCATGAGGCGGGCGCGCAGCGCGCGGGGCTCCGGCACGTCCGCGGAGGCGAACCCCCACGCGCCGCCGGCGAGCGCGCGCACGCCCAGCGACGTGCCGGTCGCGACGTCGAGCCGTTTGATGTCGCCGTTCTCGGCCTCGGCGTACTCGGAGACTGTGGCCTCGAGGCGCACGTCCGCGTAGGACGCGCCGAGACTGGAGGCCCTCCCCATGGCCTTGGGGAGGAGGTCGGTGTCGAGCTCAGGGAGGACTTGGTCGAACGTCATGCGGTAACCACCCGGGAAGTTACGTATCCGACAGGGCCCGCAAATACGTTTCCCCGGTAAGGCGCCCCGCCCCCCATACCGACATGCCAGGCCGCGCGGGGCACCAGGCGTCCCGCCACGGGTTGCCAAAAGGTAATATACCCCCCGCCCTGTACGCCCGACTTGCCGCCCCAGGCGGCCCTGGAGGACCTGTCATGGAGAAGGGAGACATCATCCAGCTCGAGTACGATGGCTGGATCGCTGGCACCAAGGAGCTGTTCGACACCACGAACGAGGAGCTGGCGAAGACGGAGAAGGCCCACGACGAGGAGAAGAAGTACGGTCCCATCAACACCATCGTGGGCGCTGGTCGCCTCATCCCTGGCCTCGAGGAGGAGCTGCTCAAGGCCGAGATGGACAGAGACTACGAGGTCGTCATCCCCCCCGAGAAGGCCTACGGTGCGTACAACCCCGAGGAGGTCGAGACCTTCTCCGAGATGAAGCTCGCACGGCTGCGCATCGAGCCTGCCCCCGGCAAGTCCGTCGTCATCAACAACCGGCAGGGCTACATCTCCGGCATGTTCACGGGCCGCATCCGCGTCGACTTCAACCACCGCCTCGCGGGCAAGACCCTGAAGTACCGCTTCAAGGTCGTCGGCAAGGCCGGCACCCCCGAGGCCCGCGTGCGCGCCATCATCGCGATGGGCTACGGCCGCGAGGACGAGTTCCAGCTCATGTTCGACGCCCCGGACGCGCTCACGGTCACGCTCCCCGACTTGTGCAAGTACGACCCCAACTGGACGCTCAGCAAGCTGCGCCTGGTCGGCGACTTGCGCGAGCAGGCCGGGTTGAAGACCGTGGTCTTCCGCGAGGTCTACGTCAAGAAGGAGGCCGAGCCCGAGAAGAAGGAGGAGGCCCCGGCCGAGGGCAAGGCCAAGGAGGGCGCGGAGCTCGAGCACGTGGACGAGTCCGTGCCCAAGAAGCCCGATGAGCCCTCGGGCGAGTGAGCCCCGGTCGCGCGCTGGCGCCCCACGGCGGGCCCGGATGTATGCCACCTCGAGCCCCCACACCAGGGAAACTTAATAATCCCCCCCTCACCATCGCGCACGCATGGGCGAGGGTCCCGAGGAGGAGGCCGTCGCAGAGCTGCAGTCGGAGGTCCGACGCCTGCGCGAGCAGGTGGACGCCCTCCAGGCGACGCTCTCCCGGGTGGGCGCGCCCATCGTCGACGCCGTCGACCAGCTCGAGCGCATGCGCGACGTCGCGGGCAACTACTTCCGCCTCCTCGAGCTCTACCAGCGCAACGGCGTCATCTCGCCGGAGGCCGTGCTGCCGGAGCTCAAGGACCCCATCTCCGTCGAGGTCGTGCGCGTGCTGTTCGACCAGGGCGGGCTCAACGTGTCCGAGGTGACGGACAGGCTGCGCGCGCGGCGCGGCACCGCCTCCCGGACGGTCGTGCGCGAGCGCCTCCAATCGCTTGTGGAGGCCGGCATCGCCGTGAGGGAGGGCGATTCGGTGGTGAGCAGGTACCGCATCTCGGACGCGGTCGTCGAGAGGTGGTACCGTCTGCTGGGCCTGCGCCGGTGACCACAATTGGCCACCGCCCTCATATACCATGACCGCCCTTGTAAATCCCAAGGCGGGCGGGGACGACCCCGCCCCGACAGGACAAAGACGAGGTGTGGAAAATGACGAACGGCGAGCGCGACGAGGACTTCGGCAAGGATATGGCGAAGCAGTGGGGCCCCGACCAGGTCGCTGAGCTCATCGGCGCGGTGTCGGAGAAGATACCAGAGCTGCTCGGCAGCCTCACGGACGTGCTCTACAGCAAGGAGAACGCGGAGAAGTACGGCGCGGCAGTAGCGCACTTCTACAAGTCGATGATCGAGGCGGGCATGGCGCCCGAGCAGGCGTTCGAGCTCACGCAGCGATACATGAGCTCCCTGAGCCCCCTCGCATCGCTTGCGAAGGTCATCGGGGAGCGAAAGCCCGGCGAGCACCTGCACGGCCACGGTCACGAGCACTGACGGTCCCCCTCGAGGCACCACTCCGGTGAGGTCATGCCCAACAGGAACGATGTCATCAGATGGGTCGCCGTGGGCACCACCGCGGGCCTGATGGCCCTCATGCGGGTCGGCTGGGCCGTCCTGAAGGCCAAGAAGAAGGCGCAGCGCGCCGAGAGGCGGTTCCGTCGGCAGCTCGTCTCCGGTGGGATGGACGAGGAGACGGCCCGCCGGCTCTCGGAGAGCTACATCGAGAGCGTCCGCGTGAGGAAGATTCTGTCCGCGGCCATCCGGGGACGGGGCCAGCGGACCCGGCCCTGAGCGCGGCCACGTCCCATCCCTGGCGGGGGGGCGGGCCCCCCGGATTCCGTCCGAAAGGGTTTATACCGGGCAGGCCTTTGCCCATCCGGTCATCCCCATGGAAGGAACACCCAGCTGGAGGACCAAGTACTCTGCCGCGATCGGTCCCGACGACTTCGGCACGTCGGTCACCGTCGCGGGCTGGCTGCAGGACGTGCGCAACCTCGGCGGCATTGCCTTCCTGCAGCTGCGGGACCGCGACGGCGTCGTGCAGGTCACGGTGCTCAAGAAGGAGCTCGGCAAGGACGCCTTCAAGGAGCTCGTGGAGCTCCCGCGCGAGAGCGTGCTGTCCGTCACCGGCCGCGTGCAGGAGAACGCCCAGGTCAAGGCGGGCTTCGAGCTCCTGCCCGGGCGGTGGACGGTCCTCTCCAGGGCAGAGGTCCCCCTCCCCCTGGGCGTCATCGACAAGGTCTCGGCCGACCTGGACACGCGGCTCGATAACCGGTTCATCGACCTGCGCAAGACCGAGGTCGGCACCATCTTCCGGTTGCGCAGCATCGCCGTGCAGGGCATCAGGCGGAGCCTCGCGGACATGGGTTTCGTCGAGGTCGCGACGCCCAAGATAGTGAGCGCGGGTGCCGAGGGCGGCGCCACCCTCTTCAAGCTGGAGTACTTCGGCCGCCCCGCCTACCTGGCGCAGAGCCCGCAGCTTTACAAGCAGCAGCTGATGGCCACGGGCCTCGACCGCATCTACGAGGTCGCGCCCGCGTTCCGCGCGGAGCCCTCTGACACCATCCGCCACCTGAGCGAGTTCATCTCCTTCGACATCGAGCGCGCGTTCATCACGTCCTCCGAGGACATCATGGAGGTGGCCGAGCGCGTGACCGTCGACGCCGTCCGCAGCCTCATCGAGGAGGGGAGCGGGCTCATGGAGCGCCTGGGCGTGCGCCTCGAGGTCCCGCCGCAGCCCTTCAGGCGCATCCCCTACGAGACGTGCATGGAGCTCCTGCGCGACGAGGGCCACGATGTGCGCGACAGCGAGGAGATGGGCACGGAGCACGAGAAGCTCCTCGGCGAGGTCGTGAAGGCCAAGTGGGGGGAGGAGTTCTACTTCATCACGGACTTCCCGACCCGGTTCAAGACGGGCACCTTCTACGCGCGGCGCCACGACGACAGGCCCCACCTCACGGGCTACTTCGACCTGGACGTGAGGGGGCAGGAGATAGCCTCGGGCGGCATGCGCGAGCACCGCATGGACGTGCTCGTTCGGCAGATCAAGGAGGCGGGCATCAACCCCGAGACGATGGAGTTCTACCTGAGGGCCTTCCGGTACGGCATGCCGCCGCACGGCGGCTTCGGCTACGGCATCGACAGGTTGATGCAGAAGCTGCTGGGCCTGGGGAACATACGCGAGGCCGTGCTCTACCCGCGCGACCGCCAGCGGCTGGTGCCGTAGGAAGGCTTTTTATCGCGCTCGGACAATCGCGCGCACCAGGAGAGGAGGTGGGAACGGTGGGAGTTGCGGAGGACGTCGCGCAGAAGCTCTCGGCGAGCGAGCGGCGCGTCCTGCTCGCGCTCGCCCACCACGACGGCGCGATGGTCGAGGACGTCCAGCGCGCCGCGGGCCTCGCCGAGCTCGTCGAGGTCATGAACGCGGCCTCATGGCTCGCCAGCAAGGGGCTGGTGCGCATCGGCGAGCGCATCGACCGCTTCCTGGCGCCAGGGCCCGAGGCCATTGACGCGGCCGAGAGGGGGCTCCCCGAGAGGCGGGCGCTCACCGCCCTCGCGGGCACGGGCATGATGTCCGTGGGCGACCTCGCGAGCGCCGCCAGCATGGGCAAGGACGAGGTCGGCGTCGCGATGGGCCTGCTCAAGAGGAGGGGCTGGGCCGAGGTGCGCCGCGCGGGCGAGGAGGTCGTGCTCGAGCTCACCCCCGAGGGAGACGCGGCGGCCTCGACAGGGCCCGCGCCCGACGAGAGGCTCGTCAAGGACATCGTCATCGCGGGCGACCGCGGGCTGCCCCTGGACGGGGTCGACGACAGGGCCTACGCGCCCCTCAAGGGACGCAAGGCGATCGTCAGGGTGCGCGAGGAGGTCCGGCGCACGCTCCACCTCACCGCGACCGGCCGAGAGGTCCTCGCGCTCGGCATCGAGGTGCGCGAGGAGGTCGCCCAGCTCACGCCCCAGATGCTCAAGACCGGCCGGTGGCGCGAGGTCGAGCTGCGGCCCTACGACGTGGGCGCCTACGCGCCCGCGGTCCACGGAGGCCGGTCCCACCCCGTGCGCGAGGTGCTGGAGCGCGTGCGGTCGGTGTTCAAGCAGATGGGCTTCACGGAGATCGCCGGGGACTTCGTCGAGCCCGCGTTCTGGGACATGGACGTGCTTTTCACACCCCAGGACCACCCCGCGCGCGATTTGCAAGACACGCTCTACCTCAGCGAGCCGGCCGAGCTGGACGTCGACCCCGAGCTCATGGGCAAGGTCCGGCGCATCCACCTCGACGGCGGCGACACCGGCTCCCGCGGCTGGGGCGGCACCTACTCGGAGGCGGAGGCCAGGCGCGCCCTGCTGCGCACTCACACCACCGTCCTCACCATCCGTCACCTAAGCTCGCACCCGGACCCCCCGGTGAAGGTCTTCTCGCTCGGGCGGTGCTTCCGCCGCGAGGCCATCGACTACTCTCACCTGCCCGAGTTCCACCAGATAGAGGGCATCGTGATGGAGGAGCGCGCGTCGTTCGCGATGCTCGTGGGCGTGATGCGCGAGTTCTACACGCGCCTCGGGTTCGAGGACATCCGTGTGCGGCCGGGCTACTTCCCCTACACCGAGCCCTCCATGGAGGTCGAGGTCCTGTTCAGGGGCAAGTGGCTCGAGATGGGCGGCTCCGGGGTGTTCAGGCCCGAGGTGACGGCCCCGTTCGGGGTCAAGCACCCCGTGCTCGCCTGGGGGCAGGGCCTCGAGCGCATCGCCATGGTCATGTACGGGCTCGACGACATCAGGCAGCTCTACGAGACCGACCTCGGATGGCTGCGCACGCGGCCTCTTGGCTGAGCCCCCCGCCCCCGCTGGCCCGACCCGCGATGCCTGGCATGGTGTGAAACTTAGGCCCAAAAGGTTTATCTTCCCCCAGCCCATGCGCCGGCAGGATGGCAGAGGAAGAGGCGGTCCTGGAGGTACCCACGGTCATACCGCGGGTGTTTTACATGTTCCTCCTGGCGGTGGGCGTCGCATTCTACTTCATTTGGAGCGCGCTCTTCAACGCCTGGACCGACCTGGCGGTGTACACCATCTCGGTCCTGCTCATCGGCTTCGGCCTGGTGGGCACGCTCCTCTACACCGTGCTCGGGAAGCAGGCCACCGATGAGTGAGCTGGCCGCCCGCGATGGCGTGGCCCCAGCCCATTCCAGTTATCGCGAACGCTCCGCGTTCGCAGTCCGGGGTCGTCCGCGGGTCCCGCTCACGCCGTCTTGGACACGTACATCGTCTTGACGGCCTTGGCGCCGCACTGGGTGCACCGCTCGAGCGGGGGCCGTCGCATGTCGAGGTCCTCGCCCAGGAACTTGGCCTCGAGGGGGACCTCCATCTGCGTGGCGCAGTCCATCTCGCCGCACCAGCCAACGCGCGCGACGTCCTCCAGCTCGAACCCCGCGGGGATGTCGGGCAGGTCGTGCACGCGCGCCAACAGGTCCTTCTCGGCGCGCTCGTACATGCGCCACTGCATGTCGGCGAGCGCCTCCTGTACCTTTGCCACGACCTCGTCGCGCCTGAAGGAGGTGCGCTCGGGCAGGTCCCGGACCGCCACCGTGACCTGGCCGTGCTTCATGTCCCTGGGGCCCAGCTCGAGCCTGAGGGGCACGCCGCGCTTCTCCCAGTGGTAGAACTTGTCGCCCGGCCGCAGGTCGCGCAGGTCCAAGTGCACCCGCAGCCCCTCGGCATCCAGCTCGTCCGCGAGCGCCTTGGCCGCGTCCAGCACCTCCTGCGTCTGGCCCTTGGCCTGGATGGGCACCACGACGACCTGGAAGGGCGCGATGGCCGGCGGCAGGACGACGCCCTTGTCGTCCCCGTGGACGGCGATGATGGCCCCCAGGAGCCGCTCGGACATGCCGTAGGTCGTCTGGTGGACGTGGGTGCGCTCGCCCTTCTCGTCCTCGTACTGGATGTCGTAGGCCTTGGCGAAGTTGGTCTTGTACTGGTGCACCGAGGACATCTGCATGGCCTTGCCGGAGGGCGTGAGCACGTCGAAGCCGATGGTGTAGAACGCGCCCGGGAACTTGTCCCAGTCGGGCCGCTTGGCCGTGAGGTATGGCAGCGCCAGGTCCTTGGAGAGGCGCGCCCAGATGTCCAGGTCCTCCCGTATCTGCGCCTCGGCGTCCTCGAAAGTCGCGTGGCAGGTGTGGGCCTCGAAGAAGTGTATCTCGCGGACCCGGATGAAGCTACGGGTCATCTTGGTGTCGTAGCGATAGACCTTTACGATCTGGAACGTCTTGAGCGGGAGGTCCGCGTGGGACCGCACCCACAGCTTGAACATGGGGTACATCGCGGTCTCCGACGTGGGGCGCATGGCGAGCGGCACGTCGAGCACGTTGTCGCCGGCCTTGGTCACCCAGAAGACCTCGGACGAGAACCCCTTGATGTGCTGCGCCTCCTTCTCGAACTCGGTGGCGGGGATGAGCACGGGGAAGCACACCTCGTCGTGGTTCGTCCGCTCCATCTCCGCGCGGATGAGCGCGTCGATGGCCATCATGACCTTCCACCCGTGGGGCGTCCACACGTTCATGCCCTTCACGGGGTAGCGCTTGTCCGAGAGGGCGGCGTCCTCGATGAGCTGGTTGTACCACTCGGAGAACTGCTCCTCGCTCATCCTTGGGCACATCGGACGCCCCCACGGCGAGGGGGTTATATGAGCATTTTGATGGCCGGCGCGGAGGCCCTCAGGACGGCCCCGGACCCCGTCCAGACGGGGAAGCCATATAACGGGGGACCGACAATTGACGTGGTGAGGGTCGGATGTCAGGCCCGGGGTGCGTGCGCGCCATCGTCCTGATGGCGGTCATCGCCGGGGTCGCCTGGGTGACCGTGAGTGCCCTCGCGGGAGGCGACGACGCCGCGTCCGGCGAGGAACTCGAGGTGCAACTCTGGCTCGAGGATGACAACGTAACATCGAGGGTCGAGCATTGGTCGAACAGGCCCGTCCAGTTCAATGGTTGGGTCAACGCCAGCGCCGATATAGGGGAAGAGGACTGTGTGGAGGTCCACCTCGAGGCAGTCGCCCCCTGGCATATTGACATTGCCCCCGAAACACTCCAGTTCTGGGGCACGGAGCACGTGGCCAGAACGTTCAAAGTGCTCGTGATCGTCCCCTCCCTCACCGAGGCAGGCACCTACAGTTGCACCATCATCGCAAATGCGACGCACAACCGAACGACCGCGATGGCCGAGGCACAGTTCAACCTCACTGTGGAGCAGTACTACTTGATAGGGCTTCGATTCGTCGACGGTGCGGAGGTCGATGTTAGGCCCAACGGATGGGTCACGCAACGGCTGTTCATTATCAACGGGGGGAACGGCCCGGACGTCTTCGAGGTATCGGCCTCCGTCCTCGATGGCGATATGGTCGACCGCATCGAGCCCGAGGGTCCCCTCTCGGTCCCGTCCCGAGGCAGCGTCAACACGACCATCCGGTACCTCATCATGAGTGACCTCGACACCCAGGATGGCGAGACCTGTACCATAGAGGTCCGCGTGGATTCGCAAGGTGCGCGCAACGCGAGCATCGACTACGAGCAGAACGCCATCACGACGCTGCGCTACCCCCCGGCCCTCGAGCGGGTGGCGGCAATGGGTTTTCTCTCCATCGTGATGGCGGTCGCGACGGTCGTGCTGCTCACCGTCTTGGGTGTCTACCTGCTCTTCTGGCGGTACGGGGTGGCACGGAAGGCCAAGGGAAGTGGCCCTCCGCCCGTTGGTGGCAGAGGCCGAACTGGAGCACCGAAATGAACCCCACCGCGGGTCTCCGTCTCACGCGGGCGCGGGGCGCCTGAGGCGCAGGGCCCTCCGCGCACGGTCCATCACGCCCGAGACGAGCTGTGGCCGCTTGCGCAGCACCACGACGGTGGCCACGCCGACCACCGCCGCGCCCGCGACCCACCAGCCGAGGCCGCCCGCCGAGGGCTCGGCGGTCTGGGCGGCCTCCTTGGTCACCACGAGCCGCACGGGGCGCCAGACCGAGACGAGCCCGTCCTCGCCCACCGCGCGGGCCTCGAACACGTGCTCGCCCTCGCCCATCTCGTGCGGCGCGAGCCGCACCCGCCAGGTGCCGTCGGCGGCCAGGTCCGTCCGCTCCCACGCCCCGTCGTCCACGCGCCACTCCACCGACACGACCGTGCCCACGCGCGCCCAGGCGACGCCGTCGACCTGGACGATGGGGTCCTCTGCCGTGCCTCCCGATACCGTGGACGCGTACGCCTGGAGCTCCACGTCGATGGCAGCCACGTCGTCGATCTCCAGCGCCACCCAAGTGGCGTTGTAGGCGTCCACCATGCCCCAGCCGAACTCGCGGCTCCAGTAGGGGTCGAGCTCCGGGTACTCGGGCTCGCCGCGCCGCTCGGCGGTGGCGCGCAGGACCTCGCGGATGAGGATGGGCGACATCTCGGGGTTGGCCTCGATGAGCAGCGCGGACACGCCGGCCACGTATGGGCACGCGTAGGACGTGCCCGAGCCGCGGTCGCCATAGCCGCCGCCGGACCCGTCGCCTGTGCGGTCGAACACGACGCCCTTGATGTGCGTGCCGGGGGCGGACACGTCGGGCTTGAGCTCGTCGTAGGGGTAGCCGTCGCCGTTGTCGTCGCGCGGGCCACGGCTCGAGTAGTCGGCGATGATGTCGTCGTCGCGCGGGATCGTGTCCAGGTCGTCGAGGGCGGCCACGATGGTCGACATGCCCGAGGCGCTCATGCCGGTGAGGCCCACGTTGTCAGGGCCGTCGTTGCCCGCCGCGTTCGCGACCTGGATGCCGAGCTCGACGCACCGGTCGAGCCCGCGCGAGTAGGCATCGGAGCCGTCAGAGACGCCGTCGTAGGGGATGCCCCAGGAGAGCGAGATGACGTCGATGCCCTGGGGGCCGGAGCCCCAGGAGGCGTCGGCGTGCTCCGCGGCCCAGTCGATGGCCTGCAGCGCCGCGTCGTAGAAGTTGTTGGGTCCCTCGCCGGGCGAGAAGCCGATGGGCGTGCCGATGCGCAGGTCGACGAGGTTGGCGTCGGGGGCCGCGCCGATGTAGGTGCCGTCGGGCGCGCCCGTCCCCATCGCGATGCCCGCGCACGTGGTGCCGTGGCCCGCCTGGTCGTCGGGGTTGAAGGTGCCGTCGCGCACCCACCGGATGATGTGGGGCCCTGGCTTGGTGAAGTCCGCGCCCGCGATGTACCTCCCGGTGAGCGCGGGATGCGCGTCGTCCACGCCCGTGTCCATGATGGCGATGTTGACGTCCTTGCCGGTCACGCCAAGCTCCCAGGCGACCTGGGTCCCGTAGACGTCGGATTCGCGGACCTTGAGGGCGCGGGTCGCCACGTCCATGAGCGGGACCGCGTCCACGCGCGGCTCGAGCATGACCACGTGGGGCGCGCGGGAGAGGGTGGGCAGCGCCGCGGGCGCCACCGCGCGGAGCCCGACGATGCGAAGTGCCTGGAACGTGCCCCAGCCAGGGGAGCCCGCCAGCGCGGCGAGCGCGGCGGCGTCGACCTCGGTGGGCGAGCGGTCCAGGTCGACCAGCACGTCGACGGGCCCGCGCGAGCCCGAGTCCACGAGTGCGTCGAGCTGGTCGAACATGCCGTCGCGGTCCTGGTCGAACGAGGTGCGCTCCCACCATGTCGAGGCGTCGGAGGGCCTTGCTGAGGCAGCCCCCGCCGTGGGGACGACCCCGATGGGCCCGGCGCCGAGCACGCCCGCGAGCCGCGTGGCGAGCGACCTCTCCGGGGGCGCGACGGCCCCTCCCGTGGAGGAGGCGAGGAGCACGGCCATCGCGAGCACCGCGAACGGCCACGTGGCGCGCCTGGCGCGTCGGGAGGCACTGGGCGAAAGGGGGCGCCTCATCGGGTCACACCTCTTTTGGTATTATCCTTGACCGGTATCTTAACCTTATGGGCCGATGTTCGGCCCGTTCGACGCGAGCGGCCCTGCCTGGACACATAGAGAAGCAGGATGCCCACGGCGACCGCGACGACGAGCAGGAGGGCCTGCGACGGCGAGAGCCAGGACGGGAGCGGCGAGCCGCCCCCGTCGCCCCTGGACCTTACGGTCACGTTGAATGTGACGTAGGCCTTGGCGGAGCCGTCGGACACCGTGACCGTGACCGGCCATGTCCCCGCCTGACCCTCGCCGGGCCGCGTCGAGGCCGAGCCCGTGGCTGGGTCGAGCTCGAAGAGGGGCGTCGAGTCCGTGTAGGTGAGCGCATCACCGTCGGGGTCGACCGCGACCACCTGCACCCGGACCTCCTCGCCCGCGTAGACCGTGAAGTCGGGGATGGGCTGGACGACGGGCGCGCGGTTCGCCTGGTTGCGCACGGTCACGTTGACCATCGCCACGGTCGTGGCCAGGCCATCGGGGTCGACGCCCCGTGCGAAGAGCGCGTGGGCGCCGTCGTCCTCGAGCGCCGTGTCCCACTGGAGGAGCCACCGGTCGTTGCCGGAGGCGGTCCGCCAGCCGCCGTCGTCGATGCGCACCTCGACGGTGCTGCCAACGGGCAGGCCGTCGGACACGCCCTCCACCCATACCTCGCCCGAGACCGTATCGGCCTCTCGGGGCGAGAGGATGGAAACGCGCCTCGTCTGCGGGGGCGGTTGCGAGGCGACGGTCGAGAACTGCCACGAGACGTCCTGGCCCAGCGCGTCCCCCTCGGAATCCTTGGCCGCGCCCGCGACCGTGACGGTGTAGCGGGTCGACGGGGCCCAGCCGCCCGAGGGGTCGTAGCGCAGCGTGTAGCCGACCCAGGTTGTGATGCCCGGCCGCGAGGGTGAGACGGTGAGCGCGCGCTCGACCGAGCCCGTGTCCATGGACGTGTCGAAGGCCACGCGCACGGGCTCGTCCAGGTCCACGCCCACGCCGGTGGGCGCGGTGCTCACCACCTCGGGGCCGCCCCCGTGCACGACGGTGACGGGGCCCCTCGAGTAGGCCTTCGCCGGCGCGTGATTGCCATCGGACGCGATGGCGTATACCCACCGCGCGGCCCCGTCGGGCAAGGCGGAGGTGTCCCATGTGTACTGCGAGGGCCCGTCGTACTCCTGAAGCCCGCGCGCGATGACCGCGCCATCGAAGCCCGCGGCGTCGATGTCCCAGTAGAGGTCCACGGTCGCGATGCTGTCGGGGTCGCGCGCCGACCACTGGATGACGAATAGGGCGTCGGCCACGTCCCCGGTGCCGTCGGGCTCGAAGACCTCGACCGTGGGCGCGACGCCGCCGGTGTGGCGGACGGTCACGGCCCCGGGGCTGTAGGACGGGACGGGCGGGTTGACCCCGTCGTCGATGACGGCCCTGACGTAGTAGGTCGAGCCCTCGAGGAGGGTGGTGGTGTCCCAGATGTACGAATCGCCCGTGCCCTCGGGGTCCTCGGTGAGCTCGTCCGCGATGACCACGAGGCCGGAGGACGGGTCCGTGTCGGTGTCGGACCACAGCGAGATGGCCGCGTCCGAGTCCGGGTCGCTGTCGGTCCATCTCACCTCCAGGACCTCGTCGGCGACCTGCCCGGCCGCGGCGGGCGTGAGCACCTCGATGGTGGGCGGCACGTTGCCGCCGACGGCGATGGTGATGTTGCGCCACTGCCCGTCCATGTCGTTGAGGCGCATCCTCCCGGTGAGGTTGTAGACCTTGCCCTCGGCGCTGAGCGGTGTGGCGGTCGTGAATGTGATGGTCGGTGTGGCGGTCGTCGGCTGCGAGACGTCCTGGCGCACTACGTAGGTCGCGTGCAGCAGCCACGAGTCCCCGTCCTGGCTCACGGGGTCGGGCACGACCGTCGCGCGCAGCCCGTCCTCCATGGTGTAGGACGCGCCCGTGGGCCGGTCCCAGTCGCCGGGGACCGTGGCCTCGAGCTCGACGGTGTCGTCGCCGAGGGGGCTGCGGCCGTCGTCGCCCCTGTCGGTGTTCTGGGTGCGGGTGTAGCTCCCGCGGAGCTTGACCTCGATGCTGTCGCTGGCGCCGATGTCGGCGGGGAGCTCGAGCTTGGGCGCGCGCAGGTCCCTCGCGCGCATGACCGCGCTCTGGGCGTCCACGACGCCCCAGCCGTAGCCGTTGTTGGGCGTGAACACGTACTTGGGCGAGAGCGCGGTGTTGTGCTCGGAGGTCTCGTGGAGGATCTGCTTGACGTTCGCGGGCGTCAGCTTGGGGTTGGCCTCGAGCATGCAGGCGATGAGCCCCGCGACCAGCGGGGCGGAGGCGGACGTGCCGTCGCCAGTGTACCAGGACGCGTCGTCAGCCGAGCTCGGGGCGGTGATGCTCTCGCCGGGCGCGCACACATCGGGCTTGATGCGCCCGTCCGCGGTGGGCCCCTCGGAGCTGAAGCTCGAGAGCACGTGCGAATCGCTCACCGAGCCCACGGTCACGACCAAGTCGGCGTCCCCGGGCGCGGTGACGGTGGCCGACAGGGCGGTGTTGCCGCCCGCGACCACGACGCTGATGCCGGCGCGCACGACCTCGTCGGCCATGCGCGAGATGGCCGAGTTGCCGTTGTGGTCGTTGGGGCCCCCGAGCAGGATGCCCCAGGAGCAGCTCATGACCGAGATGTTGTAAAGCTCCTTGTTGTCGATGACCCACTCCATCCCGCGCAGCGCCGTGTCCTCGGGGAACCCGCCCTCGGTGCCGATGCGAACGGCCACGAGGCGCGCGCTCGGACCGCCGCCGACGTTCCTCGTCCCGCCGCCGGTGCCCACCGCGATGCCCGCGGTCCAGGTACCGTGCTGGCCGCCGTCGAAGGGAAGGCCCGTCTGGTTCGTGAAGGCGTCGTAGAACACGACGAGCTTGGGGTCGTTGGTCGCCGGCTTGTCGTCGAGGTCGTCGAGCGAGATGTGGCTCGCCCGCACGCCGGTGTCGAGCACCGCCACTGTCACGCCCCTGCCCGTGAAGCCGAGGTCCGCGTGGGCCACGTTCAGGCCCACGGACGTCATCGCGCTCTGCAGGAGGGGCACACCCACCCCCTGGGCCTCCAACATGACCGCGTCGGGCACGGCGCGGATGGCGCGCACGGCCGCGGCGGGCGCCGAGCCCAGCACCGCGTCCACGTGACGGGAGACGAACTGCACCTCGAGCCCGAGCGCCTCGAGCCGCGCCACGTCCTCCCCCCTGACCTCGCGTGGGAAGTCGACCACGATGGCCAGGCGCGCCGTCGGGTCGGAGGCGAGCGCGTCCACGCGCCGCTCGAGCAGGTCGTGCACGCCGTCGCGGTCCGCGTCCCCGCCCCAGGAGGTCCACCAGGGCGCGGAGCCCTGGTCGCTGGAGGCCGGTGCCTCCGGTGATGCGGCTGCCCAGGGCACGGGCTGGGCCGAGAGGAGCAGGACGACCACTGCAAGGAGGGGGACCAGGCGCCTCATGGAGTGACGTCTGGATAGCAAGGGGGCTTTATTTATGGCT
The DNA here is from genome assembly GCA_964353355.1 of uncultured Thermoplasmata archaeon. Lineage (GTDB taxonomy): Archaea > Thermoplasmatota > DTKX01 > DTKX01 > CAYGVT01. Next base: position 58,468 of record CAYGVT010000070.1, on the reverse strand, counting down.
TTCCCCATGATAACCAGGCCCCGGCAGGCCATCCGGTGGCCCTTCCCGCCCTCCCGGGCACCCCGCTGGCCAACGGGAGGGACGCCGTTGGGGCGAGCAGAACTTGAACCGTCCCGTCCCAGGCCCAAAACCGTTATCTACGGAGGGGGCCCTTGGCCCGTCTGTGAACCGACGTGGCAAGGGCCGCAGGACCAAGGCGATGGTCGACATCGCCGAGGAGCGCATCGCCATCCTGTTCGGGGAGGCGGAGCGTGCCGCGCGCCGCGGCCGCATGGACCTCGCGGACAGGTACGTCGCGCTCGCGCGTCAGGTCGGGATGCGGTACAACGTGCCCCACCCGGCCCACATGCGCAGGCGCGCGTGCAGGGGCTGCCACGGCTTCCTGATGCCCGGGACGACCTCGCGGGTGCGGCTCAACCGCGGCCGCGCGAGCATCACCTGCCTAAGGTGCGGGCACGTGACGAGGATACCGCTCGGCCCCCGCGAGGCCAAACCAAGTGGGGCCAAGGCCGGGCGGAGACCGCGGGGCGCAGGTGCGGGCACGAAGGACGAGGGGGATGGCAAGGCATGATCGACCCCGAGACGAGGAGGCGGCTGAAGGCGGAGGGACAGCGGCTCAGACCCTTGGTGGAGGTCGGAAAGCGGGGCTTGGACGTCGCCGTCGTGGCCGAGCTGCGGGATCAGCTCAAGCGCGCGGAGCTCGTGAAGGTGAGGCTGCAGCGCGCCGCGGGCGCGGAGGGCCGCGAGGGCGAGGACCTGGTCGCGGAGCGCCTGGCGACCGAGGTCGGGGCGGAGCTCGTCGAGCGTCGGGGGCACACCGTGCTGCTCTACCGGCCTAGACGTGGCAACGCATGACCTGGGTAATCGAGTGCGATGCCGGTCGCTGCGGGCCATGGTCTTCCGGGGAGGTCAGTCGCACCTCACACCGTCCACCATCCGGCTAGAGCGTACATCATGAACCCCACGCCCACGCCGTGGGCGATGCACTGCGAGCCGATGGTCGCGAGCATCCCCCCGTAGGAGATGTCGCGCCCGTAGTGGAGGTAGAGCCCGACCTGCGCGGCATAGACCGGCCACACGCGCACGACCAGCCCCGGGGAGAGGACGTAGCCACGCAGGCCGCACGTGACGTTGGTGGCGATGGAGAGCACGAGGAGCGCGAAGCCCAGCCAGGCGACATTGCGCGGGCCGAGGGAGACCGCAAGCGTCTTGACGCCCGCGAGCCTGTCGGCCTCGGTGTCGGGCACCAGCGTGGGGCAGTAGAGCGAGCCCAGCGCGAAGAAGATGGGCAGCAGGTACCACAGGGGGAAGTCTCGGACGTCCGCGCCCGTCGCGGCCCAGCCCGCGAGCGGGACGAGTGCCCCAAGCCCGACCATGTTGACGAGCACGTCCCCGCCGGGCACGCTCTTGAGCTTGGTGGCGCCGCTCGAGTAGAGGGCGGAGAGCAGCACGCACAGGGCGATGAGAAGGGCGAACTGGATGCCCAGGAGGAGGGAGAGGAGCAGCCCTGCCGCCGCGAGGCCCCTCGCGAGGCCCAGCACGATGCGCGGCCTCAGCCACCCCCCCACGTAGGCGAGGTGCGCCTTCCGGGGGTTGAAGATGTCCACGCGCGCGTCCGTGAAGGCGTTGTAGGCGAGCGTGGAGCCCGCGACCAGGGGGCCGACGACGACGAGGCCGAGCAGGACGCGCCAGTCGGGCCAGATGTCGCGCGTCGCGAGGAAGGCCCCGATGAGGAACGGCGCCGCGGCGACTATCCAGAACTGCGCCGACGTGACCATGAGCACGTCGTAGACCGCGTCCAGGAGCCCCCCGGGCCCGTCGCCGTCGTCGGTCGCCATCCGGGCATGGAACGCACTGGACGGGTAATTGCCGTTTCGGTCCGCGGGCGCCGCGCGCCGCCCCCCCCCGCTCAGAGCATCTCCTCGCCGAGGACCGCGAACTGCGCGAGCAGCGACTCGAGCTGGATGCGGGGGTTGGCGCCCTCGACCATGCGGAACTCGGCCTCGCCCACCCTGTCGATGAGCCGGACCTTGTCGCGCTCCTTGATGTTGAGGTCATAGATGCCGCGGTGGACCTGCTTGACGAGGTCCTCGCCCGCGAGCGCGTACTCGATGAGAAGCTCCTCCAGCTGCTTGCGGGACTTGGAGAAGTCGCCCTTGAGGGCGGTGTTGATCAGCGCCGCGACCTGCTCGGGCTTGACCGTCTGGGTGGACCTGTAGATGGTGTCCTCGGTGACCTTGCCGCCGAGCGCGGCCGCCACCTGCAGCGAGTTGGTCGCGCGTCGCATGTCTCCCTGCGCGACGTAGATGAGCGCGTCCATGCCGTCGTCGGAGATGTCGAGCTTCTCCGACTTGGCGATGTGCCTCAGGTACTTTTTGATGTCGTCGGACCGCAGCGGGCGGAAGGAGAACACCGCGCACCGGCTCTGGATTGGCTCGATTATCTTGGAGGAGTAGTTGCAGCTCAGGATGAACCGGCAGGTGCGGGTGTACATCTCCATCGTGCGCCGGAGCGCGGCCTGGGCGTCGCCGGTGAGCGCGTCCGCCTCGTCCAGGAAGATGATCTTGAAGTCGGAGCCGATGGGGGCCATGCGCGCGAAGTCCTTGACCTTGTTGCGCACGGTGTCGATGCCGCGCTCGTCGGAGGCGTTGAGCTCCTGGAAGTTGAGCCGCCAATCGTCACCGAAGAACTCCCGCACGAGGGCGATGGCGCAGGAGGTCTTGCCCGTGCCCGGGCGGCCTGCGAACAGGAGGTGGGGCATGCTCTTGCTCTTGACGTAGGACTCGAGCCGCTCCACTATCTCCTCCTGCCCAATGACATCCTTGAGCCGCTTGGGCCGGTATTTCTCGATCCATACGTCCTCCATCTAGCCCACCGTCCGCCCCTCCGTTGGAGGTGAGGCTTGCGATGCCCCCGCGCCCTAATAAGGCTTCGCCCCGGGGGTCGACGAAGGTGGCCACCAGCATGCCTGGCCAGGGCTCCCGGGGAGCCCTTTTGGCGCCTTTGGCGTGCTCAGAAAGCCTTATTAAGGGGCAGCTTATTTGCGGGAGAGCCGGCCCTGCCGGTTGCCAGCCCTACGAACGCCCGAGGACCTTACGATGTCAGACGAGCGACCCGCGCATGAGGACAAGAACGATGAGAAAGGTTCGGAGGGCGAGGCGGAAGCCAAGCCCGCCGTTGGCGCGGAGGCCCCCGTCGAGGCACAAGGCACAACCCCACTTCTAGAGGGCGCGGAGAAGCAGCCGGAGGCCTTGCCTCCCGCCGCGGCACCGGTCCCTGAGCTGGTCGCGGCCCCCGAAGCCCCCGATGAAGGCCCGACCCCTGCCGAGGGCACGACGCCCGCCGAGGGCACAGCCCCTGCCGAGGGCGCGGCCCCCGCCGCCGAGGCGCCCCATGAGCGCACGTTCGCGGACGAGCTGCGCGAGCAGTACGGGGACATCGAGACCGCGCGGCTCGACGACCTGCCCGACCTCGAGCGCAAGCGCGACCGTCTCAACGCGATGGCCGAGGAGCACAAGTCGAAGCGCGACCGCCTCAACTCGGTGACGAAGCAGCTGGCCGAGGAGCGCGACCGCCTCAACTCACAGGTGCGCGAGCTGGTCCAGAAGGCGAACGACCACCGCAACAACCGCAACAAGCTCAACGTCGAGGTGCGCGAGGCCAAGGTGGTCCGCGACGACCTGAACAAGAAGGCGAACGACCTCAACGAGGTCATGATGAGGCTCAAGAAGGAGAAGATCCACGAGACGGGCGGCCCCAGCCTCAGCCACATGCGCAAGGAGCTCAACGACCTCGAGTTCAAGCAGATGACCTCCGTCCTGACCGCGGATAAGGAGAAGGAGCTCATGGCCGAGATCATGGCCGTGCGCACCCTGATACGCGACCAGGAGAAGAAGATGGAGGAGCACAACGAGGTCCGCCAGGCTGTCCGCGACGCGCGGAAGGCCAAGGAGGACGCGGAGAACCAGCACAAGATGGTCTCCGACCTGGCCCGCAAGGCCCAGACCGAGCACGACTCGATGATCCAGCTCTACGAGACCGCGGACGACCTGCGCAAGCAGGCGGACGCCGCCCAGCAGAAGTTCATCGCGAACAAGCAGCTGGCCGATGCCGAGCACAAGCAGCACATCGAGCTCATACGCAAGGTACACGATTACGACAAGTTCATCTCCGGCCTCAGGCGGCGCGAGCGCAAGGCCCGCAAGGACCGACAGGAGGTCACGCAGAAGCGGGTCGCCGAGGACATCGTGGACAGGTTCAAGAAGGGCGAGAAGCTCTCCACCGAGGACCTGCTGAGCCTCCAGAACGAGCGGTTCTGAGCCTCCCCTGCCCGCCCTCTGACAGGGCCGCGCCCCCCGTCCTCCCCTCCACTCCCCCCACCCACCCCCACCCCCACCCCCCACCCCCCCATCCCATGGGCCAGGGGGCATGCCCGCCTGTCCACCCCGCGGTCGGCCAGCGTCGTCTAACCAGGCCCCTGGCGCCTTGCCAGGCGGCCGGGGCTGCTGGTAGGTTTATTAACCTTTCGAAATTGAGCGAAAATTATATAAGTGGCCTAGGGAATAGAACGGATTTGAGTGAGGGACGAGCTGGTTTTGGTTAAGAGTGCATCCCATCCCTTCTGACAGAGCTAGCCCAATACGCCCTCACCACGCGGCCCGTGGGACGCTTCACCCATGGGCCGTCCCCACCCACTAGCCTGCGCGCTGCGCCGGGCCAGGGGCAACGGTTAAGTACGGAAATCGGCGTTTGGGGAATGCGCCAGGTGGACCGATGGTGCTCGAGGGGCTTTCCGGCTCGCTGCGCGACACTCTGCGCAAGATAGCGAACGCACCCCACATCGACCAGGCCCTCATCAAGGAGGTCGTGCGCGACATCCAGCGCGCGCTCATCCAGGCGGACGTCAACGTCAAGCTCGTCGTGCAGATCACCCGCGAGATCGAGCGCCGGTCGCTCACCGAGAAGCCCCCCGAGGGCATGAACAGCCGCGAGCACGTCATCAAGATAGTCCACGACGAGCTCGTCAAGATCCTGGGCGCGCCCAAGGACGTTCGGCTCAAGAGTCAGCGCATCATGCTCGTGGGCCTCTACGGCCAGGGCAAGACCACGACCGCGGGCAAGCTTTCCAAGTTCTACTCCAAGCGGGGGCTCAAGGTGGGCCTGGTCGCCGCGGACGTGCACCGCCCCGCCGCCATCGACCAGCTGCAGCAGATCGCGCAGCAGGTGAGCGTGCCCATCCACCTCGATCGCAAGGAGAGGGACGCGGCCAAGATAGCCCGCCAGGGCGTCGAGGCCCTCCGCGACCGCGATGTCGTCATCGTCGACACCTCGGGCCGCCACGCGCTCGAGGACGACTTGATCAAGGAGATGGCCCGCGTGGCCAAGGCCATCGAGCCCGACGAGATACTGCTCGTCGTCGACGCGGCGGTCGGCCAGCAGGCGGGCCCGCAGGCCAAGGCCTTCCACGAGGCCGTCGGCATCACCGGCGTCATCATCACCAAGATGGACGGCACCGCGAAGGGCGGCGGCGCGCTCTCGGCCGTGCAGGAGACCAAGGCTCCGGTCATGTTCATCGGCACGGGCGAGCACCTGGAGGAGCTCGAGCGGTTCGACCCCTCGCGGTTCATCTCGCGCCTCCTGGGCATGGGCGACATCCAGGCGCTCCTCGAGAAGGCCGAGGAGCTGGGCAAGGAGAAGGACCTCGAGGAGACGGCCAAGAAGATGCTCTCGGGCCGGTTCACGCTCAAGGACATGTACGACCAGATGGAGGCCCTTGCGAAGATGGGGCCGCTGTCGAAGGTCTTCGAGATGCTGCCCGCGCAGCTCACGGGCCGCATGTCCTCGCAGGACATCGAGACGACCCAGGAGAGGCTTCGCCAGTTCAGGGTCATCATGGACTCGATGACCGAGGAGGAGCTCGAGAACCCGTCGGTCATCAAGTCGTCGCGCGTCCACCGCATCGCCAAGGGCGCGGGCGTCGAGCCCCGTGACGTGAAGCTGCTCCTCAAGCAGTACAATCAGTCGCGCAAGGCCATAAAGGGCATGACCTCGAACCGCAAGATGCGCCGTACTCTCATGAAGCAGTTCGAGGGCCTCGACATGGGCGGGGGATGAGGCCGCCCGCCCGCGACGGGCTTGAGACGCGGGGACCCGGAGGGCTCGGGACGGCGGTCGGCAGGGATGGAGGGGGTCGTGGGTTGGGCGTCCGGAGGTTCGTGGTGGTCGGCTCCCGCGCGCGGACGGCGCGCGACTTCCCCCTGGACGACCTCTGCGGCGCTGCGGGGCGGTGGGACATCCTGGCGAGGTGCGTCCAGGCCGCGCTCTTCGTCGCTCACGACCTGAGGCGCGACTCCGAGCTCGTGCTCGTGCTCATGGGCCCCCCCGACCCGCCCAAGGCCATAAGGATTGCGGGCCTCTCCGCGCGGAGGCTCAACCCGGACGAGCGGTCGACGGTCGCGCTGCTGTCGCGCGCGATGGAGCTGCCGCTGCCCCCCGGGGGGGCGGAGGTCCCCTCTGGACCCGGGGTGTCCGTGGCGAGGCGGGGCCTTGAGCAGGTACTGGAGGTCGTGTCCATCGGCACGACCGAGGGGACCGGTGGGCGCCTTGTGCTTCTGGACGAGGCGGGCCGCGACGGCGGGGCCGGGGCCGTCGCCGGGGTGGCCTCTGGTGGGGCGACGTTCGTCCTCGGTGACGACCGGGGGCTGTCCGAGGAGCACCTGCGCGCGGTCAGGGCGCGCGGGGCGGTGGAGCTCGGCCTGGGCCCGGTGTCGATGCACACCGACCACTGCATCGTGGTGGTCCACAACCTGCTCGACCGCGCCTCAGGGTGATGGCCCCAGGAACGATTCCAGGCGCCGCTTGACCTCGTCGAGGCGGACCTCCCTCTCGTCGAGCTCCTTGGTGCGCGCCGCGAGCTCGGCCTCGCGGGCCTTGGCCTCCTTGAACCGCCGCTCTTGCTCGGCGCGCAGGGTCTTGGCCGACTCGGCGTCGCGCTCGAGGCGCTCCTCGAGGCGCTTGACCTCCTGCTGGAGCCGCACGAGGGCCTCCAGCTCGGCCTTGAGCAGCTCCTCGTCCTTCTCCTGCTCGGCCGCCCTGCGCTCGACGGCCGTCCGCCTGCGCTCGGATTCGTCGAGCAGCTTCTTGGCGCGCGCCTCCTGGAGCTTGAGCTGTTTCGTGCGCGCGTCCAGCTCCGCTGTGCGGGCCGCGACCGTCTCGCGCTGCTTGGCCAGGTCGGCCAGGCCCAGCTTGAGCTCCTTGCGCTCGCCCTCATGGTCGCGCTCGCGCTCCTCGAGGGTCTCCAGCCGCTCCGCGAGCGCGGACTCTCGCTCCCCGGCGCGCTTCTCCATCGCGCGCGCCTCCTTCGCGAAGGCCTCCAGGTCGCGCTCGCGGCCCTTGAGTGTCTCCTCGGCCGCCTTGAGAGACTCCTCGCGCGCGGCCAGCTCGTCCTCCAGGCGCTTGATCCTCTCCGTCTGCGTGGCAGCGCGCTCGACCTCGCGCCCGAGCTTCTCGGCCTGCTTCGCGACCTCCTTCCCGCGGCGCTCCAGCTCGCGCTCCGAGCCCGTCATGGCCTTGGCCGCGGCCTCTATGTCGGACCTCTCCTCGAGCAGCGCGTCGCGCTCCTCGGCCAGGCGGGCGCGCTCCGCATCGAGCTCCTTCTTGGACTTCTCGACCTCGGCCTGGTCCTTGGAGGTCCGCGCCCTCAGACCGGAATGCTGCTTGCGGTCGTCCTCGAGCGAGTCGCGGTCCTCCTCGATCTTGCGCAGCAGCTCCTCCGCACGCTGCTCGCGCTCCAGCAGCTCGCGCTCGCGACGGTCGAACTCGACCTGTTTGACCGCAAGGGACTCCTCGGCCTTGGTCGCCGCGCGCTCCCGCCGGTCCGCCTCTGCCGTCGCCACCTCGAGCTGCTTCTCCTGCTTGGCGAGCTCGACTTTGAGGCCCTCGAGCTCGCGGCGCTCCTTCTCGACGCGCTCCAGGACCGCCTGGGCCTCCTTGGCCTTGGCGTCCATAGACTTCTGGAGCGCGCGCGTCCGCTCGTCCTCCTCGAGCAGCTCGCGCCGCTCGCGCTGGAGCGCCTCGCGCTCGCCCGACGCCTCGGAGAGCGCGTCCGCGAGATCCTTCTGACGGGCCTCTGACTCGCGCTGGGACCGGATGAGCTCCTTGGACCGCTTCTCCAGCTCGGTCTCGCGGTCCTCCAGGTCCTTCAGCCGCTTCTCGGTCTTGAGGTCGAGCGAGGCGGCCTTGCGCTCGCGCTCGGAGAGCGCCTTGAATGACTGCTTGAGCTCGGACTCTCTAGCATCCAGCTCGGCGAGCCGCTCCTTCATGACCCTCTGCGCGGCGTCGACCTCCTGCTGCGCCCTCTGGAGCTTCGCGCGCTCCTTGTCCAGCTCCGCCTCCTTGACCTTGAGGTCGTCGGCGCGCCCCTCCAGCTCCGCCGCGTTGCCCATCAGCTCGGCGTCGTGCTCGTCGATGGCCGTCTTGCGGTCGTCGAGCTTGGCGGTGAGCGCCTCGAGCTCCTCCGCGTTGGCCTCCAGCGCGCGGGCGCGGGTGTCCAGCTCGGCGCGCAGCCGGTCGACCTCCGCCTGCCCCTTTGCGAGCACGCCCCGCTCGGCCTGGAGCATGTCCCTGATGGCCTTGTCGAGGTTCGACTCGCGCCCGGTGAGCTCCTCCCTCACGCGGTCGATGCTCTTGCGCTCCGCGTCCAGGTCGGCGGCGGTCTCCGCGACCTCCGTCTCGCGGGTGGCGAGCTCGGCCTCCTGCTTCTCTAGGCGCTTCTCGAGCCGACGCAGCTCGGTCTCCCTCTCCTTTGCCTCCTTGTCCCTGGCCTTGAGGGCCGTCGCCTCCGTGCCGGCCCTTCCCAGCTCGGCCCTGGCGGAGTCGCGCTCGTGCGTCATCTCGACCAGCGACGCCTGCACGGCGATGAGCCGCCCCTCGAGCTCCTTGACGCGTGCCTCGGACCCGTCCGCGCGCTGCGCGAGCCGCACCTGGTCCTTCTCTACGCGCCGCTGCGCCCGCTCGACCTCCCTGCGCAGGGCCTCGTCGCGCTTGTCGAGCTCATCGGAGTGCTTGGCCTCCGCCTCCTTCATGGCCGCTGCATGCCTTGCCTCGGCGTCCTTCAGCGCCGCATCAAGCTTGGCCTCCGCCTCCTCCATGGCCATGGCGTGCCTGGTCTCCACCTCACGCATCGCAATGGTGTGCCTCGCCTCGGACTCCTTGATGCCCTCGTCGAGCCTGCTGGAGCCGTCATGGGCGGCCTTGAGGTCGGCCTCGAGCCTGGTGGCCCTTGACTGGGCCTCCTTGAGCTCCGACTGCAGGGACCTGCGGCCGCCCTCGAGCTCGGAGATGCGTCCCTCCAGCTCCTCTGCCTGTGCGGCGCGCTGGGCGAGCTTGGCCTGCTCGCGCTCGGACTTCTTCAAGGACCGCTCCGTCTCCGCGCGGATGGCCGCCTCGCGCTCCGCTATCGTCTTCTGGGCCCCCTTCTCGGCCTCGAGCATGGACTGCCTCAGTATCTCGGCGGAGGTGCGGGCGCCGGCGAGCTCCGAGTCCACGTCTTTGTACTTCAGCTCGAGCTCCCGCGCCCTGCGCTTGTTCTCGTCGGCCTCGGATTGCGCCTTGGCGACCCTGGCATCGAGCTCGCGCACCTCTTCGGCGTGGCGTCTCTCGAGGTCCTTCGCCGATGCGGCCGCCTCCGTGCGGGCCTTCTCGACCGCCTCGACGAGCTGGTCCTCGACGTTCTTGCGCTCCCTGGCGACCAGGTCCAGCTCCTTCTCCAGCCGGCCCACGGCCGCCCTCAGCCCCTGCGCGTCCTCGCGGGCCCGCGCGAGCTCCTCCTCGAGTCGGGAGCGCTCGGCCTCGGCGGTCGCGACCCGCTCCTTCAGCGCCTCGGACTCGCCGCCCCCCGCCTTCGCGCGCTCGACGATCGTGGCGGCCTCCGTCGCTGCCGCGCGCGCCTCCTCGGCCTCGTGCCTGGCGCGCTCGAGCTCCTTGCGCACGCGGATGAGCTCGGCATCGACCTCCTTGCGCTGTCGGTCCGCCTCCTTGCGGACGTCGATGAGCTCCTGCCCGAGCCGCTCCTGCTTCTGCCGCGACTTCTCGAGCTGGTCCGACTTCCGGTCGAGCGCGATGCGCGCCTCCTCGGCGCCGCGGCTGAGCGCGCTCTCGAGGTCCTTCACGCGCGCCTCCAGGGCCTCGACGCGCGATCGTGCCTGGGACGTCGCGACCTCCAGGTCCCGCGCCTTGACCTCGGTCCCGCTCGAGGCGAGCTCCAGCTCGGTGACGCGTGCCTGGAGGCCCTTGGCGCGGTCCTCGGCCTCCCTCGCCCTCCTCTCGGCCTCGGAGGCCTTGACCTCCAGCACGGCCGCGCGCTTGCCGCTCTCCTCTGCCAAGGCCTTGTGCCCCTTTGCCCCCTCCTCGAGCCCGGAGAGCCGTCCCTCGAGCTCCTCCGCCCTCGCCTCGGCATTCTTGGTGCGCATGCCCGCATCGGCCATACGCTTCTCGAGCTCCCCCGCCCTCTCCTTCGAACCGGTGGACTCGGTCTCGAGCGCGGACAGCTTGCTCTCGAGCTCCTCGACCCAGGCCTCGGCCTTCTTGGCGCGCCTCTCGGCCTCCTCGGCCCTCTTCTCCAGGTCGAACGCGCGCTTCTCGAGCTCGAGCGCGCGCCGCTCCATCTCGCTGGCCTTCGACCTCCCTCCAGAGGCCGCGGCCTCCAGATTGGCCAGCTTTGCCTCCAACTCCTCCGCCCTCGCGGTGGAGTCGGAGGCGATCCTCTTGAGCTCGGCCGCCTTCCCCTCCGCGCGCGCGAGGTCCGCCTCGAGCCTCGCGACGCGGGCCTCTCTCTCCCGTACGGTCCTCTCATGCTCGGAGGCGCGCTTCTCCGCCTTCTGGACCTTCGAGCGGAGCGTCTCGGCCTCGTCCGCGGAGGACGCGAGGCCCTTGGCCTTGTCCTTCGCTGACTGGAGCTGGGTCCGGAGGCCCTCGGCCTCGCCGCGCAGCTCGTCCAGGACCTTGAACGCCTCGTTGCGCTCGGTCTCCAGCTTGGACGCCCTCTCCGCGGTCCTCTTGAGCCGGTCAAGCTCGGCGAGGGAATCCTTGAGCCGCTCGACCTCGGTGCGGGCGTCCTTGAGCTCGGCCTCCTTCGCCTCGGCCCGGCCGAGCCGGTCACGGAGCTCGTCCGCTTCGCCCTTGTGGCGCTCGAGCGACTGGCGCGTCCTCTCGAGCTCGGCGCGGGCGGCATCGAGCTCCTTGAGCTGGACCGTAGGGGACTGTGCGGGGGCGACCGTCGCGGCGGGCGGGGTCGCCGGTCGGGGCGTGGGCTCTGCCATCGGCGGCGCCTCCTTACCCGTCGTTGCCTCCGGCTCGGGCCCCTCCGCCTCGGTCGACTTCAGCTTGGCGGCCTTGTCCCTCAGCCCCAGTGGATGCCCCTCCTCCTCAGATGCCGAGCCTCTTCAGTATCTTATCGTAGAGCTCGAAGTACTCCGATTCGCTGAACTTCTGGATGACGTCCTCGGGCAGGTTCGACAGCAGGTCGTCGAGGTATGCGAGGATGCGCTTGAGCTCCTTCTCGTCCACGCCCCCCGCGGCCCCCTTCTGCGCCTGGACGGCGGCCTCCAGCCTCTTGGCCCTCTCCTCGGCCTTCTGGAGCGTCGCCAGGCGACCCTCAAGCTCGGCGATGCGCCCACGGTTCGACCTGAGCTCCTCCTCCAGGCTTTGGATGCGCTTCCCTGATTCCTTCTCTGCTTTGGAGTACTCCTTCTCGCGGCGGCGCAGCTCCTTCTCCATCTCCTCGACGCGCTTGAGGTCGGTCTCGACCGCCCCCTCCCTCTCCTCGCGGGCGCGCTTGGACGCCTCGTCTATCTCGCTCTCGCGCGCGACGAGCTGCATCTCGTGCGCCTTGAGGCGCGCCTCCATGGCCTTGAGCTCCCTCATCCGGGCCTCGGCCTCCTCGACGGCCGCGCGTCCCTCCTCGAGCTCGAGCTCCCTCTCGTCGAGCGCCTCCTCCCGCCGCTTGACGTCCGCCTCCAGCGCGCGCAGCTTGGTCTGCTGGATGCGCGACTTGGTGAGCTCCTCCTCTATGGCGGCGCGGTCGGCCGCCAGGCGATCCTCCATCTCGAGCAGCGTCGCCTCCTTGCCCTTGAGCGCGGATTCGCGGTCCTCCAGCTCTCCAAGGCGCGCGTGGACCTCGACCTCCCGGTCCACGTCGAGGGTGTCCCTGGCCACCTTCGCCTCCTCTGTCGCCGTCTCGAGGCGGCGACCCTCCTCCGCGAGCTCCGACCGCTCGTGCTCGAGCTCCTCCACGCGATCGTGGATGCCCTCCGAGACGGACTGCGTGACCTTTGCCGCGCCATCAGGGCTGGGCGCACCCTCCGCCGTGGTGGACATCGACCGGATGCGGTCGCGCATCTCCTCGAGGAAGTCCTTCTTGAGCGACTCGAGGTCCAAGATCTCCCGCTTGACCTCGGTGCGCGCCTCCTCCTCTGTCTCCTCGAGCTCCGACTCGATGTGGTCCACGCGCCGCTGGTGCGTCGACAGCACGCTTGCGAGGATGCCCTCCATCTCCTTCATCCGGTTCGCCTGCTGCGCGAGCTTGGCCGACTCCTGGCGGAGCCAGTCGCCATCGTCGACGCCCTCGTCAGAGGCTATCTCGTCCAGCTCCTGCTTGTGCTTGCGGGCCTCCTCCTCTGTCGCTCGCAGCACATCCTGGAAGGTCTTCGAGATGTCGGCGAGCGTGGACCTCTCCTCGGTGAGCCTGTCGCGCTGGTGTGACATCGCGTCGAGCTGGCGCGAGGACGATTGCACCTTGTCGAACACCACCTCGCGCTGGGACTCGATGAACGACCGGGTCCACTCGTCCTCGCCCGCGGCCGATGCCATCTCATCGATGATCTCCTGCACGACGCGCTTGAGGTTCGCTGGCGTGGGCGCGGCCTCAGGTCGCTTGGACTTGTCGATGTACGTCTCGAAGGCGGCGATGTACTGGTCTATCTCGTCGCCGGAGATGTCCCCCTCGGCTTGGCTGCCACCGGACGCCGCAGGCGCGAGGCCGACCTCCTTGAGCATCTTGAGGAACTCATCGTCGTCCTCGCCCTTCGGGGCGACCAGCTTCGCCCCCGCCCCCTCATCCGCTCCCTCCTCCTCCTGCTCCTCCTCCGCGTCCTCCACATCCTCGCCCTCGGACCCCTCTGCCTCGAACCTGACGGCGGGCCTTGACGGCGCCGCCGGTGGTGAGGGGGGCCGTGGCGCTGCCTCCGGGACCTTGGGAACCCTGGTGACCTTGGGCACGACCTTGACGGTCATCGGAGGGGGCGCTGGCCTCGACGGCGGCTTGGGCGTCGCAGGGGGCTTGGCGGCGGGCGCGACCGGTTTGAGGGCGGGCGCGGCCTTGACCAGCGGTGGCGGCGACGGCGCCCTCGTGGCCGACGGCGGCGCGGCGGCCGCACCGGCCGGCACGCGCAGCCCCGTGGAAGCGAGGTCCTTGGTGGTGACCGCGGCCTTGCGCATCTTCGTGACGATGGTGTCGACCTCGACCAGGTCGTGGGCGAAGAACGCCTCGGCCCGGACGATGGAGGCGGGGGACTGCGAGATGCGCACGAGCTCCGCGAGCGCCTCGGGGCCGTAGACGGACCTGTCGGGGGATTGGTATACCGCGAGCTGCGGGATGCTCTGCAGGAATAGGAGGATGCACGCCTCCTTGACGCCCTCCGGCGCCGAGGCGCGCACGTATCCGTTGAACTCGGTCGAGCACAGGGTGCCGATGGCGTCCTGCAGCGCGGTTTTCGACCCCGAGGTCTTGAGCCTCTTGACGCCCTTCGGGAGCTTCACCGCCTCACCACCAGCCTCCTAGCGGACCCGCCGCGCGGCCGCTAGACCCCCTCGAGCAGCTTCTTGAGGTCGCCAAGCTCCCTCGAGCGGGTGGCGTGCCTGCGTTCCCTCGTGTCCAGCTCCTTCTCGCGCGACAGCACCGCGGACTCGCGCTCCGCAATGGCCTTCTCGCGCGCCTCAAGCTCCACCGACCTCTCGCGCTGCCTGTCCTCCAGCGCCTCCAGCTTCTCGGTCTCGCCCGCGAGCTCGCCCCTCTCCTGGGCGAGCTTGGTCTCGTCGTCGGCGAGCACCTTCTCGCGCGAGTCGAGCGCCTTGTCCCTCGTGTCGGCCTCCTCGAGGCGGGAGTCGGCCTCCTCCATTAGCCCCCTCGCGCGCTCGGTGCCCGCGGCGACGGCCGCCTCGCGCTTGGCAACGTCAGAATCCCGCTCCTCGATCTGCGCGGTCCTGGCCTTCAGGTCGCGCTTGGCCTCCTCGAGCCGCGCGTCCTCGGCCTCCGCCTCCTTGCGGACGCGGTCGAGGCCCTCCGAGCGCGTGTTGAGCTTGCGCTCCGACTCGGTTATGCCACGCTCCCTCGCGTCGAGCTCGGACTTGACCCTCTCCAGCAGCGCACGCTTCTCTTCCAGGATGGCGCGCTCGCTCTCGAAGGTCGACCGCTCGGTGCCGAGCGCGTCCTCCTTCTTGCGCAGGTCGTCCTGGAGCTTGCGCAGGTCCTCGGCCCAGACCTCCAGGTCGACCTTCTTCTTGGAGAGCGACTTCTTGATGTCATCGAGCCCCTCCTCCTTGCGCTCGAGGCTCGACGCGTCCCTCACGAACTTGCGCTCCAGGCGCTCCAGCTCCTCCCCGCGCGCGGCGAGCTCCGACTCGAGCTGCTTGATGCGGCCCTCGTCGGCGGCGATGCGCTCCTGCGCCTTCTTGAGCGTGGCGCGCTCCTCCTCGAGCGCGGCCTCCTTCTGCTTGAGGCTCGACTCGAGGCCCTTGACCCGACGGTCCTCGCCCACGAGCTCCTCCGCCTCGTGGTCGAGGCCCTTCCTGCGCGCCTCAAGCTCGGCCGTGACCGAGGAGACATCGGTCCCGCGCTCCTCCAGCCGACGCTCCTGTTCCCTGATGTCCGCCTCCTTGCGGGTCAGGGCGTCGTCCAGCGCCTGCAGCCGCGCCTCCTTGCGCGCCAGGCGGTCGTCCAGGTCGTCGATGCGGCCCTTCTTGAGGTCGACCTGGCCGCTGAGCTCCAGCACCTCGTCCTCGCGCCTCTGCAGCCCCTCATCGTGCTTCTCGAGCTGCCGCGTGCGCTCGGTGAGCAGCGCCTCCTTGGCGTCCAGGTCCGCCTGCCTGCGTTCGAGCGACTCCGTCCTCGACTTGGCCTCCGTCGCCTGGGACTCGTGAGCGCGCTCGCGGTCCGCGAGGGCCCGCTCGCGCCCGTCGAGCTCGGCCACCCGCTCGCCTCCGGCGGCGCGGGACCGCTCGATGTCCTCCCGCTCGGCCGCATGCTTGCGCGCCGTTTCCTCGAGCTCGCCCTCGCGTTGCTTGACGACGGCCTCCCTCTGGACCAGGTCGCGCTCGCGCCTGAACATGTCCTTGGTGCGCGAGTCCGCGGCCTTCTCCTGCTCCATGATGCCCTGGGTCTCCTGGCCCAGGCGCTTCCAGACCTCGCCCAGCTCGGACTTCTCGCGCTCCATCCGCGCGATGGCCTCCGCGAGCTCCTGCCGCGAGTCCCTGAGGTGCGCCTCGAGCGCCTCGAGGTTCGTCCTCCGCTTCTCGAGCTCGTCGCGCTCCTGGTCGAGCTTCTTGCGCTCGACGCCCAGCCGCTCGGCCTCGTGGAGCTCCTTCCACTCCGCGAACCTGCGCTCCTGGGCCCCGGCGGTGCGTACGATGCGCGTGGCCTCCTCAGCCGTCGCGCCCCCCCCGCCCCGCTCCTGCATGTACTTGACGATGGAGATGGAGCTCTCCTTGAGGGCCTTCACCTCGTTGCGCAGCGTCTCGTTCTCGACCTCGAGGCCCTTGATGCGCTTCTCGTCGGCCGTGACCTCGCGATGCAGCTCCTCGAGCTCCGTCACCCGCTTGGAGAGCGCGCGGCCCCGCGCGACGATGGCCTCGTCGCTGCGGTCGACGACGCGGCGCTTGGCCTCAGCCCCGCCCTGCTCACCCGCGGGGGCCTCGCCCTCGGCGGCGGGCGCGGGTGCGAGGGCCATGGTGTAGAGGTTGGTGGGCTCGAGCTCCGAGGCGCGCACGCGGGCGTCGGGGAAGAGCTTCATGAGCTGGTCGACATCGACCGTCGAGCTCCGGTACGCGAAGCTCCGGGCCTCTACCGAGCACGCGGCTTCCTGGGACATCTCGAGCAGGTGCGGCAGCGCCGCGGAGCCCTGGAACTCCTCGCCGCCGCCCTTGACGTTGGCGAGCACGCCCACGCCGTCCTTGAAGACGAGCGCGCCCACGCGGCGGCCCGCGCCCTTGCCTGACGCGAGCATGAAGAATCCGGAGAACGCGTCCTCCTTGGCGCCGGTCACGAGGTCCTCCAGGGCCCTCGGGCCCCCCACCCCGCGCCTCAGCAGTCGCCCGCTTGGAAGGTTCACGCCACCACCGTCGCAGAGGGAGGCCAGAGCGCCTCCCGTCAGCAGCCCCACTGAGCTGGGCTTGTAATGGGGGTGGCGCATTAATACCTTTTCATGAGATTTTCAAAAAGCCAAGTCATCGCGATGCGCTCTGGCGACCGCGGCGCCGGGCGAGGGCGACGGGCGCTCACCTCGCGCTTCTCTGTACCTCGAAGAGCCGCTCGACGCCTTCCGAAGCGAGGTCGAGCAGCCGCTCCATGACCGTGCGCGAGAAGGGCTGCCCCTCGGCGGTGGCCTGGAGCTCGATGAGGAGGCCCTCCGCGTTCATCACGACGTTCATGTCCACGTCGGCGACGGAGTCCTCCTCGTAGCACAGGTCCAGCATCGGCTCGCCGTCGACGATGCCCACGCTCACGGCGGCGACGGGGGCGAGCATGGGGTTGCGCTTGAGCTCCCCCTTCTGCACCAGAGCGCCCAGCGCGCGTTCCAGGGCTATCCAGCCGCCCGTGACGGCCGCCGTGCGGGTGCTGCCGTCCGCCTCGAGCACGTCGCAGTCCACGATGACGGACCTCGCGCCAAGCAGGCGCATGTCCACGCCCGCGCGCAGCGAACGGCCGATGATACGCTCGATCTCGTGCGTGCGGCCCCCAGCCCCCTTGCGGTCGCGCGAGGTGCGCGTGCTCGTCGACCGGGGGAGCAGGCTGTACTCGGCCGTCACCCAGCCCTGGGGCGGGAGCCGGTGCTCGAGCCACTTGGGCACGCCCTCCTCGATGGTGGCCGTGCACAGGACCTTGGTGCGGCCGAGCGAGAAGAGCACCGACTCGGGCGCGCGGTCGATGAACCCTGTCTTGACCGTGACGGGCCTGAGCTCGTCGGGCCCGCGGCCGTCCACGCGCGTCACCTGACCACCTCCACGATTTGACCCTCTGCCGACTGCCACTGGGGCTCCGTCACGGGCGGCGCGGGCGTCTCCGGCGCCTGCTTGGTCCTCCGCCTCCTCAGCACGGACAGGATGACCACGACCACCACGACCACCACGACGGCCACGACGGCCACGCCCGCGACCAGAAGCCAGATGGACATCCCGGGGCCGTCCCCACCCTCGATGCGGGACTGGTAGGGGTTGATGGTGACCGGTATCAGGAGCGTCTTGGACTTGGTGCCGTCGCTGACAGCCACGGACGCGGTGTAGTTGCCCGCCACCTCGTAGGCGTGCAGCGGCGCGCGCTCGCGGCTCGTGTTGCTGTCGCCGAAGCTCCAGCTGTAGGTGAGCGCGTTGCCCTCGGGGTCCTGCGCGACGACCTCGAACCTGATGGACTGGTGGGCCTCGCCCGTGATGGAGGTGGGCCCGCTAATGATGGGCGGCTGGTGGTTCAGGATTGACCTGGCGTAGAGCACACCGTTGCGGCCACCGGCGTAGCACTTGTCGTAGTCTATGGACATGCCCGAGCGCAGGGTCGTGCCGGTCTCGTACTGCCACACCAGGTTGCCGGACGCCTTGTCGACGCACCTGATGGCCCCGTCGTAGGAGCCGAACGCGATGTAGGACTCGGCGATGGCGGGCGAGCCCCGCACGAAGTCGCGCGTTTCATGGTGCCAGATGAGCTCCCCCACGCGCGCCTCGAGGCAGTAGAGGCCGTCGCTGCCGAAGTAGACCAGGCCCGAATCGGTCGCGGGCGTGGTGAGGATGGGGTCGAGCGGGCCCTCGGATGTCGGCGGGAAGGACCACTTCAGGTCCCCGTCCTCGACGGAGGCCGCCCGCAGCCTGCCCCCGTAGGTGCCGACGATGGCGAGGCCCGTCGAGATGGTCGCGGCCGACGAGACGGCCGAGCCCAGGGGGGTCTGCCACAGCACGGTGCCCTCGTTGCGGTGGAGCGCGTACAGCGTGCCCGCGTCCGTGCCCACGATGAGCTTGAGGCCGGTGATGGTGGGGCTCGCGGCGACGACATCGTCGAGCTTGAGCTTCCACAGGAGCGCGCCTGTGTACTCGTCGAGCGCGTAGACGTGCTTGTCCTCCGAGCCCACGTAGATGGTGCCGCCCTCGAGAACTGGCGAGCCGCGCAGGTCGCCCACGGCCTCGAACGACCACTTCTCAGAGCGGTTCTGTGTGGAGATGGCGTGCAGCCCGTTGCCCGCGCTCACGAAGACGGTCGCGGTCGAGATGAGCGGCGTGGACCTCACGGGGCTCCCGAGCTGGACGGTCCACGCGAGGCGGCCGTCGAGCCCGTCGAGCACCACGAGGGAGCCCCCAACGGTCCCGAAGAACAGGCTGCTATAGGCCGCGGAGGGCGGCGCGATGATCTCGGAGCCCGCACTGTACTGCCACTGCTCGGCGGGCCCGATAACGCCCGTCTCTTGGACCCCCGTGTGGGCGGGGTTGTCGCCGTCCATGGGCCACTCCGCCGAGGCCGGGGGCACCAGGAGCGCGAGCACGACGAGCGTGGACGAGAGCGCAATGAGGGCTCGTTTCGGGGACGCCATGCAGGTCAGGATGGTAATCCAGAGGGCGGTATTATGCCTTTCCGTCCTGTGGGGCCCCGGGCTCTTGGGTGGGCTCGTCGTAGACCCTGATGTACTTCTTGAGCGGCCAGTCGGTCCAGCCCACGTAGGTCGAGAGCTCCCTGAGCCAGTCGTTGGCGTCGTAGCCGGATATCTCCCAGAAGTCGTCCGTGCGGTATGTCTCGACGATGTCGCGGGTGGATTCCAGCCACACCGGCAGGTCCTCAGGGATGGCGCCGAAGAGGAGCGTGACGATGAGCCCGTCCTTGAAGCCGAGCTTCGCGCCGGCCTCGGGGCCCGGGATGGGCTGGGGCTTGAGGTTGGCGGCGTGGCTGATGATGCCGACCTTGAGGCCCTCCCTGCCTGTGATGAACTTGAGGCGGGCGGACATCCTCGGGAACCAGGCGTCGCCCACGAAGTCACTGATGGTGCCGAAGTAAGCCGAGCCGTCGGGGTATACGGGGATGCAGTAGATGGTCGTCGTGCGCGCCTCGTAGAGAGGGGCCGAGGAGCCCGTGAAGGTGAACAGGTCCGGGACGCCGTCGTCGCCGATGACGTCGATCTGCTCGATGCGGATGACGCCCTTGACCAGGTCGTCGATGACCGCCGCCGTCGCTTTGTCGTCGTCGATGCGCGGGTCGATCCACAGGTGGGGGATGACGAACGGCCTCTCGGGCGTGATGCCGGCCATGATGTCTGGGATGTCGATGGGGCCGAGGGGCCAGTGCTCCTGCATCCACCGCTGCTCCTCGGGCTCCGCCACGGCGTACTTCAGGAAGGGGTAGAGCGCCTGCGAGAGCAGCTCGATTGGGAACGGGTTCAGGACCTCCTCGCGTATCTCCTTCTCCTCCCGCTTCGCACCGCCGGCCAGGTTCTTCCAGCACTGCGCGAAGTGCTGGTTGCTGATGGGGAAGATGGCGACGCGGGAGTGCTGGAACTCGAAGGAGTGGTCGGCCTGCTGCTTGACGATGTGCCTGTCGATGATCTCGCGGCTCTCCCACGGGATGCTGGAGAAGTCCCGGTCGGATATCTTCCGGGCGACCTTGAGCAGCCGGCCCATGACCGGCGCGACCGTCCTCGGGCCCTTGAGCGCGAGCGCGCTGCGCTGCGGGAAGACGGTGAACACCCAAAACACGGTCGACGCGGGCACGTAGTAGCCGAGGTGCTGCAGTATCTCGGGCGTGAGCCCCCCGCCCGTGCCCCCGTCGGCGGTGTGGATGATGACGACGATGGCAGGCTGTATCTCCGAGATGGGCTTGTAGAGGTTCAAGGCCAGGTTCTCGACCACGTCGTTGTTGAGGATTGCATTGGCCGCCCTGCCGGGGCGGCCGCCCGCCCCCCTCGACATGCCGCGCGCGGCCTGGGACAGCGATATCTTCTGCGCGGGCGGGATGTTCTCGAAGAACCCCTCGCGCAGGGGGTCGGTGCTGGTGTCCACGATGTACGTCAGGGGGCGTTCCGAGCTCGCGCGGATGGCCCGCGCGAGCAGGTTGTAGCGGTCCACGACTTGGTACTCGAGGACCTTCTGCATGCCGTCCGAGAGTATCCTCGAGCCGCCGCCGCCGATGCCGACGAGGACTATCGCCGGATGCTTCATCGCGCTTTGGATGTCCGCTCCCATAGCAATCCCCCACACGGACGCGTATGCGTCCAGATAAGAACGCCCATGAGCGTATTTCTACTTTTGCGATTGGGGGCGGCGCGTGCCAGTCGCCCCCCCGCAGGGGCCGTCGCGAGTGGGGATGGGAGGGTTTTTGGAGCGCGCCGCCCATCCGGCCCCCGGAGGCGGCGCGTGAGGATCGTGGCGTTCGCGGGCATGCCCGGGTCGGGCAAGACAGAGGCCGTCCAGGTCGCCAGGGAGCGCGGCGCGCAGGTGCTGCGCATGGGCGACTTCGTGTGGGACGAGGTCCGCCGCCGCGGATTGCCGATGGAGGCCGCCGTCGTCGGCGCGGTCGCCGACGAGATGCGCAAGCGGTTCGGCCCCGACATCTGGGCGCGTCGCACCCTCGAGGCCGTCGACCGCAGCGCTCGCATCGTCATCATCGACGGGCTGCGCAGCCTGGCCGAGCTGGAGGCGTTCCGGCACGTGCTGGGGGATGACTTCATGGTCGTGCGCATCGACTGCCCCGACGAGCTGCGCTACTCGCGGGTCGCCACGCGCTCGCGCGAGGACGACACGGCCTCCCGGGAGGCGTTCGAGGCGCGCGACCGGCGCGAGCTGGGCTGGGGGCTGGGCGACGTGCTTGCCCGCGCGGACAGGGCCATCCCGAACTGGGGCTCGGTCGACGAGCTGCGCGCCCGCGTAGGGGTGCTCCTCGACTCCCTGGCCGGGTGAGAGCGCCTCCGCACCGCGAGGGCCTCCCCCCTCCCGGATTGGACACGCCTCGAAAAAACGACCCCCACGTTCGAGGGGCGTCCAATGAACTATAAAAACGCGGCGCCCCCACTAGGGTGCCATGGTGAACGGCATGCAATCAAGAACCCTTGCAAGGACCGCCGTGGCCCTTCTCGCCGCGGCCCTCCTGTGCGCATTCGCGGCCCCCGCGGTCGCGCAGGAGCAGGATTTCTACTACAAGCGCCAGATCGCTGAGAGTTACACCGACAAGACCGCATGGCTCGCCTCCGCTTCCCACACGCCCGAGGGCTCGGACTGGGTCATCTTCGGCATCGACACCGTCGGCGAGGACGGGAAGGGCCTGGGCATCGGCGTCATCTACGGTCACGGCACCGTGGCCAACATGAACGACTGGGCCGCGGCCACGTTCCTCGCCCCCTACGGCATCGTCGAGTACAGGGACAACGGCGACGGCAGGTACGACCTGCGCGGCGACACAGTCGTGTCCGTGCTCCCGCTGCACAAGGACATGCAGGACAGCGACGACTTTTACGAGCAGACGGGCTCGGTCAACGGCTCCGTGAAGTGGTACGACAGGCCCGGATACAAGCCCCTCGAGCACAGCACGCAGAGCGTGCTCAAGGTGGAGCAGATAACTCTCGAGGCGCAGACCACCGATGGCGTGTTCACCATCGTCATGCACGTCTCGAACAGCATCTTCATAAACGAGACCGTTGTGCTGTCCCCCTACGAGATGAAGATAGACTTCGTCATCGAGGACTACGACTACGTGGCGAACGACACCGAGCTCGCGCTGCTGTCAATCGTCGCGGTCGGCAACGCCAAGTGGTACGACGACCTGCCCCCGGACTACACTGAGGAGTGGCAGTCGTACGTGGCCGAGGACGGGATGAACTTCCCCATCAAGGGCGGCGCGGGCTACTTCTCGTGGGCGAAGGAGGCCGACGTCGACGGCGTGAACCAGACCGTCACGACCAGCACGCTTGCGCAGTTCTCCGAGTTCAACTGGACGCCCGAGAGGGCGACCTCGGTGGGAATCAAGTACGTCGCGATGAGCTACGGCCGCGGCGAGAGGATCACGCACGACCCCAAGCTCGGCTACGTCTTCAAGGACGGCATCCCGCCGGTCCTCGAGAGGCTCGTGAAGGGCAGCGGCGGCGTGTTCCTCTTCGGCATCATAATGTTCGTGGCGGTCGTCGCCACCGCGCGGTACGCGAGGTCGCGCACCTCGACCCCCAGGCGCGCGCAGCCCCCCTCCGGAGGCGCGCCCCCCCAGCAGCCACAGCCCCCCCAGTACGCAGCGCAGCAGCCCATGCAGCAGCCCCCCCAGCAGTACAACCCCCCTCAGGGACCACAGGCGTCCCAGCCCGGGGCACAGGCCCCGGGCGCATGGGGCGGGTGGCAGCAGCCGCAACAGCCACCCCGGCAGTCTTATAGGCCGCCCGCCCAATAGGCAGACGAGGTGGGGAAGGTGGCGTTCCTGGACTTCGTGGCAGCAGGAGTGATAGTGCTCTCCCTGGCCCTGCTGCCCATCTCGATAAGCTCCTACAGGCGGACGGGCAACACCAAGCTGCTGTACACGGTGGGCGCGTTCATCGCGTTCTTCCTGGTGGGCGTGGCGATCCTTGCCTACGAGTTCACCCCGGACGCCGACGCGGGCGCCGCCCTCTCGGCGGTGGGCCTCCTCAACCTACTGGTGCTGCTCCTGCTCTACTTCGCGACCCTCAAGCGCTGATTGGGAGGGTGACCATGCAGGCGCCCGAGCTGCTCGAGCTGGACACGAGGCGAGCCATCTACGAGCTCGTCTCGTCGCAGCCCGGGCTGCACCTGCGTGAGATCCAGCGCCGGCTCGGGATGCACATCAATCTGGTCGAGTACCACCTCGGGCACCTCATCAGGAGCGAGCTCGTCGTCGAGGTCAAGGACGCCGGGTACTCGAGGTACTTCCCCACGCGGCCGCCCGGGGCCGAGACCGGCGTCGACCGCCTCACCTCGCAGGAGAAGCGCGTGCTCGGGTTGCTGAGGCAGCCGATGCCGCTGCGCATCATCGTGTTCCTGCTCGCGGCCGGCCGTGCGCAGCACCGCGAGCTCTGCGCGCACCTGGGCTGCGCCCCCTCGACCCTTACGTACCACATGCAGCGCCTCGTGGTGCAGCAGGTCGTCTCCCAGGTGACGGCGGGCGAGGGCAAGGGCTTCAGCCTCGTCGACAGGCGCGGGGTCGCCCGCCTGCTCATGCTCTACCGGCCCGAGCCGTTCGACCAGGTCGACGCGTTCACCGAGCTGTGGCTCGACCTGGCGCAGGGCGGCACGGGGGAGGGCGTGGAGGCCCCCCCCGCGCCCCAGCCGGCGCGGTGACGTCCCGTTCGAGGCCCGTCCAAAGTTTCGAGCGCCGTCCAATCCCCTTCTTATAGCCTGCGCGCCCAGGAGGGACCAACGGGGCGAGAAGGCCCCTGAGGTGATGAAGATGAGGACGAATGCGACGCACAAGGGTATGGCGGTCCTGCTCGCGACGCTGCTTTCCATCACGTCCATCGGCATGATGGCGGCGGCGGAGGGCGGGGAGGACCCGATGGCTGTCCTGGACGCCCCGACGCCGGGCGAGGGACAGGGCATGGTCGAGCAGGTGGGCGCGTCCGCTGTCGCATGGCAGCGGGGCGTCGAGATGATCGACGCGGATTCGGACGGCAACCCCGAGAGGACGACCGCGGCAGAGCGCGGCATGACGGACGCGGGCGCGAGCTGGATGCGGTACTACGAGGTCACCGACGCGAACTCGGACGGTGTGCCGGACCGCGTGACCGCCTACGAGGCGGCCGAGGACGGCGAGAGGGCCTACCAGGGTGGGGTCGAGTACGTGGACGCGAACTCCGACGGCAACCCCGAGAAGATCGAGCTCTACCAGGGCTACAGGGAGTCCGACACGCGGTGGTCCGTTGTGCACGTTCTCTACATCGACGCGAGCTCCGACGGCGACCCCGAGTCGGTCGAGGTCCTCGCGGTCGGCCAGTGGGACACGGTCTCGTGGATGGCCTACGCGAAGCTCGTCGACGCGGACTCGGACGGCAATCCCGAGGCCTTCGGCGCATACCAGGGCGTGGCCTGGGGCGACGGCAACTACGCCCGCAGGGTCTTGCTCTACGTGGACGCGGACTCGGACGGCAACCCGGAGACGGTAGTGGTCTACGAGGACGCCGTGGCCGGCGAGGCGAGCTACGTGGGCGTCGCCGGGCTCGTGGACGCGGACTCGGACGGCAACCCCGAGAAGGTCGAGGCGTTCCGGGCGCTCAAGGTCGGCGACGACGTCATCGCGGCCGAGTACCTCTTGATAGCGGACGCGGACTCGGACGGCAACCCCGAGGGCGTGACCTACGGCGCCATCGCCGCCAAGGAGGGCGAGGCGGTCGCGGTCAGGGCCATCGAGTACGTCGATGCGGACTCCGACGGGAACCCCGAGAGCATCAAATCCTACGAGGCGCTGCTCGTCGCGGGCGTGGCCGCGGGGGAGCGCGGCTTCGAGTACGTGGACGCGGACTCCGACGGGAACCCCGAGAGGGTGACGGTCGGTGCCTGGGCCATCACTAAGGACGGCAAGGCGGTCGAGGCGGCCGAATGGGTCGACGCGGACTCGGACGGCAACCCCGAGAGCATCAAGGCCTACCGCGCGATCGAGGCCAAGAACGGCTCCAAGGTCGCCCAGGCGTTCGAGTACGTGGACGCGGACTCGGACGGCAACCCGGAGCGCGTGGCCTTCTACGAGGAGGGCATCGTGGTCTGGGCCGACGAGGGCGTCGAGGCCATGGCGACCGAGGGCGCGGCCGAGCTGCCGCCGGTGGAGACGCTGGCACGGGTGGAGGCCCCCACGACGGAGACGCTCGAACTGTCCAACGAGGGCTCCGAGCTGCCCAGCGTCCAGTCGATGCAGAGGCCCTGGACCGGCGAGCAGGTCAGGCCATGGGAATCAAACGGGGAGGCCGTGGCGCTCGCGCCATAGGCCCCCCATCCCCCTTTTTCCCCCATCCCCCTTTTCTCTCCCTCCCCCTTTTCTCCCTTTCTTCTCTCCCGAAGGGAATGATTCCGATTATCTCGAGTTATCGATCCGTTACCATCTCGTTACCCCTCCATTTCGAGTGGAATGTCTCTAAAGGAAATAAAGGTTGGTTTTTCGCATCGCGTGAGAAACGGGATGCCTGGCCCTCCATTTCACGTGGAGCTGGGAACGGTCACGGCGGTGGCCAAGGGACCTGTGGTTCAGGTGGAAGCCCATGGCCGCACGCGGGGCAGAACTGCTCCCGGGTGCGGGGGTGAACGGTCCTGCGCGCGCCACACCTGGGGCACGCGCCCAGGTCGGCCACATGGCCCGCGGCCCCACCGGCCGACGGGGCCATCACGACCTCGCCCTCGAGCACCCTCAGGCGGCGCCCGTGCACGTAGAGGATGCCGAGGACCGAGAAGAACGGCAGAAGGCTTGCGATGATTGGCCCGAACCTGAGCCAGAAGACGAGCTTCTCGTACTCGTCCGGCGTGATTTCGTCGGGGTTGATGATGATGGCCGAGAGCATGAACACGAGCAACGTCCCCCAGCCCAGGAGGATGACCAGCCCGGACTCGAGCCGGGTGAGCGGGGACCATGCGAGCAGCGCGGAGCCGGTGAGCGTGAGCGCGGTGCATAGCCCCATGTAGACGGGCACGTAGGCGAACAGGCCCAGCGGGAAGTCGTCGTTATCGCCGCTCTTGATGGTGGCGAGCCCTATGAACACGAAGATCAGCAGCGCCCACAGTAGGGTGGCCAGCCCGAGCGTCAGGTTGGCCCAGCCCAGACCCTCGGGCGCGCCCGCGCGCCCCCGCATGCGCCTGCCCGTCCGGAAAAGCGAGCCCGCGGCCACGCCGCCGACGATGGACAAGACGATGGGCGACAGGATGAGGAGCAGGAAGCCCCCGACCGCCTTGCTGCCGGCCTCCTCACCCTCGTAGAGGAACGTGGTGATGACGATGTAGCACCCCAGGCCGAAGGCCAGGAGGAGCGTCGAGACGGCGACCATGCCCCAGAGCGAGTGGAATCGCGCGCGACGAGCGCACCAGAGCGACGGATCCTCGGTCCCCCATGGCTCGAGTTTCAAAGGAATGAGGGGTGGAGGCGGTGGCATCGCCTGGGGTGGATAGAATTGGTTTGGCGGGGTCGATTGAGGCGGGGCTTGCATCATCTGAGGGGGGTGCTGTGGGGGTGGCCATTGGGACATGGGCTGCTGCGGAGGCCACTGGGGGCCGCCTGTCTGCCCTGGTGCCATGATTGTGCAATGGACGGTCGATTTAAATACGGTTCGGCCCACGTATCGCATCTGGTACTGCGCCTACGGGAGCGATCGGACCTGCACAGGCAAGTCGAGCCCCCACGACTGCCACTCGGCGTGGGAGGATACGATGAACCCCGTTGTCGAGCCGACCGCGAGCAGCGGCAATGGCTGCCCATCCCCGTCCACAAGCCTCACACGGGATGTGAACGGGTGCCCAGCCACACGCTCCCCCCTCCACACCACGTATGGGCGGTCGGCCGTGAACTCGATCCTGTAGACGTCCCCGTGGAATGTCCGGGGTAGGCCGAACGCATCCGAAGCGCAGGTCCAGTTGACCTCGCACGACGCCTCGCACGGCAGCGTGTCCACGTCCCCGACCAGGTCCGCGACCGAATCCGCGAGGCGTTCGAGCTCCATCGTGCGCATCGACGCGGCCTCCATGCCGAAGAGGCCCAGCACCGTAAGCGCTATCGTGAGCACCACGAACGAGGTCGCGACCTTGGATATCGTCCAGGCCAGCATCGCATCACCCTACACCAGCGTGACCTCGACGTAGGTGTCAAAAGACAAGCCGTCCGGCGCCTGCCTGGCCTCGAGGACCAGGAGCGCCCGCCCCTCGACCAGGACGAACTGGCCATGGTCTGTGCCGCACATCGGCACGGGACCGCCCGTGGAGGTGACCAGCGAGCGGCCCGAGCCGCCCGCCGTGTGACGCCAGGCGATGACGGCCATCATGTCGGGCGCAGCGTCGAGGGGCGCGCCGATGGTCAGCCGCTCGAGCCTCACGCCCCAGCCCCCGCTGAGGTCGACCGAGACAGTCCGCGAGCTGCCTGGATGGTGGAGGACCGCCTTTGCCGCGGACGCGACCTCGGCGACCGTCACGCGGATGCGCCCCTCCAGCTCCGACGCCTGGTAGGAGCGCAGCGCGGGCATGAGCGTCGCGGCCGCGAGGGCCATGAGCACGACGCTCAGCACGAGCTGGTAGGGCACGTCCACGACGGCCGCGCCCTCCTGCCTCAGCAGGGGGTGCCGCAACGCGCGACCCCCCCTACTGGGCGACCAGCAGGACGGTCGTCCCGCGGGTCTGCTCGCCGAACGTGGCGTGATGGGTGACCCGGATGTCGAGCTCGCCCACGGCGGCCGTGCCCAGGTCCACCTGGACCGTGAAGGACGCCTGGCCCGAGGCGTCGGTCTTGGCCGCGGTCGAGACGCCCGCACCCTGGACGAGCACGGTCGCGCCCTCGATGGCCCTGCCCTCGGAATCCTTGACGGTGACGCTGAACGCCACGTCGCCCGCCCCGCCGGGCACCTTGACCGTGCCCGGGTCGGCCTCGACCGCTGCCAGCGTCTGGCCCTTGAAGCCGCCCATGATGCCCGTCAGGATCCCGATGGAGATGACCACCACCACGACCATGATGAGCATGTAAAGCGGCATGCCCTCCACGGAGGCGCGCTCGTCGTTCCTGATGCCTGCCCTGTTCCGCATGGTGCACACGTGTCCGCGCATGTTTCTCACCGTCGTTTCAGACGGCGCGCGGGGTATATGAGGTGGGTTTGAGAACCATCGCGGATGGGGCGAATTAATCACGTTGTGGGCGGGCTCGCTGGCCGCCCTCCGGGGGCGGGATAGATGCGACGATGGGTGCTCTATGAGGATGAGGGGGGGTACGGGGTGCGGACAGGGCCTCAGCCCTTGACGTCCTCGACCTCGAAGGCCACCCTGAGGATCACCTGGTGCTCGATCTTGCCATCCTTGATGCCGCCCCGGTGCTCGACGACCTCGAACCACGAGAGGTGCTTGATCGTCTTCGAGGTCCTCTTCAAGGCGACCTTGATGGCGTCGGTGTAGCTCTTGTCTGACGTGCCCACGAGGCGGATGTACTTATAGACCTTGTCCATTCGGCTCCCCTTTGAGGGCCCTTTGGCGTTCGGCGCATAAAAATCTGCCGCCTCTCCTCCCAGGTGGGCCTGAACTCGTACCACGCGGTCACGCGACCACCGCCTGGCCCACCACGCTCGCGACCGTGTAGACCGCCACGGCCACGGGCATCGCCCTGGCCACGCGGTAGCGCGCCTCGATGGCGTCGTCGCCGTGCGTGAGGCGCGCGCAGAAGTGCATCGTCGCGGCCGCGAGCGCCAGCACGAACACGCCCAGCACGAGCGCGAACGTGGCCGCGGGCACGGGCGCGGCCGCGACCGCGCCGGAAGACGGGAGGGTGGGGGCCAGCCGGGCGATGACCAGGTAGAGGGCGGACGTGACGCCCAGGATGACCGGAGCGAAGAGGGTCGCGGTCGACTGCATCATGTCCGTCACGGAGCGGAGCCGTGAGGCCATGTCGCGGTCGACCCTCCTGAGGTCCCGTAGGTGGTTGGCGGTTCCCACGATCGCCCGCCCCGCACCGGACACGTCCTTCCGGACCATCTCGACGACGGTCCTGAGTGAGGCGGACACGCAGTCAGAAGGGAACCCGGCCAGGGCCCCCTCCCTCCCGAAGAGGGCCTCCGTGGAGGAGGTCCTCTTGAGCATGAGTTGTACGAGCACGCGGCGCAGCACGCCGGCGACCGGTTCGCCGTCCATGCCGTCGGCCGCGCGGCGCAGCGCGCGCTCGAGCGGCGCGCCGTCGGCGATGCGGCTGCCGAGGTGGAAGAGCGCGTCCGGCAACCGGTCCTCGATGGCAACGATCTCGTCGCGGCGCCTCCTGGGCGCGCGCAGGGCAGGCAGGTAGTAGATGGCCACGACGGCGGCCGCGCCCCACAGCACTGGCAGGTGGCCGACCGCGACCGCGAGGCCGAGGAGCGCGGAGCCGTCGGACGCGTCCGCGCGCGCCTCGAGCGCGGCCCTGTCGACCGTGCCCATGCGTGCGAGCGAGCCGTCCGCGAGCGCGGAGTCGAGGGCCGCCTGCGCCTCGGAGACGTCCGAGGCCACGTGGCCGCAGAGGACCCCGAGGGCGACCAGGGCCGCGCCCACCCCGAGGGCGGCGGCGAGGCGCAGCGCGCGTCGGCCGCCGTCGACGGGTATCCGGAGGGGTCGGCGCACGAGCGGCCGTCGCGCGAGGACGCGCCGGGCCGCGATGACGAAGAGCGCGGGGAAGAGCACGTCCATGAACAGGACCGCAAGCCAGGTGGCGCTGCTCGCGCCACCGAAGGAGATGAGGGGCAGCATCGAGCCCACCATGAGAGGGAGCACGACGCCGAGCGAGAAGAGCACGAACACGGGCCTCTGGAGCCCGTCCGCGAACTCCTTCATGCGCTGCCGGATGCCCTCGTGGAGGGTGCCGGTCGCGTGCTCGAGCGCGCGGTCGACGCCCTCGGGCGTGCCCTGCATCTCGGCCGCGCGCAGCGCGTGCAGTGCCTGCTGGAACTCCTCGTTGCCGGGGTCGTAGGTCCTCGCGAGGTGCAAGAAGGCCTCCTCGATCGAGTCGAACTTCCGCAGCTCCACGTCGACGATGACCTGCCGCAGCCGCGAGGCGAGGGGCTCGCCCACGTTGCCGGCCGCGAAGAGCACGGCGCGGTGCAGCGACGGGGCCACGCGCATCGACATCGCCATGTAGGCGACGGCGTCCATCATCTGCCCGAGCACCAGCGCCCGGTCGGCCGCCTCAGCCATCGCGCGTCACCTCCTCCCACCACCGCTCCCAATCGTCCGCGAGCTTGGCGAAGTCCCGATCCCCACGCTTCGCCGCCTCGTCCACGAGCGACCAGAACGCGCTGTTGGCCTCGGAGACCCACTCGGGCTCGAGCAGCTCGGGCCGGTTCAGCCGGCGGGAGCGCTCGACCATGAGCTCGATGGTGCGCGCGCGGGCGCGGATGTTCGCGAGCGCCTCCGCGACCGTGAGGCCCCACGAGTCCGCGATGGCCTTGACGCGCACCGAGCGCTCGAGGCCCTGCTCCCTGAGCAGGTCCTTGGAGTCGTCGTAGCGCAGCAGCTCCGTGAAGTGCCCCGGCTTGGCGGAGGCCTTGTCCACCTCGGACACCTCCACCACGCGGCGCAGCTGCCTCTGCGCGCCGCCGGGCCTGCGCAGGCCGGTGACGACGACCACGTCCGTCGCCCGGAAGGCCTCGCCCGAGATGCCCAGGTCGTGCACGACGCGGTCGTAGACCGCGCGCGAGGAGTTGCCGTGGATCGTGCCCAGGACTGAGGAGCTGGCATTGCCGGTGCGCATGGCCTCGTAGAGCACCTTGGCCTCCTGGCCGCGGACCTCGCCGAGGACGATGGCGCTGTCGCCGAGCCGGAGCGCGAGCCGGAGCGCATCGGACGCGCTCAGCTCCCCCTGCGTGCCGAGCGAGCTCTGCACGCGCATGGCCTGGACCTTGTAGCCGAGCGTCTGCATCTCGGAGACGGGAAGCTCCAGCGTGTCCTCGATGGTGAGCACGCGCTGGCTCCTGGGGAACGCCTGGAGCACCGCCCCGAGGAGGGAGGTCTTGCCCGAGCCGCGGCCGCCCGCGATGAGCACCGTGGACTGGCCGTCGACGAGGAAGGACAGTAGGCCGGCCGCGAGGGGAGGCATGCTGCCGGCGGCCACGAGCTTGGGGAGGGTCCAGGGGGAGCTCGAGTGCCTCCGGAAGGCGATGGCGGTGCCGGAGGGGGAGAGCGGGCGCCCGATGACGGTCACGCGCGAGTTGAGCTCCTCGAGGTCGTGCTCGAGATAGGGGCGGGCCTCGGAGAACGCGCGTCCGGAGGCGTGGCGGATCCTTGCGACCAGGCCCTCGACCTCGCCTTCGGACAGGCGCACGTTGGTGCGGCACTTGCTGGGCACGCCCGCGCCCGACGCGTTCCCGAGCATCACGTACACCGGGTTCGCGTCCGCGGGCGCGTCTACGAACACGTCCTGGACCATCGGGTCCGCGAGCAGGTGCTCGAGCACGCCCATGCCCGCGGTGTAGCGGCCCAGGATGGACGCGAGCTCCCGCAGGTGCGCGCGCTCCTCGGCACGGTCATCCCCGAGCTGGAGGCCCGTCCTCGCGGCCTCCTCGGCCACGAGCACCTCGCCGCGGCGCTCGACCCATGCGCGCACCTGGGCGGGCGTGTCGACCCTCAGGTCCTCGGGCGCGTCCTCGAGGAGGCGCAGCCGCGCGGATTCGATGGCGGCGAGCTCGGCCGTGGGGAGCCGGTACTCGGTGGGCTCGACCAGGTAGTAGCCCTCGGTCTCGTTGGGGAGCGTGAATAGGCGCACCTTGGCAGTGCCGACCTGATGCGAGGACCGTTCCTCGGCGCCCTGGGGTGGCTGTGGCGCGACGAACGTCTCGGAGAAGCTCGGCCGCACGCGCCTGTTCGCGGCCATGATGCCGCGAAGCGCCCCGTCGATGCGCGCGCACACGTCCTGGGGAGAATCGCCCAGCCGGCGCGCGATGGCCTCGACGCGCTCCATGTTCGGGGGGCGCATGGGCCTCGGGCCCGGCCCCCGCTCGAACGTCCTGCTCACCGATGGCACGGGGCCCGCCCGCCTCCGCACCGTCAATATCGGTCCGTCATTGCCGCCTATCATGCCGCCAACCTCCGCCGTTGCCATGGGTCCGACCGCCGTCCGCTCAGACCACTACCGCGTAACCTTCCTTCACGATCTCCTTGAGGAGCTGCTCGAACCTGGAGTAGATGTAGTCGAAGTCCTCGCGCGTGGCGAGCAGGCACTCGCCGCACGTGTAGTCGTCGCGCTGGGCCTCGAAGAGCTTGACCGTCAGGTCGTGGAAGACCGAGTAGAACATGCCGACGTCGCGCAGGAACTGCTCGTTGAGCGCGACGAACAGGCGCCTCGGGTGGAACTCGCACTGCTCGCAACGCCTGGGGGACTTGCCGGCCGGTGTTGCGGGCGTGCGCAGGGAGAGCTGCCGCATCTCGTAGCTGAGGGCCGTGATGCCCTTCAGTATGGAGAGGGCCTTGCCGAAGTATTGGGTCTCGACGTGGTTGGAGAGGGTGATGCGTTCCACGTTGACCTCGCTGGCGAAGGCCCGGAGCAGCGACGAGAAGCAGTTGCGGTCCTTGAGGTCCCGCTGGCTGCACTCCCTGCACAGCACCCGCATTGTGAGAGCGTTGCCTTCCGATTTGAGCTCGTACCTGCAGGGGGGGATGTCGGTCGCGCCCGCCCTGCGCGCCGCCTCCGTCGTTGTTTGCGTCATCGGATGCTAGGACGGACGGCGCGGTATATATGCCGCGGCGGAGAACCATCGGGAATAATCAGGTCGGGTCCCTCATCAGATGGACCGTCCAGCACCCCTCATTGTCCCGTGAGTACGACGTCCAACTCGTCGTGGAACTCGACCGGCGTCCCCAGCCCGGTCTCGCCCTCGTAGCCGTAGCCCCTCGCCCACACGTGGAGCGTCCAGCCCCCGGTCGCCGTCACATCTACGTCCTCGGCCCCCTGCGCGGACCCGTAGGAAACGTCCGACCACACGACGGTGCCCGAACCGTCGAGCAGTTCGAGCCTCACCTCCGGGGCGGGGTCCCCCGCGGAACCGGGGAGGCCCGCGGCGAGGTCGGAGGGGAGGTCCAATCTGTAGGAGATGCGGATGCGACCGACACCGGAGGCGACCTCGAAGGGGAGGCTGACCTCATGGAGCTCGGGCTCGGCGTCGATGCCGGTGGCGCGCCACTCGTGCTCGAGGAGGACGTCGCCGTCGTTGTCGTTGCCGAAGTCGAGGAGGCCCGCGGCCCACGCGACCAGGAGCGCGGCGGCCATGACGGTGGCCAGCACGAGGATGATGACCGGGGTGCGTCCCTGCATGTCCGGGCCCACTGCTCCTGGAGGGGATGGGAGGTTTCTCGGATATTAAACCTATCGTGGTCGGTACGTTTTGGTCTCATATTCGCTTCCAGACCTGACCAACCGCTATCCAAGATGTTGTGCGGGGAGGTCCGCTACCTCCGATCCTTCAGCTTGCCCGCTTCGCGACCACCCACTCCACCCCCATCCAGCAGCCACCGCCAGAGGGGCTCGTACACGACCTTGCGCCCCTCCACCCTCTCCTCGCCCTCCTGGTCCCACGTGATGACGCGGAGGCGCCTGCACCGGGTCTCCCGGCTGGCCTTGATCAGGGGCCGCAGCTCCCTGTCCTTGGTCCCGTAGCCCTCCACGTCGTAGCACACCTGCACGAGCTCCCTGACCGAGGCACCCTCCCGCACGACGAAGTCGACCTCCCTACCGTGGAGGTCCTTCCAGTAGTAGAACTCCAGGAGCGGGTCCCGGTTCCTCCTTCGGAGCAGCTCGATGGCGACGGTGCACTCCATGAGGTGCCCCAGGTCCTGCGACGCCCACCCGGCCGCCTGCGCGGCCAGGCCCGGGTCGATGGGGTAGACCTTGGGGAGGCTCCAGAAAAGCTCACTGGGCTTGTAGCCGAACCGCTTGACGGGCAGGAAGATGAACGCGTCCTCGAGGTGGCGAAGGTACGTGTAGACAGTCGGCTTCGCCACCCTCACCCCCCGAGAGCCCAGGTCGTCCGCGAACTTGTTGACGGAGAAGGGTGAGGAGAACGAGCCGAGGAGGTGTGCCGCGAGCGCCCTGAGCGCGAGCGTGTTCTTCACGTGATTGCGCTCGATGACGTCGCGAACGAGCATCACGTCGAGGAGCCCCGAGAGCATGCTGGACGCCCTCGAGTCGTCGCGCTCGAGCACTACCTCGGGGAACCCACCCAGCCTCATGTAGGCCTCGAGCGCGCGCAGCACCGCGGCCCGCTCCTTCGACGACGGCCATCCATGGTAGGTGATGCCGCGCGCCCTCAGCACCTCCTTGAACGAGAAGGGCAGCATCACGTACGTGAGGCTCCTGCCGCGCATCGACTGCGCCACCGCGGAGTGCAGCAGCCGGGACGACGAGCCCGTCAGGTGGACGAGGACGTCCTCGGTGTCGATGACGCGGCGCACGAACTTCTCCCACCCCTTGACGAGCTGCACCTCGTCGAGGAACAGGTGGCAGCCCTCGGCGAGGCCCCCGGGGTCCTCCCTCCTGAAGGCCCTGAGGAGGGCGTCCAAATCCTTGAGCTGGAGCGGCGTTATCCGGTCGTCCTCGAAGTTGACGTAGAGGGCCTTGCGCCTGTTGCCGTCGGCCTCCATCCCCCGCATCTGCTGGAACAGGAAGAAGGTCTTGCCGGCCCTCCTCGGCCCGATGATGACCACGCACTTCCGGGCGGTCGGGAACCCGGCGACGAGGTCCCTGGGGACGAGGGGGGGTATCGGGCGGACGAGGGAATCCTTGACGTACGAGGCGATGCACGACCCTTCCATGGTAATATGTATGTACAAACTAATTGAAATAGTTTGCATATTCATAGAACGTTATATATAAACCATATATAAACCACCCATTATGCAACGCATTCCCTCCCCGAGTATTCAGCAGGTCCCACCCCCCCGCCCAAAGGCAAAAAAAGCCGAAATCCCCTCCGACCTCCGGCAGGGCGCCGGACGGGAGGGACCAGCTATGGGAAGTCTCATCGAGCTGCGCAAGGTGGACAAGAGCTACACGACCGGGAAGATGTCGTACCAGGCGCTCAAGCAGGTCGACCTGGACCTCGACGAGGGCGAGCTCGCGGCCATCGTGGGGCCGTCGGGCTGCGGCAAGTCCACCATGCTCAACATGATAACGGGCATCGACCGCCCCTCGGGGGGCACGGTCACGGTCGCGGGCGAGCGCATCGACACCATGACCGAGGACGCCCTCGCCGCCTGGCGGGGGCGCAACGTGGGCATCATCTTCCAGTTCTTCCAGCTGTTCCCCACGCTGACGGCGCTCGAGAACGCGATGCTCCCGATGGACCTCGCCCGGCGGGGGAAGCTCGATGAGAGGCGCGAGCTCGCGCAGCGCAACCTCGCGCTCGTGGGGCTCGGCGAGAAGACCGGGAACATGCCCTCCGAGCTCTCGGGCGGCGAGCAGCAGCGCGTGGCCATAGCCCGCTCGCTCGCCAACGACCCCAAGCTCATCATCGGCGACGAGCCCACCGGCAACCTCGACTCGGCCACCGAGGCAAAGATGTTCGACATCATCAAGTCCCTCTCCGAGCAGGGCAAGACCATCGTCTACGTCACCCACAGCCAGAAGCTCGCGGACCGCGCCAACCGGCGCATCCGGATGCTCGACGGCAGGATAGTCGAGGGGTAGGTGGGGGCCATGGTGTCTGCGCTCACGCGCAAGTCCCTCAAGGACCTCTCCCGGAGGCGGGCGCGCACCGTGTTCACGGTGCTCACCGTGGCCTTCGGCGTGGGAGGCCTGGGGATGATGGCCATCGACGACCTGGCCGACCGGGGGGTGGCCGACCAGATCGCGGAGGGCCGGATGTACAACATCAGGATAAACGTCGAGGACGTCGTGCTCAACGGCACCAACGTCCACGAGCTGGGGGAGCTCGACAACGTGAAGGATGTGGAGCCGAGGGCCATCGTCTGGGGGAGGATGTACATCGGCGAGCGGCGCGGCTACGCCGTCGTCATCGGCGTCGAGGATTTCGCGGACCAGCGCATCGACGTCGTCAACCGACT
This sequence comes from uncultured Thermoplasmata archaeon, assembly GCA_964353355.1. Classification (GTDB taxonomy): domain Archaea; phylum Thermoplasmatota; class DTKX01; order DTKX01; genus CAYGVT01. Next base: position 22,495 of record CAYGVT010000070.1, on the reverse strand, counting down.
GTCGGGCGCGCTCCCCGGGCCAATGGAGGTGCTCACCGAGGAGGCGAACTCGGTCAACGGCGTCTTCCAGGGCGAGGCGGGCGGGACGTTCCCCTTCATCGACCACGATGGCAGGAACGTCGAGCTGCGCATCTCGGGCGTGGGCAGCAGCCTCGTCTACTCCCCGCCCACGTACGACGGCATCGCGGTCCTCTACACGGGCATCGGGACCGCGAGGGCGCTCGCCAACATGTCGGGGTTCAATTCGCTCTCCTTCCTGGTCGACGACCAGGGCAAGGGCGCAATCGACGCGACCATCGAGGACATCAGGGACTACCTGACCTCGAGGACGACGGTCGTGGCCTTCGCGGAGCTGCCCCTCGTCCGGTCCGGGAACGAATGGGCGCAGAAGGAGATGTTCACCAACATCCTCGACAGCCTCACCGTGCTCACCGTGATGGTCCTGCTCGCGAGCGCCTTCCTCATCTCGAACACGATGAACACCATCATCTCGGAGCAGCGCAAGGAGATCGGGCAGCTCAAGGCCATCGGGGCCACGGCCAGGCAGGTGTTCAGGGCGTTCCTCACGACCTCCCTCATCATCGGCGCGGTCGGCGCCGCAATCGGGGCCGTCATCGGCGTGCTCGTGTCCTACGCGGTGCTCGCCAACATAGGCCGCCCGTTCGGGGCGACGTTCGGGTTCATGGTCGACGTGCCGACCGTCGCAATCAGCTTCGCCGTCGGCGTCGGCATCGTGCTGCTGGCGTCTCTGCCCGCGCTCTTCCGCTCGTCGAGGGTGCCCGTGAGGGAGGCCCTGGAGAGCTCGGGCATCACGGCGACCTACAGCACTGGCGCCTTGGACCGCATGCTGATGAGGGGCTCGCGCCTCCCGCGGTCGGTGCAGATGGGCATCCGCAACATCGCCCGCAAGAAGGGCAGGAGCATCGCCACCCTCCTGCAGGTCGCGCTCGCCGTGGGCCTTTTCATGGGCCTCATCTCGCTCGGCATCGCCGTCACGAAGGCCACCGAGGGAGCGTGGTTCGCGAGGGAGTTCGACGTGAGGGTCTGGGGCACCGTGCCCGAGGACGCGTTCGCCGGCCTGGAGGCCATCGAAGGCGTTCAGACGATCGAGCCGTACATCACCACCGATACGTCCATAAGGGGCCGCGACATCGAGATTTGGGGCTACACGCGCGACTCTACCGCCTGGGACCATGAGGCCACGGTCGTGGAGGGCAGATGGTTTTCCGACGAGGACCACGCCGCCAACGCGACCGTCATCGTGATAGGCAAGGCCCTGTCGGAGCTGGAGGGCCTGGGTGTCGGGGACACGGTCGACGTCATGATGGCGACCGGCAAGTTCGAGTTCAGGGTCATCGGCATCCAGGACACGCTCATGGACGATGGCCGGGCCGTGTTCGCGCCCTACACGGCGCTACGGAGCGTGCTGCGGGACACGTCCAACTCGGGCGTGTTCCTGCACACAGACACCAAGGGCCACGCGGTCATCGACCGCGTCGCCACCGAGACGGAGGACCTGCTCGCGGCGAGGGGGCTGTTCTTCGGCATCGACATCAAGTACGTCGAGGTCGAGCAGGACATCGCGTCCAACCAGGGCGTCGTCACCATCTTCATGTTCGTGAGCGGCCTCATCGTCGTCATCAGCCTGATAGGGCTCATGAGCACGCTCACGATGAACGTGCTCGACCGCACGAAGGAGATAGGGATGCTGAGGTGCATCGGCGGCCGGGCGCGGGACATCCGGAGGATGTTCAGCACCGAGGCCCTCACGCTCGCGCTCGCTGGATGGGCCATCGGACTGCCCATAGGCGCCCTCGTCGCTCTGACCGTCGAGCGGAGCATCGAGGAGTCGTTGAAGATGGAGGTGCCGCTCTACTACGCGTGGGGCTATATCCTACCGGCCCTCATTGTCACGGTGCTGGGGACCCTGCTCGTCATCCAAGCCCCGCTGCTGCGCGCGACCAGGTTCAGGCCCGGGGACGCTCTGCGGTACCAGTGACCGAGTGGCTCAATCCTCGAACAGGTCCCGTATCATGGCGGCGTAGCTCTTGCCCTTCACGACGGTCTCCCTGGGATTGGGACCCGGGTCCTGGTAGATGTTGTATGCCGAGTCGTAGGAGGTCATCTTCCCGTCGTATGTCCCCCAGAGCCTGTAGAACCCCACGACCTCCGCGCCCATGTCAGCGCACTCCTGCGCCCATCTCCTGCACGTGTCGACGTCGGGGCGGCCGGAGTGGACGCGCTGCCACGGCCAGAAGGGCGGGGAGGGCGCGCCCTCCATCTCCACGACCCACCACGGCTTGCCGTACTCGGCCGACAACCGCCGCATGTTGCGCTTGTCCCTGACCGACCCGGTCCCGAAGTGGGTCGGGTAGATGTCGATGCCGAGGACGTCCAGGTCGGGGTTGCCGAGCCCCACCTCGCGCCAGGTCCGCTTGTCCCAGTGGCGGTCGTACGAGTGGAGGTTGACGACGGTGACGGCATCGCGCAGATTCGGGTCGTTCGCGCACCGCTCCTTAACGTGGTGGAGGACGTCCTTGATGAGGTTCGCTGTCGTGTAGGTGGAAAAGACGGTCCGCTGCCCGGGCGCGACCCCCCCCATGCCGATTGGTATGTCCAGCCGCTTGAAGATGTCCTGGTGGGGCATGTTGTCGACGTTCGGCTCGTTCTCGATGTTGAAGCCGACGATGCGGTACTTGCCATCCGCGACTCCCTTGCTCAGGACCTTGAGCAGCTCGTCGAGGAACCTGAACGGCCCGTCGGCGCCGAGCACGCCCCTCTTCTCGGCCCATGCGGCCCAGAGGGCTGCGAGCTGCCTCTTCTCCAGGCCCGGGCGGGACCTCCACCATGGCGTCGTGTCCCTGAGGCCGTCCCATCTCTCCCTGAACGAGTCCATGTAGGCCTGGTGCAGGTGACCGGGGCTGTCCGAGACCTTCACGACCACGAGGGTGCTCATCCCCCTCTCCTTCGTGCACTCGAGGGCGGGGCCGACCGACCGGGTCCAGTGGTTCGTGGGGCCATCGGCGACGTCCCAGAGCCATCTGCCCGGCTCAGCGGTGTCGAGCTTCCTCCACTCGACATCCGTTCGGATGTAGTCGATGCCCATATCCTGGGCCAGCTCGAACGCCTTCTCGAGCCCCTCGCCCCTCTTCAGGAGCTTGTTGTGGGAGAGCAGCTTCTTGGGACGGCGGCCCGTCGACGCGCCCGATTGTGTTAAATCCCCGGTCGCATCTCTCCCTCCCAGGACCAGGCCCATCTAGTGCGGGGGTCGTATTTCACATTTACCATCATGCCCCGTGATGGTCACCCATTGTGAAACCGATCGTTCGTAGATGGGACGACCCACGTACCGGCAGTAGGGGGATGGGACCGAGGTCATGCGCAATGCTGACCCTTGGTCGCTCACCGGTCGACGCGGTAGCCGCGCGCGCGCCACGCGACCATCCCGCCGCGCAGGCTCTTCACGTCCTCGAAGCCCTTCCTCGCGAGCAGCGCGGCGACATCGCGGCTGGTCGTGCCCGTGCGGGAGACCGTGACGACCTCGCTGTGCTTGAAGGGAGCGAGCTCCTTCATGTGCCGCTCGACCTGCCCCCGCGGGACGTGGTAGGCGCCCTCGATGTGGCCGAGCGGGCCCTTGAACTCCCTCTCGGGCCTGGTGTCGAGGATGAGCACCGGGTTCTTGCCGCGCTCGATGCGGCCCTGGAGATGGATGACCCCGAGCTCCTTGGGGGCTTCGCCCCCCTTGGCCGGGTCGGCCTTGGAGGCCGCGCGCTCCTCGCAGCCCTCGGCGCCCTCTGGGTCGTACTCGAGCCCCTTGGGCACCACGCCCGCGAGGTTGGCCTCGACGAGCGCGTACGCCCACGCGGGCACGGGGGAGAGCAGCCCCTCCTGCCACCTCACGTAGGAGTACCGGTCCTTGTGCTCGAAGTGCGGGTTGTGCCTCCGCTCGTTGCCGAGCGAGGAGAAGTCCCGGCCCTTGCGGTCGTGGCCAGGGAAGAACAGCGTGCTGTCCGGGAAGGACGCGAGCGTGCGGTGCAGCGTCGACCAGTGCTCGTCGGCGTCGCCGCCCGGCAGGTCGGACCTGCCTGCGCCCCCGATGAGCAGCGCGTCGCCCGTGAGCATCCGGCCCTCGACAATGAGCGCGAGCCCGTCCACGGCGTGGCCCGGGGTGTGCAGCACGTCGACGGGTATGTCGCCGATCGTGACGATGTCGCCGTGCGCGAGCCTCCTCGTGACCGGGGCGACGGCGGTGCGATCGTGCATCGCGTACTCGCACCCCGCGCGGCGCCCAAGCTCGGCCGCGCCCGACGCGTGGTCCGCGTGCAGGTGCGTGTCGACGACGACCGATAGGGCCACGCCCAGCTCGCCGAGCCGCGCCACGTAGGCGTCGACGCCCTCCAGGAGGGGGTCGACTATCATGGCCTTGCCCGCCTCCGCGTCCACCAGGAGGTAGGTCTTGTGGGAGCCCGGGTTGAGCTGCTCGAGAATCAACTGGCTGGCCCTCCAGGGATGGGCGTTTTCAAGAGGCGCGGACGTATTTATACTTGGGGCAGGGATTCTCACGGGGCGCGAATCCCCCCTCCGGCGGCCATGGCCAGCTGGTCGCGGCAGCCCGCTCTCAGCCCCGGACCAAGAACCCCGCCGGCCGGGACCCGCGCGCGGTGCCAGGCACCACTCCCGCCACCGGGCCTGCGCTCCAATCCCTGGAAACGGACACCACCATTTCAAATAAGGCGTCCGCAATCAATTCGCGGGAAGGGATGGCGATGCCGGAGTTCGGGACATCTGGTACGGCGAGCGCACCATCGGTCGACCAACAGGGACAGCAAATACCCCCGCCGCAAGGGCAATATCCGCCCCCGCCGCAGGGGCAGTACCCGCCGCCCCCGCCGGTGTGGCAGTACGCGCCCCCCACCGCGCCGCCGGCGCGGGAGCTGCGCATACCGCTCACGCACCTGCCCTCCCTCATGAAGGTGGCCGTGCTCTGCCTGTGCGCGGGCGGCCTCGTGGCCGCTCTCGTCGCGCCGTGGGTGCACCTCGAGATGGACACCGGCGACGGGCAGATCTCGGCCAACTACGACGGCAAGCTCCAGCGGATGGACTCGCCCTCCGAGGCCGACGGCGCGCCCGATGACCTCGGCGGCACCCTCGACGACGCCGGCTACGACGCCGTGGGGGCCTACTACGACCGCGGGCTGGCGGTCACCGGGTTCATCCTGGTCCTCATCATCGCCTGCGCTGGCATCTTCCTGAGGCTCGTCGACGTGCTCCCGCCCCGCGTGTCGGTCGCGGTCCAGGTCGCCCTCGCGGGCGTGGTGCTGCTGCCTGCCACCATGGCGGCGGTCGCGGGCATGCGGTTCGTCGGTGGCTTCGGCATCGCCTGGGACTCGCTCATGGGCGCGCTCGACGTGGACGCGAGCATCTCCGCCTTGGGCGGGCTCCTGGTCGCGCTCATCGGCATCATTCTCATCCTGCTCCTCGTCCTGGAGCTGCTGCGCGAGCTGCGCGCGGCCTCGCCGCTCGTCGCCGCGGGGCCGATGCCCTGGTCGGGGCCGCCCGCACAGCGCGTGATGCTCTTGCTCGTCGTGCTCGCCATCGCTGGCATCGTCGCGGTCCCGGTCACGCCATGGGCCAGGGTCGACCCCGACGACGAGGAGATGGGGGCATGGTACCAGGACGCGGGGCTCATCCGCGCTCAGGCGGAGGCGGGCGATTCGGCCCAGGACGCGCTGCGCGACGCGAGCAGGGACATCCGTTACACGAGCGCGCTCTTCTGGCTCGCCCTGGTCTTCTCGATAGTCTGCGCGATGGCGCTCGCGCTGCGGGGCCTGGGCGCGCCCAGGCCGCTGACGACCGGCGTCACGCTCGCAGGCGCGATGCTGTTCCTTTTCCCGCTGCTGGGGCTGCTCTCCCAGGTTGGCTTCATGGGGCACCTGAAGGACGTCGAGATCGCCCTCGGGGAGGGGGAGCTCGCGTTCTTCGCGTACGCGCCCTTCATCCTCGGCTTCCTCCTCCTCCTCGTCGCGCTCATGCACCTGGGCGGTGTCGCGAGGGACCTGCGGGGCGGGCCCAGGACGCAGGTCGCGGCGCCGCCCCCCGCGCATCCGGCGCAGGCCTACGGGCAATGGCCACAGCCGGCGACCGCGCCGCAGCCGGTCGTGGTCGAGCTCGCGCCGCCGCCGCAGGCCGTGGCCGCGGGGGCGGAGATGGCGAAGGGAGAGGGTGCGAAGCAAGGTGGGGGTGACGTCGCATGACGGACACGAAGCCGGACATCAAGGCTGGACAGGGGACGGACGGCGCGGCGGCCGGGCGGAGGCGGACGTTCGTCATCCTCGTGGCGGCCGTGTCGCTGCTGCTGCTCGCGATGCTCCTGCGGTCGAGCTACATCATGCTGCAGAGCGACATGTACTACCTCCCCACCGACGACAGGGAGGACAGGCAGAACGCGCTCGAGGCCATCGGCCTGGTCGAGGACGTGCTCATCGCGGTCGGCCTCTCGGTGCTCATCATCGGCCTCCTCTACGGGGCCCTCATGGAGCCGGGATACAGCGACTTGGTGAGGCTGGGCCTGCTTCTGGCCATCGCCATCATAATGGGCCTGTTCATGGCGCGCGCGATGTGGTAGCGCACGGGCCGCCCGTCGGCCCCCGATGGCGTGGGTCCTGGGCATGGCCATACCAGCGGAGGCATGCCCGGTCGATGCGCCGCCGCCGTCCAGGCGGATGGGCCAGGGACGAGCACAAGCCGCGGGACCCCAACGGAAAACAATTAAATACGAGGGGACCCTTTGCTGGCCTGGGTGCCTTAAATGCGAAGACTGGCTGCTCTAGCCCCGGTCCTTCTCCTGGTGCTGGCCGCCTCGCCCGCTGCATCGCAGGGGTGGGGCGATGGCGACGCGATGTACGGCGTCATCACGTACGCGGACCGCGAGTACACCATCGGCTCGACCGTGGACATCGTCGTGCACGTGTTCGAGGCCGGCCGGTACGCAGCCGGCGCGGAGGTCGACGTGACGGTCGGCTACGACTCCTTCAACCCGCACAAGGTCAACGTGACCGAGCAGGGCACTGGCCAGTGGAAGGGGACGTTCACCATCGAGGAGCGGGACGTGACGAGCTGGGACCAGCTCAGCTTCAGCGGGTGGGTCCCCGCATCGGCGTACATCACCAAGGGCACGACCTCCGAGTCCGCCTACGTCACCATCGGCCTGGCCTCCAGCGAGCCGGACAAGAGCCTCTCCATCCTCACCAGGGTCACCCCCGCCTCCGCCTACGTCACGGCGGGCGAGTCGCGCACCATCACCTGGGAGGTCCGCTACGGCGGCAACCTGGTCGACGCATCGGGGGTGTCGCTGAGCGTCGACGGCGACGGCGTCGCGGCCCCGCAGAAGACCGGCGTTGGCACCTACCAGTGGACCAGGTCGTGGCCGTCCGCGACGCGGAGCGACAGCACGGACGTCTACTTCATCGCGACCTACACGCCCTCGGGCGGCAGCGAGCTCGAGGAGAGCGAGGACACGGAGTTCTACATGAACTTCATGCACGTGTGGGCCAAGCGCGTGGGGCTCGCGACCGCGACCGGGGCGACGTTCGACCTGTACGTGTCCAACTGGACCGGTGCGCCCGTCGAGGGCGCGACGGTGCTGGTCAACTACAGCTACCAGGACGACGACGCCAACAACATCGGCAAGAACCTCACGGCGAGCACGGACGTCAACGGCATGGCGCGCGCGACGCTCACCTACAACGACCTCGGGCTCGACCAGGAAAGCGTGAACATCGAGGGCGAGGTCAGGGCGCAGGGCCGGGTGCAGTCCATCGGGTTCGACCTGAACGTCCGCGCCGTGAGCGACAAGCCCCCCGCGCCCGACGACACCGGGCTGGACGTGGTGCCCACCAAGGACTACTACGCGCAGTTCGAAAAGCCCCTCACCTTCGCGGGCACGACCTACTACGACGGCGAGGCGATGCAATCCGCGAGGGTCTACTACTACTTCGCGACGCCGAACGCCGTCTTCGCTCTCGGCAACGTCACCACTCAGGCCTCGGGACTCATGTCGGTCGCCATCACACCGCCGAAGAAGGTCCTCACGGACCCGTCGAGCATCATCGCCCATCTCGAGACGGGCATCCAGGAGCCCACGGGCATGATGTACTACGAGGACGATGAGTACATCGGCCTCAGCAGCATTGACATCTCGCAGCTCGGAACGGTAGACAGCATCTCCAACATCATCACCTACTACAAGGACGACGACGTGTCGGTCAAGGTCGGGAAGCTCAAGAAGGGCGAGCCCGTGCAGGTGACCGTGTCGCACCCGGACGCGAGGTCGACATGGCAGGGCATGGTGCTCCTGGGCTCCGACGCGAACCCGGCCGACATGGGCCTCGTCCCGGAGTGGACCTACTGGACCTCATCCATCTCGAGCGGGCTCTACACGGACCGGTGTGAGTTCGTGAACGGCAAGTTCCAGGGCAGCATCTTCGTGCCGGAGAACCTCCCCGACAAGCCGTTCTACGTCATCGGCGCCCTCATAAACCTCGACTTGGTCATCGACGACCTCACCGACCTGCGCGACTACATCAAGACCAACCACGTCGACGGCCTGGAGGTCGGGAAGTCGGGCGGGAGCGACGGCGACGGGGACCAGGGCGGCCTAGCGGGCCTCATGGACAGGGAGTTCCTGGGGCTGCCGCTGCTCTACTTGATAATCATCATCGTCGTCATCGTCGTCGTCGGCCTGCTCGCGGGCATGATGGTCGCGCGCTCAAAGCGTGCCAAGGGCACCCCCGAGGTGGAGGCCGGGCACGAGGAGCAGGGACCCAGGTTCGAGGGCGGGCCCGGCCCGGCCGCCCCGATGCCGGTCGGGGCCTACCAGCCCGAGCCCCAGTACGCGGCACAGCCGGAGTACCAGCCGCCTGCAACGTACCAGCAACCGGAGCCGCAGCAGCAGGTCGTTTACCAGCAGCCTGTGCAGCCGCAGCAGTACGCGCAGCCTGTGCAGCCGCAGCAGTACGCGCAGCCGGTGCAGCAACCGCAGTACCAGCCACCGCCCCCCGCCGCGGCGCCACCGCCCCCGCCCCCGCCGCCACCGCTGCAGCAGCAACCGGCCTACCAGATGCCGCAGCCGCAGACCGCCTACAGGCCCCCCGCGCCGGCCCCGGCCGCTCAGCCGAGGCCCGCCGCCCCAGCGGCCGCCCCCGCGACCGCGGCCGCCGCCACGGCCGAGGGCATGATGACCATCAAGTGCCAGAAGTGCGGTACGAAGCTCCAGATCCCACGCAAGCGGCCCATCAAGGTCACGTGCCCCACGTGCGGCGCGAGCGGCGTGCTGAGGTGACGGGCGCCCTCACGGTCGGGTCGGTCACGGGGCATCCGGCCCCACGTGCGGTCAGGTGGGCCAGGCCCCGCTCCAAGCAGGGCACGCCATCTCAAGCCAAGCGCTCCGCGCAACCCTCGCGGCGCGAGCACGACGCGCACTTGCCGGGCCTTATGTGGTTGCGGTGCACGTCCCCGGTGCCCAGCCCCGCCCGCATCTCCTTGAGCTTGGCGAGAAGCAGCGCGCGCAGCTCCTCGTCGTAGTCTATCTCGTGCCTCATGCTCTTGCCGTACTGGAGGATGCCGTAGGGCGGCGGTGAGCCCTTCACGTCCTCGATGATGAGGCAGTAGGCCGCGAGCTGCAGGATGTGGCTGAAGAGCGGGCCCCGCGGCACGCGGCCCGTCTTGACCTCGACCGGGACCAGCTGGCCGTCGATGCGCAGCACCACGTCGGGCCGGCCGCGCAGCCCGAACCGCCTGGACTCGAGCATGCCGCCGCCGTTGGCCAGCCCCAGCTCCACAATCTCGCCCTCGTCGAAGCCCGACAAGCGGCGCACGAGAAGCGCCCGCTCGGTGCTCTTGAGCGAGACGTACAGGAACATGGACGCGGCCAGGAGCCACAGCAGCGCGAGCACGATGATGGTGAGCGACAGCTCGAACACCAGCACCGAGATGACGAGCGAGGCGATGGCGATGGCGGTGGCCACGATTGAGAAGATGGCGACCGTCGTCTCGGCCTCCTTGGACGTGGATTCGTGCCTCATGACCTCGTCGAGCTGGCGCTCGATATCCTCGTGGCTGCGCGTGCCCCCGTCGAGGCCCGCCTCCCCCGCCTCCTCCACGCCCTTGCGGCTGTACCACCACGAGAGCGGGCAGTAACCGTACTTCTCGAGCTCCGACGCGGAGATGCGCTCGTCGGGGGGGACCTCGGGCTCGGGCACGTCGCCCTCCTTGTCCGGTGATTTATATGTAGCTTTGCGTCCGATTCCAATGCGCCAGAACGACCCCTAGCCAGCGTGGTCCATGCAAGCCCTTAAATGCCATGAGCGCGATTCGGGCGCGCCCTCCCAGCGGGTCTTCCTGGATAATAAAAAACGGGTGTGTGAGCCGAGATGAGAGAGATACGTTTCCACGGCAGGGGCGGTCAGGGCGCCGTCATAGCGTCCAACATCCTGGCGAACGCGGCCTTCCTCGAGGGGAAGGACGTCCAGGCCTTCCCGTTCTTCGGCGTCGAGCGCCGCGGCGCGCCGGTCACCGCCTTCACACGCATCGATGACAGGCCCATCCGAATCAAGTTCCAGATCTACAACCCGGACTACGTCGTCGTGCTGGACGAGTCCCTCCTGAAGGCCGTCGACGTCACCGCCGGGCTGCGCGGGGACGGCATCGTCATCATCAACAGCCGCCGTGAGCCGGGCGCCCTGGGCATCGCCAAGGGCCGCCTCGCGACGGTGGACGCCACCAGCATCGCCATATCGCACGGGCTGGGCAGCAAGGTCGCTCCCATCGTCAACACGGTGATGCTGGGCGCCCTCGTGGCGGCCACGGGGGAGGTCAAGCTGAGGAGCGTGCTCGACAGCATGGCCGAGCAGGTGCCCATCAAGGCCGAGGAGAACGCGGACGCGTGCAGGGACGCGGCCGAGCAGACGCGGAGGCACTGGTGAGGGGGGAAGGCGATGGTCGACAGGCCCGACTACAGGACATGGCGCGACATCCCCCCGATGCCCGTCTGCTGGTACCCGAGCGCGCTTGGCAACCCCACCGGCGGCTGGCGGACGTACCGCCCGGTCATCCACATGGACAAGTGCATCCACTGCGCCCAGTGCTGGCAGGACTGCCCCGACGTCGCCATCAGGTGGGTCGACGACTCGCCCGAGGTCGACTACGCGCAGTGCAAGGGCTGCGGCATCTGCGCCCACGAGTGCCCCGTCGGGACCATCGAGATGGTGCTGGAGGTGAAGGAATGAAGAAGGTCATCACCGGCAACTACACGGCCTCCTACGCGGCCAAGCTCTGCCGCGCCGAGGTCGTCGCGGCCTACCCCATCACGCCCCAGACCAGCATCGTCGAGAAGCTCGCCGAGTTCGTGTCGTCGGGCGAGATGAAGTCCCAGTACATCAAAGTCGAGTCCGAGCACTCCGCCATGGCCGCCTGCATCTCCGCGGCCCAGACGGGCGCAAGGACCTTCACGGCCACGTCCTCGCACGGGCTCGTGCTCATGCACGAGATGCTGCACTGGGCCGCTGGCGCGAGGGTGCCCGTCATCATGGCGAACGTCAACCGCGCGCTCGCGCCCCCCTGGTCGGTCTGGGCGGACCACACCGATTCGATGTCCCAGAGGGACACGGGCTGGCTGCAGTTCTACTGCGACTCCAACCAGGAGGTCATGGACACCATCATCATGGCCTACCGCGTGTGCGAGCAGCCCGACGTGCTGCTGCCCGCGATGGTGAACATGGACGCCTTCATCCTCTCGCACACGTCCGAGGTCGTGAACGTGCCCGACATCAAGGAGGTCGACGCGTTCCTGCCCCCGTTCGAGCCCGAGTGGAGGCTCGACCCACAGCACCCCAGGTCGTTCGGCTCGCTCGCGGGCCCCGCCAGCTTCTACATGGAGTGGCGGTACAAGATCCAGCACGCCATGGACGTCGCGGCGAAGCGGTTCAAGGAGGAGTCGCGGGCCTTCGAGCGGCACTTCGGCCGCCCGTGGGGCGATCTCATCGACTGCTACCGCACCGCGGACGCTGACGCCGTCATGGTCGCGATGGGCACGATGGCCTCCACTGCCAAGCAGGCCGTCGACGAGATGCGCGACCAGGGCCGCAAGGTGGGCCTGGTGCGCATCCGCGCGTTCCGCCCGTTCCCCACGACCGACCTGCGGGAGGCGCTCAAGGGCGCCAAGGTCGTGGGCGTGATGGACCGGTCGCACACGTTCGGCCACGAGGGTCCCGTGTTCACCGAGGTCAAGGCCTCGCTCTACAACGGCAAGGCGCGCCCGCCCGTTGCGGGCTTCACCGTGGGCATCGGCGGCCGGGACGTGCTGGACACGACGGTCGCGGGCCTCTACGGCCGGCTCTACGACGTGCTCGACAGGGGTCTGGGCCGCGAGGTGGCGTGGATAGACCTCAAGGGCGACGAGGAGGAGGTGGCCTAGATGGCAGACGACGGGGCGGCCGCCAAGGCCTCCAAGGACCCGAAGGCCCCCAAGGACCCGAAGGACACCAAGGCGGCCAAGGCCCCCAGGAAGCTCCCGCTGCCCGAGCAGGAGCTCATGTACTCCGGCCACGTTGGCTGCCTCGGCTGCGGTGCGTGCCATGCGATGCGCTACATGCTCAAGGCCACGGGCCCGCGCACCATCCTCAGCATCCCGGCCTGCTGCTGGGCCGTGATGCCGGGCGTGTTCCCCAACACCTGCTTCAGCATCCCCCACCTCAACACCGCGTTCGAGGTCACGGGCGCGTCCGTTTCCGGCATCAGGGCCGCGCTCGACGCCAAGGGCGTCAAGGACATGACGGTCATCGGCTGGGCCGGCGACGGCGGCACCGCGGACATCGGCATCCAGGCCCTGTCGGGCATGGTCGAGCGCCGCACGCGGGCCGTCTACGTCATGTACGACAACGAGGCCTACATGAACACCGGCATCCAGCGCAGCTCGTCCACACCCGTGGGCGCGTGGACCACCACGACGCCTGTGGGCGCGACGCGCGACTACAAGAAGGCGCCCAAGAAGAACATGGTCGAGATAATGGTCGCGCACGGCATCCCCTACACGGCCACGGCGTCCGTGGCCTGGCCCAAGGACCTCATCGAGAAGGTCCAGAAGGCCATGGCCGTGCCGGGCCCCTCGTTCCTGCACATCTACGCGCCCTGCCCCACGGGCTGGCGGTACCCGCCCGAGCAGACGCTCGAGGTCGCCCGCATCGCCACGTACAGCCGGGTTTTCCCGCTCTTCGAGGTCGAACGCGGCGTTTACAAGGTCAAGCAGCAGAAGAAGGAGGCCACGGTCAAGGAGTACCTCCAGATGCAGGGCCGCTTCCGCCACCTGAACGAGGAGGAGGTCGCCTCCATCCAGGCCAGCGTGGACCACTGCTGGAAGGTGCTGCTTGCCAAGGAGAGGTTCACGGCCGAGATGGCCTGCGAGTAGGCCGCGGGCCGGCCGGCCAGCGTCGGCCCTGGCGGCGTGGCCACGCCTCGTTCCAGCGGCGCGAAACGAGACGAAAGGCATTTAGCCTGGGCGGGCCACTGGGAATTGCGATGCAGGGTGCTCTCGAGCCCGGGGCCTCCTACTTCACCCTGGACACGGGCCTGGACTGGCTCCTCCAGAGGGTCGCGAGGGAGGCGCGCGCGGGCAGGCGGGTGCTGCTCATCACCCGCCGCCCCCGGCGGTGGGTCGAGCGCACGCACCACCTCGAGGGCGTGGAGACGCTCCACTTCCGCATGGACCGGGGCCCCGCGGCCTCCGACTCCCTCCACCCAGAGAACGTCGGCCGCATCTTCACGGCCGTGCGCGACTTTCTCGGCCGCAGCAAGGGCGCGGTCGTGCTCATCGACGGTGCGGACATGCTCGCGTTCTACAACGGGTTTTCCATGTTCGTGAAGCTGCTCTACACCATCAACGACATCGTGTGGTCCTCGGGCGGCACCGTCGTGTTCCTCATCGACCCCCGCACCTTCCGCCGCCGCGAGATACACATCATCCAGAAGGAGCTCCTGGAGCTGCGCAACCCCGATTCCCGCGTCGGCGTCGAGGACGCCACGGAGGGGTGAGGCCCACCGCCCCCCCCGCGGCCGACCTCCCGCGGATGACCTCCCGCGGCCGACCTCCCGCGACCCGCCTCGCGCGCCCCACCCCATCCGCACCTCGCCCCCCACGCCGTCATGGCGGGGGAGCGCGTCACGCGTTGACGAGCCCATCGATGTCAGGCCGCAGCTCCCTGAGGTCCACGCCGTGCTCGAGCGTCGCTCTGAGGTTCGCGAGGTAGAACGTCCACCCGTTGGAGTGGTCCAGGGCGAGCGCGAGGTTCTCGGCGTCGGAGCGCTGGGCGTGCTGCAGGACGTCCACGAGCACGCCGTTGTGGGTGGGCGCGAGCAGGACCGTGACGATGACGTCGCGCCCGAACGTGAACTTCAGCTTCGTGGAGTTGTCCGCCTCGATGAACGTGCCATCCTCGCGCGTCCCGTCCGCCCACGTCCACGAGTAGCGGCCGCCCTCCTCGGCCAGCCCCTCGCGGCCGAGGTCCCGGCCCTCGGGCGAGAGGATCCTCGCGCGCGCCGGGAACCATCGCTCGAGGCCCGCGACGGTCGCCCACGCCTTGTAGATGCGGTCCATCGGTGCGTTCAAGTACACCCTCGCGCGCACATCGCGGAAGTCCTTGGAGATGACCGTCATGTGACCCACCTCGTAAGCGCGTCGACCGGGCCGCCCATGCCACCCGCTCGCCACATCCGCGCACCCCTCCAGTGCGGAGGTGTGGGGCCGGGAACGGGATTCGAACCCGTCTCTGGGGATCCACAGTCCCTAAGGATATCCAGGCTACCCCATCCCGGCCATGGGTGTTGGCCGTCGCATGCGACCTCCGGGTAAAAAGACTTTCGCACGTCCGATGGTGCCGGGTCGCCGTTGACGCCTGGCTCGGCCCGCTGACCGCACAAGCCTTATAAGGGGACAGGGGCATCACGCGCCCTGGAGGCCCAGCTTGCCTGAACAGAGCGCGCCCGGGGGTGGCGGCGACGCCGCTGGGCCGAGGCGATGGCTCGGCTCCGTCGACCGGGGAATCGACGCCGAGCTCAACAGGTACTTCTCCCCCACGGAGCGCAGCCGCACGGGCGAGGCCGTCGACAAGTACGCGGCCCGCGTCGAGGATTCTCTGCTGCGCGCGACCGACTACGCCAAGCGCACCAAGTCCGACCTGGACACGATGGGCGACGGCTTCGTCGCGCGCCTGATGGGCGGCCCCCGGGGTCCGAAGCGCGAGGAGGCCAACATCGGCTGGATCACCGGCAACCCCAAGAAGGTGCTCCTCACCATCGTCGTGCTCTCCCTCATCGTGACCATGCCGGCCGTCTACATCAGGGGCAGCCCCGCGCTGGGCATAGAATCGTCGATGAGGGGCGACTTCGAGGTCTTCCTGTCCTCCACGGACGAGAGCACCGCCACCCTCAACGAGGTGCGCGAGAACTGGGGCGTCGACGCGTTGTTCGTCTACGGCGAGATATACGACCCCAGCACGAACGTCACGGACCTGAGCGTGCTCAAGGCCCTGAGCGCGCTCGAGGGCGATGACGACCACCCCTCGCCACCGCGGCCCGACCCGACGGAGGGCTACAAGGCCGACACGGACTGGTCCGCCTATGGCATCGACCCGTGGCGCGACGACAGCGCCGCGTCCGACGGCGTGTCGGCGGTGCTCAGCATCCCGGTCATCGTCAAGGCCGTCAACCAGACCACGGGCCGGCTCATCAACGAGCTGCCGGGCAACTACAGCATCCCCAACGAGCAGGCGTTCATCGACCGCATCGTCGGCAACATACCGCCAGACGAGCTCAAGTCCATGGTCGCGGACGTGGACCAGGACGGGATATACGACCACTTCGCCATAATAGTGCTCCTCAACAAGGACCCCAAGATCCAGCTCCAGGTCTTGGACGCGGCGCAATCCCTCATCGACGAAGTGAACGCGCAGTGGGAGGGCACGATGAAGCTGTGGCTCACCGGCCCCACGCCCGTCATCGAGGCCATGCAGCAGCGCACCATCACCGAGTTCGTGAGGGTGATGCCGCTCGTGGTGGGCGCGCTGTGCATCGCGCTTTACGCGTTCCACCGGACGTGGAAGGTCATCCCCATCGCACTTCTGCCCGTGGGATTGGCCCTCCTCATGTCGCTGGGCATCGTGGGCGCGCTGCACGACTACGTCATCATCACGCCCCAGGTGGTGATCGTCGCGCCCGTGATGCTCTCGCTCGGCGTGTCCTACGGGCTTTACATCTCCAACCGGTACGCCGAGGAGCCGGGCGAGGACCGCGCCAAGCGCGTCGCGCGGGCGACCAAGGCCATCAACCCCGCCATCTTCCTCAGCGCCGCCACCACCGCGATCGGCTTCTTCTCGCTCATGATCGGCACGCTCCCGCCCATCCTCACGATGGGCCTGGGCCTGACCGTGGGCATCTCCCTCACCTACGTGCTGGTCTACATACTGGTGCCCGCCCTCATCGTGATGCTGCGCTACGAGAAGCGCGCGACGGCGGCCACCACGGCGGGCATGAAGGCGTTCGCGACGTTCCCGTCGCGCAACCGGAAGAAGATAGTCGCGTTCGCGCTCGTCGCGTCCGCGCTCTCGGTGCTCATGATGCCCCTCGTGCGGTTCGACGCGGACTACCTCAACATGGCGCCCAACGACGAGCCCTCGGTCGTGAAGATGGCCGAGTACAGCAAGAACATGGGCGGTGGCCAGATGGGCATGGTGCTCATCAGGCGTGACCCCTACCTCTACGACACGCTCGCGGCCATGGAGCGCATGGAGTCCGAGCTCAACGGGATTCCCGACAACCAGGCCCTCTCGGTCGTGGCCATCATGAAGGCGGTGGCCGCGCCCGATTCCGTTACCGTGGGCAGCACCGACATCCCCATCCCGCCCATCTTCCGCAAGAGCCTGTGGGACGCCATCGTCTTCCTCAAGGGCATGGGCGCCGGCTCCGCCGCCCAGTCGCTCATCAACACGTTCTACGACGCGCTGCCCGAGGAGCTCCGTGAGATGCTCGTCTCGACCACCGCGCGGCGCGCGCTCATCTACTCGTTCATGCCCTTCATGCCCATCGACCGCATCCGCGTGGCCGTCGACGGGGTCAACAGGGTCGTCGCGGACTTCAACGAGGTCTACGGCGACGACTTCTCCTCCAAGCTCACGGGCATAGCGGCCATCACGCTCGCGGTCAACGACCTGATAATCGTGAGCCAGATAAACTCGCTCGCGGTGTGCATGATCCTCACGATCCTCATCCTCGCCTTCACCTTCCGCAGCATCAAGGTGGGTCTGCTGACCATCATCCCCGTGTCGTGCGTCATTGCGCTCGAGCCGGGCACGCTCGTGATGCTCGACATCCCGCTATCGACCATCACGGTGATGATAGGCTCCATCGCCATCGGCACGGGCGTGGACTTCGCCATCCAGATAGCCCAGCGCGTCCGGCTGGGCAAGTTCAAGCTCCCGGCGGTCTTCAGCGCTGTCGAGAACGCGGGCACGTCCTTCGTCGAGGCGACGGCGACGATGCTGTTCGGCTTCGCGATGTGCCTGTTCATCCCCATCGACTCCATCCAGGAGTTCTTGGTGATGA
This sequence comes from uncultured Thermoplasmata archaeon, assembly GCA_964353355.1. Taxonomy (GTDB): domain Archaea; phylum Thermoplasmatota; class DTKX01; order DTKX01; genus CAYGVT01. The sequence continues at coordinate 4,846 of CAYGVT010000070.1, read as the reverse complement.
TCATGGTCCTGCTCACCTACAACGCCATCTTCGCCCTCTTCCTCATGCCCGCCGTCTTCACGCTGGTCATCCGGTTCCGCGAGGCGCGCGCGATGCGGGCGAGGGAGGGCGGCCCCAGGAGGCCGGGCGCGCTCAAGGTCCTCAAGGCCTGGGCGACGGGGTACGGCGTCGAGCCCATCCCCCTCGAGCCCCCCGCGAAGCGGCCGCCCGGCGCGGGGGAGGGCGGCGACGACGCCGACGACGGCGGGAACGAGCCCCCGGAGGGCAAGGGCGACTAGCGCGGGGCGCCCGCGCCATCGGCCACGAGCCGCTCGTAGATGCTCCGGAACTGCGCCCCCACCACGTCCCAGGTAAAAAGCCTCAGCACGCGCTCGCGACCGCGCAGCCCCATCTCGCGCCTGCGCGCGGGGTCGTCGAGCAGCTCGTTGATGCGCGCGGCCAGGCCCTCGGGGTCCGCGGGCGGGGCGAGCAGGCCCTCCTTGCCGTCCTCGATGACCTCGCGCACGCCGGGGATGTCGGATAGCACCACGGGCCGCTCGGAGGCCATGGCCTCGAGTCCCACGAGGCCGAACGCCTCCAGCCTCGAGATGGAGGGCAGCACGAGCACGTCGGCCGCGCGGTAATAGGCGGGCAGCTCCTCCTGCGGCACGCCCCCGGCGAACACGACGCGCGTGCCCACCCCGCGCGCCTCCGCCGACCGCTGCAGCGCGTGCCGTTGCGGGCCCTCGCCCGCGACGACCACGGTCGCGGAGGGGCGCAGCCGGTGCACGGCCTCGAGGAGGAACTCGACGCCCTTGTGGGGCACGAGCCTCCCGACGAAGAGCACCATGTGGCCCTCCTCGGCCGGCGGGATGCCCAGAGAGGCGCGCACGTGCGAGCCGTCGATGCCCGGGCCGAACCTCGAGGGGTCGATGGCGGCGCCGATGACCTCGGGGTCGTAGCTCCAAACGAGGCGCGACGTGGAGGCGTAGGTCTGCGTCGACACCACGACCTGGTCGGAGTGCGCGAATGTGTACCTCCCCAGGGATTCGCGGTAGACCGCGACGATGATGGGACCGACGGCGGGCAGGGGTATCTCGTCGTCGGCGTGGTAGGTGAGCACGTGGGGCACGCCGATGCGATTGGCGGCCGTGCACGCGAAGTAGGCCGTCACGGGCGGGGGCGACTGGCTGTGCACCACGTCCCAGCCGCCCTTGATGACCTCGCGGTAGAGCGCGGGCATGAGCGGCGTGCGCATGAGGTTCAGCAGTGTCGGCACGCGCCGGACCGAGACGCCCTCGCGCCGCTCGAGCGCGGGCAGCATCCGCGAGAACCGCGAGGTGAGCACGGTCACGGCGTCGCCCTGGCGCACCAGGTACCGGGCCAGGTCGCGCACGTGCGACTCGACCCCGCCCACGTGGGGCGCGTAGTAGGGGCAGACCAGGCACACACGCAGCGGCGCCGCCCTCCCCACCCCCTCAGTGGATGCGCGCGCCGGGCGCGACGAACCCGCTCACGCGGGCGCCCGGGCCGATGAAGGCGTCCTCTGATATCACGGCGCCCGCGTCGATGGTCGCGTTGATGCCGGTCTTGACCCCGGGCCCGATGATGGCGCCGAGCTTGCGCAGTCCCGTCGACACGCGCCTCCCCCTGGACGTGGACACGACGGGGCCCTCGTCGAGCCGGAGGTTCGCGCACTTCGTCCCGGCCCCCAGGTTGCAGCCCTCCATGATGACCGAGTCCCCGACGTAGTTGAGGTGGGGCACGTCCGAGCCGTCCATGAGGATGGTGTTCTTGAGCTCGACGGACGCGCCCACGTGGCAGCCCTTGCCGACGTAGGTCGACGGGCGGATGAAGCAGTTGGGCCCGACGCGCGCGCCCTCGTCGATGATGACGGGGCCGATGATGTACGACCCAGCGCGCACGTGCGCGCCGTCGCTCACGACCACGGGGCCCTCGAGGCGAGCCCCCTCCTCGACCTTGCCCTCGACCGCGCCCTCAAGGCCCTCCATGAGGTGGGCGTTCACGCGCAGCAGGTCCCAAGGGTAGGTCACCTCGAGCCACGGCTCGTCCATCACCACGGCCCGCAGCCGGCCCTGGGACATGAGCCGCTCGAACGTGGTCGTGATCTCGTACTCGCCGCGACGGGACATGGGCGTCTGCCGTATCTCGTCGAAGATGTCCTTGGGGAAGGCGTAGATGCCCGCGTTCACCAGGTCGGTCGCGGGCCGCTCGGGCTTCTCGACGATGCGCGCCACGCGCCCCTCGGCATCGAGCTCGACCACGCCGAAGCCGGTGGGGTCGGCAACGCGCGCGCAGGTCATGATGGCCGCGGAGGGGTCCTTCCTGGCCGCCCTGGCGACGGCCTTGAGCGTCTTGACGGGCGGCAGCACGTCGCCGTTGACGCACAGGAACGGGCCCTTGGCCCACTTCTCGGCGCGGCGCACCGCGTCCGCGGTCCCGAGCCGCTCCTCCTGCTCGAGGAACGCGGGCCTGAGGTCCTGGTCCTCCTTGCCGAAGTGGCCGATGACGGCCTCCTTCTGCCAGCCCACGAGCACGGCCACGTCGGCCACGCCCGCGGATTTGAGCGTCTCGAGCGTGTGCACGAGGAAGGGTCGGCCTGCGACCCTGAGCAGCGGCTTGGCGGTGCGGGCGGTGAGCGGCAGCATCCGCGTGCCGTCGCCGGCGGCGAGGACGAGGCACTTCAGTTCGGGGACCCCCGGGGTACCATGGGAAGGAAAAGCGGCGTATTTATCGTTTGTTGGAGGGGAGCAGCGATTGAGGACCCCCGCAATCGCGCGGCTCGGAGAGTGTGTCGCTCCTCGATTCGGGTTCTCAGAAAGGGCGGTTCAATCCGCTTCTAAACGTAATATCATGATAATATCTACGGGGATTATGTGCATGGATTGAGAGGAGAGAAAGTGCTTTTAACCACATAGCATATTTATTTTTACCATCTCGGTCTTGGAGAGTATATCCCCGAGGTACCCTGGCCCACAGAAGAGGGGGGGAAACCGAATGAAGAACAAGCCTCTGATAAAGATGAGCGCCCTGGCCGCGATGGGGCTGCTCGTGGTAGTGACGTTCGCGGGACTGTCGACGACTGCGGTGGATTATACCAAGCCTGCAGGATATTGGTTTGAGGGCTACAAATGGCAGGTCCCCCTGTTCGCCGGACAGGACATCGAGGTCGGCTCGGTAACGGTCTGGCTCGGTAATGACGACTACATCTACGTGGTTTACGAGATGGAGAACGGATGGGAGCTCACGGATACGCACATCGCTATAGTAACGGGAGATTGTGACGAGATTGATGGCTCGGACTTCCCCACCACGAAAAGCCTGAACCCCAAGGTTGGGCATTTTCCCTACACAGTAGAGGACTTCCCAATAGCGGCGTCGGACGTCGGTTACGATGAGGGGGATTCCATTTGCTTCGCCACGCATGCTGTGGTCCAAAAACCGGATGGTTGCGGCGGCTACGAAACGCAGACCGGATGGGCCGGTGACCATGATTTCGGCGGCAAGAGCTGGGCGGTTTACTTCTGCTACGAGCCCAGGAAGATACCCGACTTCCCTGGAACCGCTGATATAAAGTTTACCTATCCCGACACAGAATCGTACTGGAATGCCTATGTAGTGTTCGATGGCACCTACGATAATATGGAATCAGGAACAGACTATCTCTGCTTCTGTGCCCAAGGTACAATTCTAACCATGTCGGCTGGTTGGAAATACGCCCTGGAACTTATGAACTCTTACGACTACTATAATGGTGGTACGGGTATTACAACTGCCAATTGGTATAAGATAAATTGGATATGCGACTACATCATGGACCACCCCGGCACGTTTACCCCGGGCCAAATCCAGAATGCCATCTGGTACTACACCGAGTACAGCTCGACAACCAATGGGCTCACGGTATTGGCAGATTCCTATGGAGGAGACTACTATCCAGCCGATGGTGACTGGATGGCAATCTTCGTGAAAAGCCAGCAGCCGACAATTATCATCATCGATCCGTAGTCGGGAGATGATGGATAATAATCGGGCGGTCGTGTCAAGACCGCCCGATACCTTATTTTTCAATCCATGCTCTGCTAGTGTTATATTCGGCGTTCGCCGTAATCCGCCCCCCCAAAGAGCCATTTTCTCATATCCAGGTGCTGGAATTTACAAAAACTATAAATACTCACCCGCGCATGGACGTCTGGCCACGGAGCCAGTATCGTGGCTGACGCTGGAGGGAACCGAAAATGGTCATGGAACCCATCTCGCTGGACAAGGCGAGGAACATCGCAGGAAAGAAGAGCCTGAAGCCCGGGCGCGTGAAGGGGACGGACGGCATCCAGTTCACGAAGGGCGGCAACAGCCGGCTCGAGATCATCGGCTGGGAGGAGTTCGAGAAGACCCTCTCCCGCAAGAGGCTGCAGATCTACGAGTCCGGCGGCTGGATGAAGATCATGGCGGGCAAGAAGTAGGGCTTTGCCCTGCTTCCGACCGCCATCCCCTTCTTTTTCACCTTTTTTCAATTTTCACCTCTTCATTTTATTTTTTTGTTATTTGGAAACCTGGCCAGACATTAATTCATCGATGTACTGGCCACCATCCAGTGTTATAAGGCCAGTACGCTGGCCCCCTGCTGGCATGCCCAGCCAGCATGCCCAGCCAGCATGCCTCATCCCATGGTACCGGTCATCCTGCTGGCTGCGCTCGTAAGAGGTCAGCCATGTGAAGTGTTGAGGATGGCTGGCCCATAATCCAAGAGGTTCCTTCTCTGCACACGGCATGTTTGGGTAACGCTCATCAGCGTCTGGGTGATCTCCGCGCCCTTGGCTGATCTGCTTCCCCCGCTGATCTTCCT
>CAYGVT010000069.1:0-18786 GCA_964353355.1 uncultured Thermoplasmata archaeon | reverse complement strand
GTTTCAGCTGCTCGTTCTCGCGTCGGAGGCGTTCGACCTCGTCCTTGCCGAGGCGTTCGCGCTTCGGTGGCTGTGTCATTCGTCCACCACGACGAGGTATACGGTCCGGCCGAGATGTTCCTTTGGGCAGTCGACCTTGGCGCTGGTGCCGAAGGGGGTGACCTTGCGGACGTAGAAGCCAAGGATGTGGCGGAGGGTGAGCTCGGTCGCGGTCGTCATTGGGACGCGTTTCATGAGATATCTAATAGATATCTTTAGTATAAAGAATCTTCGGTGTAGGTTCCAAGAGTGGAAATTAGCGGGCTTCAGACGACTGACCATTTACCTGCGCTCGAAATCACTTTATAGGCATGCAGCCATCAGCCTCCGGTGTTACGGCTTCCGGGGCCGTAACACGCACCCGTATGCTGCGTATGCGTGCCCCCCATAGGAAGTGACGAGATGCCCCCTCGAACCCCCCTGTACATCCTGCCCCTCGCCCTGCTGCTGTTTATCGCGTCCTCGGCGCCTTTAGCCCCCGCGCAGGTCGCGCCCGGCGACGGGGAGCTCGGCATCGTCTGCGCAGACACGCTGCTCGCCGACCTCGCCCGGAACATCATCGGCGACCTTGCGATGGTGGACAGCATCATGCCAGCTGGCGCCTGCCCCGCCCACTTCGACCTGCGGCCGAGCGACGCCGGCCTCGTCGCGGGCGCGGACGTCATCGTCCAGCTGGGCTGGGAGCCCTGGCTGGACGACCTCATCACGGCGTCGGGGAACACTGGCGTCGTGCGGGTGAGGTGCGCCGGGTTGGACGAGTGGAACGTGCCGGAGGGCGGCAAGGCCTACGTGGATTCGATCGCCATGGGCCTCTCGGCGGCGTTCCCGGAGCACGCCTCGGCCCTCGCGGCCGGCGCTGCTGCCTACAAGGCCATCATCGACACCAAGGCCGCCGAGGTGGAGGCGCTCGCGCGCGAGGGCGGCCTCGAGGGCCGCGCCGTCGTTGCGATGGAGTGGCAGGAGCGGTTCGTCGAGTGGCTCGGCTGCGAGGTCGTCGCCACCTACGGACCGCCAGAGGGGCTCAGCACCCAGCAGGCACTGGAGGTGACCGCTGCTGCCAGGGACGCCAGCATGGTCGTGGACAACCTCCAGAGCGGGACTGACTTCGGGACCGAGGTCGCCGCGAGGTCGGGCGCGGCCCACGTGGCGCTCACGAACTACCCGGGCGCGGCCCCTGGGACGGAGGGCTACCTTGACATGCTCGAGGCCAACGCGAGGGCGCTTGTCGCGGGCGGCCAGGAGCACGACCGACGCCTGGGCGAGGTCGCGGAGCTCGAGTCGCGTGTCGAGGACCTGAGGTTCCAGGCCGCGGCGCTGGCGACCGTCGCGGTCGTGTGCGCGGTAGCGGCCATCCTCATGGGCGCGATGCTCGTGCGCTCTCGCACGAGGGGTGGGTGAGATGGCCGGCGACGGTCCCGAGGAGGCGCTCCGGCTCCTCGAGCGGTTCCACGGGCACCTGGGCCCCTACCTGGTGCTCGGCTACAGGATGGGCGTGGCGGCCAGGCGGGAGCTTTGCGCGGGCCCCTTCGACCTGGTGGCCGAGGTCTGCTCGGGCAGGAGCCCGCCGATGTCCTGCATGGCCGACGGCATCCAGGTCGGGGCCGGCTGCACGACGGGCAAGGGGACGCTGCGCGTGCGCGGCGAGAGGCGGTGCGAGGCCATGTTCATGACCCGGGGAGGCCGGGGGCTCCGCGCGCGAGTGCTGCCAGAGGCGCTCGGCCGCATCAACGTGGGCGCGACGGAGGCGGAGGTCGTCGCGCTCTCGAGGGAGCTGATGGTGGAGCCGGAGGAGCGTCTCCTGGCGATCGAGCCGATGGGGGCGACCTCCCCCTGATGGCGCGCCGGCGGCGTGTGGAGCGGAGGGCGCGGGGCAAGGGGGCTGGCTCATGACGGACGCGGTCGTGCTGGAGGGCGTGGCGGTCGTCTACGAGGGCGAGCGCGTCCCCGCCATCCGCGACATCGTTCTCCGGGTCGCGCGCGGCGAGCACGTCGTCGTCGTCGGCCCCAACGGGAGCGGCAAGACCACTCTCCTAGAGGCCATCAACGGCCTGCTCCCGGCGACCGCGGGGCGCGTGACGGTGCTGGGCATGGACGTCGCGCGCGAGGGCGGGCGCGTCCGGTCCCGGGTGGGCTACGTCGTGCAGGACCTCCAGGGGGACCCGCTGGACCCGTTCCTGGCGCGGGACGTGGTGATGATGGGCCGCGCCGGGCGCATCGGGCTCCTGCGGCCGCACCGGCGCGAGGACTGGGAGGCGGTCGACCGCGCGATGGCGACGGTCGGCCTCTCCCGGCTGGCCGGCAGGCCGGTGGGCAGGCTCTCCGGCGGGGAGTTCCAGAGGCTCCTGCTGGCGCGCGCGATGGCACAGCAGCCCGAGCTCGCGCTGCTGGACGAGCCCCTCGCGCACCTGGACGTGGACGCGCGCGCGCAGGCCCGCGGCGCGCTCGAGGATTGGAGGGCGTCGACCGGGGCCACCGTCATCGAGGTCTCGCACGACCTCGGCGGCGTGCCGGCCTCCGCCGACCGCATACTTGTGCTAGAGGCGGGGCGCGTCGTGATGGCCGGGCCCCGCGACGAGGTGCTCGCCTCGGACCGGCTGCGCGCCACCTTTCCCCAGTGGGGTGCCGGCCGTGCTTGACCTCACGACCGGGTTCCTCCTGACGGTGCTCTCCGGCACCGCGCTCGCGGCCTACGTGTGCTCGACCGCCGGGATCTTCGTTGTCCGGATGGGCCTCACGGCCATAGGGTTCACCATGTCGCACGCGGCCTTCGCGGGCGCCGCGTTCGCCCTGTGGGCGGGCGTCGAGCCGGTCGGGGGCGCGCTCGCGTTCGCGGTCGTGACCGCGCTCGCGCTCGGCCCCCTGGCCGAGAGGGCCCGGCTGAGGGCCGAGGTGATGCTGGGGTTCCTGTTCTCGCTCCTCATGGCCGTGGGGTTCATGTTCCTCGCGATGGTGCCCGGCGAGGCCGCCTCCGGGGTGGCGCTGCGCATCGTGTGGGGCTCGGTCTTCTCGGTGGGCAGGTACGACGTGCTGTACCTCTTCGCGCTCGCGAGCGCCATGCTCATGTTCACGTCCGCCTTCCACAAGGAGCTCATGGCGGTGCTGTTCGACCGCCGCCTCGCCACGGCCTCCGGCGTGGACGCGCGCGCGTTCACCTATGCCATCCTGCTCCTGACCGGGCTCGCGGTAGCGCTTTCGCTGCGTCTCGTGGGGGGGCTGCTCGTGTTCGCGCTCATCATCAACCCCGCGTCCACGGCGCTCCAGTACCTCGACGACATCAAGCGCGTGCTCTGGGCCGCGCCCGCGATAGGGCTCGCGACGTCCGTCGGGGGGCTGCTCGCATCGCTCCAGTGGGACCTGCCCGTGGGCTCGGCCATCATCATCGTGTCGGCGATGGTGCTGGCCGTGTCCATAGCGGTGTCGCCGCGTCGCAGGCGCGCGCCCGCGCCCCCCGTCGCTACGTGAGCGTCAGTGAACGGCGGGAGCGGGCGCAGGGGCCATGGCCCCTTCTTTCCCTCCGTTGAGGCGTATGAGGGCGATCTCGCTCCTCGTCCCGAGGCGGAAAGGGGGGCCCCATGTGCCCGCGCCGGAGGATGCGTAGAGATAGGTACCCTGGTATTCGTGGAGGCCGGTGTACCACCTCTTCCAGATGGCGCGCGCGAGCAGCGGGAACGGGAGGAACTGACCGGCGTGGGTGTGGCCCGAGAGCATCAGGTCCACGCCCGCCTCGTGGGCGGCCCTGATGCCTACCGGCCTGTGGTACATGAGCACGATGAAGGGGTCCTCGCCCGCGGGCGCTGGCGCCTCCGCCAGTACCTTGGCCGCGAGGCGGCCGTCATGGCCGTCGTCGATGCCCACCACGCGGATGTCGCCTATGTCCACGACCTCGTTGCGCAGCGTCCGGACCTTGGTCTTGGCGATGAGGGGCAGCACGACCTCGAGCCCGGCGTAGTACTCGTGGTTGCCGATGGTGAAGAGGACCGGGGCCTTGAGGCCGTCGAGGGGCGCGAAGGAGGTCGAGTCGTACCTGTGGGGGCCGTCCGCGAGGTCGCCGGTGATGAGGACCAGGTCTGGCTGGAGTGCGTTGGCCATGTCCACGAGCTTGGCCAGGTACCGCTTCCCCCGGATGTCGCCGATGTGTACGTCGCTAAGCTGGACGAGCCGCACCTCGCGGTCGAGCCGGGGGGCCGGGATGTCGAGCTCCCGCACTCTGACGAACCTGGGGATGACGAGCGAGGCCGCCGTGAGTAGGGCCACGATGCCCACGATGACGGGCGCGGCCACCTCGCGCGGCGCGCCCGCGGTGAGGCGCGCGCCGTCGTAGAAGAAGAGCGTGAACATGGTGTAGAGCATGATGCCGAGCCACACCATGGACAGGACGTGGAACGCGCGCATGGCGGGGCCGGCGAACCAGGAGCCGAGCACCATCCCCAGGAAGAACCAGATGGAGGAGAACACGACGAACGCCCAGAAGAGCGGCGTGGGCTCTATGCGCAGCAGGTAGCTCAGGTGGGAGAAGATGTACACGTGGGCCGTGAAGGACAGGCCGAAGAAGGCCAGGAAGAACACCAGGAACTGGACCGCGCGCCGCATGCCGGGATGGCCGAACGGCACCGCGCCTAAATACTTTTCACCTTGCCGAGGCGGCCTTGGCTATGCGGCCATCCGGGTGCGGAATGGGGGTGGTGCAGGGGAAGGGATTCGAACCCTCGAACCACTAAGAGACAAGACCCTGAATCTTGCGCCGTTGGCCAAGCTTGGCTACCCCTGCACGGGCAGCTTTCAGGAATAGGGCATCCCCTACATGGACCTTTCGCTGGGTAAGCTATATGAATCGCCACCCCCATTGGCTCCTGATGGTCGGTGGGCCAGGAAGGCGCAGGCGCGTCCAGGGGACGAAGGGGCGCGGACGGGCCGTTCCAAGGAAAGGGGCGGCGCCCGAGCGCCGGGGCGGCAAGGTCCACCCCAAGAACAGGCTCAACGCCCTCACCGGCGAGGAGTGGCTCTACTTCACAAGGTCCGTCATCCAGACGGCCTACCCGCACGAGCTCGCGCACGAGCTGCGCAAGGCCCACGGGGCCAACAAGCCGCCCCAGCTGATGCGCACGCTCATCGAGTTCTTCACCAAGCCCGGCGAGCGCGTGCTCGACCCCTTCGCGGGCGTGGGCGGCACGCTCATCGGCGCGGCCCTGGCGGGCCGGAAGGCCACCGGCATCGAGATAGGCCCCCGGTGGGCCGAGGTGTACGAGCGCGTGTGCGACCGGGAGGGCATCGAGGGGCAGGAGCTCCTGGTGGGGGATGCGCTGGACATCCTCCCCGACCTCGGCGGGCCCTACGACATGGTCGCGACCGACCCCCCCTACAACCTCACGTTCGAGCGCACCATGTGCGACGGCCGCTACCCGAACACCAACCGCCGCACGGACTACAGCACGTTCTCGGACGACCCGGCCGACCTCAGCAACCTGGCCACCTACGACGAGTACCTGGACGCGATGGAGACGGTCTTCGGCCACTGTCGCCGGTTGCTGCGCAAGGGACGGTACATGGTCGTCATCGTGCGCGACGCCTACCAGGACGGGCGGTACATCATGACGCACGCGGACCTGGCGAGGCGGGGCGAGGCCACAGGGCTCGTGCTCAAGGGCGAGACCATCTGGTACCAGGCCGGCACCAGGCTGAGGCCGTACGGCTACCCGTACGCCTACGTGCCCAACATCGCCCACCAGCACATCCTGGTCCTCCAGCGGCCGTAGGATTGGCGGAAGGCCCTCCCCGAGCCATAGCCAGCAGGCCCGGGCAGGCATGATTAATCCCACGCGTCCAGCGATGGTAATCACGCGCGGTATATAGCCCCTGGGTGCCAAACCGGTGCCCAGAGGCGGACGAGTATGAGGGCATCGTTGGCACTGCGTGGATGGCGCGCGGACGCGCGCGGCTCGGCCGCGCCGTTCGCAGTCGTGGCGGTCGTCATCATGCTGGGCGCGGGCATCGCCTACGTCTACATGGAGAGCTACCAGGAGGCAATGGACGAGGCCTCCGAGAGGGAGCCAGGCGCAGACGGCCCGGACGACGTCATGGCCGACGCGGTCGATCGTGTCGAGCGGGCGGTCGGGGCCGCGCTCTCGCTGGCCCTGTCCACGAACGAGACCCTCCCGTCGGGCACGCTCGTGTCCTGGCTCGGCACGAGGGCCAACACCCACTTCTCCAACTGGGCGATGACGAACCATCCCTGGGAGGAGCAAGGCTGCACGGTGGACATCGAATCGCCCCGTCTCTGGGTCGTGCCGGTGCACTCGACCGTGGTCGCGGGCAACGCGCTGGGCCAGCAGGTGCGCCAGACCGTGCCGGTGGGGGTGCAGGCCGTCGCGGCCTGCCGGCTGACGGTGACGTCCTCCGGGGGCGTCGACCTCGCGCGCGAGGTCGTGGCCAAGGCGGCTTGCCCCGCCCCGCAGGTGCTGGCGGCCCACATGCAGAACCAGCTTGAGTACGCGCTCGCCGAGGACGGCCTCGTGGGCGCGCTCGTGGCCGACGCGGCCTGGGCGAACCTCGTCTGCGACCCCGCATGGACCGCGCAGTCGGAGGAGTTCGAGAACATCCTCGTCGACGCGGTCCGCACGGTCGAGTGGTCGCTCTTCGGGTCCCCATCTGGGTCCGAGGGCGTTGGGGACATCAAGCTCCCCGCGGACGGCAGCCGTGAGGTCCGCGGTGGCGGGCTGGGCGTCCGCCCGGACACGGGGAGGGTCGCCGTCCAGCTGCCGTCGGACGCCAACATCACCTTCGTGTTCCCCCCCACTGGCGACCTCGTCAGCGTGCGGCTGATACCTAGGGTCGCCTCCCTTGTCGCGCTCGGCGCCGACGTCTGCATGTCGAACTACTCCGCCGCCGAGGCCGCGGGCCACGGCGACGCGAGCGCGGTAAGCGTCACCTACGGCATCGAGCTCGACCACTGCATCGATTGCTACGTGGACGGCCGCAGGGTGGGCGCGGTCGGGCGCACCATCGAGGCCCGCGCGTCCAAGATGGCCTTGGCGTGGGACCGCGCCGTCGGGGCCGACCCGTTCAAGGACCCCCAGGTCGAGGACTGGGATGCGTTCGAGGACGCGATGTCCATCGCGGGGAGCGTCCCTGTCCACGTGACGGTGAGCGTCGAGGGCGCGGGCCCGTCGTCGGTCTCGGTGGCCCTCGACGGCGTCTACCTCGGAGACTACGGACCAGGTGAGCTCACACTCCCCAACGTGCAGGTCGGGCGGCACCAGCTCTCCCTGTGGGGCAGCGGCGGTGCGTCGACCGCCGCGACCTGCGCGACGGAGGCCCGGGCGCTCCCGGGCCCCATGGATGCGATACAGGCCCGCCTCGCCCCGGTGGACGGGGACGCGGACGCGCTCGGGTTCTGGTACTCGCTCATGGCCTCCTACCACTCGAACGCCGGAAGCCGCATCCCCTACATCGAGCACATCGCCTCGCTGGTGGGCTACCCGCCAGCGCCCGACGAGGTCGCGGCCGACCCCGAGGGCAACATGGGCCGGCTCCTGTTCTGGGAGGAGGGGCTGGGCGTGCACCTGGACCGCCTCGGGGAGGCGTGGACGCCAGCGACGGGCCCCATCAGCGGCGACGTCCTGGGGGCGATGAAGGACGTCCATTCCATCTACAAGGGCATCCACAAGGTGCTCTACAAGCTGCCCAAGGACGCGCTCAAGGGCGTCCAGAGGGTGATATGCCAGATCGACGGGGATACCGGCGCCGAGGTCTCCGCCTGGCTCGAGACGACCGCGGGCAAGGTGCCCCTGTTCACTGCCAAGCAGCGGCTGGATGGCCTCGTTGTGGAGTTCAAGGGCGCCCACCCGACGACGTTCAGGTTCATCAAGACGGTGCCGGCCCTCATCGCGGTGGCGTCATCGGTCCTCAAGGTCACCGCCGACACAATCGAGTTCGTCAAGGCGGTGCACGAGGGGGATGCCGGGAACATCACGTTCGCAGCCCTCGACCTCACCTTCGACCTCACGGGCATGGTGCTCTCCGTCGTGGGTCTGCTGAAGACGATGGGATGGCTCAAGCTCACGCCAGCCATGACGACGACCCTCACCGTCGTGGGCGCGGCCATCGGGGTCGTGACCTCCTTCTACTCGGCCTACAAGGACGCGGGCGACGTCTGGGGCGCCCTGGGGCTGCTCGCGCTGCCGGGCACGTTCTCCGATGCGATGCGCACCGCCAGCTTCGCGCAGAGCATCGCAATCCTCGTCACGACCGCCATCGTCTCCCAGATACCCGGCATCGCCCTCGCGGCCGCGGCGGCGATGGTCACCGGCGTGGGCGCCATCGTGTTCCTCGCGGTCCTCGCGGTCTGGGCCGCGTTCCACTGGGACGACATCAAGTCTTGGTTCGCCTCGTGGGTCTCGGGGACCGCCAAGGACGAGGAGGTGCGAGCGGCCGACGAGGGCATCACGGGCATGCTGACCTCGACGATGCGCCTGCGCGCGGGGCTCAACGCAGTCGACGTCGAGGGCGAGCTCGCCCAGTCCAGGCTCGAGCGCGGCAGGGGATACGCGCTCATGGAGGCCCGGGCGCTGCTCCCCGACGCGGACGCGGTGGCAGGCCTCGGACGTGCCGACCTCCGGCACCTCGACGACGGCGGCGCGCGGGCGCGCCGCGCCAAGGCCGTCGCGGAGGCCAGGTACTGGATCGACGTGCTGTGGTGTGAAGTGGACGACTTCGTGGACAGTGACGGGCTCGCCGACTCGGGGCGCCCCTCGGAGGGATTCCGCAACGACAACGACAAGGCGCTCGGAAAGGAGCACCACTTCTGGACGGAGCTCAGGGTCATCGGCCCCGACGGCGCGGTGCGGCGCCTGGGCCAGGCCGACGGCAGCCTCGCGGCGTTCCTGGCGGCGCTCAACACATCGAGCGCCGATGGCATCGAGATCGATTTCAGCATCAAGGGCCGCGTCTACGGGGGCGCCCTGGACGACCTGACGCACGAGCTGGGGGCGGTATCCGCCGAGCTCGGCAGGTGCGTGGACATGCTCGCGGCCTGCTCGAGGGAGACCGCCTACTCAGCGATGCAGGGCTCGGCCCCGGACTACCGGCGGGACCTCGGCGTGGTGGAGGTGCGCCTCGGGGAGGGCGTCAACGGCGGGCGGGTCAGGGTGACGGTCGACACGGACGCAGGTCCGGCGAGGGAGGTGCCGGTCGACGACGGTACCGCGGTCGTGCTCGTCCGGCCCGGGAGGGCGATGTCCATCCTGGTCCATGTCCCGGGGGGCTACGAGAAGGCCGAACAGGTCGTGGGCGGCGCCGTCCATGGATGGTGCGAGCCCGGCTTCGCGCGCGACGTGCTGGACCACGAGGTCGTGCTCGCGGAAGACGACTGAGGTCAGCCGTCGGCCGGGGGCTCGGCGCCCTCGGCGGGCGGGGATTTGCGGCGACCCCCGGCCGTGCGCTTGGCCCTGGCCTTGGTGCCTGTCTTGGGCTTGGCCCTGGGCCTCGCCTTCCTCGCGGGCTTGTCCGCGGCCTGCGCGGCGGCTTCCTTCGCCCTCACGGCCTCCGCCGCCTCGCGCCTGCGCCTCTCCTCGGCGTTGCGCGCGAGGCGCTCGGCGTTGGTGGGGCACTCGAGGTTGACGCAGAACTCCATCCGGCTGCGACGGGCGAACAGCGCTATCATCGGCCCCCCGCACGCCTCGCACTGGCGGCCGAGGCCCTCGATGCGGCCATGCTGCGGGAGCGGGTAGCTCTGGCGGCACTTGGGGAAGTTGATGCAGCCCGCGAACCGCTTGTTCCGTCGCGAGCGCATGCTCACGATGCTGCCGCCGCACTGGGGGCACTTGCCGATGGTGTTCTGCTCCCGCAGCGCTATCTTGATCTCGTCCCCGATGGCCTTGCGCTCGCGCTCGAGGACCTCCATGATGGCCTGGAGCATCTCGCGGCTCTCCCCGACGACCTTGTCCAGCGAGCTCTTGCCATCGGCGATGAGGCTCATGTCGTGCTCTAGCGTGGCCGTCATCTTGGGCTCGGTGACGGTCCTCGCGTGCTTCCCCAGCGCGCTCGACACCGCGCGTCCGGTGCCGGTGGGCTTGATGGACGTGCCGTCGATGTAGCCGCGGTCGTAGAGCTTCTGGATGATGGTGTGGCGCGTGGACTTCGTGCCCAGCCCCAGGCGGTCCATCTCCTGGATGAGCTTGCCCTGCGAGTAGCGGGCGGGGGGCTTGGTCTCGAGGTCGAGCCTGCGCACGTCTCGCACCTCGACGCGGTCGCCCTCGGCGAGCGCCGGCAGCGGGCTCTCGAGGTCGCGGAAGTAGGGGTAGAACCGCTTCCAGCCCTTGTCCTGGTAGTGGCGGCCCTCGGCGACGAAGGGCTCGCCGCCGATGTCGACCTGGGCGGTGGTGTTGTCCATCACGGCGTCCCAGGCGACGGTGGCCATGAACCGTCGCACGACCAGCTCGTAGACGCGCCACACGTCGGGCCGGAGCGCCCCTGGCGATGCGGGCATGGTCGGGTGGATGGGCGGGTGGTCGGTCGCGCTCGTCTTGCCGCGGGTCGCGTGGAGCTCCTTCTGGCCGAGCAGCACCTCTATGTCATCCCTGAAGGGCGTCTCGCGCAGGCGCTCGAGCGTCGAGCGCAGGTCCAGCGACGGCGTGTAGACGGTGTTGTCCGTGCGCGGGTAGGAGATGTAGCCGTTGGTGTAGAGGTCCTCGGCGATGTCCATCGCGCGGGAGGCCGACATCTTGAGCGACGAGGCCGCGGCGAGGAAGGACGTCGTGTTGAACGGGGCGGGGGGCTTCTCGCGGCGGGTCGTGACCTTGACCGCCGCGACCCTGCCCTCCTTCGCGCCCTTGGCGCGCTCGAGGGCGGCGTCCGCCTCCTCGCGCGTGTTGAACCTCTTCGTCTTGTGGTGCGCGCGGAACTCGGCCCCGTCCTTGGCGCAGTCGGCCCACAGTTCCCAGTAGGGGACTGGCTTGAAGGCCTCGATCTCGTCCTCCAGGTCGACCACGAGCGCGAGCGTGGGGCTCTGGACGCGGCCGACGGAGAGGAAGTCCGAGCCGACGCGGGAGGAGGCCATGGAGATGAACCGGGTGAGCACCGCGCCCCAGACGAGGTCGATGACCTGACGGGTCTCGCCCGCGGCCGCGAGCGCGTGGTCGACCTCGACCGGGCTCGCGAAGGCCGCGTGGACCTCCTGGGGCGAGAGCGCGGAGAACCGCGTGCGCACGACCTTGACCTTGGGGTTCTCCTCGAGCACGACCGCCAGCGCCTCGACGCCGATGAGCTCGCCCTCACGGTCGTAGTCGGTGGCGATGACGACGTCGTCCGCCTCGCGGGCGAGCTGCCGCAGCGCGGCGACGATGTGCGGCGCCTCCTCGACCTTGACAGGGGGCTCGTCGATGAGGTCGCGGGGGTTTATCTTGAACCAGTTGTTGAGGTGCGAGGGGTAGTCGAGGTTGAACACGTGGCCCTGCAGGCCCACCACGGCCACCTCGCGGCCCTCGTCGTCGAGATACTCGTGCACCGGCACACGGGCGATGGAGGTGCGCTTCGCCGTGCCGCGGGAGAGGATGCTGGCGATGCGCCGCGCTGCGATCTCCTTCTCGGAGATGATGAGGGTGGTCATCTGCCCGTCTCCCTTGGACGGAAGGCCCATCACGCGCTGGTCATATTTAAAGGTCGCGCCAGGGGAGGAGTGAAGGTTAAGCGCGCGCGCACGCGCGCGCGCGATGCCTGGCCCTGGAGAGGGAGGAAAGGATTTTATCGGTTGGCGCTTATTGCAGCCGTACCGGGGGAGCGCATGTGGGCGACTTCATCATAGAGACAGAGCACCTGAAGATGATCTATCCTGGCGGGAAGGAGGCGGTCAAGGACCTCTCCATCGGGGTCAAGAAGGGGGAGGTCTTCGGCTTCCTGGGGCCCAACGGGGCTGGGAAGAGCACATCGCTCAACATGATGGTGGGCCTGCTCAGGCCCACCAAGGGGCGCACCATCATCGGGGGCGAGGAGGTCAAGCCCTGGTCGCCCGTGGTCAAGGAGAAGCTGGGCATCTGCCCTCAGGAGACGGTGCTCTGGGAGGACCTCACCTGCTACGAGAACCTGATGCTGCTCTCGAACCTCTACGAGGTCCCCAAGGAGACGGGGCAGGCGCGCGCCGAGAAGCTCCTCGAGGACCTGATGCTGACCGAGAAGCGCGACGAGCTCGCCAAGAGGCTCTCGGGCGGCATGAAGAGGCGGCTCAACCTGGCCATGTCCATCATCCACGAGCCCGAGATACTGCTACTCGACGAGCCCTCGCCGGGGCTCGACCCCCAGACGCGCAGGGTGCTCTGGGACTACATCGCCGGCCTCCCCAAGAAGGGCCACACGCTCATCCTCACCACGCACGACATGGACGAGGCGGACTACCTGAGCGACCGCGTGGCCATCATCGACAACGGCGAGCTGCTGGTGCTCGACACACCGCACAGGCTCAAGGCGAGCGTCGGCGAGGGCGACATTCTCGAGCTAGCCTTCGAGGAGGGCGCGGACCTCGAGCGCGCCGCCGCGGACTTCGGCAGGAAGCCCGACATCATCTCGGCCAAGGTATCGGGCGGTCGCGTGGTGATACGGTGCAAGAACGCCATGTCAAGGCTGCCGGAGCTGTTCGAGTTCGTGCGCTCCCACGACAGCGAGATCATCGACGTGCGGTACCGCGGGAACACCCTCGAGGACGTGTTCATAAGCCTCACCGGGCGCGCCCTGAGGGAGGCTGGCTCGGGATGAAGTTCATCGACGTGATGATGAAGGGCCTCAAGGGGACCTTCAGGGACAGGAAGGGGCTCGCCTTCATGCTGCTTTTCCCGGTCATGTTCATGTTCATCTTCCGCGTCTCGTTCGGGTGGGGCCTCCCTGAGAACTCGACCTATGACATCGCGGTGCTCGACCAGGACACGGGGGAGGGCCCCTGGGACACCGCCGCGCCCTCGTGGTTGCCGGCCGTGAACGCGGCCATGCATGCCGACATGACCGCCCCCGAGTTCTTCGGGAGGTTCGTGCTCAACGGCAGCGCCGACGCGGGCGACCAGTTCGCGCAACAGGTCCTCCGGCAGGCCAAGTACGACGACGGCAGGACGATGCTCTTCCATATCAGGAACGTCACCACCTACGACGAGGGCCAGGAGCTGGTGCGCAAGGGCGACGTCAGCGCCGTGCTCATCATCCCCGCCAACTTCACCTCGGCCGTCCAGGGCGCGGTGGACGCGGCCGTCGTCAAGGAGCTTCGCGCCCACAGCATCGCCGTGCCCGATCCCCTGGAGGGATACGCGAACGCAACCGTGGACATCGCGGGCACCCTCGGCACCATGGAGTACGCCTTCTCGAACGGGATGCTGCAGGGCTACACCGGCGCCTACACCCAGGTCATGGCGGCACGGATGGGCCAGACGATCTCGGGCGTACTGGGCCTCGACCCTCTCCCGAAGCAGGGCTCCGATATAACCGTGGCGTGGGTGTCCATGGGCGATACCGGCGAGTTCGCCATCTTCGACTGGATAGCCCCTGGCATCATGGTGTTCGGCCTCATGATGACCACGCAGTGGGTCACGGGGTCGCTCTCCAACGAGGTCAAGGACAAGACCATCAACCGGCTGCGGCTCACGAAGATGTCCGCGCTCGACCTGATGCTCGGCGAAACGCTGCGGTGGATGGTCATGGGCGTCATCGTCACGGTGCTCCTGTTCGGCGTGGCCATCGGCGTGGGGATGCACTACGCGGGGGACCCGGCCGTCAACGTGCCCCTCGCTATCATCAACGGCTTCCTCATCGTGCTCGCGTCAATCGCGCTCGGCCTCATCCTAGCGGCCTTCGTGAACAATCCCGACCAGGCCACGGGCCTCGCCACGCTCATCATCGTGCCCATGACCTTCTTCACGGGCGTCTTCTTCAACCTCGAATTGGCGCCGACCCGGTACTTCCCCTGGACCCAGGGCGCGATCGCGATGCGCCAGCTGCTCATCTTCAACAACATGGACGAGGCCCTCACTGCGATGGCACTGTGCTTCGTGGGGGCGATGGTCCTGTTCGCCATAGGGGTGCTCGCGTTCCACTTCAAGCGCCTCAGGAGCGGATGAGCCATGACCACCCACATCATGCCCATCGCTATCAAGGGCATCAAGGAGTTCCTGAGGAACAGGATGAGCTTCGTGTTCGCGGTGCTGTTCCCCATCGTCATCATGGTAGTTTTCCGCATCGCCTTCGGGGGTGGAGGGAGCACTGACGCATCCTCATACCCCGTGGCGGTGGTCGACCTCGACACCGGGGAGGGGCCATGGGACTCCTCCGACCCGCCATGGCTGCCGTACTTCAACGAGGGCCAGCCCCACAACCTAACGGCCTCGCAGCTGTTCGATACTCTCATCATCCAGAACTCATCAACGGGAGGCGAGTTCCTCGTCAAACGAGTCCTCGCGAAGGCCGAGCTCGAGGGCACGGACACGCGGATGTTCCGCATCACCCATTTCACCACGATCGAGAAGGGGTGGAACGCGGTGACGGACAAGGACGCGGCCGCGCTCGTCGTGGTCCCTGCCAACTTCTCCCGCGCGCTCCAGGGCCTCGTGGACAGGGCGGTCGTCGACGAGCTGCGGGCGCACGGGGTGACCCTCAACTACACGATGCCCGACTACGGCGACACGGCGGTCAACCTCTCGGGCGAGCTCACGAGCTTCGACTACAGCTACACGGCCACGCTCGTCACCGGCCAGGTCATGGGCTATACCGAGGTCCTCTACCACACGGTCCGGGGCATCGTGGGCGGCATGTTCCCCGAGGGCCCGGTCTCCGAGCAGGCGGGCAGCGTCATGCCCCGGTCGGTCTCCATCAAGAAGACGCGGGAGCTCAACAACTTCGACCTAATGCTCCCTGGCGTCATCGTCTTCGGCCTCATGATGCAGGCCATGGGCGTAACGGTTACGCTCGGCACCGAGATGAAGAACAAGACGCTCAACCGCCTGCGGTTGACGAAGATGACGTCGTTCGACATGATGGCGGGCACGACCATCAGGTGGATGGCCCTGGGCGTCATCCAGGTCGTCCTCTTCATGGCGGTCGCGCTCCTCCTGGGCATCAGGACGGGCGGGTCGCTACCCTTCGCGCTCTCCGGCGCCATCCTCATCGGCCTCGTCGTGGTCATCGCCACGCTCTCGCTGGGCCTCATCATCTCGTCCTTCATCGACGATCCCGAGCAGGCCTCGCAGCTGTCGGTGGTCATCGTCATGCCGATGGCCTTCCTGACTGGCGTGTTCTTCCCGGTGAACTTTGCGTTCGCGAAGGCGCTGCCGTGGAGCCAGGCGGCCGAGGCGATGAAGCAGGTGATGGTCTACGGGTCGTGGGGCGACGCGATGGTCCACGTGGCCATAGTGCTTGTCGAGTCCCTGGTGCTCTTCGCCATCAGCGTCTACCTGTTCTCGAGCAGGCGGCTGCGGCACTGAGGCCCCATCGAGCCTAGAGGGCGATGTCGGGGGATGGAGGAGGGGGACCTGTGGTGCCCTCGTCCTCCAGCCTGATGAAGGTGAACCGGCGCCGGTACCTCCGCAGCGCCCACAGCACCTCGTCCGCGAACAGCCACGCCACGACGACGTTGGAGGCGGCGTGTACAGCATCGAAGGGCACCGACATGCTGTAGACGAGCACGAACCCCCTCCACGAGACCTCGACGAAGAAGAACTGCGAGAGGTCCGTTATCCAGCCGTAGAGGAAGCCCCAGACGAGGCCGAGAGAGACCAGCCCCCACCGGCCGACGTCGGGCCACGCCCTCCCCACCAGGCCCCCGCACGCGCCCGCCACCCCCCAGCCGAACATCTGGAAGGGCGTCCACAGGCCCTGGCCGAGGAAGAGGTTGGAGACGAGCGCGGTGAGCGCCCCCACCATGAAACCGGCGCGGGGGCCGTAGACAACGCCCGCGGCCAGGATGATGAAGGTGCTCGGCTGGACCTGGGGCAGCGCCGCGAACGCGACGCGAAGCGCGATGGACGCCGCGGACAGCATGGCCACGACGGCCACCTCGTGCGCGGACGCGCGCCCCTCCTCGAACGACACGAAAACGGACGCGACCACGAGCACCATGGCGACGACGGCGGTGTAGGGTAGCCACCGCGGCGAGAGCATCCCGGTGAGCCATGGCGCGTCCCAGTCGAGGAGCACGACCGCGGTCGCGAGCAGCACGACGACAGCGGTGCCGACCAGGAGCGCGTCGCCCCACCCGACGCGGGCACGTGCGGTCACGGCTCCCCACCCCCTCGGACGACGACCTCGGAGGGGCAGAGCGCACCACGTGGAGACAACAGCCCCTCGGTCGCGCGCCACAGTACGGGCGCGTGCACCGGCCGGTCGCGGAACACCTCAGAGGGCCCACCCTCGGCCACCACACGCCCGTCCTCCATCACTGCCCACCGGTCGGCCGCCATGCCGGCCAGCTCGACGTCGTGCGTGACCAGCAGCACAGACTTGAACGCCGAGGCCGCCTCCCTCCTCAGGATGGCCGCCAACGCGGCGCGGTGCGCGACGTCCATCCCTCGCGTGGGCTCGTCGAGCACGAGCACGCGCGGCGCGCCCACGAGGAGCGCGCCCAGTGCCACGCGCTGGCGCTGCCCCGCGCTCAGGTCCCAGCTGAACGTCCCCATGTGGGGCTCCAGTCCGAGCTCGCCCGACACGCGCGCGACCTCCGCCCTGGCCGCGGCGCCGGAGAGCCCCCTCAGCCTCGCAGACAGGCGGAGCTCGTGCTCGACGGTGCGCTCGAACAGGTAGTCGCCCGGGTTCTGCAGCAGGAGCGCGACGTCGCGGGCGAGCTGCGCCACCGTCCTGCCGGCCGCATCCGCGCCCATCACCTCCAAGCGGCCAGCCGAAGGCCTCAGCAGGCCGTTGAGGTGGCGCGCGAGCGTCGACTTCCCGGCGCCGTTGGGACCGACGAGCGCGAGCACCTCCCCCGCACGCAGCTCGAGGTCCACGCCACGCAGCACCTCGGTGGCCCCGTCGTAGGCGAAGCGGACGCCGGAGCACCTGACCAGGACATCCCCGGCCGCGGCCTTCGCGCGTGGCCTCACGGACAGCCTCCCCTCCCTTGCGAGGGCGGAGGCGCGCTCGCGTGCGGACGCCGCGTCGAGCGGCACGGGGGGCGCGCCCCTGAAGGCCTGAGAGAGGGGAGGCAGGACCGACGCGCCGTCGCCATCCCACGCGCCGTCCGCGAAGGCCCGCGCCGTGCCGTCGAACGCGAGCCTCCCCTCCCTCAGCACCACCACGCGGTCGGCGTGGGGGAGGCACAGGCCGACCCTGTGCTCGGCCATCACGACGGCGACGTCCCGCGCCTCACGCTCCCGCTCGAGCAAGCCGAGGAACGAGACGGCCGCCTCCGGGTCGAGCTGGGAGAGGGGCTCGTCGAGCGCGAGCACGGCCGGCCCGGTGGCGAGGACCGAGGCCAGGGCGAGCCGCTGCGCCTGCCCCGCGGAGAGCTCGGAGGTGAAGTCCCCCCCGCGGCCATCGAGCCCAACGGATCGGAGGGCGCTGCCCACGCGCGCCCCGATGTCATCCGGGGCCACCCCCAGGCTCTCGAGGCCGAACGCCACCTCGTTGTCGACGCGCGACATCACCAGCTGCCTGTCGGGGTCCTGGAACACGAGCCCCACGTGGCGCGCCATCTCCCCGACCGATCGGCCGCCCACATCGAGGCCGTCCACGGTCACCGACCCACGGATGGTCCCGCCGTAGTAGTACGGCACGAGCCCGTCCAGCGCGCGCAGCAGCGTGGACTTGCCCGAGCCCGATTCGCCGACGAGCAGCACGAGCTCGCCCCTCCTCACATCGAGGTCCACGCCCGCGAGCGCGGGCGCGGTCGAGCCCGGGTAGGCGTAGGTGAGGCCGCGCACCGAGACCGCGGTCTCATCGGTCATCGACATCACCCCCGACCTGCTCCCGGCGCAGGACCGCGGGGCCCGCGACGAAGAAGAAAAGGGCTGAGGCGAAGATGAGCGTGAACTGGTCTGGCCGGATGTCAACCCTGGGGTAGAAGGGCGGGGCGCCGTCGAGGAAGTGCAGCAAGGCAACGAGGCAGCACAGGAGCGCCGGGAACGTGACGACGATCCAGTCAGAGCCCCTCCATCTCCTCGCACGCCACCTGGTCCGTGTCCCAGAGCCGAACCCGCGCGCCTCCATCGCCTCCGCGATGCCCACGGCCCTCTCCAGGGAGGCGTGGAAGAGGGGCATGACGACGGGCAGCCGCTTGCGGGCGCGGGCGAGGCGGCCCCCGGAATCGAGGTCGAGCCCGCGCGACCGCTGCGCGTCCACGATGGCGGAGGCGTCCCTCACGACGACGGGGTAGAGCCGCGTCGAGAGCGAGAGCGCGAGCCCCGACCTGTACGCGACGCGCGACAGCAGCCGGGTCAGCTCGTCTGGATGGAGCGTGAGCGAGAGCACCGTGAACGCGGACACGGTCGCGAGCAGCCTCATCGCCATCGCGACGCCGAAGGCGATGCCCTCCCACGTGATGGCCAGGCGGCCGAAGAGCGGCAGCACCGGGCCCTCCAGGAGCACGGTCGTGCCGCGCAGGCTCGCGAGAGCGTTGATGGCCACGACGGTCACGGCCACGACGGAGAACAGGCGCACGAATGCCCACCACTCGCGCAGCGCACGTGCGGCCGCGGCCAGCACCACGGTCCCCGCGATGATGGCCGCGAGGTAGACGGGATTGGACAGCACCAGCGAGGCCACGAGCACGCCCATCGCGAGCGCGAGCTTCGC
>CAYGVT010000068.1:0-38571 GCA_964353355.1 uncultured Thermoplasmata archaeon | reverse complement strand
CCCGTCCGCGAGCCCCACAAGCAGGTCGAGCAGGCCGTCGCCGTTGGCGTCGCCCAGCCATGGGGCGGTGGAGTCCCCCATGTCCAGGCGGTCGAAGAACCCCATCCATTCCGCCCACTCCGGGGGACCGGGCGGGGGGCCGTCGTTTCGCATGACCCTGAGGCGGCCCTCCGCCCAGCCGACGACCATGTCGAGGTCGCCGTCGCCATCCACGTCCCCGAGCGTCGGCATCGCCCGGTCGTAGAGCTGGAGGCCCGCTTCCCACGTCGCGTTCCTGGCCATGACGGGGGCGGCCCCCGTCCCCGCGTTCTCGAAGCATGCGAGCCCCGAGGGCGAGCCCCCGACGACCATGTCGAGGTCGCCGTCGCCGTCGAGGTCGCCCATTGCCGGTGCCGCGTCCTCGCCGACGTCGATGCCCTGCCAGGTCATGCACGCGGCCGTCCAGGTCGGCGCGGTCGTGGTCGGGCGGTGGACCTCGTACAGGTCGGTCCCGTAAACGACCTGCATCTCCCCGTCCCACTGGGCCGAGTTGCCCAGGAGCTGGCTGAACTCCATCACGAACCCGTTGTGGTTCCAGAACCGCTCGTTTATCGTGCGCGTGCTCTCGACGTCCACCATCGGGATGCCGCGCACGAATGTGAGCTGGAGGTCGGCGCTGATGTAGTCGACGTCGCGCACGATCTGCTGCACGGTCGCCGTGTTCGGGCCCCAGTGCACTATCTCGGGCGCATGGTAGCCAAGGCGCAGGCGCGTGACCAGCGGTGAGCGAGTCACCTGGATGTCGGTGTGCGCCCCCCAGAACATCTGGAAGCTCGCCTGGTCGGGGTCGAGCTGGTTCCCGCCCACGCGCACGAGCATGCTGCCCGACGCGCGCACCTCGCGCACGGGGGAGTTCTCGATGTAGATGTAGTAGACTCCCGAGTACTGGCTGAACACGGAGTCGTCGATGTGCACCTGCCACTCCGCGTTCAGCGTCGGGTCCTGGAGGATGTAGAACTCACCCTGCTGCTGGTCCGGCATCGGGGACGGGGGGGTCGATGGGCTCGCGCCCATGATGGCGCGGTAGGAGCGCGTCTCATCGGCACCCCAGGAGTCGAGGAAGTGGAGCTTGACCCGATGGACCGAACCATCGGGGTAAAGCTCGACGTCCTCGGGCAGGACGCCATATGTGATCTCCGTGAGGGCGAGGCGTTCGACGAGCCTGATCTGGCTGGGGAATGCGAGCGCGCCAGGCGGGGCCGCGAGATCGACCCATACCAGGCCCGATTCACGCGCTCGGAAGAAGGGGTTCTTGACGTCGAAGTCGATGTTGAACGGCACCGTGGCGCGCGAGCCGGACGGAGCGCCGTCGTCACGGTCCCCGAGTGTGGGGCGGCCGGTCGCTGGCCCCTCGGCCACAGGCAGCAGGGCGGGACCGGCCATCAGGAACGCGAGCGCGCACGCGACAATCCAGAGTGGGGACCGCATGAGACCACCCGGCCGCGCTGGCAATGCGCCGGCCTTGAGATATAGCTTGCCCATCGCGCCGGTCGCGGGCCCTCCCTGGCCCCTACCCCCTGGTGCGGCCGTCCGCTTTCGGGGCGGGCACGACCATCTCGATGGCCGCCTGGGGACAGAGGCCCGCGCACCTCCCGCAGCCCGAGCACATGGGCTTGACGGCGACGTGCCCGCCCTTGACCACGAGCCGGTTGGTCGGGCAGGCCTTGACGCACTCGCCGCACACGTTGCACAGCCGCGGGTCGATGCCTGGCCTGCGGGGGCCAGGCCGCACCGGCATCCAGAGCGCACGGTGCATGCAAAGTCCCATCGGCAGCACGGGCGCGTGCGCCGTCACCGCGGCCACGTAGGGGGGGCCGACCGAGACCACCACGACGGTGGACCCGCCCTTGAGCGCCCCCCGGAGCAAGGCGAGCGCGGACGCGGGCGCGACGTGCTCCGCACGCCCCCCCTCCTCGCGCACGAGCCCGGCGAGCGCGCCTAGCGCGAGCACGACGGCGCCCCTCTGGGGCCACTCGACCCTCGCGACCGCGTAGGTGCGCATGAGCGCCTCGGCCGCGTCGGGAGGGGTCGCCACCTCGCCCAGCGCCACCGTCGTGGCCCGGCGCTGGACCAGCATCCTGGCCAGGGCACGGACGCCGGGGGCATCCTCCGCGCGTGCGAGCAGCCGGGGGCCTGCGGGGGAGGGCCACCGTCCCCCTGCCAGCGCGCCCGCGAGGTGGCGAAGGCGGACCGCCCGCCCGGGGTCCATCGCAAGGACCTCGCGATGGGCGTCCGGCTCCTGATACCACAGAGGTGCAGGGAGACCCCGGTGCGGTTCCCTCATCTGTAAAGGTGGCATGTCCACCTCATCTTGCCTTTTTGGGGTGGGGTACCCTCCCCGACGCCGTCCGCTTCGGGGGTCTCCTGACCTCGAGCACCGAGATGGACTCGAGGTCGAACCGCTCGGTGCCCACGACACGCGCGGCCAATCCGCGGTCGTGGATGGAGCGCCTTATGCGCGCACCTTCCTGGAGGCTCGAGATGACCATGTAGGCGTGCCCGCCCTTGGCGAGATGGCGCGGGAGGTCCGCGATGAACCGGAGCGCGACCGCGGTCCCGTCGGGTCCCCCGTCGAGCGCGCCGTCGAGGGGCGTGTGCGTCAGGTCCCCGGGGGCGGTGGGCAGGTAGGGCGGGTTGAGGATGACCACGTCGAAGACGCCCTTGACGGGCGCGAACATGTCGCCCTGGAGCAGCTCGAGCTCCACCGAGTTGGCGGCCGCGTTCTCGCGCGCGAGCGCGACAGCGCTTCCCTGGATGTCGGTCGCGGTGACGCGGCATCCCAGCCTGGCGCAGTGGATGGCGACCACGCCGGTGCCGGTGCCGATCTCGAGCACGCGGTCGCCCTGGTGGAGGCGGACGCTGCGGATGAGCAGCTCCGTGTCCTCCGCGGGCTCGTAGACGTCGCGGTCGGTCCTGATTGTTATCCTCTTGGACTCGTCCACGGCGAAGCCATTCGCGACCCCCATGATAAGGCTTCGCCTGCGGGTGACGGGAGGGTGGATGGGATGGGACGGCGGACGAGGAGAGGGTATGGTTGGATGGGGGGTGCCCGGTGGGGTCCGATGCCCCCTCCTGGCCTGCGGCGGAGAGGACAGGGACTGCACCAGGCTGGCCACCCGGTCGCGATGCCTGGCCGCGCGGTGCCGTTCGTCTGGACACTTCCAAATCACACCGAAAAGTATATGCCAGCGGGTCACCTAGAAGTAGGAAGAGCCAGGTGGCTCCATGGTGAGCCGAAGGTTCTCAGGAGGGATCGCCGCAGTCGCGATCGTCCTAGCCCTGCTGATGCCGACGGTGGCTCCTGTCCTCGCGCAGGGCGATGGCACTGGAGCCGCGGCATCGCAGGACCCGGTCTACGGCCCCCTGGAGAGCGACGCGCCGCTCCCCGAGGCGAGGCCCGCCGCCGGCACCGGGCCGGTCGATGTGCAGGACCTGCACGAGACCCTCCTCGGCAAGACCGTGGGCGAGCGCCTGGGCGAGCAGGTCGCCGGGCTCGGGGACGTGGACAACGACGGCTACGACGACTTCGGGATGCTCTCGCCGTCCAAGTGCCTGTGCTACGTCTACATGGGCGGCCTGGCCGTCACCGAGGCCCCCGTCCGCATGCTCGAGGGCACTGACATATCGCTCACCGAGGACTCCCAGGTCCGGCCCGCGGGCGACCTGGACAACGACGGGTTCGACGACGTGATGATCACCGCCCCCGGCCTGTACCTGCCCTCAAAGCGCGCCGCGGGCGCCGTGTTCGTGTTCTACGGCACGCCCGCCGGGCTGCGCGCCGACCCTGACCAGATGCTGCTCGGAGGCGAGGCCGACGGCCGGTTCGGCATGGACGTGGACGCGCTCGGCGACTTCAACCGTGACGGCTACGACGACATCGTCGTGGGCTCGGACGGCGTCAACTCCGACACCGGTCGTGTGCTCATCTTCCTCGGAGGTCCCGCGGGCCTCCAGGACAAGCCGGCCTGGATGTGGGACGGCGAGGGCCGCGGCGACAGGTTCGGATACGCCGTCACGGGCGCGGGCGACCTGAACTCCGACGGCTGGCTGGACTTCGCGGTGGGCGCGCCCTTCGCGGTGGCCGGCGACAGCCGCGGCAAGGTCTACATCTTCTACGGCGCGCCCCGCCTCGAGGACGTGTGGATGGCGCCGCCCCTGATCGGCAAGATGCTGCGGTCCTACTTCGGCCTCAGCATCCGCCTCGCGGGCGACGTCAACAACGACGGGTTCTCCGACCTCCTCGTGTCCTCGCCAGACGCGGGCATCTCCGGCGCGGGCCGCGTCGAGCTGTACCTCGGCTCGGAGCACGGCATCGGCGCCAACGCCTCGCGCGTCATCGAGGGCGAGGAGGACGAGTCCCACCTGGGCTTCACCATCGCCTACCTCGGCGACGTGAACAGGGACGGGTGCGACGACGTGGCCATCGGGGCACAGCTCTACTCCACCGAGGACATGCCAGAGCGCGGGAAGGTCTACGTCTTCTTCGGCGACCGGTACACCGGGTTCTCGAGCGAGCCCAAGGTCGAGGAGCTCGGCTCCTCGACGCTCGAGCACCTCTCCGCGGGCCTCGCGGGCGCGGGCGACATCGACGGCGACGCCTTCATGGACATGCTCGTCGGCGCCCCCGGGTTCGACGCGCCCGGCAGGCTGGACGTGGGCGCTGCGCTGCTCTTCAGGGGCAGGGACATCACCATGCCGCCGATGGGCAGCGGCTCTGCGTGGGTCGAGGACCGCGACGAGGGCACGCTGCTGCTGTGCGAGCGCCGGCCCTACCACCTGGCCGTGGCGGTGACGCACCGCACGGGCGAAACCCAGCTCAACACAATCGAGGTCCGCCTCGACCCGGCCGGCGAGGACGTGACCTACATGTACTACGCCGATTCTGTCCGCATCACAGAGGTGCTCGACCCCAAGGACCTCGCGCGCGTGTCCTCCGCCCGCATGCTCGACGACCCCGCGCGCCGCGACACCTTCGTGCTGTGGCTCGAGCTCACCCTCGGCTGGGGCTTCCCCGTGGGCCGCCCGCTCTCCGTGGCCGTCGCGGCCGTGGACCACCAAGGCCTCCGCGTGGAGGGCGCGTTCGAGGACCTCGGGCACACCGTGTCCGCCCTCGCCTTCGAGGGCGAGCTCACGCTCACGGGCGAGCACCAGGGGGCGCTGGGCCCAGGGGACTGGGTCCGAGGCACCGAGACCGTCCGCGTCGGCGGCGTGAGGGTCGCATACGACCTGTCGCAGGCGGGCGTCACGCCCTCCCGGACATACAACCCGCCCGCGTCCGCGGTCTCGGTCGTCGGGAGGGACGACATGGGCGGCGCGTGGACGACCTCACCCTCCCCCGGCGAGCCAGTGGCCCTGGACATCCAGGCCCCATCGTCTTCGAGGACGGACCTGGTGTACACGGTCTCCATCGAGTCCCCGGACCACGCGCGAGTGTTCCGCACGCTCGCGTTCGGGCTGCGCGTGGACTCGACGCCCGTGAGGTTCGCCTCGCCCTCGCCCGACGAGGCGCAGGTCATCGCGAGCCTCCGGGTCAACGCGAGCGTCGTCATCACCGACCCGATGGGCCCCGGGGTGGACGCCGGCACGCCCTACCGGATGCCGCAGTACCAGCTCTCGCTCGCCGCCGGCGATAGCATCTTCGGCCCGTGGCATGACGCCTTCCTCCAGGTGGGCCCGGACTCCGTCGTCGCCTACGCGGAGGAGCTGCTCACCGAGGGCACAAGCCACATCCGGTGGCGCGCCTACGACCGCGCGGGGAACGGGCCCGCCATCTCACCGCCGTACCCCATCAGGGTCGACCTCGGCAACCTGACCTTCTCGGCCCCCATCCCCTCCAACTCCGTGTGGTTCAGCGCGCCCGACGTGACCGTGGGCGTCACAATCGAGAACACCAAGGGCAACCCCATCGACCTCACGCACGTCCAGTACCGCACCTCGACGGCGCCCGGCGTCTTCTCGGAGTGGGCCACCATCAACGTAGGGGACGTCGAGGACCCGTCGAGGGTGACCGTGTTCGTCGAGGTGCGCCTCGCGGAGGGCCGCGCGAACTACATCCAGTGGCGCGCGAGGGACACGGAGCGGCGCGAGTACATCACCTCGCCCCTCTACCGCGTGCAGGTGGACCTCGCGGGCCCCGCGTTCTCCCGCGCGCTGCCCGCGGAGGACGCGTTCGTGGTGGGCCGCAACGCCATAGCGGTGGGCGTTTTTGTGTCCGACCCGCAGTCGGGCGTCGTCGAGGGCTCCGTGCGGTACCAGGTCGTGGGCGAGGACACGTGGCACTACCCCACCATCGTCCGCGAGGGCGGGGGGTACGAGTGCACCGCGATGGTGACGCTCCCCGAGGGCGTCGACAACTACGTGCGGTGGCAGGCGCTCGACGCGACGGGCCACGCCTCCGCCCCGTTCCAGCAGCGCATCATGGTCGACAACACCGCCCCTGCCATGTCGGACTTCTCGCCGAGGGCGGGCGAGGTCGTGCGGCTGCAGAGGGTCGAGCTCAGCGTGCGCATCGACGACCTCGCGCCCGCGGGCGGGCACGGCTCTGGCGTGGACCTGCGCACCATCGAGTACGCGGTCTCGCGGCCGAGCACGCAGGGCTACACGACATGGAAGAGGCTGGGGAAGTACGATGGATTGACGACACCGGTCGTCCCGTTCTACATGGTCTCGTTCACCATCGACGTGGACGACGGCGACTTGAACTTCATCGTCATCCGCGTCACCGACGGCACTGGCGGCAACACCGTGACCTCGGAGCCCCTGCGCATCGTCGCGGAGCTGGGCATCCGCCCGCTGCCCCCGGTCATCCAGATCATCGAGCCGCGCACGACCACGTTCCGGTACGGCACCGCGACATACTTCGACGCGAGCGGGAGCTTCGACCCCAACGACGACCGGCTGGAGTTCCAGTGGCACAGCAGCCTGGACGGCCTCCTCTCTGAGGAGCCGTCGTTCTCGGCCATCCTCTCCAAGGGGCGCCACACCATCACCCTCACCGTGAGGGAGGTCGACGGCACCCTGAGCGCCCAGAGGGCGTTCGACCTCGACGTCGAGCCGCCCGCAGAGCCCCACCGGCCCCTGAGCTCGGCGTGGGAGCAGGTCGTGGTCGTGCTCATCGCCGCGTGCATCATCGTGGCGGTCGCGATGCAGGCGTGGCGCATCAGGCTTTAGCCGCGGCGATGGGCGAGCGGGATTGTGAGCATGCCTGGGGTATGGCTCATCCTCACCTGGCCGCGGACCCGTCCTCTAGCGCCGGAAGTGCCTCATTCGACGCAAGGGGTGTGAGGTGGACGGGAGTCCCAAGGGCGCCCGTGCCCTAGGGTCCGGCGTTCCGGATACCTGGGACATGCGCCCCTGCACAGAGGGCCCATGCGGGCACGCGCTCGAAGCGGGTGCCGCCTGCCCTGCCAGGCCCATGGGCGCTCCTCGTGACCACGAACGATCGGTCGAGCCTTCGCGCCCTCGCGAACTCGTCGAACAGGAAGGCGCCCTCCCCCGACAGCTTCACCTCCACCGCCGTCGTCCCCCTCGCGCCGACGACGAAGTCCACCTCAGCTCCGTGCTCGCGCCAGAAGTGACGGGCGTCGATCTCGTTCAGGACGGCGGTCTCCACGACGCGGCCGAGGTCGGTCTCATCGACGATGGCGCCTCTGAATGCGAAGGTGAGCGCGGTGGACGCCGGGTAGGCCTTCCGGTGCTTGCGGCTGGAGGCGAGCGCGCTCCCCCGCAGGTTCCCTATCGTCCTGATGATCATGGCCTGTTCGAGCCGCGCGATGTACGAGGAGACCGTGCGGCGGTCCCTCCCGATCGAGGACCCGAGCGAGTCGTAGTTCAGGAGCATGCCGGGCGTCTCCGAGATGGCGCGCAGGAGGGCCATCATGGATTCCGGGTCGCCGATGCCTCCCGCGCCGAACAGGTCCCCGTACACGGCCCTCTGGACGATGCTCGACAGGACGTACTCCCTCATCTCGCGGGCGTCATCCTCGGTCGCGAGCTCGGGGAACCCGCCGGATGCGAGGTAGTGGGAGAAGTACGGCTGGAGGGCCGTCTCCGCGAGGAGGAACCTCCTCAACGGCTCGCCCGGGGCAGGGGCCCTGATTCCCCGGAGCCCGAGGTACTCCGCGAACGACATCGGCAGGAGGACTGTCTCCCTCGCGCGTCCGGCGAGGCTCTCCGTCGTGCCCCGTGCCATGTCGAAGCTGACGGAGCCCGACAGGACGAGCTTGACGTTCGGGTAGAGGTCGTAGTTGCGCTTCACGTCCTCGGACCAGCCCCTGCATTTCTGGACCTCGTCCAGGAAGACATGGACCCGTCCCGGTCCGTCGAACGGACGGCCGAGGACCGAGCTGCGATACTCGTCGAGCAGCTCCTGTACGGTCCCCGGCTCGCCGTCGAAGGAGAAGTAGAGGACGGTCGCCGGGTCGATGCCTCCCTTGAGGAGATGCCTGATGGCCTGGTACAGCATCGTCGACTTGCCGGTCCTCCTCGGCCCACGCACGAGGGTCACATGGCGTCTCGGCAGCGAGGAGACCACGTCGGCAAGCGCGCGCCGCTCGTAGGGCGGGCAGAGCTCGCCCCTCACGCTCCCCGTGGTCCACCAGGGGTTCTGCTCCGAGAGGCGCCTCAGGTCCATGGGCATGGCAATGCCTCTCGGTGTATATATATATTTGTACATTAAGATGTACGAATAATCATATTATTGGTACATTTACAATGCCTTAACTACCTCTCCCTCGGCATCTCCAGTGCGCCGCGGACCCGGGATAGGAGCGGACCGCCATCCAATGCCAGGCACGACCATGGGGTGAGAACAAGGCCGTGGCGTCCCTGAGCGCGGCGCGGGAGCAGGTCGTGGTCCTGGTCATCGTCGCATGCATCGTCGTGGTGGTGGCACTGCAGGCGTGGCGCATCCGGGTGAAGCGGCGACCGGTCGCGATGTGCTCCAAGCGCGTGCTATGGCGCCCTCACCTCGGTCCAAGGGCCATCCTCCGCAACTGGACCATGGGGCGACATCAAGGCGCCCGGGGTGGTCCGTGGCACCATCCTGAGGGAAGCCCGGAATCGGTCAAGCCCGTCCTCCCCGAGGAACCTCGCCGGGAACCATAGGCGATTCCCCCCATTCAACCGCACCATCGCGGTGTCCTGGATGAACCCGGCCAAGGTGCCGCCCTCCGTGTCGATGTCCTCGCACTCCGCATACGGCAGGAATACGGTCATGGTCCAGGGGAGGGAGGGGATACCGACGCGAGCGCGCATCGTGCCTTTGACGGTGACGCAGGTTGGCAGCTCCAGCCCGTTGCCAAAGAGTCCGGGGCAAAGGCCCGAGGAACGGTAGGCGTCAATCGAGCGGACGACGAATAGATAGTAGTACGCCAGGACCGAGAGCAGATAGATACCAAGGAACAACGCGAGCACGGTGATGGAGAGCCGCCACTGCCCGAACGCGAGGAGGAGCAATGCTATCGGCACGAGCACGCCGAGCCGAATGCCCAGCAACCGGACGAGCCATCGCAACGTCACATCGGCCAGGGCCCGGAACCATCTCTCCGGGTCTCCCAGCAGCAACTGCCCTCGGTCCACGCTCGGGACAGGGATTGCACGGCCTGATACGATGATAAACTCCCGCAACGAGCGTACATCGGTCATCCGATAGAAATAGTTGTTGAGCGGGGCGATACTAGCCTGTAGGGATAGGGGGTTTGCGGCCCCTTGGTGGCCTAGTACTTCAGGACCATTGACGGGCCACCGGGCTCCTTCCCATGCAAGGCATCTCCCTCGGCCTTCCCGTCCCCCTCCATCTGGAGCGAGGGGGTGCCATAGAGCCGCAGGGCCGGCCTCCCTGACCCATCGCCCATTTGGCTCGTCATGATTCGTAGCAGGGATAGGTCATCTTTATCGAGGAGGTTTGCGTACTCGCCGAACGGCCGATTGGGGTTCCGTACATCGATGTTGAGGAATCTGATGCCGAGCCTCGATGTCAAGCGGATGCCCGTTATCTCCTCGTAAGGGATGAACAGGTCGGCCAGAAGATTCGAGAGCTGGATGCCGCGCTCATAAAGGCCCGGCACGTAGCCCAGGAGCCGATGGGCACGTTTGGCCCACCAAAGGGGCAGAAGCAGCTCGAAGATTGAGACGGAAAGAATGATGGAAAACACACATGCGAAAATGCTCAATAGGATAACAATGGGTTGTATCGACTGGAAGTACAGTAAGGAGAGAAAGGGAAGTACTGCGATTATGGCAGCGGAGCTGAAGACCAGGATCCTCAACATTACACCAAGCGTGACAGCACGGTGTCTCGCCATCCACTCGGCTTCGCTCCTCGACAACAATCGCCCTCGGTCGATGCCGGTGGCCTTGACCAGTTGCCCGTTGACCAGATGTCTATCCAACAACGATTATTGGAATGCCTGCCACCTGTTAAATAGTCTTAGACCTGACCTGGACGATGGGCGTTGCCACGTGTAATGGGTCCCTGGAATCGATGCGACCGGAAAGGCATCCCTCGTGTGGTGAGAAAGAGGCCGATCCCAGGATGGGCCAGGGCAGGCTATGATGGGACACCTTGGGGCTGCGACCGTGTCTCTTCCGCTGCCAGCCACGTCACGGCGGCCCCAGCAGCCTGGACACGGCCTCGAAGAACCCGTCGCCGCCCGTGTCGCGCGCGACGTAGTGCGCCTTGGCGACCAGGCGCGGCTCCCTTCGCGAGACGGCAACGTTGAGGCCGCACACGTCGAACACGCTCAGGTCGTTCTCGGAATCGCCCACCGCCATGGCCTCGTCGGGGGGGACGTCCAGTATCTCCAGCGCGCGCAGCACGCCCTTGCCCTTGGACACGCGCGCGTCGAAGATGTGGATGGCATAGCCGGTGTGCTCCACGCTCACCGACATGCCGGCCACGAGGCGGCGCACCGACTCGATGTCGACCGTCTCCTCGATGGCTATCTCCGACTCGCGCCACCTGTCGGTGATGAGCCGGCGGGTCTCGGGGAGGGCCGCGTGCACGCGCTCCCAGGCCGCGAGCGCGAGCCGGTGGTCGGCGATGCGCTCGATCCTCTCCTCCCACTTCTCGTCGCGGTAGAGCACCATGCCGCCGTTCTCCGCGACGACCGGGCCCGTCGCGCCGACCATGTACGCGGCCGTGCGGGCAGAGGGCATCACGTTGCCGGAGGCCACCACGACCGGTATGCCGACGGCCTCGAGACGCATGACGGCCGTCTGCGCCGACATCGAGAGCCGCCTGTCGGGGGTGGTGAGCGTGCCGTCGATGTCGGCCACCACCGCCCGGACGGGCCGGTCGAACGGGGACTTCGGGACGAACCTCGGCATCCTCGACGCCCCCTCAGTCCCCGCCCTCGTCGTCCGGGGGCGGTCTGCTGGAATGCCGTCGGTCCGTAGGGCCGCTCACGTCGGCCGTGATGCGCCCGTCGACCATGCGCAGCTGCCGTCGGGCGCGGCCGGCGACGCCGGGGTCGTGCGACACCACTATGAGCGTGAGCCCCCGCTCCCTGTTGAGGCCCTCGAGGATGTCCATGATGGTGTCCGAGGTGTGGGAGTCGACCTCGCCCGTGGGCTCGTCCGCGAGCAGTATCCGGGGCTCGTTCGCGAGCGCGCGGGCGATGGCCACGCGCTGCTGCTCGCCCCCGGACAGCTGGCTCGGGAAGTGGCGCAGGCGGTTCTCCAGGCCCACCATCTCCAGGAGCGCGTGCGCGCGGGAGTGCCTGCTCGCCCGTGCCATCTTGGCCTCCTTCATCGGCAGCTCCACGTTCTCCTCGGCGCGCAGCGTGGGCATGAGGTAGAACTGCTGGAAGATGAAGCCCACGTCCCTGAGGCGCACGCGGCACAGCTCGCGCTCTGGCAGCCTGGACACCTCGCGCCCCAGCACCTGGAGCGACCCCGACGTGGGTGTGTCGATGCAGCCGATGATGTTGAGGAGCGTGGACTTGCCCGAGCCCGAGGGGCCCATGAGGCTCAGGAACTGGCCCCTGGGGATGTCCAGGTCCACGGAATCGAGCGCGCGGACCTGCGTCTCGCCCACGTCGTAGACCTTGGTCAGCGCCACCGCCCTGACCGCCAGCTCTCCACCCTCGCCCACGCCCACCCCAACAGCCTCCGGCCCTTTTTGGACTTTCGCCCCCCTCATCGCGCGCTCGTCATGGCCTTGACGATGTTCATCCGGACCGCCGTCATGGCGGGGTACATGGCGAAGAGCGCGCCCACCGCCAGCACCAGGAGCAGCGCCTGCGCCACGAACGCCATCGAGAAGCCCAGCACTATCGTGAGGCCGATGCTGGTGCTGATGTAAGACGCGGCCCAGGACGCGCCCCAGTAGCCCGGCAGGATGCCGATGAGGCCCCCCGCGAGCACGAGCACCATGGACTCCTCGAACACCTGGAGGAAGATGGACCTCCGGGAGATGCCGATGGAGCGCAGCATTCCTATCTCGCGCGTGCGCTCCATCACGGAGACTATCATGATGGTCGCGACGAACAGGAGCCCTATCAGCATCGACACGGACCCCACGGCGAGGTAGAACACCTCCGCCACCACGAACTCGTCGCGCTGCTGCGAGAGCTGCTCCTGCTTGGTGTAGACGTAGTCCGCGTACTCGGGGTACTCCTCCTTCAGCCGGTCCTCGACCGCGCCCACCGCCCCCTGGCGGACGGCCTGGTCGGTGAGCGCGATGCTGAGGCCGTTGGCGAGGTCGGTCACGACCGGCCCCGAGCCGCCGGTGCCGTTCTCGGCGGCCATGCCCGCGACGGCCTGCAGCTCGCTCAGGTGCATCACGATGATGGCGAGCCCCTTGTAGAAGCCCGAGCCCGAGTACTCGAGCTCGAACGAGCCCACGACCGTGAGGTTCACGAGCGTGACGGGCGTGCCCCCGCGCGTGCCCCCCCACACCGGCATCCGGTCGGAGAGCACATCGGCGCCTGGCACGAGCCTGACCGGGAGGGCGCCGCCGACGGCGACGCCGTACTTGTCCACGAGGTTCTTGGACACCAGCACCTCGCCCGTGAACGTGCCGTCGTAGCTGCCGTTGCCGTAGAACGGGTCGTCGGGCACCTCGAAGAAGCCGCCCTTGTAGCGCTCGCGCTCGGACTTGCCCGCCATCTCCCAGAACTCGGAGGGCACCACTCCCACGCCGTAGACGCCCTTGTCGCCCAGCAGGGGGGTCTCGACCGTGAGCTCGTGGTAGGCCGCGACCGTCGCGAACTCGACCTCGGGCCACGTGGACACGTGCGCGTCCATCGCGTGCGCGCCCGCGAGCCTCGCGCCCTGCTCCGGCGAGACCACGAGGTCCTCCCGCGATTCGACTATCCCCAGCCGCGCGGTGTCCTTGATGCCCTCGGACACGGACGCCATGGAGACGAGCAGCGCCATCGAGATGGCCACGGCCGCGCTCGTCATGATGGACCGGCCCGGCCGCCGCAGCAAATTGCGGAGGCCCACGACGAACCTGCTGGAGCCGGCCACCTCGGCCAGCTCCCTGCCCTGGTTCGCGAGCCCCACGACCGCCACCTCACTCCTGGCGCAGCGTCCGCGCCACCTCGACCCTCGTCGCCCACTGGGCGGGGATCAGCCCCGCGACCGCGCCGATCAGCATGCCCACCAGCGTGACCTCGAGAATGACCACGGGCGTGATGTGCGTGATGTGGATGGCCTCGGGGATGCCGGAGACCGTCCGCTTGATCCACACGTCCACGACCCAGGCGTCGATGTACCCGAGCGCGAGGCCGAGCGCGAAGCCCACGGCCGCGATGATGAACCCCTCCGTGAGCACCAGCGTGAAGATGGAGTCTCGCGAGAACCCGATGGCGCGCAGCACGCCCAGCTCCCGCGTCCGCTCCCTGACCGAGATGATCATCACCGTGGAGATGAAGAGCATCGCCACCACGATGGTGATGAGCGCGATGAGGTCCGCGAACCCCTGGAAGGTGTCGTAGACGCCCTCGAGCTCGTGGTATATGTCGCGCCCCGACGAGACCGTGATGAGCGCCGAGTACGGCCGTCCCTCCGAGAGGAGCGCCTTCGTGGCCCCGACGGACACGCCCGGCGCCAGGTCGATGAGCAGCTCGGACGCGGGGTCGTCCCACCGCTTGAGCATGTACTGGAGCTCGGACATATGGATGCGGAACGTCCGCGTGTCGGGGCTCTCGAAGTCGGCCTGGTAGACGCCGCGCACGACGCACGTCACGTTCTCGGACATGTTGTAGTGCGCCGATAGCACCACGGAGTCGCCCGGCCCCACCCCGAGCTTGCGCCCGAGCTCGCGGTTGACCTGGACCTCGCGGCTGAAGTTGGCGAACGCCGCGGGCGTGTAGTCGTGCGCCAGGAACCGCGGGTCGTCGCGGAAGGGGTCGTCCTGGACCGCGAAGTGCTCGCCCTCCAGCTCCTGGCCGCCGACGATGTTCCCCACCAGCGCGGGGACGAAGCCGTTGCCGTGCGCGCTCACGGGCTTGGCCCCGGGCGCGCCCGCCTTGACGAGGTAGAGCCCGCGGTCGGGCTCGAACCGGGGGCACACGGTCGTCGCGTCCGCCCCAAGGTCGGCCCGGATGTCGGCCGCAAGCTCGGTCGAGCCCGAGAGCTCCCCCTTGCCCAGCAGGTAGGTCGAGCCGTTCGACACGACGAAGAGGTCGACCTGCGTCTGCTCGACCATGGAGCTCGTGGAGATGCGCAGCCCCTCGCCGATGGAGAACATCGTGACGGTGAGGGCGATGGAGAGCGCGACGCCTAGCACCGTGAACACCACGCGGCCGAACCGCCGCCTGAGGCTGCTGAGGGCGTACAAGCTGACCATGCTGGGATGGGGTGGCGCGCATAATAACGTTGCGTCATCGCAGTGCGCGCTGGACGCGACCGTCAGCGGCCACCGAGGGGCAGTGGCAGCTCGAACCACCAATCCCATGGCGTGACGGGCTGCTGCGACCCCGCGTCGGGCGTCGGGGAGGGGATGATGCCGATGCCGCCGTCGTCGCCGCCGCCGCTGCGCTCAGGCAGCACGCGCACGACGACCTCGCGCATGTCGAGGATTGCGGTGAACTCGCCGTCACCGTCGTCGTCGGAGAGCAGCGTGAAGCTGATGGTGCTGATGGACCGGTCGCGCACGTCGAGACGGACGTAGCGGGTCCAGGTCTCGCGTGGCACGAGCCGGTTCGTCACGTTGATGAGGCGCGTGCCGTAGACGGCGTCGTCCTCGGACATCCGTATCTCTATCTGGAGCGTCCCGCCCTCGACGGCCAGCGTCTCGGACCGCACGAAGAGCGTCGTGTCCACGTAGTAGTTGGGGAAGAGCGTGCCGACCTTCACGACCGACGTCGTCGGCGTGCCCGCGAAGGTCGGGCCCTGCACGGGCTCGACGGTGACCTCGAGCGTGACCAGGTTGGTGCCGAAGATGATGAAGGACGCGACCAGGAGCGCCAGGATGCCAGATGTCTGCCACCGGGAGTAGTGGCACTCCTGCCGGATGAGGGGCATGTCGCGCTCCAGGTCCTCGGTGGTGGCCGACAGCGCCCACATGCGCCACAGCCCGCGCCCGGGGATGTAGTAGCCCGCCGCGATTATGGCCCAGATGGCGAGCACCATCATCCAGAGCGACCCGACCGTGTAGTGGCTGAGCAGCGCCTCCTCGTTGAAGACGAGGTAGTAGAAGCTGTAGTCGACGATGATGCCGCCGACCAAGAACATGATGAACGCGACCCACAGGCTATTGGCGATGCCGAGGCGGACGGGCGGGGTCATGACGCCGCCCGCGCGGTCCTCGATGTAGTCGTTGGCCTGGTTGCCGTACTCCATCGCGTAGTGGACCAGCGAGAACCCGAACGCGAGGATGAGCACGAACGAGTTGATCTCGCCCGCGGCGATGTAGTAGAGGAACAGGAGCGGGATGAAGAAAATGGAGACGCCCAGGGCGACGGCGTGCCAGATGGAGCCGCGCTCCTTGAAGTTGAAGGGCTTGACGGAGTAGCCGATGCCCAGGAACACGCCCACGAGCACGAGGGCGTAGAGGCCCCAGGAGTCCATGCGCCACGCCACGATGCCGGAGAGCACGAGGGCGACCGCGACCTGGGCGATGGTCAGGTGCAGCAGCCTGCGGGCGCCTATGACGTTGACCGACTTGGAGATGTTGCGCTTGAAGCTGTCGTAGGTCTCGTCGAGCTTGCGGTCCGTGTAGGCGTTGATGGTGAAGCCCGAGAGGAAGAGCAGCAGGAAGGCGGCCAGGCCCAGTATCATGTTGATGTGCAGCATGTCGCCCAGGCCGTCGGAGACCAGCAGCAGGGGCACGATCATGGCCGGGGCCTCGCCTGGGAAGTACTCGTACCTGCACGTGTGCAGGTAGGCCCTCACCAGGTCCATCATTCCCACGGCATAGTCACCTCTGACCAGGGGCGATAGTTGATTGGTATATTTAACCGTTGTTGCGGAAGGGACCCCGCGCCGACGGCGCCTTGGGGCCCCCTGGCCGGGGCCAGCGCCGGGCGCCAAGCCGGTCACGCCGCCCGTCTTGGTATTTTCATAGTTCGAAAGGGATAAAAGGGAGGAGGGCACGACCCGGCGACGATGCCAGTATTCCCCTCATGCCTACCCGAACTTGGGTGGAGCAGGTTTCGACGCATGGCTCGACGGCCCCCTCGCGGCCGACCCCGCGCGGGGGCTCAGAACCGGTCGTCGTCCCACTTGATGGTCTCCATGCCCAGCTTCTGCATGCCCGAGAAGGACATGCCCGCGGACGCGGCCGGCACCGGGGCACTGACCACCGCGTAGCCGCGGCGGCGGTCGAGCAGCCACGCGCCCAGGAGCGACCCGAGGACCGCCACGACGATGGCGAGGGCGAGCGTCGCGAGCTCGGACGTGCTGAAGAAGGGCTCCTCGACGACCTCCTTGCCCGTGAGGCTCACGACCGCGCCCGCCCCCTTGTCGCCGGGGTTGTCGCGGTAGGTCGCCTGCACGCGGATGGTGTGCAGCAGCTTGTGGTCGGGCACGACGTAGGGGACCTGGATGGTGACCACGTCCCCGGGGCCGACCATGTGCGTGCCCTCGTACAGGGGGGCGCCGTTGTCGGTGACGGTGATGCGCACGTCCCTCGCGCGCGACGTGCCGGTGTTGCGGAGAGTCGCCGTGATGGTCAGGTTGTCGCCCTCGTGGGGGAACGGGTCGCTGAGCGCGAGGTCGCCGGGCCCCATCTCCATATCGGAGTTCAGGAGCCTCACGGTCACATTGGCCCACGTGGTCCTGCCCGTGGTGTCGTTGACCTGGAGCATGAGCACGTACTCCCCGTCGTCGAGCGCGTGCGTGTCCCAGATGGCGAGCGTGCTGCCCGTGACCGTGAACGGCTGGTCCTCGACGATGGCGGTGAGGTTCACGCCGTTGCGGGTCCAGTAGAGGCCGAACCGCGCCATGTGCGCGTCCGTCGCGGTGCCCCTCACGGGCACGAGGCCGGTCAGGGTCGCGTTCGTGGCGGGCGATGTCATGGCCGCCTCCGGCGCGTCCAGGTCGACGTCCACCTCCACGGCTGCGGGCGGGGCGAGCCGGTTGCCGAGCGCGTCGGTCGCCCGCAGCAGCAGCGTGTGCCGTCCGCTCGAGTACCGTGTCCAGGTGAAGGTCCAGCCCGAGGGGCCGAGCGAGACGTTCTGCCATGTCGCGCCGCCGTCGTCCGAGAACTCGACCGACACGGCGCCGCTGCCCGGGTCCGTGATGGCCCCGGTGAGCCTGAGCGTGCGCGTGGCTATGACGCCAGGCAGCGGGTCGAGCACGATGGTGGGCGCCGAGGCGTCCTGCGTCGATGTGACCGGGGTGGACCAGGCGCTCTCGTGGCCGAAGGCGTCGCGCGCCCGCACGCGGAAGCTGTAGGCCACGCCGTCGCCCAGGTTGCGGAAGGTGTAGCTCGTCTGGGACGCCCATCCCGATTCGGCCACGACATCCGTGAAGGTCGCGCCCGTCGAGGCCTGCGCGAGGTACTGCACGCCGCCCACGCCCGCGTCGAGCGCCGCGAGCCACTCGACGGTGTTGCTCGAGCCGCCCGTGTAGGCGCTCTCGGGCCTTACGATGGGCACCTGGGGCGGCGAGTCGTCCTGGGCGGAGACGACCCCGGCCGACCACGATGACTCCTGGCCGAAGGCGTCGCGCGCCCTCAGGCGGTAGTGGACGGAGGCGCCCTCGGGGAGGCCCGTGAACGTGTGGCGCAGCTCGCGCAGCCACCCGGAATCCCCGCCCACGGTGGCGAAGGAGCCCACCGCGGACCACTGCAGCTCGTACTCCACGCCGCCCACGCCCGCGTCGACGACCTCGGTCCACTCGAGCGTGTTCTCGCGCCCCTCGGTGAACGCGGGCTCCGGGCGCAGCGCGGGCACGGGCGGGGGCGCGGCGTCCTGCACCGAGGACACCACGGGGCTCCACGCCGACGTCCACTGGAACGTGTCGCGCGCCCTCGCGCGGTAGTAGTATACCTTTGCATCGAGCAGGCCCGTGAAGGTGTGCGCCGTCGCCTTGATCCAGCCAGAGTCCAGGTCGACGCGGTCCCAGGTCGGGTCCGTCGTGGCCTGCACGTCGTACTCGACCCCGCCGATGCCCAGGTCGATGCTGGTGCTCCACTCGAGCCTGTTGGTGGTGCCCTCCGTGTAGAGGGGCTCGGAGGCCAGGTACGGGACCGAGGGCGCGGAGGCGTCGCACGTGGTCACCTTGGGCGGCGACCAGGGCGTCCGGTGGTCGAACGCGTCGCGCGCCCGCACGCGGAGGCTCAGGGCCACGTGCTCGGGCAGACCGTCGAAGGTGTGCGTGGCCGCCGGCACCCAGCCGGACGAGCCGCCGGGCGAGCCGAACGCGGGGTCGTCGTCCCACTCGGCCCAGTACTGCACCTGGGCGATGCCCAGGTCGACCGCGGGGCTCCAGGAGACCCCGACCGCGCGGCCCTTGGTGAAGACCGGCAGGTCGTTGAGCGCGGGCGTCGTGGGGGGCGAGGCGTCCTGCGTGG
Organism: uncultured Thermoplasmata archaeon; assembly: GCA_964353355.1. Taxonomy (GTDB): domain Archaea; phylum Thermoplasmatota; class DTKX01; order DTKX01; genus CAYGVT01. The sequence goes on along the minus strand of CAYGVT010000068.1, from coordinate 19,565 downwards.
ACACCACCGTGCGGGACCAGGGGGTCTGCTGGCCGAGCGCGTCCGTGGCGCGCACGCGGTAGTAGATGGCGCGCTCGGGCAGCCCCGCGAAGGTCCACTCGAGCGCGGGGACCCACCCGGAGTTGCCGCGCGGGGACTGGAAAGAGGCGGAGAAGTCCCACTCGCACCAGTAGAGCACGCCTCCCGCGCCGGCGTCGATGGAGAGCGTCCACGCGAGCGTGTTGGACGTGCCCTCCGTGAAGGCCGGCTCGGCGACGAGCTCGGGCGTGGTGGGCGGCGACGCGTCCTGCGTAGACCGCTCGACCACGCTCCACGGGCTTGTGTAGCCGAACGCGTCGCGGGAGCGCGCGCGGTAGTAGTAGGTCGTGCCGTCGCGGAGGTTCGAGAACGTGGCGGAGGTCGCGTCGGACCAGCCGGCCTGGCCCACGATGGACGTGAAGGCGCCGTCCTGCGCGCACTGCACCAGGTACTGCACGCCGCCCACGCCCGCGTCCGTCGAGGCGGACCAAGCGACGGTGTTGGACGTGCCCTGCGTGTACGGGGGTTCGGCCGCGAGCGAGGGAGATGTCGGGGGCGAGGCGTCCTGCGTCGAGTACACGGCGCTCGACCACGCCGACCTGTGGTCGAAGGCATCGCGGGAGCGCACGCGGTAGTAGTAGGTCACACCGTCGCTGAGGCCCGAGAAGGTGTGGCCCGTGGAGGCGGTCCAGCCCGAGGTGAGCCCGACGGTGGCGAACGTCGAGTCCATGCCGCACTGGACCTCGTACTCGACCCCGCCCACGCCCGCGTCGGTCGCGGCCGACCAGGCGAGCTGGTTGGTCGTGCCCGCGGTGTAGGCCGGCTCGGCCGTGAGCGTGGGGACGGTCGGGGCGCGGTCGTCCTGCGTGGAGCTCACCGAGTTGGACCAGGCGCTGCGCTGGTCGAAGCCGTCGCGCGACCGCACGCGGTAGTAGTACCGCGAGCCGTCGCCGAGGTTGCTCCAGGTCCATTCCGTCCTCGTGGTCCAGCCCGAGGCGAGCGGGGAGGTGAAGGTCGCGTCCGTCGAGAGCTCGCACAGGTACTGCACGCCGCCGACGCCCGCGTCCGCGACAGCGGACCAGTAGAGCGTGTTGGAGGTGCCCGCAGTGTAGGTGGGCTCGGCCGTCATCGCGGGCGAGGGCGGGGAGGAGGCGTCCTGGATGGACCACACCACGTTGCTCCAGGGGGTCAGGTGCAGGAGCGAATCGCGGGCGCGCACGCGCCAGTAGTACTTGGTGGCGTCGGAGAGGCTGGACACGGTCGCGGAGGTGCCGGTGAACCAGTCGAGGCTGCCGGAGAGCGCCGCGAACGAGGGCGCGGTGGCCCACTCGAGCCGGTACTGCACGCCGCCGATGCCAGCGTCGACCGCGTCGGACCAAGCGAGGGTGTTCGACAGGCCCTGCGTGTACTCGGGCTCGACCTCCAGGGCCGGCGTGGTGGGGGCGGACGCGTCCTGGGTCGACGACACCGTGGCCGAGAGGGCCGAGCGCTGGTCGAACGCGTCGCGCGACTGGGCCGCGTAGTAGTACCTCACGCCGTCGGACAGGCCGAAGAACGTGTGAGACCTGGACGCAATCCAGCCCGAGGAGTGGACGGGGGTCGCCATGTTGGCGTCATTGTCGCACAGCACCTGGTACTCGACGCCGCCCACGCCCGCGTCCGTGGAGGCCGTCCACGAGACGGCGTTCGAGGTGCCGTCGGTGTAGGTCGGCTCGGCGGACATCGTGGGCTGGGTCGGGGGCGAGTTGTCCTGGATCGAGAACCTGATGGTGGACCAGCCGCTCGTGGTGGCGAACGCGTCGCGCGCGCGCACCCGGTAGAACCAGAGCGTCCCCTCCGCCAGGTTGCTGAACGTGGCGCTCGTGCCCGCGACCCACCCGGAGTTGCCGTTGACGGAGCGGAACTGCACGTCGTTGTCGTACTCGGCCCAGTACTGGATGCCGCCCACGCCCGCGTCCGTGGAGGCGGTCCACGAGAACGTGAGCGACGTCCCCTTGGTGTAGAGGGGAGGTGCGATCGACCCCGGCGCGGTGGGCGCGGAGTTGTCCTGCGTCGAGCGCTCCACGTTGGACCAGGCGGACTGAAGCCCGAGCGAGTCGCGCGCGGCGACGCGGTAGTAGTACAGGGTCGCGTCCGTGAGGCCCGAGAAGGTGTAAGTCGTCGCGGAGATCCACCCGGACGAGACGACGGCGGTGAACGCCGGCGACGTGCTGCGCTGGGCGTTGTACTGCACGCCGCTCGCGCCGCCGTCGACTACCGCGGACCAGGTGAGCGCGTTGCTCGTGCCCACTGTGTAGGCGGGCTCGGCGGCGAGGAAGGGTGCGGGGGGCGCGCTGGCGTCCTGGGTAGAGGAGACCACGTTGGAGTAGGAGGAGACGTGGTCCAGCGCGTCGCGCGCCCGCACCCTGTAATAGTAAGTCGTCCCGTCGACGAGGCCGGAGAAGGTCCAGCCCCTCGCCGCGGTCCAGGCGGACTGGTCCAGCACCACCGCGAAGGTGTTGCTGTTGGAGACCTCGGATTGGTAGGTGATGCCGCCCACGCCCTGGCCGTCCGCGCTCGCGGACCACGCGACGGCGTTGGTCGTGCCCGCGGTGTAGGCGGGCTCGGCCGTCATCGCCGGCACGGTCGGGGCCGAGTCGTCCTGGGCCGACCAGGTCACGCCGGACCAGGCGCCCCAGTTGCCCACCGCGTCCATGGCGATGGCCTCGTAGTAGCACACCACGTCCTCGGGTATGTTGTTGAATGTGTACTGTGTCGCCGTGATCAGACCGGAGGCGTCGTTCGGAGAGCCGAACTGCCAGTCATCGTCGTACCACACGTAGTAGCTGATGCCGCCCGCGCCCGCGTCGGTGGAGGCGCCCCAGTAGACGGTGTTGCTCGTGCCCGCGGTGAAGGCGGGCTCGGCGACGATGGCCGGGGCGGAGGGCCCCGTGGCGTCCTGCGTCGACAGGACCACGTTGGACCACTGCCCGACCTGCCGGAGCGAGTCGCGGGCGTGGACGCGGTAGTAGTGGGTCGTCTCGGAGAGGCCCGAGAAGGTGTGGCCCGTGGAGGCGGTCCAGCCCGAGCTGTCCTCCACGACGGCGAACACGCTGCTGGTCGAGGCCTCGACCTCGTACTCCACGGCGCCCACGCCGACGTCCGCGACCGCGGACCAGTAGAGGTCGTTCGTGGCGCCCTGGGTGTAGGCGGGCTCGGGCGCCATCGTGGGCGCGGGGGGCGCGCTCGCGTCCTGGGTCGATGACACGGTCGTCGACCAGGGGCACTCGTTGCCGACCGCGTCGCGCGCCCTGACGTGGTAGTAGTACGTCACCGCGTCGCTGAGGCCGGTGAACGTCCACGAGGTGGACGCGATCCAGTCCGAGGAATGGACGGGCGGGGTGATGGACGGGTCGATGCCCGCCTCGGCGTAGTACATGATGCCCCATGAGCCCGCGCCGTCCGTGGAGGCCGACCACGACACCGCGTTCGTCGTGCCCGCGGTGTAGGCGGGTTCGGCGGTGACGGTGGGGACGGTCGGGGCGGTCGCGTCCTGCCTCGACCACGTGAAGCCGGCCGACCACGGCCCCTCGTTGCCGGCGCCGTCGCGTGCCTTGACGCGGTAGTAGTCCCAGGTGTTCTCCGCGATGCCGGTGAACGTGTACTGGGTCTGCGATGTCCATCCGGACTGCTCGTTGGGGGAGCGGAACTGCCAGTCGTCGTCGTACTCCGCCCAGTAGGTGACGCCGTCGGAGATAGCGTCGGTCACCACGCTCCAGTAGAGCGTGTTCGTGGTGCCCTGGGTGTACGTGGGCTCGGTGGTGATGACGGGCGCGCCCGGGGCCGTCCCGTCCTGCGTCGACGAGACGATGTTGGACCAGGTGCCGACCTGGCCGAGCGCGTCGCGGGCGTGGGCGCGGTAGTAGTAGGTCGCCCCGTCCGTGAGGCCGGTGAAGGTGTACGATGTGGCGCCCACCCACCCCGACGTCGCGTCCAGGGTGGCGAAGACCGAGCTCGTCGAGGCGATGGCCTCGTACTGGACCCCGCCGGCGCCGGGGTCGGTGACGACCGTCCATGCGACCGGGTTGCTCGTGCCTTGCGTGTAGGCCGGCTCCGCCGCGATTGTGGGCGCGGGCGGGGGCGAGGCGTCCTGCGTCGAGGCGGTGTTGGTCGACCACGGGCCCTCGTTGCCCACCTGGTCGCGCGCCTTGACGTGGAAGTAGTATGTCGTGCCGTCGGTGAGGCCGCTGAAGGTGAAGCCCCAGTCGGTGATCCACCCGGAGTCGGCCAGCGGCGGGGCGAACGAGGGGGTCGCGCCCGCCTCCGCGTAGTAGGTGAGGTCCCAGGAGCCCGAGCCGTCGCTCGCGCCGGACCAGTACACCGTGTTGGTCGTGCCCGCGGTGTAGGCGGGCTGGGCCGTGATGGCGGGCGCGGTGGGCGCGGTCGCGTCCTGCAGCGACCACGTGCGGCCCGAGTAGCCGCCCTCGTTGCCCGCGGCATCGCGGGCGTGGACGATGTAGTACCACCATGTGCTCTCCCCCACGCCCGTGAAGGTGAACTCGGTGGCCGTGACCCAGCCCGAGTTCCCGTTCGGGGAGCCGAACCACCAGTCGTCGTCGTAGAGGGCCTGGTACTCCACGTCGCCCGAGCCTGCGTCCGTCACGGGGTCCCACGAGACCGTGTTGGTCGAGCCCCCGGTGTAGGTGGGCTCGCTGTGGATGGTCGGCGCGGGCGGGCCCGAGCCGTCCTGGGTGGAGTAGACCGCGCCGGACCAGGCCGACCGAGTATCGAAGGAGTCGCGTGAGCGGACGTGGAAGTAGTACTTCGTCCCGTCGCCCAGGCCGGAGAACGTGCAGCCGGTGGTCCCGAGCCACCCCGAGTCGCCCACGACGGTGCTGAAGTCCGACCTGTCGGAGCACTGGGCCTGGTACTCCACGCCGCCGATGCCCGCGTCCGTGACCTGGGACCACGACACCGCGTTGGACGCCCCGGGCGTGTAGGCCGGCTCGGCGTCCATGCTCGGCGCCGGCGGCGCCGAGGCGTCCTGCGTGGAGGACGTGGTCGAGGACCATGAGCTCTCCCACCCGAGCGCGTCGCGGGATTTGACGCGGTAGTAGTAGGTCACGCCGTCGATGAGCGAGGAGAAGTCGTGGCCCGTGGACACGGTCCAGTCGGAGCGGAAGTCGGGTGAGCCGAACGCTTGGTCCACATCCGCCTCCACGTTGTACTCGATGCCCCACGCGCCCGAGCCGTCGCTGGAGGATGCCCAGTAGACCGTGTTGGAGTGCCCCGCGGTCCACTGCGGCTCGGCGGTGATGACCGGCACGGAGGGCGGGGTGCTGTCCTGCCACGACCACACGACCCACGAGGGGGCGCTCTCCTGCAGCAGCGCGTCGCGCGCGCGGACGCGGTAGTAGACCCAGGTGTTCTCGGGCAGCCCCGTGAAGGTGTGCGACGTGGCGGTCAGCCATCCGGAGTTCCCGCCCGGTGACGGGAACCACCACTCGTCGTCCCACTCCGCGTAGTAAGCCACACCCCCGATGCCAGTGTCCACGACGGTCGTCCAGGACACGGTGTTCGAGAGGCCCTTGGTGTAGCCGTCCTCGGCGTCCATGTCCGGCGTGGGCGGGGCCGAGGCGTCCTGCGTCGTCCGCACGGGCTGTGACCACAGAGATTCCTGCAAGAAGCCGTCCCGCGACCTGACGCGGTAGTAGTACCGCGTGCCGTCGGTGAGCCCAGTGTAGGTGATGGTCGTGCCCGCCTGCCAGGCGGAGGTGCCCAGGACGGTCGCGAACGTGGGGTCGTCGGTGTACTGCGCCTGGTAGGAGACCGAGCCGATGCCCGCGTCCGTCGAGGCGCCCCACGTGACGGTGTTCGAGGTGCCCAGCGTGTGGTCGGGCTCCTCGACCACGACGGGGACGGAGGGCGGCGCGGAGTCCTGCGTGGAGGACACCACGTTGCTCCACGAGCCCACGTTGCCCACCGAGTCGCGCGCGCGGACGCGGTGATAGTAGAGCACACCGTCGGACAGGCCCGAGAACGTCTGGGATGTCGACGTGGTCCAGCCGGAAGAGCCGATGTAGTACGAAAAGTCGCTCACGTCCGACATCTCGCACCAGTACTCGATGCCCCCGACGCCGACGTCGGAGCCCGCGGTCCAGGAGACCTGGTTCCAGGTGCCCTTGGTGTACAGGGGTTCGGTTAGCATGATGTAGCCAGAGGGCGGGATGCTGTCGGTGACGGTGACCGTGACCAGCCTGTTGGCGTCGATGGTCGAGACGCGGTTGCCGGACAGACCCCCCATGGTGACGGTGAAGGTGTGGGGCGTGTAGGTCGTCGTCCCGATGTCGGACGTCTCGGTCTGCTGCACGCGCAGCGCGCGGACATAGCCGTCCGAGCCCAGCGTGCCCGATAGGACCGTAGAGCCGCCCGAGTTCGCGACCGTGTAGCCGCCCGTGGCCACGGGCGAGCCGTCCTGCCAGACCCCGCGCAGGTCGGCCCACCAGTACCGGTGCAGGAGCGAGCCCGCGTCCTGGACGCGCGCGAGCCCCGTCGCGTAGGTCACGTTCGTGAGCTCGACCGTGGATGTGCCCGAGACGTCCACGTCCCTCGTCGTGGACGTGGACACGGAGCCGTTGTAGGCCCGCAGCGTCGTCGTCGAGCTGCCCGTGATGCCCGTGGACGAGCCCGAGATAGCGAAGGCGTAGACGGTGGGCGAGCCTCCCGAGGACTGCAGCCCGGACGACGTGCAGTCCTTGACGACGAGGCCGGTGACGGTGCTCGTGGAATCGCGAAGGTACAGGCCGACGGCCGCGTCCTCGACGCGGAGGCCGGTCATCGACCCGCTCGCGCGGTTGAGGTAGATGCCGTTGGTGGTCGAGTCGTAGACGCGCACGTTCGAGAGCGCCGTGGGCGCGAGGTAGACGTAGACCCCGTTCGAGCTGCAGTTGGTGGCCTTGCAGTCCGAGATGGAGGAGCCATCGGCGTTGCGGTAGGAGTACAGGCCGGTGCCCGAGTCGTTGGCGGTGTCGCGGGCCATGATGAGCGTGCTGTAGTAGGAGAGGACGCCGTAGGAAACGGCGCCGTCGATGACCGTGTCGGTGATGGTGACGGAGTTGTACTGGGTGATGATGCCCGTGTAGCCCATGCTGGACATGGTGCACCCGTCGATCTCCGCGGCGGCGTCGTAGAGGTAGATGCCGTACCACGTGATGGACGAGAACGTCGAGTCCGTGACCCTGGGGTAGGCGTAGTAGGCGAGCACGCCGTAGAGGCAGTCGCTGAAGGTGCACCGCAGCACGTTGGTGGACGAGCTCAGCAGGTGCACACCGACGGACTCCATGTCCGTGAACGACGAATCCCTGACGGTGGGGCTGGCGTAGTTCGCCCAGAGCCCGTAGTAGCAGTTCTTGAAGGCGACGGAATCGACGACCACGCTGGAGGATTCTATGTTGAGGCCCAGGTCTTCCCCGGGGCTGGAGTCGCCGCACTCCTCGACCCGGCTGTCGTTGATGTAGAGCTCACCGCCGTCCAACACGTACCAGGCGTAGTTGTAGCTCGCGTCGTTGGCGGTGATGAGGCTCGCGTCCGCCGTCGTCGAGGGGCTCCCGTCGCCGTCGTAGATGTAGAGAACACCGCCGTCCTCGACCGTTATGTGGTAGCGCTGGGTTGAGGTGGAGTTGAGCTTGAGCGTCACGCTGCGCAGCGTGAGCTCCCCGCCCGTCTTGACGGTGAGGTTGCCGGTGAGGACGATCTCCTCGTTGGTCCTGGTGATGGTATCTCCGTTGTCGATGTCCCAGTCACCGTCGATGTAGGTCGGGGCCGCGGACGATGGTCCAGCGAGTGCCAGGACGAGGACGGCCAGGACGAGCGCGAACGCAAGGGCTAACAGTGCCCCCAGCAATTGCCGGCGCATGGGGTCTCCTCCTATCACGTATCCAAGTGCTGGGGCACCCAGGAGCCCCAGCCAGGCCGGCCATCGGTGGAGAACGTATATGACCTTTTCCGTCCAGCGCTCCAGCCAGCTGGTCGCGGCGCGATTGGCCCCAACAGATTGATATACGGTCTTGGCCCTTATCGGCCGGGCTGGGGCCGAGGCCGCACCCAGCATGTATGGATTGGTGGTCCCGATGGCTCGCAAGAGGGGCGGCAAGGGGAAGGCCAAGGCCAGGGCGAAGGCCCCGGCCAAGGCCAGCGCCGGGAAGGAGCCCGAGGAGAACGAGGACATCGAGGAGGGGCTCGAGGGGGAGGGGGGCGAGGAGTTCGAGCCCGTCGTGGAGAAGGAGGGGGAGTTCGAGCCCGTCGAGGACAAGGGCGAGGACTTCGAGCCCGTCATGGACGTGGCCGATGAGGAGTTCGAGCCCATCGAGGAGGGCCCGCCCGTCGAGATAAAGACCTCGGGCATGAAGGTGAGGGGCGGCGAGGACGCGGACTACGAGCCCACCGTCGAGGAGGTCCTGGCCTACGCCACCGGCAAGACCAAGAGACCGTCCGAGGCACCCCCGCCGCACGAGCTCACGGTGCCGAGGGCCGCGGGCAAGGGGGGCAAGGGCAAGAGGGGGGCCAAGGGCGACGAGGACCCCCTCGCGGACATCTTCGACGAGAAGGGCAGGTGAGCCGCGGGGGCGGCGGGCATCCTCCGACATCACGTTGGTTAAATGTGGTAGCCCCGGGCAGATTCGAACTGCCGTCGCGAGGTCCAGAGCCTCGCATGATTGACCACTACACCACGGGGCTGCGCTGCGTCGCCTTGTATGGCTAGGCATTACTTATTAATTGCGGTGGCGGCCTCGGCCAGGCGCGCGAGCGCCCACGCGCGGTCGATGCTGGCCAGGAAGTAGCCCAGCCGGGGGCCGCGGCGCTTGCCGAGAAGCGCTATGTACACCGCCCCGAAGGCATCCCCCGCCTTGAGCCCCGCGGACTTGCCGAGCTCGTGGACGGTCTCATGGATGGCGTCCGCGACCCACGGGCCCTTGCCGAGCTCCACGGCCACCCGCGCGAGGAACGCGCGCTGCGCGTCCGTGAGCATGGCGGCCGCCTCGGGCGCGAGCGCGCCCATGAGGGAGAACCGCGCGTCCTCGGGCGCGCGCCTCGCCACCCAGGCGCGCGCGCACGCGACCTTCGTCGCGAGCACGGCACGGGCGGCGCCGTCAAGGTCCTCGGGCAGCTCCCCTGTGCGAACGAGGATCGCCATCACGCCCTCGAGGTCGGGGGCGATCTGCACCACCGTCACCAGGTGGCTGAACGGCACCTGGTGGGGCCGCGCCGGGGAAGGCGGCGCGCCCGAGACCTGGGCAAGCTCGTACGTGCGGCGCATCTCCTCGGGGTCCTCGCGCGGCGAGGGGGCCTCGAGGCCGTGGTACATGCGCTCGACGCGCTCGTACTCCTCGACGAGCTGCGGGAGCTTGCCCCAGTCGAAGTCCTTGTGCTTGTTGGGGTCGGTGCGCACGAACAGGTACCGCACGACCTCGGGAGGCACGACCTCCAGCAGCTCCTCCAGGGCGACGACGTTGCCCTTGGACTTCGACATCTTCTCGCCGCCAACGAGGATGTGCTCGTAGACGACCGGCAGCGGCTTGGGGTAGCCGAAGACCTCCTCGATGATGACGGACGAGGTGTCCCAGCTGCCGCCCGCGGCCGCGTGGTCCTTGCCGAATGGCTCGCACGTCACGCCGAGGAGCTTCCACCGCGCGGCCCAGTCGAGCCGCCAGGCGAGCTTGCCCTCGGTCAGGGCGGCCGCGCCCTCGTGGCCGCAGCCCTCCATGCCCTTCTTGCCGGCGACGCCGCCCGCGCACCGGTAGAGCACGCGGCCCTCCGCGTCGCGGCCGTAGGCCTTGGTGGTCGCGATGCGGCCGCACCTCTGGCACACGACCGAGAACGGCAGCCAGTCCTCGGCCTTCTCCGAGCCGGAGAACTGCTCGATGATGCGACGCACGTCCTCCGCACGGTCGAGCGCGACCCTCACGAGGTCGGTCGCGCGGCCGCCCCGGTAGAGCCCGGCCCCGGACACGACGCGGGGCCGGATGCCCAGCGCCGCCAGGCCCGCGAGGAAGGGGCGCACGAAGTGCTCGACGAAGGGCTCGCCGCCCACGGGCGGCAGGTCGCACACGGGCTTGCCCAGGTGCGCCTCGAACTCCTTGGGTATCTGGTCAGGCACGCTCCTCAGGGGGTCCATGTCGTCCTGTATCCACACGACCTCGGCCTCTCCGCCCGATCGGCGGACGGCGCGCGCGATGACGTCCGCGAAGATGACGTCGCCCGCGGAACCGATGTGGGGGCGGCCCGAGATGGAGGTGCCGCTGCAGATGACGTGCTTGGGCCCCCGCTGCAGGAGCTTGGAGGCCACAACGTCCGCCCAGTGCAAGGGTGCCTCCCCCGATCACTGGCCGGACACGGTCCTGGCCCGTATGAGTGCGCGCAGGGGCACGCCCTGGATGGTGTCGTTGCCGGTCTTGTTGACCACGACGACGACCAGGAGGGGCGTCCCGCCCGCCTCCCTGAGGGTCGCGAGCACCTGGCGCATGGTGTTGCCCGAGCCGATGACGTCGTCGACCACGACGAGCTTCTTGCCGGCCACGCCGGCGAAGTTGGAGCTGAGCACGGACTTGGCGTGCTTGTCGCCCACCAGGGGGCGCACGAGCACCAGGTCGCAGTCGAGGCTCTCGGAGAGGCACGTGGCGAAGGGGATGCCGTTGATGGCGACGCCGCAGACGGCGTCGATCTCGTCGCCGATCTTCTCCAGCTCCTCGACGACGATGTCGACCAGGACCTCGCTCAGGAGGCTGATGCGGCGCCCGCGCACGCCGACGGAGCGCCAGCCGATCTTGACGTCTGCAGGGGGCGGGGTCGCCTTCTCGACGGACCTGGTGATGAGCCAGTCCACGGTGCCCGCGGAGAGGTTGAGCTCCTGGGCTATCTCGGGCGTGGTGAGCCCCTTCTCCTTGAGCTCGAAGGCCTTCTTGATCCACTTCTCGGTTCCGTTGTCCTCGGGCATGCCTGAAGCCCCCTGCGGGCCTGCAATGGCCGCGCCCGTATAAGAAGGTTTGCGGGGCCTGCTGGCTGGGTCCCGGAAGGCGTACGTTGACGGCCCTCTCCCGGGCCCCCAAAGCCTTTTCAATTTCCCACCCATTCCTCGCCGTGGACGTGCAGCCCGTCGCGGGCGAGAGGGCCTTGGTCGCCAAGGACGGCGACCGGACGGTCTTGGTCGCGGGCGACCTGCACCTGGGCCTCGAGCGACGCATGGCGGAGGAGGGATGGCACGTGCCCTCCGCGACCGAGGAGGTCGTCGCGCGGCTGCTCGCGCTCGTCAAGGCCAACCGCGCGGACGCGCTCGTGCTCGCGGGGGACATCAAGGAATCTCTTTACACAGCCTCGAGGCAGGAGGAGGCGGAGCTTCCCGGGGCCATCGGGCGGCTCGCGGACTCGGTCGCGGAGATCCACCTGGTCAAGGGCAACCACGACGGCGACATAGAGGCGTGGGTGCCCTACAGGCGCAACCTCCACATACACGGCGGCGCCGGCGCGCGCGTCGGTCGCCTCGGCGTGTGCCACGGCCACACGTGGCCCGCGAGGGAGGTCGTTGGGGGGGAGGTGCTCGTGATGGGCCACAACCATCCCGCGGTCGAGTTCCAGGACGCGCTGGGCCACCGGCTGCGCGAGGTGGCGTGGTTCCGGACCCGGCTGGTGCGGGAGCGGTCGCGCGAGCGCTACGGCGACGCGGACCCCGCCGTCATCCTCATGCCCCCGTTCAACGCGCTGCTCTCGGGCACGCCCCTCAACGCCGCCGACTTCAGCGGGCTGGGGCCGATGCTCGCGCGCGGGTACGTGGACCTCGAGGGCGCCGAGGTCTACCTCATCGACGGCGTGCACCTGGGACGGCTGGGCGCGATCATGTCACCCGATGGGCCCAAGGCGCCCGAGGACAAGCCCCGGCGCAAGCGGCGCGGCTGAGGTGCGCGCATGACCGGCGAGGGCGAGGCGGGGGGCAGCGGGGCCGGGGGGGAGCGCCCGCCCAGGTGGCACGAGGGATGGCACGGCGGCGAGGAGGGCGAAACGCGCCGCATGCAGTGGTTCAAGGCCCTGTTCCCGGTCCTGCTCGCGCTCTTGGTCCCGGCCGCGCTGCTGCCCCTGCTGCCCTGGGGACGGTGGCTGGAGTGGGTGGGGCTGGCAGTCGCCTACCTGGCCTTCTCGTACGGCAAGGTCGCGGTCGTGCCCCTCGGGGTCGGCATGGGCTTCCACCCGCTCGCGATGGCGGGGCTTGTGCTCTACGTGGACCTAGTGTGCTCGCTCTTCGTGAGCTGGAACTTCCGGCTCGCGAGGCGCGTGCCCGGGCTGGGGCACTACATCGCGCTCGTCGAGTCCCGTGGCTCCAAGGCCTTCATGGGGCACCCGGGGCTGCAGGCGGGCGCGTGGACCGCCATCGCGCTCTACGTGACGCTCCCCTTCAGGGGCGCAGGGGGCATCACCGCCTCCGTGCTCGGCCGCGGCGTGGGCGTGCGGCCGCCCGTCGTCGTCTCGGCCGTGTCCGTTGGCGCATTCACGGGCGCCGCCATCCTCGCCTACGCGTCGCAGGGCGGCATCGCGCTCATCGCCCGCGACCTCGCGTGGGGCATCATCTCGATGCTGCTGGCCGTGCAGGTCGTGCTCCTGGTGATGCTGCTGTCGCGGCTCGCGCGCATGCGACGGTGGGAGCGGGCGCCGACCGGTCAGTAGCCGGGGGGGCCCAGCTGCGGCGGTCCCGTGGCCGCGCCGTCCGCAGGCCTCTTGCCCTTCCCCTTGCCGCCGGCCCTCCCCTTGAACCGACCCATCAGCACCAGCAGGGCCACCATGGCGACGACGGCCACCATCAGGCCGGCCCCGATGGCAGCGACGGGGGTGCCCTTCCCCGCCTCCTCGACCGTGAACTCGAGGGATGTCGACGTGTGGTCCTCGCCGTCGGACACGGTGAGCGTGAGGTTGTGCCTGCCCGGGCGTGCGTCGCGCACGACGACGCTGTCGGCCTTGCCGACCTCCTTGCCGTCGAGCGTCCAGGAGAACGTGAGCTCGTCCCGGTCGTTGTCCTCGTCGGAGGCGACGGAGGCCGCGAAATGCGAGGAGCCCTCCTTGATGGTCGTGTTGGCCCACTCCGCCCTGATGGAGACGATGGGCGGGTCGTTGACGGCCTGGATGACGGCCATGAAGGTGACGCGGACCTCTGCGCCCGCGCGGTCGCGGACGCGGATGGTGATTGTGTGCTCGCCCGCCTCCTGCTGCCTCGGTACGAAGTCGATGGCGCCCGTGGCGGTGTTGATAATGAAGATGGAGGTCGAGTCGATGTACTCGAGCGCGTCGCCCCGGTCGGGGTCGGTCGCCACGATGCGCATCGAGACCGGCTCGTCCTCGGGCCAGGTCTGGTCCGGCACGGGCTCGACCACGGGGGGCTGGTTGACGTTCGCGACCTCGATGTCCCACCTGGCGATTGCGCTCGCGCCCGCGGCGTCCGTGACGGTGACGTTGAGCCGGTGCGAGCCCACGTGGTCGTTCGTCGGGGTGAACGAGACGGTCCCGTTGGGCGCGATCGCGAACAGCGGCGGGTCGACGGTGAAGGTTAGCCGCTCGTCGGGATCGAGGGCCAGGTCGGGATCGGTGAATGTCAGCTTGAACTGGAACAGCATGCCCTCCGTCAAAGGTGGCGTTATCGGGGCCTCGATGGACGGCGGGTCGTTGACGTTGACGACGTGGAGGGTCACGTTGAGCTGGAACGACGCGCCCTGCCTGTCGGACACGATGACCGAGACGTTGTGCCACCCGACCTCCTCGTCGGTGGGTATCCACGTGAGCCGGCCGTTGTACCTGCCCAGGAACATCGAGCCCTTCCTGCCCACGAGCGTCCACGTGCCCGTGTCGGCACCGTCCGGGTCGATGAGCGTGAAGTTCCAGGACAGGTAGCCGCCCTCCTCCACCTCGAGCACGCCCGGGTCGACGATGACGGGCGGGTCGTTCGACTCCGCCACGTGCATGGTGATGGGCACGCGGACGGACCCACCCGATGCGTCCGTGACGGTCACGTTGATGTCGTGGCGGCCCACGTCCTCCTGCGCCGGGGTGAAGGCGATGCGCCCCGTCTGGTCGACGTCGAACATGCCCGTGTCGTCCGTGAACGTGAGCGCGTCGCCGTAGGGCACGTCAGGGTCGCGCACGGTCAAGTTGAGCCGGTACGGCACGTCCTCTTGCAGGTACTGCGTGGGCGGGGCGTCCGCGGAGGGGGGGTCGTTGACCTGCACCACGGTCACGTTGAAGTCCGTCGAGACCGTCTTGAGGCCCCAGGCGTCGGTGGCGCTGAACCTGAACGTCACGGACCCGGCCCAGTCGGGCGCGACCGTCCCCAGGTCGACGTGGCGCCCGTCGCCCGCGACGGTCGCGCGCACGGCGCTCGCGTTGGACTCGTGCTCGACCGCGTAGACCAGGTCGTCGCCCTGCAGCTCGTCCTCGAAGTGCTCCCACATGTCGAGCGCCTGGGGGACGTCGACGTCCTCGGTCATCTGCAAGTCGGCCGCGCGCACGAACGCGGGCGCCCGGTTGTCGGGCTCGCGCACCTGGACCGCGACGGACCTCACGCGGACGGCCGCGTACGTGGTCGCGCCCACGCGGAGGGTGAGCGGCACCGCGACCTGGCCAGGCCCGACCCGCTGCGCGTCGACCCAGGCCTGCATGGCCGCGGCGAGGCCCTGGGCCGCGCCCACGGTGACCTGGCCGGAGAGCTCCCCGGAGCGGCCCCAGAGCGCGGTCCCGTTGTCCACCGCGAGCTCGACGTCGCGCGCGAGCACGAGCGTGTCGTTGCGCAGGACGGTCGCGGCGACGTAGTCGGTGGCCACGATGCCCACGGTCGGGCCGGCCTCGTCCTCCTGCCCGAAGACGAGCGCATACACGTGGCCGCCCGAGGTCGTGTAGTCGTGGGGCTCCCTCAGCATCGCCTGGAGGGGCCTCACCGTGTTGTCCGCGTCGTTGTTCGCGTAGGACGCGACCCCCTCCCACGTGGAGGCCACGTTGTTGAAGACCCAGAGCGTGGCCGCGTGGGTGAAGGTGCCGTTGTCGGGGTTGACGCCGTAGCCGTCCCACTCGATGCGGAGGCGCTCCATGTCCGTCCGGTCGACCACGAGGTCGAACAGGTGGTAGGGGCGCATGTGCGGCGGCGGGTTGTTGCCCCAATCGGTGTAGTCGACCTTGCAGCCCCCGTCGAGCCTCGCCACCTCGTCCTCGTCCATCTGGGAGAACTGTCCCCACTTGTAGTTCCCTGGCCCGCCCACGGGCGGGAACCTCCCGTCGGGGCCATAGAAGGCCTGGTGGCCCGCCGTCGGGTTGTCCGTGAAGTTGGTGGGCGTGCCCTTGAGGCTGTACCGCGCCTCGCCCTCCAGCACGAGCTCCGCGCCGTCGACCGTGCCGGCCCTGGGCACCGCGATGTGGTATGTCGCGTTGGCCGTGCCGTCCTCGAAGAGCACCGACACGGGGGGCGTGGCCTCGACGAGGTCCCTCACGGTCCACGCGCCGCGGGTCCCACCATCGGCCCCTGAGGGCGTGACGGCGGGGAAGAGCGACAGCACCGCCACGAGGAGGACGACCATGGCGGTCATCGTTCGGGGTCGCATCAGGGCACGCGACATCTGTGTGACACCCCTGCCCCGGCGCTATGGCCACGGCCCTATTAAAGCGTTCCCAGGACCGACCAGGGAAGGCGAAAGCCTAATCACATCGCAACGCCAGTGGCGGACCGGGCGCGTCCATGGGCTGGAAGAGGAAGCTGCTAGCGGTCGTCGTCATCGTCCTGGTCGTCCTCGGGGCCGTGGGGCTTTACGTGTACATGCAGTACAAGCAGCTCGGCGTGGACCTCGACAGGTCCCAGAGCGGCTTGGCCCTCCACTCGGCGCAGGAGGTCCAGCTGCGCATCGCCATCCGCTTCACCAACGACGGCGCGCTGGAGCTCCTGATACCCCCCACGGACTTCCAGGCGTGGGCCGACGGTGCCTTCCTGGGCCCAGGCGACACGCCCGAGGCCAGGGTGCCCGCGCACGGCTCGGTCACGACGCAGGCGCTGCTCACCGTCGCGTTGGCCAACGCCCCAGACGCCTACTGGGCGCTCGCGGACCCGGGGAAGGACGACATCAGGGTCAAGGGCGACGCGCACCTGGACATCCTCGGGATGACCTTCGACGTGCCGTTCGACGAATCCTTCACGGTCTCGGTGTGAGTTCCTCGCATCCCGTGGTCCTCAGGCCCAAATGCTTTTTTCCCCTGAGCACTCTCATCGACGGGAGGCCGAGGCTTGGCGCCCGAACACGCCCGCAAGCGGAGGCGCACGCGGTCCGCGTCCGCGGACATCCAGGAGGAGGACGACCGCGGTCGCCCCACGTTCTTCGAGGAGCTCCCCCAGAGGGCCGAGGACGACGCGGTGCCCGAGTTCGAGCCGGTCGATGAGGGCGGCCCCGCCGTCGACTGGGAGGGCGAGGAGCAGCACATGCAGCGTCGGTGGGAGGACCTCCTGGAGGACCTGTTCGGCCCGACCGGGGGCGAACGCCCGCCCTTCGTGGTGGTCGAGGACGAGCTCCGGTGGGCCGACGGCGAGGTCATCTGGGAGGGCATGGACTTCGAGCAGGTCTTCGGCAACCCCGACGAGTTCCGCGCCTTCGAGCTGATGGACTCGGCGGCGAAGAAGCGGTTCCTCCGCGAGAAGCTGCTCGCGCACCAGGCATCGGGCGCCGCGGACGCGGGCGACACCGAGATCGAGCGCGCGGCCCAACAGCCCAGGAGACCGGCCAGGGCGCCGCCCAAGCCCCGGCCCCCCCCGCGGCCCGGAGGGCAGACCCTTCGGTCGCACGGCTCCGCCACTGAGAGGCGCCCGGGCGAGCTGGAATCGGGCCTGGGCGCCGACGGGCGGCGGCGCAGGCACCGGCACGGGGGCGACTGAGGGCCCCTCACGCGTCGCGGGCGGTGCGCTCCACGGCCTTGACAACGGCCTTCGCGCCCTCGCCGTCCGCCTCGATGTGGACCACGCGTTGCGGGAAGGGTATCTCGATGCCCTCTGCCCTGAACCGCGCGTCCATCATCTTGCGCGCATCGTGCGCGATGCGCCACTGATCGAGCACGTTGTCGACCCAGAGGTAGACGGTGAACTTGAGCGCGCTCTCCCCGAAGTCCTCGAACCTGACCACCGGCGCCCGCGCGGTGTCCGTCGACACGCCCCTCTGGGTCGCCACCGACCCCAGCAAGATGCGCTCGACCGTGTCCAGGGGCGAGCCGTGGGCCACGTTGACGGTGATGCTGATTTTGTATCGCAGGTCGGGCTCGCTGAGGTTCACGAGCTTCATGTCCGCGACCGCGTGGTTGGGGTAGATTACCAGCTCGTGCTTGAAGATGTTGTAGAACCGCGTGGAGCGCAGCCCGATGCGCTCGACGCGCAGGTAGTCGTCGCCGTCCTCGATGAGGTCCCCCACCGTGATGGGGCGGTCGAGCATCAGGAAGATGCCCGAGAAGAAGTCGCCGAGCGTGGACTGCAGCGCGAACGCGAGCACGATGCCGATGATGCCCGCGCCGGCGAGGAAGACGGTTATGTTAATGCCGAGCGTGCTCAGCAGGTAGAACGCGCCCAGGACGATGATGAGCACGCCCCCGAGCTTGTCGAGCAGGGGGATGAGGACGTCGTCGAGCTGCGTCTCGGACTTCTTGGCGAACTCGTGACCCAGGGGCACGAACACGGCCTTGAACACCTTGTACGCGATGTAGATGATGAAGACGGCCACGACGAACGTGTAGACGTCCAGGACGTTCCGGTGCAGCCAGTCGGGCATCGACTCGAGCACGTTGAGCGACTGGACGAGGCCGTAGAAGAAGATGAACACGACGATGGGCGTGTCGATAATCTTCAGGATGTGGTCGTCGATGTCGGTTTTGGTCCTCGAGGTCAGGCGCCGGACGATGGGGCGCACGACGAGCACGACCGAGAGGCCGAGGATGAGCCAGATGATGAGCAGGTAGATGAAGTGCCAGTACTGGTCGTCGAAGTAGCCCGGCGTGGGCACGTCCCAAAAGCCGAAGAGCTTCACCATGGGATCTCCCTTCCGGGAGGGCGGAGCATGCGTCTGCGATAAAAGCCTTTCCCTCACAGGGGCAGTGTGTAAAAAGTCCCGAAACCTCCCATCCTCTACCCCCACCTCAATGGCCAATGGGGGGATTCACGCCAAATTCATAGCGTGCTCGGGGTATGAGAGACATGTTGAAGCCAACCCATGAGAAGGACTCCTCCATCTTCTGTGAGGTCAACAACCTCCCTCTCACGCTGCTGCCGAATTTTCTCTTCTTGGCAGAGAACGTGCTCTCCACATTGGAGCGCTTGTGATACTTCTCGTTCGCGACGTCGGGGGTCACCTTGAACGCCAGGACCATCCTCCTCCAGTTCGTGGAGCCCTCGGCCCTCGCCGTCGTATTGGACTTAAGCTTGATCCATGGCTCCACCCCGATGGCGGCGACGGCATCGCAGTTCTTCCTCGAGAGATACAACCGGTCAGCGGACCACTCGTCAACATCGAATCGCTCATCCACTGACAATACATGCGACCTGAAGATCTCGTTGTCGCCGCCCCCCTTGCCGCGGATGTCGAGCGCCAGGACAACGTTCGATTTCGTTCCCACGGTGATGTGGACCCGAATATGGTCCCGCCTCCTGGCCTTTCTACGTACCTGGATGCTGAACCAGCTCGAATAGCAGGTCGTCGAGATCCCGGTAGCATCCGTGGCCACGCATTTCTCCACCTCGGAGAACAGGGCGGAGGTCAGCTCGATGAGCCGCTCCACATACACATGGATCTCGCTGTTGTTCAGGTAGTTGTCCAGTGTCTTGAAGCAGGGGATATCAACGTCGATGAGGTTGGCCCTCTTGTACACCCTGAGCAGGCCCACGGCCCTGCGTAGGGACTTGTCGAAGTACTCCTTGACGGTCAGGCAGACGAGGACGTCCTTGAGCTTGAGCGGGGGCCTCCCGACGCCATGCCAGAGGGACTCGCGATCGAGTATGGCCGCGATGACGGGTTGAAGGCAGGCGAAGAACATCGGCATTTCGTTCTCCTGGACCAGGTTGTAGAGGGCCTCGTCGCGGTGGTACCGTTTCTTCCTCTTTCCCATCGAGACATGCATGGGCGAGCGAATATTTAAGTATTACTGAACATATTATCAGTCCATGAAACCCACGGGAAGGCTCATCGTGTTCAAGCTGGCGAAGACGAACGACAGGGTCGCCATGAACCGGTTCTGCAGAAGGTTCTACGGCTACCTGGACCACTCCCACAACGACAAGTACCGATACCAGCGGAAGGGGTTCTTGGACGATTTCCCCCATCTCAAGCTGCAAAGCGGGGTGATCGTAGTCAGGAGGCAAAATACGAGGGCGATCCTCTCATTCCTCAAGGAATACAACTCAGAGATATTCATGCGGGACATCATCCTCACCAAACGAGATCTCAAGCTCCTCGGAATGGAATCCCCCTAGCCGGATGGGGGTTTGGGGGTCCTCTGGGACGAATCCAGACTTTTTACACACTGCC
>CAYGVT010000067.1:0-8217 GCA_964353355.1 uncultured Thermoplasmata archaeon | reverse complement strand
AGCGACATCGTTCAATACGACATGGTCTGGAACCGTGTCCGGGGACGCGTCTGGACCTTCCCTCCAGTCGGACCAGCCAGAGGTTCATCCAAAGGTATCGGTGAAATCCTCGGACAATTCCGGGCTCATCATCGACATGGACCTCCCTGGCATCCGCTCTTGGAATGACACGGTGGAGCAACGGACATACCAGCACATCGAGATGCCCTCTGCCGCCCTTACCACGAAGCAGGGGGCTCCGGAGCTCCCAATGGTGTACAGGTACCTTGAGATCCCTCGTGGCATCAACGTATCGGTGGAGGTATTGTACTCTGACCACACTACTGGGAGTTGTGGTTTGATTTATCCAGCGCAACCATCCCCTCCCGCGATGAAGACGAACGAGACCCCTCCCTTCGTCATCGACAATCTCACGTACGCGACGGACGCGTTCTACCCCCCGATGCTGGGAAGCGCGCAACCCCTAGGCGTCATGCGGGGGCACCGCATTGCTGGCCTGTCCGTGTACCCGGTCCAGGTGAACCCAGTGACGGCCCAGCTCAGGGTGTACTCCAAAATCGAGCTCAGGGTCAGATATAGCCAACCGGCCCAGGTGGGCCTCTACGATGGCAGGCTGCTATCCGAGCCCTTCGAGCAGCTCATGGGGGCTGTAGTGATGAACTACGACACTCCCCGGATAGAGAACACTTCGGGAACATCCCTCATGATGTCGATGGCCACGGAGGGGGCGGATTATCTAATAATCACCAACGAGACTCTCGTCCAGTCTGTCCAACCGCTTAAGGACTGGAAGGAGAGGAAGGGACTTACGGTGAAGGTCGTCACCACTGCGGAAATCTCCACTGACGATGTGACAGCAGATGATATCATCGCCTATGTGGATGCAACGTATGACTGGGCGCTGCCACCTACGTACCTTTTGCTCGTGGGCGATGCGGAACTGATACCGCCCAACTATCGCAATCCTCATTCCGCCTGGTTACCTGATGAAATAGTGATGACAGCCTCAGATCTCTATTACGCCTGCGTCGACCTGGATGAGAACCTGCCTCCTGGTCAAGTTTACGATACCCTGCCCGACATGTTCATCGGCAGGATACCAGTCGATGACCCTGATCAGGCCACCACCGTTGTTGAGAAGATATTGGCCTATGAGAAATTCCCCCCTGACGATCTTGGTTTTTACTCAAACATTACCCTCGCCTCGTACTTCCAAGACTATTACCCCGAGGATGCTCTGGATGGTAGAGAGGACAGCGGCTATCGGTTTATTTGGGACTCGGAGAAGGTCCGTAATCCCCTCATTTCCGCTGGATATAACGTGGAGCGCATCTACTATGCCTTTCCCGAGGTCGATCCACGCTTCTTCAACAATGGTGACCCTCTTCCTGATGATTTACTCAGGTCGAATGGTTTTGCGTGGGATGGGTATGCCGACGACATCATCAACGCATTCAACAACGGAAGTTTCCTGGTGTGCCATCACGACCACGGGAGCCCAACGAGGTGGTGTAATCCCTCCTTTGGCACGACCATAAATTTCGACGATGTATCCTCGCTTACCAACGCTGAGAAGCTGTCGCTGGTGTTTAGCCTCAATTGCATGAGTGGGTGGTTCGATGAAGAAATTGACAACTGGTCGTATGGACCGCCCGAGGAGTCACTATGTGAGAACTTTATCAGACGCGATGGTGGCGGTGCAGTCGCTGTGATCGGTGCTACACGCATCACTTGGGTGTTCTCAAGTGGTTTTTTGCTAGAAGGTATGTGCGATGCTCTATTTGGTTTCCCAGAGTCACAACTCTGGTGGCCCTCATTCGACCCGGTCACTCTTGCCCCAAGGGTTCTCGGAGGGGCAGGTCCTTTCTACCAGTTGGGTCAGATGTTTGAATACGGTAGAGCCTATATGCTGGGCCCTTCAGGTCATGACTGGATTGCGATGTACAATGGCCAGGCCTTCGAGAATTATGAAGGCTATCACCTCTTCGGGGACCCGGAGATGTCTGTCTGGACAAGAGCACCAGACACCCTCTCGGTGGACTATCCAGGAAAGGTAGGGTCGGGGGGATTGCAGGAGTTCGTGGTCACGGTCAGGAACTCAACCTGCCTGGTTCCCGACGCGAAAGTGTGCCTGTCGTTTTATAATGGTGCATCCGTCGTGGGCCTCACCGATGAGGATGGCCAGGTAATCCTCGAGGTGGAGCCCGAGACCGGTGGTATTCTGAACATCACGGTCACGAAGCCCAACAACCGCCCCTACGAGGGGGAGATAATCGTCACGGAGAGTGGTGCGCACATCTCGCTGTACCAGAATGTGGGACCACCGGGTGAGACATTTAACATCACCGGGGTGGACTTCCTAGACGACGAGCGGGTCATTGTAGATTTTGGAGGTTCGCTGCTGACGACTGGCATAGCTAGCAATGGGGCTATATCCCTCCCCTGCACTGTCGCTAACAAGCCGGACGGGGCCTATAACATAGTCGCGATCGGCCAGACCTCCGGAAGGGCTGCGGTTAGAGTCTTCACCATCGAGAGGTTCATCGATCCTTATATCCATACCAATCTGGCTCCCTTATCATCCTCGGGCAGGATGGGGAAGTTCTGGGACAATCCCGATATAAAGGTCTACCTCCTATTAGATAATGGGCGATTCCGGTTCAAGGTGGATCCCAGCAGACTCCTTATCGGCTGTCGGTACTCAATAGAAGCAACCGTCCACAACAATGGGGTCTATGCCGCGGAAGACACGAAGGTCACCTTCAAATGGTGCCCCTTATTCCTTGGAGGGTACGACTCTGAGATTATTGGCACGGATTTTGTGGATGTGCCCCCTGGACCTGGGACGGCTGTGGCCTCGGTCAACTTCGTACCGGAGACGAGCGGTTTTGTCGCGTTCATCGTCGAGCTCGAGCATCCCGAGGATACAAACCTGCTGAATAACAGGGGCATGCTCTTCAAGTATGTAAAGGCCATTTCCTCTCCAGGGACCATGGTCCTGACCGTCGGCAATCCCACGAACGCGTCCGCACTCGTCCGCCTGGACGTGACGCAGCGCGGCGTCGATGGCGAGGCCAGCAGCCTGTGGGGCTCCGAGATCCAACGTTCTTACCCCCAGGTCCTGGGCCCGGGCGAGTACAAGGACGCCAACCTCACCGTCTTCGCGCCCGACAACGCGTCAGTGGGTGACGCGAGGGTGTTCTCTGTCACATCGAGCATCGATGGAGTGGTCACGGGCGGGGTCGAGTGCGTTTTCATCAAGGACCACCTACCCATCCTCTCTGACGCGCAAGCCACCGCCTCGCGGGTAGAGGTGGACAGGGGTGTAGGGTTCAGGGTGGACTACGCCGACGAGGACGACCACCCACCGGGAGGCAGCACGGTCTTCCTGGTCATCAAGAGGATGGATGCGAACGGCAGCGTGGCGGTCCATGAGATGCTGGATGGCGACCCAATCGACACGGTGTACAAGGACGGGAAGCCTTACACCTTTAATGTGTCGTTCACGGAACCCGGCGATTATCTGTGTTCGTTCTTCGCAACAGATGGGTGTGGAATCGCCGCCATCGGCATGGCCACGCAAGAGGATGCCATCCGGTTGACGGTCGACCCCAGGGAGGACCATGTCCATCCGGTCATCAATCACACCCCCCCACAAACATGGCGGGTGGGGGAGGCGATGCCTCTGACCGCCTTCGTCACTGATGACGTGGTCGTAACGAGTGTCGAACTCAGGTACCGGATAGCGGGCGAGGCCAACTACTCAATGATTGAGATGTCCCTGTCCGGAAATAACTCGTGGATGGTCATCATCCCGGGCGATGTCGTGACGGCGGAAGGGCTTGAGTACTTCATCCTGGCCTCGGACGGCATCAATGAGGTCACCTATCCGATAGGGGGCGCAAGCGACCCCGTGGTGGTCAAGGACGTGTTCCCCCCCGATACCGGGCCACCCATAATCTCCCACGTTCCGCCCCTCGATTGGTGGCTGGGAGAGGCCCAGGCAATCGTGGCAAACATCACAGACGACGTCGGAGTCAAGGATGTGACCCTTTTCTACAGGGTGAGGGGCACAGCGAACTACTCGATGGTATCGATGGAGCGTGGCGACGGAGACGCCTATGCGGGGTTGATACCCAGAACATCGATAACAACGGTCGGTCTCGAGTACTATATCGCGGCCACGGATTCTGCGGGCCATGATGCCATCTGTCCCGCGGCGGGGGCACAGCAGCCCGTGCTCGTGACCTCGGTCAGGGAACGGGACGTGACCAAGCCAATCATCAATCCCACGCCCCCACCGAAGGCCCGTGTCGGTAGCAATCTGACCATCACTGTGGTGGCCACGGACGATGCAGGGCTCTCCGAAGTTAAACTCTATTATCGAATGAGGGGCGATGAAACGTGGAATGCAGTTGTCATGACGCCTAATGGTGGAGTGTACAGCTCGACCGTTCCCAAGAGCGACCTCAGGAAGGGGACTCTGGAGTACTACATCGAGGTAAGGGACGTGAACGGCAACGTCGAGCGCTACGGAACGGTCGATGAACCCATTTCCATGAAGGTCGAGGGGAAGGAGAAAAGCCCCGGTTTCGGCACCCTCGTCGCGTGCCTATGCTTGGTTATGACGGCCATAGCCATCTCGCGAAGGAGTAGGATGGAATCAAAAAGACCGCGATAGAGATGAGACGGCGTCGATCTCATAGTGCTTGCTCTCTCGACGTGCCTGGTTGCCATTTCGATGAGAATATTCATGGTCGTACACGAGGTGTCGGGCTATCGATGTTCCGAGACCCTCACCGGGTGCTCGCGGTCCTCGATGGCGCGGATGGCCCTGCGGAGCGCCCGGTCGGCGGGGGTCCTCCAGAGGAGGGCAGCGACGGACAGGTCCATGAGGAGGAGCAGGACCAGGAGCCCGATGGGGAGGGCGTCCGGCGACAAGGCGACCGCGAGGGTGGTGGCGAGGGCCACGGCGGTCAGGCAGATGAGGGGCCGGTCGGTGGGGGAGGGACTGGGGGGGTCCTCGGCGGGCTCCTTTGCGGGCCACTCTCTGGTCACCTCGGGCGCGGCACGCCGTCCCTGGGCATCCTCCTGGCCGGCGGGCTCGGGGTCCGGACGGATGGGACGGAGGGGTGCTGGCGGATGTGGTCGGGTGGGGTACATGGTGATGTACATAGGATAATACATAGGATAATACATAGAATAATACATAGGATAGTACATATATATATCCCGGTATGGGGGGTGAGCGAATGTGGGGGTGAATCTCCATTGTAAATGAGATGACATCGGGGATGGTGAACGGGCTGCCGGACACGCGACGACGCTGCGCGGCCGGCGCGCACACGCGCGCCGGCCTTGCCAAAGACAGAGTCACGCTCTTTGACGTTCCATGAGCGCCGTCGCACCCCAATCCCTGGCCATCGGGAGAATGGGGGGGCGCGTGGGAAATCGTACGGTAGAATGTGGACCCTATGGCGGTGTATTAACGAGCGTACGTATCCTTGTCGCCCAACAGGATATGTAGGACATCGCTAGTGTGCCGTCCGTCCCTTCCTGCTCAGGAACCTCACGTACTCACCGAAGCTCATCCCCGCGCGCTTCGCCTCCAGGGACAGCACCTTCCTCGCGATGTGCACCTGCTGCAGAGCGGGATCGTTCGGGAACTCCTTCGCCATGGCCTTCGAGATCCTTCGCACCTCGCTCTTCGTCGCTCGACGCATATTCATCGCCTCTACAATAGCTCCGGGGGGGTGATAAGCTCGACCCGCTTCAGCAACCGCGATGAGCCGACCATCGCCACGATATCCCTGGTCCTCCGCCGCACTATGTGCCTGAAGTTCCAGCTCAGCAGGAAGTCCACCTCGTTGAGCACGGCGATGGCGATGTGGAAGGCGTCCTCGGGATGGCCCGTGGGGACGGCGCCGCTCTGGATGTACTCCGCAGCGAGCGCCTCGGCCTCCTCCGTCAGCAGGAGGACGGTCAGGCCGGAGATGGCCCCGCTCATGCTGCGCCTGAGGGCCTCGTCCGGCGTGCGGGCTATCTCCGCGACCGTGACGTCAGAGACGAACGGCTCGTAATCCGAGAGTGTCTTGAAGAAGGCCTCGGTGAGGGAGCGCCTCTCTGGATTCGTCTCGTCGAACAGGGCCGAGACGACCGAGGTGTCCAGGTAGACCTTTGCATGCCTCTTCATAAGAGTACTCCTTTGTTCATCGTAGCGCTGGGGAACCAGTCCCGCGTCATGGATGGCATTCATCCACTTGTGGCGACCATACTATTGTGCTGCCTGGGATTAATAGTTTCCCTATAAAAAGGGGAGATGGACAGGGACCAGCGGACTGACGACGAGGATCGCGCATCTCGTATACTGTCCTACCCGACGATGCTGGCGCGGCCGGCGCGCACGCGCCCGCCGGCCTTGCCTTGGACACGGGCAGCCCCATGGACGCACCATGAAGGCCGTCGCGCACCTATAGCCGATGGGGGCAGGCCGTTCATTCGCGGGATGGAGAATTCGACCGCCATTAACCGGTGCCGTTGGCCCAATCTCCAGAGAGGGGGTGCCGAGGGTGGACATGGGCCAGGGTAGGATACCGGGGGATGCCCTAGCTTGCCATGGTCCTTCGGGGGCGCCATGGCTGGTCATCCCCCTGCCGCCTGGCATGGTCCCAAGGGTCAAGTCATCTTCTTCAGCTTCCCCAGCCGGTTCAGCACGAGCCTCCCGTCCTCGAGGACCCATTCCAGGGTTTCGCCTTTCTCAATTCGAAGGGCCTGGACGAGAGCGCGGGGGATCGAGACCGAGAACATGCCATGGGGGTGCTGCTGGACGCGAACGCGGTTCGACATGGTTCATGGGCGATTACGTATGAGGATGCTTATAAATGGTTCGGGGGGGTGGACGAAGGGGGCTTTTCTCATCCACCTCCGAATCTATGAGAGATTAACATTCGCCTCCGGCTCGCTTGTCCTGGCCTGGATCCTCTAGAGGATATGGGTCGTCGAGAGCAGATTCTCAGTCACACCGTGCTGCAGCCGCACCATCGCCACCACGTGCATCGCGACCAATGTCCACAGCACGTGCCGCTGGATCGCTCTCATGCCGACCACGCGAAGTCTGGCCTCGAGCCCGTAGTGCTCCTTGACGTGGCCATTCAGGCCCTCGCAGTTGCTCCTCTGGTGGTACTCATCGAGAACCTCCTCCGGGTCCTGCGCGTACCTGGCCATGTAAGCGTTCCGGAAGTGCATCGCGACCGCCTCGGGGCGTTTCTCATCCACCTCCGAATCTATGAGAAATTAACATTCGCCTCCGGCTTGCTTGTCCTGGCCTGAATCCTCTAGAGGATATGGGTCGTCGAGAGCAGATTCTCGGTCACACCGTGCTGCAGCCGCACCATCGCCACCACGTGCATCGCGACCAATGTCCACAACACGTGCCGCGTGATCGCCCGAATGCCCACGACGTGGAGCCCGGTCTCGAGCCCGTAGTGCTCCTTGACGTGGCCGTTCAGGCCCTCGCAGTTGCTCCTCTGGTGGTACTCATCGAGGACCTTTTCCGGGTCCTGCGCGTACCTGGCTATGTAAGCGTTCCGGAAGTGCATCGCGACCGCCTCGTACTCCCCCGCATCGACCAACGCCCTCATCTTGTACTCGAACGGGGCGCTCGGGCGGTACCACTCCGCCTCCCAGCGCTCCTCGTACAGGCGCTCGATCTCCTCCCGTGGCGTTCGCCCTCCTGGACCGTCACGCGGGAACCTGACGTCACTGACCCAGCCCTCGGAGATCTTGTAGCTCGCCTCGAGGCGGAGCAGCACCGCGACCTTGGCCAGGTTCTCGTTGCTCGTGAACCCGCCGTCGAACCACGTCGCCTTCATGACGCCGGCACCGACCCTACGCCTCGACTCCGAGAGCATCCTGACGAGATGCTCGCCCTCGCCCTCATTGCCCCCGATGACCTTCCAGGCGAGCGGGAGCCAGGTGTCAAGGTCCTCCGTGATGACGACCTTCACCATCCTCTTCCTGTAATGTCCGTTGTACACGCCGTCCGCGTCCTCGCGGCACGTCTCGAGGGGCGTCGCGTCCGTCCCCGTCCGCTCCCCGACGTCGATGTCGTGCGTCCTCCCGAGCCTCACGTTCTCGCGCACGAGCACCGTCAGTAGCTCCTCGAGCTCGTCAACGTCGAACCTCACGGTCGCGAAGTACCAGAGCGTCTGATAGCTC
>CAYGVT010000066.1:0-85997 GCA_964353355.1 uncultured Thermoplasmata archaeon | reverse complement strand
CTACTCGAGGAGGAAGGCCATCGTCGAGCCCGCCATCGGCCAGATCAAGCAGGCCAGGGGATTCCGCCAGTTCCTCCTGAGGGGGGAGACGGCGACGAGGGCCGAGTGGTACTTCGTGTGCGCGACGCACAACGTGCTGCGGTGGTACGAGGTCAACAGGTGGGCGAGTTAGGGGCTCACCGAGCAAGTCGAGGATGAGAAGAGGCGAGAGCGCTCAATTCTTCACTGGAATGTTAGTTACTCGGACGAACTCCTAGCACCCCCTTGACCCTGCGCTCGATGTAGGGCACGAGCACGATGCCGACCGCGGCGAGGAACGTGGATATGCCCAAGAGCATGAGCGAGACCGAAAACCACTTCGCGAGGGGCGATGTGGCGTGGAAGCCTGAATCGCCCACGGTGGTGATGACATGCACGGTGTAGTAGAGCGCGTCGGTCGTGTCCTCGACCGGGGGGTCGAACCCCCCGTCCTCGCTGATGTAGAGCGTGCCCGCGACACCGTAGATGACGACGAGCACCAGTGCGGAGAACACGACGCTCTCCTGCACGGTGATGTTGTACCGTCTCGGGTTGACGAACAGGTCGCGGAGCATCGCGAGGCGGGCCATGACGAGCAGGGCGAGCCCGGTGAGCATCAGGGACTCGATGGTGTTGCGCAGCACAGTCGCGAGCACGGCGAAGAACAGCACGAACTCGGCGATGGCCCATACGGCGCGTTCGCGCCTGATGAGCCGCCTGCCCACGAGGATGAGCATCAGCCCCGATACCAGCTCGATGGCGCCACCGAGCCCGGAGAAGTCGCCCGGGAGCGCCGTGGGTGGTGTGCCGAACAGGAGGGTGAAGGGGACGATGAGCGTGAGCGCCACACCCAGCCCCAGGACCAGGATCGAGACCATCCACAGCTCGGGTGAGGTGCGCCTTGCCCCGGCCCACGTTGGCTCCGCGGGGGGGTCGGTCGCGCCCCGGGGCGCCATCACCAGCGCCTTGAGGTCATCGAGCCGCTCCGCCTGCGACCCCTCGGGCGGGCCATCGGTCGCCGGTACCGCCCCGCCCTCGTCGCCCATGGTCGATGAGAACGGCGTGCGGCTGATTATATCTTTCCCGGCCCTGTCCCCGTGGATCCCCTCGAGGCGGTCGTTCTCAGAACCACCTGCCGTCGCGGCCCTCGCCGTCGGCCGGCCCCACGACAGCGTCCGCTCCCGTGCCCTCCTCCAGGAGGGCGAGAGCGCGCGGCCCGAGCCCCGCGACGATGCGCGCGCCCGCGACGACGGCGTCCTCGACCGAGGGGAAGAGCCCCTCCCGCACCTGCCGAGCGAGGGCCTCCGCGGCCCAGGCCGGCAGCGCGACGGTCACCTTGACGGGCGTGTAGATTGCCTTGCGACCCATGCCGCTTCCATGGGGGG
This sequence comes from uncultured Thermoplasmata archaeon, assembly GCA_964353355.1. Taxonomy (GTDB): domain Archaea; phylum Thermoplasmatota; class DTKX01; order DTKX01; genus CAYGVT01. The sequence goes on along the minus strand of CAYGVT010000066.1, from coordinate 84,594 downwards.
CTGGGCACATATCCCTGGTGGTCGCGCCCCGGGGATGCTGGTCGCCCATACCTTTTTAAAGGGGTGCGCGATTAGGGGGAGACACCCACGCCCCTAGTCGGAGGAGTCAGAATGTCAAGGGAGGTCAGGAAGACCAACGAGTACCTCGTGGCGCTCATCGACGAGCTCTACAAGGCAGCTCACAGGGAGGAAGCTCCCATCTGGCGAGACTTGGCGCGGCGTCTTGAACGCTCAAATCGGCTTTTTGCCGAGGTCAATGTGGGCAAGATAGACCGCTTCGCGCAGAAGAACGAGCTCGTCGTCGTCCCGGGCAAGGTCCTGGGCTCCGGCGAGCTGACCAAGCCCGTGACCGTCGCCGCATGGCAGTTCTCTGCCCAGGCGCGCGACAAGATATCGGCCGCGGGGGGCAAGGCGACCACCATCGCCGAGCTCGTCGCCGAGCGCCCCAAGGGCGACGGCGTCCGCATAATGGGGTGAGCTGATGGCGGACCCAGTAATCATCAACGCCGCGGGCGCGGTGCTCGGGCGGCTCGCCACCGACGTGGCGAAGCGGCTGCTCAACGGCGAGGAGGTCGTCATCGTCAACGCCGAGCGCGCGGTCATCACCGGGCGGCGCGAGGACATCCTGGAGCGCTACAAGCACAAGCGCAACCTGGGAGGGGCCCGCATGGGCCCGCTCTACCCCCGCATGCCCCACATGATGGTGCGGCGCACCGTCCGCGGCATGCTCCCGTTCAAGACCCCGCACGGCCGTGAGGCCTACAGGCACCTCAAGGTCCACATCTCCGTGCCCGCCGAGCTCAAGGGCAAGGAGCTCAAGGTCGTCAAGGAGGCCATGAAGCCCCCGACGCACGGGTCCATGACCGTCGGGGACATCTCCAAGCTGCTCGGCGCCAAGTGGGAGGTGAAGCAGTGAAGGTCATCACCAGCTCGGGCAAGCGCAAGATGGCCGTCGCCCGCGCCACCGTCCAGGACGGCAAGGGGCGCGTGCGCGTGAACCTCGTCCCTCTCGAGATCCACCAGCCCGTCCTCGCGCGGCTCAAGATGATGGAGCCGCTCGAGCTCGCGGGCACCAAGGTCGTCAAGGTCGACATCGACGTCAACGTGGAGGGCGGCGGCGTGATGGGCCAGGCAGAGGCCACCCGCACCGCCATCGCCCGCGGCCTGGTCGAGTTCTTCGAGGACGACGACCTCAAGGCCAAGTACCGTGCCTTCGACCGCAGCCTGCTCGTCTCCGACCCGCGCAGGAAGGAGCCGAAGCACCAGCTCGGCCGCGGCGCGCGCAAGAAGCGCCAGAAATCGTACAGGTGAGCCAATGATCATACCCGTGCGCTGCTTCTCGTGCGGAAAGGTCATCGGCGGCCTCTACGAGCCCTACGTGCACATGTTGGAGGACGGCAAGAGCCCGCAGGACGCCCTCAACGAGCTGGGCATCGAGCGGTACTGCTGCCGGCGCATCTTCCTCGCGCACGTCCCGCTCATCGACGAGGTCATGCCGTACTGATGCGGGCCCGGGTGTCACCGGGACCGCGGTCGCGACTTGAGCATCAGCGACGGCCAGACATGGGGGCGCGACCCCTCGCCTACCGCCGCGTGACCCGCACGACCGCGGGTGGCGTCTCGACCGGCGGGCTCGTCCCATCGTAGACGGCATAGCCCACCCCCGGGATGCCGGACTGAGGGGCGGGCTGCGGCGACGCGGTCGCGGCGCTCCCCCTGCCCGTCACATCCTTGAGGCGCGCGGCCGCGGCGGCGCGCCTCCTCCGGCCCCACGCGCGGTAGCCGAGCAGGACGGCCGCGAGCACGGCGAGCGCGACCGCGGCGAGCGCTACGCGCACTTCGCCGAGCGCTGCCGCCCCACCATCCCCGCCATCGCCGGTCCCGTCGCCGCCCCCGCCGCCACCGCCACCACCGCCGCCGCTCCCGCCCTTGCCGCCCGCGTCGCGCCAGGGGTAGTCCACCCGCTGGATGTCGAAGGCTCCGGAGGCGGTCTGGTGCACCTCCGCGACGATGCCGCTGCCGTCGGGAACCCACCTGACCGGGCCGAGCTGCTCCCTCCCCTCGGTGATCCACCGCACGCCCGAGCCGTCGGCGGCCATCACGCACAGGCGGTCGCCGCCCGTGGAGCGGTCCTCGAGCGCGAACGCGACGCGCTGCCCGTTGGGGCTCACCGTCACGTGTCCCTCCCTCAGGTCGTTGAAGGTGAGCTGCCGGTGGTCGGAACCGTCCGATGCCATCGACCAGACCTCGGGCGCGACGCCCGCGGCCTCGTAGGAGAGGTAGTACACGCGCGAGCCGTCGACCGAGTAGGTCGCGCCCCACTGCTCGACGGGCTCGCCGGCGAGCAGGCGCGTGGTGTTCGACGCCAGGTCCAGCTCGTGGATGTCGCCCTCGGCGCGGAGCAGGATGCGGTCCCCCGTCGGGGACCAGTCGGTGAGCATGGCGTCCTCGAGCACGAGCCCGAGCGTGTCGAGCACGGTGCCGTTGGGGTTGACGACGACGACCTCGTGGCCGTCGCGCAGGAAGGCGACGCGCGCGGCGTCAGGCGAGATGACGGGGCACTCGTCGGCGTGGTCGCCCGCGGTGAGCCTGACCGTGGCCGAGCCGTCGATGGAGCCCATGAGCACGGCCGAGCCACCCCCGCCCACGGACTGCGAGAAGACGATGTAGCGCCCGCCCGCGTCCACGTCGGGCTCGGCGCGGCTCTCGATGGAGCCGAAGACGGAGTACCAGCTCCCGGGCTTCTGGGGCCCCTCGCCCACCGACCACGCGCCGTACCTGTCCCCCTGCGGTGGCGTGCCCGTCACGTTGACCCAGGCGCGGACCCACTTGCCGTTCGCGGCCGGCCCGGTGCCCCCCTCCGGCATGGATTCGGCGAGCACGAGGAGCCGGCACTCGTACACGCGCGGGACGGTCCCGGCCTGCACGGTCACGTGGACCAGCACGGTCCCGGACGAGCGCGCGCGCACGGGCACGGCGGGCGGGGCATCGAGGAGGAGGCCGTACCTCTGGAGCCCGAACCAGTAGGGCACGTTGATGGAGTATCGCTCGTCAACGCTGCCTATGTTGCGCACGACGAACGCGATGTCGACGCCCCCGTCCTGCGGCACCGAGGTCACGATGGGGTCCGAGGCGTTGACCCAGAAGCCGCTCCAGGGCCTGACCCTGACGGTCGCGGACGAGACCGCCTCCGCCGTCGTCCCGAGCCGCGTCGAGGCGCGGGCGGTCACCGTGACGGTCGTGGTCTCCCCCGCGAGCGCCGTGGAGGGCACCGTGACCACGACCGTGAACGTCTGCACGCCGGGCCCGCGGCTGACGACGCGCGCGGGGCTCACGGTCGCCGTCCAGTTCCTGTCGGTGGTCGCGGTCAGGTCCGCCGTCGAGCGCTGGTAGGTGGGCTGGTCGAAGCTGACGTTGCCGGAGATGGCGGCCGTCGCGGCCACGTCCGTTGGCTGGGCGTCGACGGTGGAGGGGGTGAGGTGCATCTCCACTGCGAGGTCGCCGGGCCTCGCCCCTGCGGGTGAGGCGGCAAGCGCGATGAGGAGAAGCATGACCAGGCACGCCCGCCCGGTCGTCGCCGCACCACCCCAGGACCGTTCCACGGCGTTACAATCGGCCTGGGCGGTTATCAACCTTGCCATGCCAGATGGCCGGCGGCGTCCGACCCCTCCGTCCCTGCCAGGGCACAGGGGACATCGCTTGGGTGGAGCAGTAATGGGAAGGTCCTTGGTGGGCCCGCCGAGATTCGAACTCGGGTAACCAGCACCCCAAGCTGGTAGGATACCAAGCTACCTCACGGGCCCTGTGGGGGCTCCGTATGGGGGGTGCCCTAGATAACCCTTTCGAGCCCGCCAGGCGATGCTGGATGCACCGTGACGGCGCGTGCACCAGGCCCTGACGGGGACGCCCCACAAGGCCCTGGAACCGAAAGGGCCTTATCCGCCCCCGACCCTCAAGAGCCGCGATGGCGCTCAGGGCCGACGAGGGGGCGGAGGTCGGCGTCTTCGAGGACCTCCAGACCCTGCTCGTCGTGGTCGTCGGGCTCGCGGTGCTGGTGGCGAGCGCGCTCTACAACTGGGGCGTGGTCGCGGACTTCGACGAGGGGCAGGGGCTCTACGACGCGGCGCGCGACGTGCTGCGCGCCGTCGAGGCATGGGACCGCCTCAGGGCCAGCGACCCGCTGCTGATCAAGTACAACGACTTCATGCTCTACCAGCCCGGGCTCGCGACGATGTACAGCAACCGGAACGACACGGAGGACTTCACGGAGCGCGTGCGGGTCGACGCGCACTACAACGTGACGTTCGACGACCTCGACGTGCCCGACGCCGAGCACGGGCGTGGCAACCTCACGTTCTCCTACTACGAGTTCGGGGAGCCGGTGCCGGACGGGGTCGAGGTCATCACCCTGCTGACCCACTACGTGCTGGTCATGGCCACGAACGTGACCGGCTACTCGCAGGACGTGTCGGTGAGGCACCTGTGCCTCGTCGCGGTGGAGGTGTGGCGGTGAGGCGCCTCGCCGCGGTCCGGGCTCGGCGGGAGGCTCAGGCGGCCATCTACGACGCGCTCCTCTTCCTCATGGTCGTCATCCTCATCTCGGTGGGGATGTTCCTCTGGAGCGCGAAGCTCGTGGCCGACGGCCCGGTGTTCACGAGCGCGACCTACCAGGACCTGGCCACCGACCAGCTCATCGCGGTCCTGGGCCTCAACATCGAGGTCGATGACATCTATGTGAACTGCACGAACGCGAGCGGCACCCATGAGTTCAAGCTCGCGGACGCCCCGAACGTGAGCGCGGGGGTCCACATCGTGGAGTGGGCGCTGCGCGCCTACTGTGGTCTCCACGACTGGGCGCTGTGGTGCAACGGGAGTTTCCGGGCGCAGGCCCTGCCGCCAAGTCTCGACGCGGCCTTCGCGCGCGCCGCGCTCGAGGGCACGCACTACGCCTGGTCGTTCGTCGTCGACGGCGAGACGGTCATGTGGGGCTCGGACGACCCGACAGTGCTCGGCGAGGGGGAGCTGCCGACCCCGCGATGGGCCGATGAAAGGACGATATGCACGGACCCGCTCTCCGTGCCCGGTGGCACGCCGGAGCCCCTCGGGGTCGTGTGGTTCTACCTCTGGCTCGCCTAGAGCCCCCTGGGCTTCTTGGCGTCCGGCGAGGCCGTCGACCGGCCCTGTCCGGCGCCCCCCTGGTCGAGGTCCGCCCCCCTCCGCTCCACCAGCTGGGGCTCGACGTCGCCGCCCATGGGCTGCGGGAACATCGTGCGGGGCTGCGGCTCGGTCGGGGTCGACCGGTAGGCCCCCGCGGCGGGGTCGATCCGTTCGTCCTCGCGGGGGGCCTTCTCCCCATCCGCGACCCCCCCCTCCGCATCCTCGGCGCTGCCGCGGTCCTCCTCGGGGGCCTGCTGCGGGGCGACGCGCTCGTAGTTGCGCTTGGGCGGGGGGGCGGCCTCCTGCCTGGACTGGGCGGGCTGGTAGTAGGCGACCTTGGGCGCCTCAACCTCCGGCGAGGCCGCGGCCTTGGCAGGGGTCTCCGTGCCCCTGCGGTCGCGCTCGAGCACCAGGTCGACGAGCTGGCGCCTCACCCGCTCGGGGTCGCTGATTCCGAAGAGGCACTCGTCGGGCGAATCGAAGCCGCGGTTGGCGTCGTACTTGCCATCCTCGGTGCCCGTGTAGGGCCGGATGGTTCCGATGCCGAAGAGGCGCCACGTCAGGCTGCGGGAGACCTTCCAGTCCTCTATCTTCTCGAACCTCAGGTCGGTCTCCTTGGATGAGAGCAGCTGGTAGCGCAGCACGACCCGGAGGTCCGTGATGTAGTAGGTGAAGGCCCGGCGGTACACCTCGGCCGCGAAGACGGAGATGAGCGAGATGAACAGGCCGTAGGTGAGCGGGAACACACGCGTGAACTCGCCGGTCATGTACTCGAGGGCGATGAGGATGCCGATGACGAGGCCCACGACGACGGCCAACCAGTAGGCGACGCGGAAGGGGCCGCTGTAGAGGCGCATCGCCCCAAGCCCCACGAGCGCCGCGAGGCCGACCCAGATGAACATGGGGAAGCTCGCGCGCTTGGCGTCGTCCCAGATGGCGTCCCGCATGTCGGAGGGGCTGATGTAGAGCAGGAGCGCGAGCAGGATGACCCACACGAGCAGCGAGAAGCCCACGATGTAGTACCTGAGGAACGAGAAGATGGAGGGGTGCAGCACCTCGACGAGCTGCTCCCGCGCGCCCAGCACGGCCTGGGCCTCCTTGAGCTGCGCTTGCGTCGGCATGGTCGACCACCACTGATACTGGGGCACCGACCGCGTCACTTGACGGGCTTGAAGTTGTCGGCGCACAGCACGCTGCAGAACTGGTACTGCTTGCCCTTGATGACGCGCGTGTAGGTCCCGCCAGGCTTCATGACCTTGCCGCACGTGTCGCAGGTGATGTCGAGCTTGCCCGCGACCTTCCCCACGCCGCTCGCGGTCTTGTGGCCGACCTCCTTGCCGACCACGACGGTGCCGTGGCCGACCTCCTTGCCGACCTTCACGGTCTTGTGGCCGACGTCCTTGGCCACGTCCGCGGTGCCGTGAGCGACCTCCTTGGTGCCCTCGGCGACCTTGTGCCCTGCCTTCTTGAGCGTGTCCTCGGTCTTCTTGAAGATGGGTGCCATGTTCATCCCTCGCGCTTTATGCTAAGGGGAAGGTCCGGAAATAAGCCTTTCTGCCGATGGTCGTGGGGGGCGGAGGGGGCGGAGGTGGGGGTGGGGGTGGGGGGGGTGGGGGCCCGGTGCCTTGGTGTCAGGCAGGCCAGGCCCTCACTCGACCGTGACGGACTTGGCCAGGTTGCGGGGCTTGTCGATGTGGCATCCCCTCATTAGGGCCGTGTAGTAGGCGAGCAGCTGCAGCGCGACCACAGCGACGACCGGGGAGAACAGCGCGTCCGTCCTCGGGATGGGGACGAGCGCGTCCACCACCTTGGCAAGCTCCACGTCGTCCTCGTAGCCCACCGCGTAGACGGGCGCGTCGCGCGCGCTCACCTCGCCGATGTTGGATATCATCTTGGACCGGACGGGGTCGTCCACGACGACGGCGATGACAGGGGTGCGCTTGTCCAGGAGCGCTATCGGGCCGTGCTTGAGCTCGCCCGCGGGGTAGCCCTCGGCGTGGATGTAGCTGATCTCCTTGAGCTTGAGCGCGCCCTCGAGCGCGACCGGGTAGTTGATGTTGCGGCCGATGAAGTAGACGTCCTGGCAGTCCTTGAGCCGCACCGCGGCCTCGCGGATGGCATCGTGCCCGTTGAGCACGGTCTGGACCTTCGCGGGGAGGCGGCGCAGCTCCTCCCGGAGCCGCCTGAGGTCCTCCGCGCCGACCGTCCTGCGCCTGAGGCCGAGCGCGAACGCGAGCAGGTAAAGCGCCACGACCTGGGTGGTGAAGGTCTTGGTCGCGGCCACCCCTATCTCGGGGCCCGCGCGCGTGTAGATGACGTCGTTGGCCTCGCGCGTGATGGTCGAGCCCACGACGTTGGTGATGGCGAGCGTGCGCGTGCCGCGGCGCTTGGCCTCCCGCACCGCCGAGATGGTGTCGATGGTCTCGCCGGACTGCGTGATGGCGATGACGAGGGCGGTCTCGCGCGCGAGGTTCGAGTACCTGTACTCGGACGCCATCTCGACCGTGGTGTCGACGCCCGCGATGGACTCGATGATGTACTTGCCGATGAGCCCCGCGTGGTACGACGTGCCGCAGGCGACGATCTTGACCTTGTCCACGTCCTTGGGGGCGAGCGCCACCAATCCCTCGTCCGTGATGCGCCCCATGAGCGACTGCAGTATGGCGTGGGGCTGCTCGTGTATCTCCTTTAGCATGAAGTGCTCGAAGCCGCCCTTCTGCGCGTCCTCGAGCGACCAGTCGATGTGGTGCGAGGGCCGCTCGACCTTGCGGCCGGACAGGTTGGTTATCCTGAACGCGCCGTCCTTGAGCACCACCACGTCCCCGTCCTCGAGGAATGTGAAGTCGTTGGTGTAGGGCAGCAGCGGCGTCACGTCCGAGGCCATGACCGCCTCGCCCGCGGGCGACACCCCCACCACGAGGGGGTTCTCGTTGCGCGCGCCCACGATGGTGCCCGGGTGGTCGGTGTGCACGACGGCGATGGCGTAGGAGCCCCTCACCATGCGCAGGGCCTTCCTGACGGCCGCGGCCAGGTCGCCGCGGTAGTGGGACTCGATGAGGTGCACGAGCGTCTCCGTGTCGGTCTCGGAGGTGAACACGTGCCCGTCTGTGACGAGCCGCTCGCGCAGCTCCTGGTAGTTCTCGATGATGCCGTTGTGCGCGAGGGCCATCCGGCCGTGGCAGTCGGTGAAGGGGTGCGCGTTCTCGTCCGAGGGCCGGCCGTGCGTCGCCCACCGGGTGTGCGCGACCCCCGTCGTGCCGGAAGCGGGCTCGAGCCGCCGCTCCAGCTCGGCTATCATCCCCTTGGCCTTCTGGAGCTTGAGGGCGCCGCCCTCGTCGCCGAGCACCACCACGCCCGCGGAGTCGTAGCCGCGGTACTCGAGGCGCTTGAGGCCCTCGATGAGGAGGCCCAGCGCCTGGCGGTTGCCGGTGTAGCCCACGATCCCGCACATGCGACACCCCTCCCTAGACCACCCTCGCGCTGTCGGGGATGTCCTTGATGATGCGGTTGCCGGCGTCAATGCGGCAGTAGGCGCCGATGGTCCTGCCCGCGTCCACGACAACGCGATGGCCTATCTCGCAGCTCTCGCCGACGATGCTGCCTATCTTGTCTATCTGGATTAGCTCGTTCTCGATGAGCAGCAGCTTGGGCTCGGCGCAGGTGACGAAGTGCGACTGGATGGTCGAGCCCTCGTCCACGATGCTGTGCGAGACGTAGGAGTGGCCGCCGATGGACACGTTGTCCATGATGACGCTGTTGCGCACCTCCGTGAACGGGGAGAGCGTCACGTTGTGCCCTATGGACGTGGTCGGGTAGATGACGACGTTGGGGCCGATTTCGCAGCCCCTGCCGATGGACACGGGGCCCTTGATGTAGGTCCCGGACCGCAGCACGCTGCCCTCCCCGATGGACACGGGGCCCTGGACGGTGACGCCGGACTCGAGCGTCCCCGCCTGCCTGGACTGGCCGCCGGCGAGCACGCGGGCGTTGAGCGAGAGCAGGTCCCACGGGAACACCACATCGAGCCAGAGGCCGGTGGTGAGCTCGCCGCGGATGGTGTAGCCCTCTGCCATGGCGGCCTGGAGCGAGTGCGTGAGCTCGAACCGGCCCGCGCCGACCTCGCGCTCGAGGAGGTCCAGGAACCTGTGGGAGAAGTAGTAGATGCCCGTGGATATCAAGTTGGATATGCGCCTGGGGGGCTTCTCGATGATGCTCGTCACCCGGTTGCCGTCCAGCTCGACCACGCCGTACTTGCGCGGCTGCGCGCTCTCGGTGCACAGCATCGTCACGTCGGACCTGTGGTCCAGGAGCTGGGCGACCATCGCCCCGTCGAGGATGTTGTCCCCGGGGACGGCCAGGAAGTCCCCGTCGAGGAGGTCCTTGGCGCAGAGCAGCGCGTGCCCCGTCCCCAGCTGCTTGCGCTGCACCACGTACTCGAGGTTCACGCCGAAGTCCTTGCCGTCGGCGAAGTGGGTCTGGATGCGCTCCTTCTGGTAGCCCACGACGACGACGATGTCCCGCACGCCCACCTCGCGCAGCGCGTCGATGGCGTACTGCATGATGGGCTTGTCCCCCACGCGCAGCATCACCTTCGGGCGCGAGACGGTCAGGGGTCGCAGTCGCGTGCCCTCTCCAGCGGCCAGTATGACGGCCTTCACGGCTATCCTCCTCCTCCTTCTGGGCCGGGGGCGCCCCCGCTCACCTCTGGCGGTCGAGGATGCTCTCCAGGACCGCCCTGGGGATGTCGGGCCGCACGGCCCTCACGGACCTCTCGAAGATGTCGAGCTGGGCCGAGAAGGTCATGCCGTAGGGGTCGTCGAACCCCTCGACGGCCTCCAGGCGCTTGATGATCAGGTGGACCTGGGCCTCGGTGAGCTTGCCGATTGAGAACACGCTGCGATTGCGCTCGCGGTCGATCCTCGAGCGCAGGGTCCCGAGGACGGTGGTGAAGAACCCCAGCTTGCGCGCGCGGTCCGAGCCGATGTTCTTGACCAGGCCGCAATGCCCGCAGAATGGCTTGTGCTGGACCGGGACGCGCTCGACCTCTGGCGACGAGGGCGGGAGCCACTCCATCTCGGTGTGGGGGCAATCCTCGTGCTTATGCTCAACGAGCCGGCTGCGGACCATCAGCTACCCGTGCCATGTAAATGCTGTGAGTACTTAAACATTGCCTCATATGTGACACAGGCCAGCATCCCCGGAATGTCGCCCCCGACGCCCGTCCGGGGGAGGACCGGGACGGGTCGGGAGCGCCATCGGTCCGACGGGCGGTCCTTCGCGCCCGTCGACGGAAAACGAATAATACCGCCCACCGCGTAACGCCCCCCCGCCATGGCGCGCTACTCCGCCCTCGTGCCCGCCGCCGGCACGGGCACCCGTCTCCGGCCCATCACCTTCACGCGGCCCAAGCCGCTCGTCTACGTCGCGGGCAAGCCCATCCTTGGCCACATCCTGGACCGCCTGGAGGGGGTGGTGGACGACGTGACCGTCGTCGTGGGCCATTACGCCGAAAAGGTCACGGCCTACTGCGAGCGGGCCTACGGCGACCGGTTCACGTTCCACTTCGCGCACCAGCACGAGCTGCTGGGCCTGGGCCACGCCGTCCTCGCGGGACGTGGCCATGTGCCCGCGGGCGGCCTCATCGTCACCCTCGGCGACGAGATCTTCGGCATCCCCTACCAGAGGATGCTGGAGGCACACGCGGCCAACATGCCGTGCGACGCCTCCGTTGGCATCAAGCGGGTGCCCGACCCCCGCAACTACGGCGTGGTCGAGCTCGCGGCCGACGGCCGCGTGCTGGACCTGGTCGAGAAGCCCGAGCGACCCCCCTCGGAGCACGCCATCGCGGGCGTCTACATCTTCGAGCGCGCGGACGACGTCTTCGACGCCGTCGACGGGCTCATCAAGGCCGACACGCGCACGCGCGGCGAGTTCCAGCTCACGGACGCGCTGCGCCACATGGTCAAGGGTGGTGCCGTGCTGCGCACCTTCCCCATCGAGGTCTGGTACGACTGCGGCCGGCCCGACATGCTCCTGGACGTCAACCGCCGTCTGCTGGACGCCGCCCCCCCTGGTTCCTGGCCCAGCTCGGGCGCGGTGCTGGAGGAGGCCGTGCTCGTCCCCCCCGTGGCCATCGAGGGGCGGTGCCACATCGCCAGGAGCGTCGTCGGGCCCCACGTGTCCATGGGCGACGGCACACGCGTCGAGGGCTCGGTCCTGTCGGACTGCATCGTCGGCGAGGGGTGCGAGGTGGCCGACGTGGTGCTCAGGGGCTCGGTCCTGGCCGACCGCGTGGTGGTCCGAGGCAGGTCCCAGCGGATGACCGTGGGCGAGCAGACGCACCTGACGATGGAATGACCCCAGGGCCAGGGGCGCTGACCGGGATGGGCCAAGATTGAAATATCCGACCTGGCATGTCAATCCCAATCGACCAGCAGGCGAGGATGGAGGCTGAGGCTTGTCAGGCCCATATGCAGGCGGGCCCCCCCCGGACATGGGGAGGTTCATGCCCCCCCCAGTGACGGCCCCCTCCCCCGAGGACCTCAAGCACGAGGTCGAGCGCGTCCGCGCGCTCGTGGAGCACAGGTTCCAGGTCACCGACGTCCGGTACGACCAGGAGGCCTTCGCCTACTTCGTGCAGGTCAACATGCTCACGCTCGAGGAGGAGTTCGACGAGCTGCGCCGCGAGATGATGGACGCGGGCTACATCCCGATGCTCCTCCGGGAGCGCGAGGGGCTCATCGTCTACGTCAGCCGCCTGCCGAAGCGCAAGTTCAGGAGCATCTGGGTCAACATCGTCCTCCTCGTCGCCACCATCTTCACGACCATCTTCGCGGGCATGACGTTCGTGTCGTCGTACGAGAGCATCGGCCTCGTGACCTGGGAGTCCGCGTGGAAGGGCGCGGTCTACTTCGCGGCGCCGCTCATGCTCGTGCTGAGCGTCCACGAGATGGGCCACTTCCTCATGGCGCGGCACCACCACGTGGCCGCGAGCCTGCCGTTCTTCCTCCCGGCCCCGCCCATCCTGGGCACCTTCGGGGCGGCCATCTCGCTGCGGGAGCCCATACCCTCCAAGCGCGCGCTCATCGACATCGGCTTCGCGGGGCCCATCACGGGCTTCGTCGTCGCCATCTTCGTCACCATCCTGGGCCTCCAACTGAGCGCTTGGGACCCCCATCCCACGGGCGACGACGCGTCCGTCTACGTCATCCTGGGCACCCCCCTCATCTACCAGGTCATGAGCGCGCTCGTCCCCACGCCCGAGGACGTGCTCATCCACCCCACCGCCTTCGCGGGCTGGGTGGGCTTCCTCGTCACCTTCCTCAACCTGCTCCCTGTGGGCCAGCTCGACGGCGGCCACATCGCGCGCGCGCTGCTGGGCGACCGCGCGAGGCTGATGGGCTACGTGACCATCGCGGCCGTGGTGCTGGTCTCGCTCCTCACGGGCTACTGGGGCTGGATCATCTACCTGGTGCTCATCGTGTTCTTCGTCTCGGTCGCGCACCCGCCCCCGCTCAACGACGTGTCGCCGCTGCCCGTGTCGAGGGTCATGGTGGGCACGGTGGCGTTCATCCTCCTCGCCGTCTGCTTCGTGCCCGTGCCCATGGCGCCCTCTCCGCTCCACCCTGACATGGAGGTCCACGTCGAGCCCGGAGACGTGAACGTGGCCCCGGACGGCTGGGCCAACGTGACGATGGTCCTCAACAACACCGGCAACACGCGGTTCACGGCCAGGATAGAGCTGCAGGAGGACCACGGGTGGAACGTGACTTTCGGGGCCAAGTTGAGGTCCACGGGCCCGGACCGGGGTCGCATCGAGGTGCTGAAGTCCAAAAGCGAATCCTTCCTAACGCGCCTCAACGTCTCGGTCGCGGCGCCCAACGGCTCCGACCTGGGGCTGCGGGAGACGTTCACGGTCGAGATCAGGTACGCCAACGACAAGGACCAGGACGTCCTGGTCTACGCCAAGTTCACGGCGACGGTGGGCTGGATCGAGCCGCGCGAGGTCCCTGCGAACACGCTGCTGGCCATCGACCGCGTGGTCGAGGTGCCCCTCAGGCTCAAGAGCCACGTGCACGGCGCCAGGGGCGAGGAGACGCGCTTCCTCCTCGGGCTCTCGGTCCCGGGCGGTGCCGAGGGACTGCTCACCAACGGGAGCGTCGCGAACGTCACCGTCGACGACGTCCGGTCCATGGGGTCCCTGGGCGAGGTCGCGCTCACCGACAACGGGACCGTGAACCTGCGGCTGTGGCTCTACGCGGCGCCCGGCACGCCCCTGGCGTCCGGGCTGCAGGCGGACCTCTCGTTCGAGCCAGAGGGCACCAACATGACCATCGTGCTGCCCGTCGCGTTCGACATCGTCAACCCCATCTACGACGTGGCGCTCTTCCCCCAGTACGAGAACGTGACCTTCAGGTCGGGGGAGCAGCGCGCGGTCGCCTTCCAGCTGCTGTCGAGGAGCACCGTGGACGTGACGGTCCGCTTCACCTACACGGTCGACGGTCCCGACTTCACCATCGTGGAGAAGGAGGACGAGCTCGTCCTCCCGCCGGGCTACGACCAGGTCAAGAGCGTCACCATCGACCCGGTGGGCGACGTGGGCGCGCACTCCGAGCTCGTCATCGAGATGGTGTACGGCCCCGACTGGAGCCGTCGCGAGTCCACCACCATCGACCTGCTCGTCACCCAGGCGGCCGGCGGTTGAGGGCGGTGCGGCGGCGCAGCGCCGCCACGCACGAGACAGCGAGCAGCGCCCCGGCGGCCATGGCCGCCGCGGGGCCCGGCGTCTCCTCCTCGCCGATGCGTCCCTGCCAGTCGAAGGCCGTGACCTCCACGTGGCGGTCGCCGGGCGCGTCCGACGCGAGGCCCTCGAAGAGGGCCTCCCCCGAGGCATCCCAGATGGTGAGCCGCAGCTGCCCGTCGGTACCGAACGACACCCTGTGGGTTTCGCCCGCGTTGATGGCAAGGGAAACGGATTGCACCGTCCCCTCGGGGAAGTAGACCGACCAGGGGCGGAAGGCGGCGACGTACTCGACCGAGCCGTTGGCGGGGGCGGGGAGCGTCACGTTGAGCGCGAGCTCCGCAGGGAACTGGTCAAGGGTGCCGAGGACCGCCCCGAAGATGCCCATGTCCGAGAGCGAGAGGTTCCCGAGGCCCACGACCTCCAGCGGCGTCCTGTACGAGGCGGTCGCGGATGCCCCCTCCTTGGAGAACCGCACGTCGGCGACGGTCGCGGCCGCCGTCGAGGCGTCCGGCGAGAAGGCGAGGAGCATCGTGGTGTTGCGCGACTCGTCGTGGAAGCCCAGGATGTAGTTGGCGAGCTGCACGCCGATGCTCGCGTTCTCGACGCGCGCCTCCCGGTACGTGTAGTCGATGCGACCGTCGGCGCCCACGTCCCACGAGTAGGCCACGTCGCCCTCCATCTCGGTGTCCAGCTCCGCCGCGGGGCCCGTGAGGTTCCCGCTCCGGCCAAGGTACACCAGCACGGGCGGCGTCTCGAGGTGGATGGCGAAGTCGCCCTCCTCGGGGCGGTCGCGCACCTCCAAGCAGCCCGCGGTAGACACGCAAAGCAGCGCCGCGGCGCACACGACAACCAGGAAGTTCCTCATACAGGTCAAGGGGCCCTCTACGTGCGACCACGTTGAAAAAGGTTGCGCGCGCGCGACCCTGGCGCGGGGCGACCTGGGCGGGGAGGGGGCGGGAGGGAGCGGGGGGCGGCTGGTAAGGTTCTTATCCGGGCGACGCCCTACGCGAAACAGTCGGAGAGGGAGGACTGTGGAGTTCCGGAACCAGCCCCTGTCCGCCGTTCCGCCGGGGACGGCGCCACCGCTGCCAGTCGAGATCACCGCGGACACCATCAAGGAGGCCTCCTCCCGGTTCCAGCTGCTCGTCATCGACTGCTGGGCGCCGTGGTGCGTGCCGTGCAAGGCCCTCACCCCCATCGTCGAGCAGCTGCACGAGGCCTACAAGGGCAAGATAACCTTCGGCACGCTCAACACCGACGACCAGCAGGAGCTCGCCATGGAGTTCGGCATCATGGGCATCCCGACGCTGCTCGTCATCAAGAACGGCGAGCACGTGGACTCCATCGTCGGCGTCAAGCCCAAGGGCGAGCTCGAGCGCAAGCTCAAGGAGTACCTCTGACGCAGAGGCCCCCGCCCCCGGTCGGTCGTCCCGGCCCCTTCCCGATGGCGACAGCTTGAGCCGGACGGCATCCTCAGGGAGCGACTCCCAGCACGCCGAGGGCCCGCTCACCGGAGCCGTGCCGCGGGGGTCGCCTCTCGACCGCGCCTCGCGGGGCGGCGCGCCCGCCCGCCCCCCTGGCCCTTGCCGGGCGGCATGTACTCCGCGTTGGCCCGCATGAGCCATGCCTCGGGGTTGAGCGCCTCGTCCACGACGAAGGTCGAACCCGTCACCACCACGACGCCGTCCCTCCCCGCGAGCCTCCTCGCCCTGGCGAACGCCTTGTGCGCGTCCGGCTCGACAGACGCGCGGCACGGGTCGCCGCCCATACCGACCCACAGCCTCCGCAGGCGCCTGGGGTCCGCACCCCTGTACCGGGCGCGCGTGAACACGATGCTGTCCGCGAGGGGTACAAGGGGCCGCAGCATCGCCTCGTGCTCCTTGCGGCGCGCCATGCCCACCACGAGGACCGCGCGCCGGCCGGCGAGCTCCTCCTGCGCGGTCTCGGCCATCGCGCGCACCTTGGCCGGGTTGTGCGCGATGTCCGCGAACACGCGGGGGGCGACCTCGTCGAACCTGCCGGGCATGCGCGCGGAGGCGAGCGCCGAGGCACAGTCGGCCGCGGGGACGCGCGCGACGTCGAGCGCGACCGCGAGCGCGAGCGCGGCGTTGAAGCGCTGGTGGCCGCCCCTCATGCCGAGCTCCCACTCGCGTCCCCTGAACCGCATGGCGCGCCCATGGGCCCGTTCGGGCGCGACCTGGACGAGGGGCGCGCCCACCCGCCCGGCCTCCTCCCGCAGCACGCGCATGACCGTGGCCTTGGTCTCGGAGGTGTACAGGGGGACGCCGGGCTTGGCGATGCCGGCCTTGTGGAACGCAATCTGCTCGATGCGGCCGCCGAGCTGGTGCACGTGGTCGCGGCTCACGTTCGTCACGAGCGAGGCCGCGGGGCGCACGACGTTGGACTGGTCGTACCGCCCCCCGACCACGACCTCGACGACTGCCCACTCGCAGCCGACCTCCAGGAAGCGGGCGAACGCGGTGGCCAGGATGACCTCGGGGAACCGCAGCGCGAACCTGGGGTCGTCGCGGCAGAGGCGCTCCGCCACGGGCACCACCGTCCCCTCGAACACGCGCACCAGGTCCTCCCTCGATATGGGCTCCATGTCGACGCGGATGCGCTCGCGCATGTCGAACAGGTGCGGAGATGTCACGAGACCCGTGCGGTGGCGCCGCGAGAGCATGGCCGCGAGCATCCAGGCGGTCGAGCCCTTGCCGGAGGTGCCGCCCACATGGGCGACCCTGATGCCGCGCCAGCCGGGGCAGGCCTCGTCGAGGAACCGGCGGGTCACCTCGATGCGCTCGAGCCTCTCCTCGGTCGTGGGGCGGTGGACCTCCGACCGGCCGACGAGGAACCGGGGCAGGTCGTAGATGCGGTCCATCGCCCGGAGGTACTGTGTCCGTCCAACTGCCACGACGCGGGCCCCCAGGGCGGCCTTCCCGGGGCATGGCGCAATGCGCTCATGAGGCTTTCTGTCGCCTCAGGCAAACCTTTATGGGCGGGCGTGGGATTCCGTGGATGCCAGGCCGTCCAGCCGGAATGACTGGATAGCCCAAGAGGGCGGTCCCGATGGACTCACAACCCCCACGTTCCTACAAGTCGTACCTGGAGCTCCCGTTGAACGACGCGGTCGACCCGGCCGTGGCGCAGCTCGTGAGGCTCGAGGACGAGCGCCAGCGGCGCAAGGTCATCCTCATCGCATCGGAGAGCATCTGCCCCAGGTCCGTCCATGACGCGGTCGCGAGCACCTTCACGAACCTCTACGCCGAGGGCCTGCCGTCGCTGCGCATGTCCCTCTGGGACACCGGAAGGCTCATGGACTTCGACCACCAGCTCGCCTACCACCGGCGCTACACAGACCGCCGGTACTACAAGGGCTGCGACTACATCAACTTCATTGAGACGCTGGCCCAGCGCCGGTGCGCCGAGGCCTTCGCGACCAAGGCGGTCAAGGCCGAGGACATCTTCGTCAACGTCCAGCCGCTCTCGGGCGCGGCCGCCAACAACGCGGTGTACATGGCCCTCGTGAGCCCCGGCGAGACCACGATGGGCATGGCGCTGGACTCGGGCGGCCACCTCACGCACGGCTCCCCCGTGAACAGGTCGGGACGGTACCACCACGTCGCGCCCTACACCGTCGACCCCGCGACGGGCATCCTCAACTACGACCTCATCGAGGTGGCCGCACGCAAGGCCAGGCCCAGGCTCCTCATCGCGGGCTACTCGGCCTACCCGCGCACCATCGACTGGAAGGCCTTCAAGGACATCGCGTCCGACGTCGGGGCCCACCTGCTGGCCGACATCGCGCACCCCGCTGGCCTGGTAGCGGCCGGGGAGTTCCCCACGCCGGTGGGCATCGCCGACGTCATCACGTTCACCACCCACAAGACCATGTGCGGCCCCCGCGGCGCGGTCATCATGTCGACGGACCCCGAGCTCGGCAAGCGGCTCGACTTCGCGGTCTTCCCCGGCGAGCAGGGCGGTCCGCACATCAACGCCATCGCGGGCAAGGCAGTGTGCTTCGGCATCGCCAAGACCGAGGCGTTCCGCCTCATGCAGCGCGCCGTCAAGGAGAACGCGCGCGTCCTCGGCGAGACGCTCGAGGCCGAGGGCGTCCCCCTGGCCTACGGTGGCACGGACTGCCACTACGTGATGGTCGACCTCAACCGCGTGCCGACCATCACGGGCGAGACGGCGAGGGGCGAGATAGTGTCCCGCATCCTGGACATGTGCGGCATCACGCTCAACAAGAACACCAAGGCCGGCGACGACAGCGCCGTCCACCCGACGGCCATCCGCCTGGGAACGACCTGGATGACCCAGCTTGGCTGGGGCCCCGACGACTTCCGCCGGCTCGGGCGCATCATCGCGCGCGTGCTCAAGGGCATGCACGTCTACCACTACCACGGCGCGCGGAAGCCGCGCGGCCGCGCGAAGGTCGACGTGATGATGTTCGAGCAGACCAAGCGCGAGGTCGAGCAGCTCATGCGGGACACGGGCGTGCTGAGGCCCGACCAGATCATCTCTGGCTACCCGCACTACTTCCGCATCCCCGGCCAGGACACGGGCGAGGCGATGCCGCTGTTCCAGGGCCGGCCCGTCAAGGGCGAGAGCGTGCAGGCGGTCGACGCGACGGCCCATGGCGTGTGCCGCGTCACCGGCGAGCGAGCGCGGATGTTCGTGCAGGGTGTGGTTACGGCCGACGTCTGGAGGCTCAAGCCGCACCAGTCCGCCCGCGCATACGTGCTCGACAAGGACGGCCGCGTCATCGACGACGTGGTCGTCGTCCGGGAACCCCCGACGGGGGCCGGCGAGGACCGGTACCTCCTCATCGCGCACAGGGGCCGCCACGACCGCCTCGTGGGACACCTGCGGTACGTGTCCGACGGCTACACGCTCATCGACGGCGAGGACCTGCTCCGCAAGGTCGACGGTCCGGTCGTGGTCGAGGACCTCAGCCACCCCGCGGCTCGCAAGGTCGCGCTCATGGCCCTCAAGGGCAAGGGTGCCATCAAGGCCATGGGCAGGCTCACCGGCCCGAAGGGCCTCAACCTGGGCCAGGCGGCCGAGGTCGAGGTGGGCAAGGGCAAGGCCCTCGTCAACAGGTCTACCTGGGGCGGTTCGGACGGCTTCGAGGTCGTCTGCCGCGTCGAGGACGCGCAGGTCGTCTGGGAGGCGCTGCTGGGGACGGGCGCGTCGCCGGTGCGCGGTGAGATGCTCGAGCCGGAGGGCGACAACGTGCTCAACGCCCCGGCGGGCATGGTCACGCCCCAGAAGCCGTACTTCATCGGCCAGGGCGTCGTGTGCGGCATGCTCAGGCCCGAGTCCGACAAGAAGCGGTGGTCCTGGAGGGACCCCGGTGTCGAGCCGCGCAAGACGTGCCTCTACGAGTGGCACAAGGAGCGCACCAAGACCATCGTGCCCTTCGCGGGCTGGCTGATGCCGGTGTGGTACACCAAGATATCGGAGGAGCACCAGGCGTGCCGCACGACGGGCGTGCTGTTCGACGTTTCCCACATGGGCGTGTTCGAGGTCAGGGGCGAGGGCGCCGAGCGGTTCCTCGACTTGGTCACGACGCCGTTCGTGCCGCGCCTGCACCCGGGCGAGTCCTCCTACGGCATCCTGCTCGGCCCCGACGGTGGCGCCATCGACGACCTGTGGATCTACCGGCGCGCCCCTGACAACTTCATGGTCGTGGTCAACGCGGCCAACGCCGAGAAGGACTGGGACTGGCTCCAGGCGGTCATCTCGAAGCAGTACGTCATCGACGGCGGCCGCCCATGGGTCGAGATCGACTGCGACTCGTTCGAGCTGCGCAACCTCAAGGACCCGAAGGCAGGCCGCGACCAGCGCGTCGACATCAGCATCCAGGGCCCGGTCTCGACCAAGGTCCTGCTCGAGTGCGTCCAGGACGCGTCTCTGGCCCAGAGGGTGACCTCGCTGCGCCGCACCAACCTGTGCCAGGGCGCGGTAGCAGGCGTTGACGTCATCATCGCCAGGACCGGCTACACCGGCGAGCCGGTGGGCTTCGAGCTGTTCGTCCACCCGTCCGACGCGCCGCAGCTGTGGGAGTCCCTGCTCAAGGCCGGGAGGCCCCACGGCCTCGTGGTCGCGGGCCTGGGCGCGCGCGACTCGACGAGGACCGAGGCAGGCTACCCGCTCTACGGCCACGAGCTCGCGGGCGAGCACGGCATCAACCCCATCGAGGCGGGCTACCCGCAGTTCGTGCGGTTCCACAAGCCATTCTTCGTCGGGCGCGGCCCCATGGCCGAGAGGGACCCCAAGCGCACGATGCGGCTGGCCAGGTTCCGCATGGGCAAGCGCGGCATACCCGTCGTCAAGCCCGGCTCGCCCGTCGCCAACCGCCAGGGCCAGGTCGTGGGCCACGTCACGAGCTGCGCGAGCCTCCCCGACGGGCGGCAGGTGGGCCAGGCCCTCCTCGAGGACCGGTTCACGGAGCCCGGTACCCCCCTGGGCGTCCTCGTGCCGCCGAGGGGCAAGGAGGAGCCCAAGGCCGTGTCCTCCCTCAAGCTCGGCGACAGGATCACCTGGGCCGAGGAGGCCGTCGTCCTCATGCGGTTCCGCGACCCCGCGAAGCCCGACGACGCGCCCCCCGAGGACGCGGCCGCGAGGAAGCAGGCCGACCTGACCAAGGGACCCGCGCCGAAGGGCTGAGCCAGGCCCCTCCGGGAGGGCCCCAAAAGCTAGATAAATGCCCAATCCATACCGCACAAATACCAGGTGGAGGCCATGAGCAAGGTCGAGGCAACCTACCGGTACACCAAGAGCCACGAGTGGGTCAAGGTCGAGGGCGCCATGGTACGCATCGGCGTCACGGACTATGCGCAGGACTCGCTCAGCGACATCGTCTACGTCGAGCTGCCGACCCCTGGCGCGAAGTTCGGCAAGGAGGAGGCGCTGGGCGTCGTGGAGTCCGTCAAGTCCGCGTCCGACGTCTACTGCCCCGTCCCGGGCGTCGTCGAGAAGGCCAACGACAAGCTGCTCTCCGCCCCCGAGACCATCAACGCCGACCCCTACGGGGCCGGTTGGCTGGTCCTCCTGAAGCCCGCCGACCTCAAGGCGGTTGGCGAGCTCATGGACGCGAACGCCTACGAGGCGTTCCTCGAGACGCTCCACCACTAGGGCGGGCCCGCGCCCCCCTTCGGCGGCATCGGCCCCCATCGCACGGAGCCAAGCCCGAGCGGACGCCCTAGGCGTGGGCCCCGGGCGGCCTGAGGTCGGGGATGGAGTCGACGATGGGGTAGTCGTGCGCGCACCGCGCGCACCGCAGCGTGCCCGACACGACCCCTGCGGCGTCCTCCTCCTTGGCGAGGAGCTCCAGGCCCCCCTTGCAGACGGGGCACGCGAGGATGTCCATGAGGTCGCGGCGCATGACGCGGTTAACGCCGCGCCGCCGGAAATAGATTCCGCCCCATCGCAGGGCGGACCGTTCACATCCAGGAGAACGAATGCCATGCCATTTATCTAGGGTCGGCGCTCAACGTAGCATCGCTGAATGGCCCACCTCCTCCGGGGGCCACAGCAAGGGGCGGTTGCCTGAAGGGAAGGTGCATCGCGGTCGGCGCGGGGTGCCCCGCACCTCTGCTTCTCCTCCTGGCTTCAGCGGGACGCCCAGCCGTCGGCACCGCACGCAGCACTGGCTCCACACGTGCGGCGCCGAGCCTCCGGGCCTTGGCCGGCAGCGCGATGGGCCTCTCTTCAATCCCACCCTTCAGGCCCGCCCCGCCTCTCCTCGAGGACATGGACCCACAGCTGGCCCTGCTCCTGCTCGCGCTGCTGGCCGTGGTGCTGCTCGTGGTGCTGCTCGTGCTCCTCGTGCTCCTCCTCATGATGCTGCGCCCGACCCCGTGGCGGCTGCGGCTGCCCGGCGGCGCGCGGGGCGCCCGGGCCACCGGCCCGGAGGGGCGACTTAGCTGAAGTCCTCGTCCTCCCGGAACTCGGTGAAGGGCGGGGCCTCCTCGACCGACCTGCCAGCCTCGTAGTCGAACAGGGCCTGGATGCGCCGGTTGATGCCAGCGTACATCTCGAGGAGCGGCACGCCGGTGGGGCACGCGCTCTCGCACTGGCCGCACATCACGCACGCTGTCATCACGTGCGCCATGCGCGTGAGGTGGAACTGCACGGTCTCGGTGGGCACCCGCACCACGCCCCTGCGCCGGGCCTTGTCGGCCAGCGTGCCAGCGGTGGGGTTGAACGCGTCCGTGTAGAACAGGCACTCCTTGCAGTAGCAGACGGGGCACACGTTCATGCAGTTCATGCACTTGATGCACGTCGCGAGCGAGGATTCCATCGCCCCGGGCCGCGAGTACTTTTCGCGCGAGGCCCTCTCCTGCGCATCGTGGGCCTCCTCGCCCCTGGCAACGAGCCGCGCGACCGCGTGGGCGCGGCCGTGCGGAATCTCGATTGCCTGGGCGCCGCTCGCCTCCAGGAAGGCGCGGCCCCGCTCGGTCTGGGCGACGAGCAGCAGCTCGTCGTCCCTGGCCCCGGCCGTCCCGAGCGCGACGTCCACGTCCTTGCCGGCGACGGGCCGCCGGCAGATGCGGCACGCGAGCCGCAGGGGGAGGTCCTTCTCGGGCGTGCCACCGGTCGCCGCGTAGTCCTCGAGCTCGACCGTGCCGGGGCAGTCCGGGGAGATGAGCACGAGGCTGGCGGGGTCCACCTGCTTGAGCTTTATGAGCTCGACGACGGCGCGAGCCTCGCAGGGCTTGAGCACCGCGGCGATGCGCACCGGCCCCCCTCCCGGCTCGGTCGAGCGCACGAGGTCCTGGGGGCCGAACTGGGGCATCGCGCGCGCGACCGGCACGGCCGACGCGAGCCGCTCTGGCCGGGTGGCGAGCGCGTACGCCACGCCCGCGCCCCCGGGCAGCTCCGCGGGCACGAGCACCGCCCCGACGGCCCCCCTCCTCAGCGCCTCCTGCAGCAGCCGTCGGGCCGCGGACTGCCTGTCCTCGCCCGCCGCCAGCGCCCACCTGAACGCGTACACCATGCTCGGCACCCCCTATAGCAGCTCCTGCTTGGGGAGCGGGTTGGGGCCGAGCGCCCGAAGCTCGCGTTCCATCTCGGTGACGGTCGCGGCGAACTTGCCGCCCTCGGAGGCGGAGATCCACTCGAGCCGCAGCCTCCTAGGGTCGATGCCCATGCCCTCGAGCAGCTCCTTGAGCACCGCGAGCCGGCGGCGCGCCTTGTAGTTGCCCGTGAGGTAGTGGCAGTCGCCCGGGTGGCAGCCGCCGACGAGCACGCCGTCCGCGCCCTCGAGGAGGGCCTTGATGACGTAGGCCGGGTCCACGGCCCCCGAGCACATGACCCTGATGGGGATGAACTCGGGCGTGTACTGCAGCCTCGACACACCCGCGAGGTCCGCGCCCGTGTAGGAGCACCAGGTGCACAGGAACCCCACTATGCGCGGTCTCCACTCCTTGCCCTCGGGCGTGGTTGCGGCCTCGGTGGTCATGTCATCCCCCCTCCGCGCGCGGCTGCGCGGAGAGCTCTATCTCCCTCACCATCTGCTCGTCGGTGAAGCCCGGCATCGTGATGGCCGTGCTCGGGCAGGCGACGGCGCAGTTGGCGCAGCCGCGGCAGAGCCTCGCGTCGACGACCGCGAGCTGCCTCCTGCTCCCTGTGGCCGGGTCCGTCCGGACCTCGAGGCGCACCGCGCCGTACTCGCACGCCTCCACGCACTGACCGCAGCCCGTGCACCTCCCGTCGTCAACCTCGGCCACGCCGAGCCCCAGCTCGAGGCTGGCGTGGCGCAGCGCCACGTGGACGGCGAGCGCGGCCTCTCGCGCGTCGCGCACCGAGTACCGGATGCCGCGCGGCCCCGCGGCGCAGCCCACGACGTGCACCCCGCGCCGCTCCAGAACGCCCCAGTGGGCGTTGTACTCCATGAGGAAGCCGTCCTCGTCGAAGGGCACGCCCAGCATCGCACCGAGCTCCCTGGTGCCGGGCGACGGCAGCTGGCCGACCGAGAGCACGACCAGGTCTGCCTCCCACGTGGTCGGCTCGTCCGTCGTGCCCTCCTCGCCCTCGACGAGCAGCGCGCCGCCGCGGGGCTCGACCTGCGCCACCCGTCCGTGCAGGAACAGCACCCCGGCCTCCTGGGCCTCGAGGTAGAGGTCCTCGAAGCCGCGGTAGGGCCCTCGCATGTCGATGTAGTGGACCGCGACGCGGCTGCCTGGCGGCAGGGTGCGCTTGAGCTCGAGCGCCTGCCCCACCGCGTAGGTGCAGCAGACGATCGAGCACTCGCGCGTGCCGTGGTGCGTGTCGCGCGAGCCCACGCACTGGAGGAAGTGGACCCTGGCCGGGACGGCGCCGTCGGAGGGCCTGGCGAGCGGGCGCTGGGATTTGCGGGCGCGGTCGAGCATCGCCTCGAGCCCGAGCGACGTCACCACGTCCGGGTGCCCTGGCAGCAGCTCGGGCATCTCCGCGGGGTCGAAGAGGACCGTGCCGGTCGCCACCACGATGGCGCCCACGTCGACCGCGCGTTCGCCCTGCGGCGTGCGCACCGTCGCGCGGTATCCGCCGATGCCACCGGCGATGGACACAACCTCGCTCCCCAGCAGAACCTCGATGTCCGCGCGCGTGGCGACCATGTCCGGCTTTGGGGTGAGGACGCAGTCGCGGCAGCTCTCGGGGCAGCACCCGTCGGGCTTGCACTCGTGCGTCGGGTGGGTGCGAGAGAGCACGAAGGCCCTGCCCCCCAGCGCGTCCCCGCGCTCGACCAGGTGCACACGGTGCCCCATGTCGGCGAGGTCGACGGCCGTCTGCATGCCCGCGACGCCGCCGCCTATGACGAGGACCGACTGCGACGCCGCGACCGAGCGCGCCGCGCGGTCGGTGCCCAGGTCGACGCGCGCGAGCGCGGATTCGAGCATGATGCGCGCGCGCCGCGCCGCGGCGCCCGGGGCACCGGCCAGGTGCGCGCACTGGCCCCAGAGGGGCACGACCTCGACCCGGTCGGGAGGCACGCCCGCGCCCTTGGCGGCGCGCCGCCACTCGTCTCCGTGCGTCCGGGGGCTGGGCCCGCCCACGACGATGGCCTCCGCCCCGGTCGCCCTCACGAGCTCGGCGACCACGGCGTCGCGGCCCGGGCCGCACAGCCGCGCATCGGCGCGCGAGGCCACGCCCACGGCCTCCAGGTCGCGCGCGAGGCCCCCCAGGTCCACGGCCTTCGCGAACTCCTCGTCGCACGGCGGCAGCAGCACGAGCCTGCGCAGCCCTCCCTGTCTCCTGAGCCCAGGCACTCAGCCCACCCCCCTCTCCGGCAGAACCGCGTCCTCTATCATCGCGCACAGCTGCTCCTTCTCGTACCGCGGGAGCGACACCGCGCCCGACGGGCACACGCACGCGCAAGTTCCGCAGCCCTTGCACAGCACGCCGCTCACGACCGCGACCCCCCGCGCGGGGTCGACCTTGATGGCCTCGTACGCGCAGTTTGCCTCGCACGTGCCGCAGCCGGTGCACCTCGCCTCGTCCACGCGCGCGGGCAGCCCCTCCGTCAGCACCGTGGGGTTGGCCAGGATGGTCGAGGCGCGCGAGGCCGCCCCGAGGCCCTGCGCGATGGCCTCGTCGAGGAACCTCTGGGAGTGGCATGCGCCCGCGAGGAACACGCCGTCGGTGGCGAAGTCCAGCGGGCGGATCTTCATGTGGGCCTCGAGCAGGAAGCCCCGCTCGTCGAGCGGCACCTTGAGCATGCGCGCGAGCCCCTCCGTGCCCTCGGCGGGCAGGCTCGCGGAGGCGAGCACGACGGCCCCGACGCGGCGCCGCACACGCCTGCGCGCGACCAGGTCCGTCCACTCGATTTGCAGCGAGCCCCCGTCGCGCACGACCCTGGGCGGGGCCTCGAGCTCGAACCGCGCGAACAGGACGCCGAGCTCCCGCGCGCGCCGGTAGGCCGCCTCGCGCATGCCGTAGGTGCGGACGTCGCGGTAGAGCACAACGACCTCGCGCTCGGGGTCGCGCTCCTTGATGCGGATGGCGTTCTTCACGGCCGTGGAGCAGCACACGCGCGAGCACTGGGGCCGCTCCGGGATGCGCGAGCCGACGCACTGGACGAACGCGACCGCACCCCGGGTCGGGAAGGTGCCCGCCTCCAGGGCCTCGCCGGCCTCGAGCGAGGTCATGACCCGCGCGTCCTCGCCGTAGAGGTGCTCGCCCGCGGGCCGGAGCTCGCGCGCGCCCGTGGCGACGATGACGGCGCCTACGCGCACGGGCCGCTCACCGGCGGGGGTGCGCACGACGGCGTCGAAGCCGCCCACGACCCCGGAGAAGGAGGAGAGCTCGGAGGACAGCAGCACCTCCACGAGGGGCGAGGACGTGACGCGCGCTATCATTTCCCGGAGGGCCCGCGCGGGGTCCTCGGGCTCGAGGATGTGGGGGAGCCGGAGCAGCCCGCCGCCCAGCCGGTCGGAGCGCTCCACCAGCACCGTGCGGATGCCCTGGTCGGCCATGCCGAGGGCGGCGGCCATGCCCGCGGGCCCGCCGCCGATGACAAGGCCCACGGGCTCGACGGGCGCGAGCTCCTTTCGCACGGGCATCGCGCGCCGGACCTTGTCCACGGCCATGTCGACAAGGCGCATGGCCTTCAGGGTCGCGGCCTCGGGGTCGTCCCGATGGACCCAGGAGGAGTGCTCGCGCAGGCTCGCGAGCTCGAAGAGGTACGGGTTGAGGCCCGCCTTGCGGATGGTGCCCTGGAAGAGGGGCTCGTGCGTGCGCGGGGTGCACGACGCCACGACGACGCGGTTGATGCCGCTCTCGCGCACGCGCTCGACGATGCGGTCCTGCGTGTCCTGCGAGCAGGTGTAGAGGTTGTCCTCGACCCACGCGACGCCCGGCAGCCGCCTTGCGTGCTCGACGACCGCGGGCACGTCGACGACACCGCCGATGTTGATGCCGCAGTGGCACACGAACACGCCCACGCGCGTGTCCTGGGAGGCGACGTCGATCTCCTCGGGCAGCACGGGCGCCACGACCTCCGCGCCCCTCGAGGGCGCGACGATGGACGCGGCCCTGGCAGCGGCCGCGGACGCAGACGCGACCGTGTCGGGGATGTCCTTGGGGCCCGAGAGAGCGCCGCAGGCGAACACGCCCGGGCGCGACGTGTCCACGGGGCCGAACACGCCCGCGCGCACGAACCCGTGCGCGTCGAGCTCCACGCCCGTCGCGGCCGCGAGCTCGCGCCCCCCCGCTGGCGGGTCCAGGCCGGTCGCGAGCACGACCATGTCGAACCGCTCGCGTCCCGCGCGCCCCCCCTCGTCCTCGAACACGACCTCGAGGCCGTGCGTGGAGGGGTCCTCGACGACCTCCCCGATGCGGCACCTGGTGTACCTGACCCCGTAGTCGTTGCGGGCGCGGTCGAAGTACTCCTCGAAGCCCTTGCCGAAGGTGCGCATGTCCATGAAGAAGATGTGGCAGTCGACCGAGCCGCGGCCGAGGTGCTCCTTGGCGATGACCGCCTCCTTGGTGGCGTAGGTGCAGCACACCGAGGAGCAGTAGGGCCTGCCGCGGCGCTCGTCGCGCGAGCCCACGCACTGCAACCAGGCGATCCTCGCCGGTCGCGTGCCGTCGGAGGGCCGCAGCACCTCGCCTGCGTAGGGCCCGGACGCCGCCAGGATGCGCTCGAACTGCGGCGAGGTCACCACGTTGGGGAACCGGCCCCAGCCGTACTCCGGCCGGACGGTGCCGGGCACGTCCTCGAAGCCCGCCGCGAGCACGACCGCGCCCACCGGGACGCGCTCGACCTTGGCCTTCTGCGCGTAGTCGACCGCACGCGCCGCGCAGACCTCGGCGCACAGCCCGCAGCCGATGCACGCGTCGCGGTCGATGGAGTAGACAAGGGGCACGGTCTGGGGGAACAGCGCCGACACCGCGGGGCGGTCCCCGACGCCCTTGTCGTAGTCGGACACGGCATCGACCGGGCACCACTGCGCGCACAGGCTGCAGCCGGTGCACCTGGCGGGGTCGATGTACCTAGGGGTCTCCTCCACGGTCGCCACGAAGGCGCCGGCCTCGCCCTCGAGGCCCAGGAGGCGGGCGCTCGTGCGCAGGCGCACGTTGGGGTGGCGGCCCACCTCGACGAGCTTGGGCGCGAGGATGCACATGGAGCAGTCGTTCGTGGGGAACGTCTTGTCGAGCCGCGACATCCACCCTCCGATGCCGCCCCTCTCCTCGACGACGTGGACCAGGAATCCCGCGCCGGCGAGGTCGAGCGCGGATTGCATGCCCGCGATGCCCCCGCCCACCACGAGCACTGAGCCCACGGGGGCCTGCTGTGTCGGTGCGGCCCCGGCGTCCTTGGGCCTCTCGGTCGGTGCGGAGGTCATTCGCCGACCACCCCCGTCGTCCTCCACAGCGGCGACCGGCCGCGCGCCCCCTCGATGGCGATGTCGCCCTTGGCGCGGAGCCTCTGGACGTGCCTCAGCACGGTCGCGGGCTCGAGACCCGTGAGCGAGGCGAGCTCCTCGACCGTCACGGCGCCCTCGGACGCGCGCTCGAGGATGAGCGCGCGCGTGAACTGCTCCCGCAGCACGGCGCCGACGATGTCCCCCCACCTGGCGGCGTCCACGGGCTGCCCGTAGGCGTCGCCCTCGAGCTGGATGCGCCTGCCGCGGCCCACGAGCCACCGCGTGCGGAACTCGCCCGCCTCGCGCAGCGCGGCGCGCAGCTCGCGGCGCGACGCGTCGTCGCGCGGCACCGGGCCCAGCGCGCGCACGCGCACGGTGAAGGCGGTGACGACCTCGGCGAACCTCGCGCCCTCGGAGGCCGAGACCCAGTCATAGTCGAACCTGCCCGCCGCGGCGCGCGTGAGCGCGAGTACGGCCTTGAGGGCCTCGAACTTCTCGCGCGCCTCCAGGTTGCCGGTCTGGTAGTGGCAGTCGCCCGGGTGGCAGCCGAGCGCGAGCACCCCGTCCGCGCCCGAGAGCAGCGCCTCGACCACGAGCCGCGGGTCGACCCGCCCCGAGCACATGACGCGCACCACGCGCACGTTCGGGGGGTACTGGATGCGCGATGTGCCCGCTAGGTCGGCGCCCGCGTAGGAGCACCAGTTGCAGAGCACCCCCACGATGCGCGGCTCGAAGCTCACGGCGCGTCACCCCCCGCGAGGGCGCGCACCTGGGCGACGAGCTGGCCGTCGCGGAAGTGGCGCACGGAGATGGCGCGCACGGGGCACGAGGCCGCGCACAGGCCGCACGCCTTGCAGAGCGCCGATGCGACCGCCGCGCGGTTCTCGGCGTCCTTGGAGATGGCGCCGTATGGGCACAGCCTCACGCAAAGCGAGCAGCCGATGCATCCGTCGCGGTCGACCTCGGCGGTGCCGGCCTCGGTCGGGACCCAACCGCGGCCGAGCGGGCCAAGCGCCTTCATGGCCGCCGCCGCGCCCGCGGCCGCGGCCTCCGGGATGGACATGGGGTACTGGCACGCGCCCGCGAGGTAGACGCCCTCGGTGTTGGTCTCGACGGGCCCGAGCTTGGGGTGCCGCTCTAGCAGGAAGCCCTCGGGGTCGCCGGGGAGCTTCAGCATCGCCCTGAGCTCCGCGAGCCCCTCGGGTGGGCGCAATCCGACCGCGAGCACGACGCGGTCGACGCGGCGCTCCACGGTGCGGAGCGCGACGGGGTCGCGCCACCGCACCAGGGCCTTGCCCCAGAGCGCGTCGCTGACCGCTGGTGGGCGGTCCGGCACGTAGCGCGCGAACAGCACGCCCGCCTCGCGCGCGGCGCGGTAGGCCTCCTCGCCCCGCGCGGCGTAGGCGCGCACGTCGCGGTGCAGCACCACGACGCGGTTGCCCGCCTCCGCGAGCTCGCGCGCCTGCTGCAGCGTGGCCTGGCAGCAGTAGCGGGAGCAGCCGCGGCCGTCGGCGCGGGAGCCGACGCACTGGATGAACGCGTACGACCGACCCTCCGGTTTCTCTTGCAGCTCCTCCTCGAGCTCGAGGCTGGTCACGACCGCCGGGTGCCCGCGGCCGTGCTCGCCCTTGGCGGGCTCGTAGGGCGTCGCGCCCACTGCCATGACGATGGCGCCCGCGCTGCCCTCCACGGGCCCTTCGGCGGTCGCAAGCCTGTAGGCGAAGCTGCCCACGTGACCGCCCACGGACTCGACGCTGGCCCCCAGGAGCACACGGACGCCCGCGGCCCGGACGGCGCGCTCGAGGCGTCCTACGATGTCGGCGCCCGCCTCCCCGTCGGGGAATGTCGTGGAAAGGCGCCGGGCCGTGCCGCCGAGGCGGTCCGCCCGCTCCACCAGTGTGACCTCCACGTGGGGCGCGAGCGCGAGGGCCGAGGCCATGCCCGCCACGCCGCCACCGACGACGAGGGCCCTGGGAGTCACCTCGGCGACGCCGCTGCCGAGTGGCTCGAGGGCGCGCGCCCTCGCGACGGACGCGCGCACGAGGTCGACGGATTTCGCGGTCGCGGCCGCGGGCTCCCCCGCATGCGCCCATGAGCACTGGTTGCGGATGTTCGCCATGTCCAGCAGGTGCGGGTCGAGGCCCGCCGCGACCAGCGTCGAGCGGAACAGCGGCTCGTGCGTCGTCGGCGAGCACGCCGCGACCACGACGCGGTTGAGCCCAAGCCCGTGGATGGTGCGCGCCATGCCGACCTGCGCGTCCTGGGAGCAGGTGTAGACGTTCTCCTCCGCATGGACCACGCCGGGGAGCGCGCGCGCCGCCTCCGCGACGGCGCGGGTGTCGACCACGCCCGCGATGTTGGAGCCGCAGTGGCAGACGAAGACGCCGACGCGGGGCTCGGCGGCGGGGTCGGTCACGGGCACCTCGGGCGGGGGGACCGGCATGCGATGGTCGCGCAGGAGCGTGGCCGCGGCCGCTGCGGCCGCGGAGCCCTGGGCGACGCTGTCCGGCACGTCCCTGGGGCCGGATGCGCAGCCAGCGACGAGGACGCCGGGCCGCGTCGTGCGCAGCTGCGCGGGGTCGTCCGGGTCGGTGGCGAGGAAGAGCGCGGCGTCGAGCCCGAGGCCGAGCGCGCCCGCGAGCGCGGACGCGCCCTCCGCAGGCACGATGGCCGTGCCGAGCACGACGAGGTCCGCGCCCACGCGCACGGGCCGGCCCTCCTCGTCCTCGGCGAGCACGACGAGCCCTCCCCGCCCGTCCTCCTGGACCTCGGTCGCGCGGCCGCGCACGAAACTGATGCCGGACGCCCCCGCGCGGTCGACGTAGGCGTCGTAGCCCTTGCCGAAGGCGCGCAGGTCCATGTGCAGCAGCGTCGCCTCCGCGCCCGGGTGGTGCTCGCGCAGCACCATCGCCTCCTTCACGAGGTACATGCAGCACACGCGCGAGCAGTGCGCGACGCCCCGGCGCACGTCGCGCGAGAGGGCGCAGTGCACGAACGCCACGCGCCCCGGCACATTGCCGTCCGACGGCCGCAGGACCTTGCCGCCGGTGGGGCCGGAGGCCGAGAGCATGCGCTCGAGCTCGAGGCCCGTGACGACGTCCCTGAGGCGGCCGTGGCCGAGCTCGGGTCGGCGGGACGCGTCGAGCTGCTGGAAGCCCGTCGCGACCACGACCGCGCCCACGTCGAGCACGTGCTCCACGGGCTTGGCGTCGTAGTCGACCGCGCCCGCCTGGCATGTGCGCGCGCACAGGCCGCACCTGTCCTTGGTGAGCTTGAGGCAGTGCGCGGGGTCGATGACGTACTTGAGGGGCACCGCCTGCGGGAACGGGATGTAGATGGCCTTGCGCTTGCTGAGCCCCAGGTCGAACTCGCTCGGGACCTTGACGGGGCAGACCTCGGAGCACGCGCCGCAGCCCACGCACGCCGCCATGTCAACGTAGCGGGGCCGCTCGACGACCCTGGCGGTGAACGCGCCCGCCTCGCCCTCCAGCGACACGAGGTCCGAGCTGGTGAGGAGGTGGATGCGCGGATGGCGCCCCGCCTCCACGAGCCTTGGCGAGAGGATGCACGCGGAGCAGTCGTTCGTGGGGAACGTCTTGTCGAGGCGGATCATGTTGCCGCCGAGGGAGGGCGAGCGCTCGACCAGATGGACCAAGTAGCCCGCGTCGGCGAGGTCGAGGGCCGCCTGGACCCCCGCGACGCCGCCGCCCAGGACCAGCGCGGCGCGCGTCATCGCGCCGCGCTCACCCCCTCGAGGCGAGCGAGCAGCTCCCGGGCCCTCACGCGGTTGTGCCTGAAGCCCAGCTCCTCCGGGCCGATGCCCATCGCGAGGCCCAGGAGCTGGGGGTAGACCAGGACCGGCACGTTCCAGGCCTTGCCCGCGGCGCGCTCGGCCGCCTTCTGGTTGCCGTCGTACATCACGGCGCAGAAGGCGCAGTGCACCTCGAGCGCGTCCGCGCCCGCGGCGACGACGGAGTCGAGCTTCTTGGCGATGAGCTTGTGCGAGTCGGCCTCGCGGTAGCCGAGCACGCCGCCGCCGCAGCAGAGCTGGCGCTCGGCGTAGGGCACAGAGGTCGCGCCCGTGACCGCGACGAGCTCGTCGACGGTGTGCGGCACCTCGGGGTCGTCCTCGCCCCCGACGACCTCGGAGGGCTTGAGGTAGTGGCAGCCGTAGTGCACGGCCACGCGCCATCCGGTGAGCGGGCGCGTGATGTGCGAGCGCAGACGCTCGATACCGACCCCCTCGTGCAGGAACCTCAGCAGGTGCTCGACCTTGGCCGTGCCGCGGAACTCGATGTGCTCCTTGCGCAGGCGCGCGTTGACATCCTTCCTGAGGCTCTCGTCGTGCAGCAGCTCGTGGCGCGCGCGGATGAGCGTGCCCGAGCACGCGGAGCAGATGGCGAGCACGTCCAGCCCCTGGGCCTCCGCGAGCGCGATGTTGCGCGCGGCCATCGTGACGGCCGTGAGGTGGTCGGCGGCCTCGAGGGGGTAGCCGCAGCACGCGAAGCCGTCGAGGTCCACGAAGCGCACGCCGAGCCCCGTGAGCACTGCGCGGGTGGCCATGTCGTAGTTGAGGGTGCGGACCGGGGCGTTGCAGCCGAGGAAGAGCGCGTACGACCGTCCCTGTGCCATCACGCCCCACCTCCGCCTGCCTTGGCCGCCAGCGCGTCGTCGGATTGCGCCTTCGCCGCCCTGGCCTTGGCCTCCTTGAGCCTGGCGGCGAGGCCGGTGCCCTCGATGATGTCGCGGACGGGCTGCGCCGGCGGGCGCCTCGGCGGAAGGCCGGCCTTGGCGCGCCTCTCGTTCTCGAAATCTCCCGTCTCGAGCACGGCCCCGTGCGCCTCGAGCATCTCGGCGATGGCCTGCACGGTCGGGTGCGGCCATCCCTCCTCGGTGGCGATGTTGCGCAGCGCCATCATGAGGTCCGTGATGCGCACGTCCTGGGGGCACCGCTCCTGGCAGATGAAGCAGCCGGTGCACAGCCATATGAACTGCGACCGCAGGACCTCGTCTCTGAGCCCGAGCAGGGCCAGGCGGATGATGCGCCTGGGGTTGAACTCCTCGTCGATGGCGCGGATGGGGCAGCTCGCGGAGCAGGTGCCGCACGCGTAGCACCGCAGGATGCCCTCGCCTCCAGGCGTCGCCCTGATGCGGTCGGCGAAGCCAGGGTCGGTCTCGGCGTCCGTGACGAGGGGGTAATCCCCGGGGGGTCCTTCTGCCATGTATCGGTCCTCCGGAGCCAGGAGAGGCTGCGCTGGCCTGGTGGAATCTGGCCGTCGGTATAAATAATGATTGGCGGGCTGCTTTATAATCCCTGGAATGCTGGCGCCCGCGGCGGACCAACGCCGACCGTGGCAGCGCAACGTGCTGCGGGTGGGGGCGGTGGTGAGGGCGGGCGCGCGAGGGCTCCGAGCGGACCGGACGCACCGGTGGTCCACTCATCCCGAAAATTTAATTCCCATCGCCACCATCCCTGGGCGCACACCGGAGGAAGGCGCATGGAGCACAAGGGATACAAGCTGGCCGAGGACGTCCGCTACCACAAGGAGCACATGTGGGCCCGGATGGAGGGCGAGCTGGTCGTCGTCGGCGTGACCGACTTCGCCCAGAGGCTCGCGGGCGACATCGTCTACGTGGACATGCCCATGGAGGGCGACGCCGTCACCAAGGACAAGCCCTTCGGCACCATCGAGACCGGAAAGTGGGTCGGCAAGCTCTACGCGCCCGTGTCCGGCACGGTCGAGGCCTACAACGAATCCGTCGAGGACGACGCGCTCGTCATCAACGAGGACCCCTACGGCAAGGGCTGGGTCATCAAGGTCAGGCCGGCCGACCCGTCAGAGTTCGGCCGGATGCTCGCGGTCGGCGACTACGTCCCAATAATGGACGCGAAGCTCAAGGAGCTGGGGAAGTAGCTCGCCGTCGGGAGCACAAGGGCCGGAGGGGGGCGGGGGCTGGCGCTCACATCTCCTGGTCGCAGTTGTCGCACTCCTGCCAGTCGAGGTAGGGCGGGAGCGCCGCGATCAGGTCGATGAGGAAGCCCTTCATGCGGCGGACCATCTCGACGATCTTAGCCTCCTCGATGGCGTGGTTCTGCCCGCTCGCCCAGTTGTAGGGGATCAGGATGGGCTGGTAGCACATGCCCCGCTCGCGCGCGAGCTTGGCCTCCGTCGCCACCGTCATCGAGAGCACGTCCGCGCCGATGGTGCGGTACCAGGCCGCCTCGCCGGGGGTCTCGCCCGCTGGGCCGTTGAGGCACAGCACCGTCACTTCCCGGCGCAATGGCGTCCCCAGCGACCGCGCGACGTGGTCGATGGCCTCGCGTATGTGCGGGCAGAACGGCTCGGACATGTCTGCGAAGTAGACGCCCTCCCTCGCCCCGCCGAAGAACGTGAGGTTGCGCCCCGACATGTCGACGAAGTCCATGGGGAGCGCGAGCGTGCCGGGCGGGGCCTGGTCCGAGAGCGACCTGACCGCGGAGGTCGCGATGACCTTCTCGACGCCCACCTCCTTGAGCGCCCACATGTTGGTGAGGTAGGGCACCCGGTGCGGGGGCACGCGGGTGTGCCCGTGCCTTGGCATGAAGGCGATCTCGGCGCCGTGGAGGACGCCGAGCGTGACCGTCACCGCCCCGTAGGGAGTGGCGACCATGCGGTCCTCACGGTCATTGAGGTCCGTGAACAGGTCCGCGACCTTCGAGCCCGCAATTATCCCAAGCACGGTGCGCTCTCCCCTGCGGCCTACGCTATTCTGACTTCCCTCCCCTTAATCTTTTGCGCCCCTCCTTGCCCCCGCGGCCCATATTTAAGGCCCCCTTCGGAGGCCTCGTGATATGCACCCTTGAAAATCGGAGTGTGGCCATTTATATGCCAACCGCACAGTAGCTGATGCAGGCAAGAGGTGCGCGCGATGACCACAGGCGAGAACTACACGGTCGCCCCCGATGGCGAGATCGTCAAGCTGGTCGAGGGTCACATGGAGTACACGGGCATGTACGTGCTCGATTGAGCACGCCCGCGTCGATCCGTCCGACGCCCCTCAGCACCGCTCCTTCTCTAGGAAGGCCCGCCCCCCAGCCCGAGGGCCGCATCCAGCGTCTCCCTCAGGCCAGGCACGGTCTCGAGGGCGGCAAGCTCCTCCGGCATGACCCACCGCGACTCGACGTGCTCCCAGTCGAGCGTGAGCTGCACGCCCTGGTCATCGAAGAGGAACGGATGGACCGCCCACCGCTTGCCGGTGAACGGGTCGTCGAGCAGGAGCGGAGTGGCCTCGCGCACGAGCTTGAGCTGCTCGTAGCGCGCCCCGACCTCCTCCCGCAGCTCGTTGTAGGCGGTGACGAGGGGGATCGCGTTGGGCTCGATGTAGCCTGACACGCCCGCCCACAGGCCCTTGTGGGTCCCCACCAGCTGGGACCGCCTGAGCACCAGGACGCGCGCGTCGGCGCGGCGGATGAAGCACGTGACGACGTGGGTGGCGTAAAGGGTCGTGGACAGGCCCCCTATCCCTCGGGCTCATCGCCGTCGGGGGGCGGTCGCCGCCGCCCCATGGGCGCGGGGGACTCCTCCCAGCCCTCGCCGACCTCGGGCATGCCCTCCCCTGGCGCGCTCGCCGCGCCAGGCGCGCGGCGGACCACGTCCTTCCTGGGCAGCGTGCGCAGGAACCCCTCGTCGGCGCCCGCGGTTATGGGCGAGGGGCGCTCCAGGTCGCGGCGCACGACGCGGTCCATGCGGCCAGGGTCCCTGCCCTCCAGGCGCCGCGCCAGGGCATCGCCCTCGAGCTGGCCCGTCCCGCGGTCCTCGGCCTCGAGCCTGTGCAGCTCGTCCAAGGCCGATGGCGGCGGCGGTGGTCTCGGCTCGGCTGCGGTCACGGCCGGCGCCGCCGCGGTTCGTTGCTGCGCGGGCGCGGCCCTGGGCGCCTCGCGCCTGGTCGGGGGCGGTGCCTGCTCGTCCCTGAGCGCGCGGATGACCGAGTCGCCGGGGGTTTCGCCCGCCCTCCGCTCTCGCGCGCGCATCTGCTGCTGTATCTGCGGGGTGCCGTAGCGCGTGAGGATGGCCTTGTAGAGCTGGACGATCTCCTTGAGGGACTTGCCCATCTCAGTCACGGATTCTTTGATGTCCCGCACCTCGGAGTGTATCTCGTACGAGTCCTTCGCGAGCTTCTCCACGCGCGTGTTCATGGACTCGATCTCCTCCTCTATGGCGGAGATGCGCACCGAGGTGCCCTCGCCGGTCTCCTTCCTGAGCTTCTTGTAGTCGGTCGAGAGCTCGTCGTACTTGCCCTCGAGCTCGGAGTACTTCTCCTTGAGCTCCGCGGTCTCCCTCTTCGAACGACGGCCGAACACTCACAATCCCCCCTGGCGCACGACCACGACACATCCCCTGTCGCCGTCGACGGTCACGCGGTCGCCGGTGCGGATGCGGCCGATGTCCACGTTGTCGACGAGCGGTATCTTGGCGAGGATGGCGCCCGTGGCCACGATGGTCTCGGTCGTCTGGTTGACTATGGCGGCGGGCGCGCGGCCGTTGACCCGCAGCCCGTAGATGACGTAGGAGCCCACGGTCGAACCCTTCCCCGTGGGGAACACCAGGACCCGGCCGCGCACGGTCTTGTTGAACGCGCCCGTGCCGCGGTCCTTGACCCGCCCCGTCCTGGGGTCGACGCCGCCGAGGAAGGAGAGGCTCGACCCGAGCACGAGGGCCTCGCCGGTCCCGACCCCGTGCGAGATGGGCCGGCCCTGCATGCGGACCTCCTCCGTGCCAACTACTCCCTTCCTACCCTGCGTGGGCCTCACATCCCTCGCTAAGGGTGCTGGCCACATAAAAGGCTTGCCGTGGTGGCCAGCATCACTCGGCGACCAGGTCCAGGAGCTCCGCGGTCGAGCCGTAGACGACGCGCTGGGAGCAGAACGCGTCCATGGGCAGGTAGCACGCGGCCTTGCCCGAGTTCGTGGCGGTCGTCCGCGCGACCTTCTCCACGGGCGCGACGACCATGCACGTGTCCGTGAGCACGCGGCCGAACCGCTCGATGGTGCGCACCGCGTCCTGCGCGCGCTTCTTGACCTCCTTGGAGGTGCAAACCCAGAGCAGCGGGCCGTCGCGGCGGGGCCGCTTGCCTCGCAGCCGCGTGGCCACCTCCTCGACCTCCTCCAGCGACAGGTGCGGGCAGCCGAGCGCGACCAGGTCCACGCGCGCGGGGATGGACTCGGTGAGCGATTCGCGCACCTCGGAGAGCGTCCGCTGCGTGACCTCGAGGGTCTCCAGGCCGGACGTGCCCTCGAGCGCGGTCGCGGCCTCCGGGGTCGTCCCCTCGACGTGGTAGAGCGCGACGGCCCCGCTCGCGGCCATGGCCGCGCCGAGCGACTTCATCTCGTCCGGCCGGGGCGCGATGCCCCTGAAGTAGGGCACGGACGTCCCCAGCTCGCGGCCCACGTGCACGCCGAGGGAGCCGTAGTCGACCGGCGCGCCGCCCGCCTCGATGCGCACGATGGCGGTGGCGCGGCGGTTGCGGTCCAGGTGCAGCCCGTAGCGGGGCGTCTTGCCGATGACCGCGGCCGCGAGCGCGCTTGGTCCCCCCTCGCGGTTCGTGCGCGCGCCCAGCACGGAGTTCGCGTAGGACACGGCCGAGCTCTCGCTCCAGGCCAGGTGCTCCCCGAAGGTCGGCAGGTGCCCGATGAGGTAGGGAGTGCACGTGCAGGTGAGCTCGACGCCCATGCGGTTGTAGGTGCGCAGGATGGACCGCTGCTTGGCGGCGAACTCGCGCTCGACGCCCATGAGCTCCCACCTCTGCGGGTCCATGCCCGCGGGGTTGAGGAACGTGGGCACGCTCACGACGGACGAGCGCGACACGTCCTGGAGCCACCGCAGCCCCCAGTCGCCCATGGTCTTGTAGGACACGCCCGCGAGCTGGGCCGAGGCGATGGGGACGAGGTCCTCCGCGCCGAAGATGGTGCCGAGGGCCACCAGGAGCTCCATGGCCCACCTTCGGCCCTCGCCGGCCTCGCCTGCGAGGATGGCCTCCTCATCCGCATCTATGCGCATCCGGAGTGGCACGGACATGGGGCGTTCAAATACCTGTCGCCTTCACCGTCGCATCGGGCGCCTGGCCTCTGGCGGTCGGGTGCCCTGCGGGGGCGGCGGCCGCGCGCCGTCGGGGCGCATCGGCCGGATGCGCCTGCCGTCGGGTGGCGGCCCGCCCCGCGGCGGGGGCCGGGCCTCGCGGCGGCCGAGCATGCGGCGCTTGGGCGGCGGGCCCTCTGGTCCCGGCGGTCCCCCCTGGGGCCGCATCGGCCGAGGCGCGGCCGCAGCGGCCGGGGCACCGGGCCTGGCCGGGCGGCCCTGCGGGACCGGCGCGCGCTGCGCCGGGGGCGGGCCCACGGCCTCGGACGGCATGCGACGCATGCCCCTGGGCACCCTTGGGGGCGGCCGCTCCCGCGGCGCGCGCCTGGCGCCCGGGCGCCATGCCTTGGAGGGGTGCCCCCCAGGCCGGCGATAGGGGTACCTGGAGCTGGACCATCTGCGCCAGACCATGAGCCCGAGGAAGCCGCCGACCACGACGGCGAGGATGGAGGTGAGGTAGATCACCGTCTGCCTGCTGAGCAGGGGCTTCTGGATGGGCTTGGGCGGGAACCTGAGCTCGTAGAAGGTGGCGTTGGTGTAGTTGATGCCAGGGACGCCGTAGGAAACGTCGCAGAGGAACTCGTAGGTCCCGTCGGTGGCCTTGCTCCTCTTCCAGTACCAGGTATAGTTGATGATGAAGCCCGAGTAGCCGTTGACCATGCCCTCGCTCACGGAAACGGTCTTCAGGTGCGAGGGCCTGAAGTCGCCCGTCGCGCCGGTGTTGGGGATGATGGTCGTCGTGACCTTGAGCCCCTTCTCGGGCGAGATGCCGGCCGAGTCCAGGACCTGGGTCGAGAAGTGGACCTCGTCGTTGGAGATAGAGGGGACCGTGACGTTGAGCTCGACGGGCCTGGTCGTGAGCTCGATGCGGGTCGCGTGGGCGAAGGAGTTAGCGAGCACGATGACGTCCGGGGCGGGGCCGACGAACCTGCGCGACGCGGCCGAGTACTGTATCTCGATGCCAAGGCGGTCGCCCGCGCTGAAGACCTCGGGTGAGCCGTAGGTGGGCGGGTCCTGCATCTCGAACTCCTTGGGGGCGGTGTCAAGGGTCGAGCGTGCGGAGCTCATCGTGGAGATGGTGCCGCCGTTGCGCTCGAACATGACGCGGAAGTACGCGCTCTGGGTGGGCTCGCGGCCTGACGCCCAGACGACGGCCTTGTCGATCTTCGTGACCGCCATCGGGCTCTGGACGGTCATGCTGAACCGTCCCACGATGCTCAGCGTGCGCCTCGGGAAGGTCGGCCCCGCCGTGGCGATGGTGGCCTCCATGGCGCTCTCGTTGACCGCGAGCGGCGAGAGCTCCCCGGTCATCACGTTGTTGCCGGACTGGCACCTGACGTAGTAGGGCGTGCGCACTGGACCGACCGGGCCGGTCTGGAGCGCCGCGGCCGGGGCGAGTTCGCCATCCTCGGGGCTCCCGCCGATGACCACGGTCACGGGGGTCAGGAGGAACAGGAGCGCGAGCAGCGCGCATATCGCTCGGGAAGACACGCTCACACCAGTGGCAGCTCTTAAGGCGTCAAGGGTCTTAAAACTTTGGGGTTGGTTGGGCCTGGACAGGCCGGTCCCAGTCGCATCGGCGCCTCATCCGCGGGGGGCGTCGTGCCTGCGGTTGACAAAGCTGCACCCCCGGTGGTCTGGCGGGTGATGGAAGCACATCTTGGTCGGGTCGCCCTTGGAGGCCTTGAGGCACCCCCAGCACTGGCTGAAGAGCCTCACGGGCCTCTCCGCGCGGACCTCCTGGCAGAGGCGGTGGGCGACGTCCATCGGTATGGGCGCGGGCTCGGGCATGGTGACACCCGTGTGCGTCCGAGGAGTGCGCCCGGGGGTATAACAGGTTTTCGTTCCGTGCCAAGGGGTCGTCCCATGGGGCGCAGGCAAGCGACGGCCCGACCACATGTCCTTGCCGGCGGCTCGCGCGCGTCCTCGCGGTCCGCGCGAGTGAAAACCTCTTAAGCTAGAACGCATCTATTCGTACACGATGCTGGTTGGGGTCCGTTTGTTGCGGGCACGCAGCGCGCGCCCTGGGATGCTCGGATTCGGTGGAAGCAAGGCTGCCATCTGTGCCATCGCCGTCGTCGTGTTCATGCTTGCGGTGGGGCTCATGCCCCCGGCGTGGGCGGCCGAGGAGCCGAAGGCGGGCACGTACTTCGAGTACAAGTACAAGCAGAAGATCGACGACGGCGCCGGCGAGTACTCGGGCTGGACGGAATCGACCAAGGGCGAGGGCCGGTACGAGGTCAAGGCTTGGCTGGCCAACGAGGCTCTCCTCAACGCCCGATACACGTGGGAGTACACCAACGACGACTACGAGGACGACTCCGCGCGCGTCGACTTGGACTTCTCGTTCAACCTGACGAGCAGGCGCTACACCTCGACCGAGATCGACCTCGACGACGAGCCTCTCGCGGGCATGCCGCCCGCGTCGCTCGCGGTGTGGTTCTGGGTCCCGCCAACCGTCAGGGAGGGCCAGCAGGTGCAGATACTGGACATGAATGGCACCGTCACCGACACGGACGCGGTCATCTGGAGCCGGTGGGTGCCCCGCCGCGCCATCGAGGTCGTCGTCAAGGGCGCCGGCACGGCCGACGAGGAGTACGGGGACCTCCTCTACACCTACGTCGACCGGCTCTACTTCGACAGGCGCACGGGCATGTTCTTCGCCGAGCGCTACATCGAGCACGACACTGGCACGTTCGAGGGGCTCTACGCCGAGTTCGACAGCCACATCAAGATCGACGTGGTCGAGTCCAGCTACGATGTCGAGGTCGCCTGGGGCACGCTCGCGTCCGTCTACGCGAGGAACCTCATCATCATCGCCCTCGTTCTGCTCGGCATCGGCTACGTCGTCCACAGGGTACGGTGGGTCGCGAAGACCATCCCGGTCTTCATGCAGCCTACCGGTACCCAGGGCCCCGCCATGGGCGGGGAGAGGGACTACAAGTTGCGGAGGGTCTGGAGGGCGAGGGACCTGCCCCGGCTCCGGAACGCCGCGACCGAGCAGTTCGGCCCGTTCCTCGAGCACTGGGTCGAGAAGAGCCTGCGGGGGCGCGACCGCGTGGCGGTGGCCATCGACCAGTCCACGAGGGAGCTCGCCGGCATCGCCTTCTACAACAGGGAGGGGCGCATAGGGACGGTGCTGTGCAGGGACATGCAGGTCAACGAGCTCCTCAGGCGCTTCATCAGGGCAAAGGACTTCTTCTCCGAGACGCGGCACATGTACGGTAGCAACGCGGTGTACAACGTCTTCGAGACCCAGAACGTCTACCGGCTCGACGGCATCCCCGACGTGACCTACGACGCGTCTGTCGTGAGGCCCATGACGGAGGCGGACATGGGCGCCGTCGTGGACCTGGCCAAGCGGGTCTACAAGGCCAAGGCCCGCAAATGGGTCAGGGCGTGCCACGGCACCGGCGACCTGGGCTACGTCGCTGTCGTCGACGGCCGCATCGTCGGCTTCGGGTTCGCGTGCGTGTGCGGGACGCACGGGAGGCTCCACTCGCTCGCTGTCGACCCCGCCTACCGTGGCCGGGGGCTCGCCAAGCAGCTGCACCGGGCGCGGCTGCACGCGATGCGCCTCATGGGCGTCGTCGATGTGGTGGACGAGATAGCCGACTGGAACCTGGCGTCCATCAGGATATCGACGCTCAGCGGGTTCCAGCCAGTGGGCAAGATGTACGTCGAGACCGTCCGCAAGAAGCGCATCAAGAAGAACATCGTGAGGAGGTGAGCGCGACGTTCCCGACGGGCCCCGTCGCGCTCGGGCGCGAGCGCGAGCGAATGCTGGTCGTCCCCACGGACGGCGAGCCCATCGTCCCCCGCAACATGGAACGCGTGCGCACGTCCCTCGAGGGCGCGGTCCTGCTCCCCGAGGGCGTGGCCCCCACCACCGGGACCAGGGCGGTCCGCGCCATCCCCGAGGGCAACCGCGCGACGATCCTGGAGGATGCCCAGGTCGAGCTGTGGGGCAGGCGGTGGCTGGTGAGCGTCAAGGGCGTGGGGGCCCGCGCCCCCATGTACGATGACGACCCGGCCGGGCTGGGAGCGCCCCCCGCCGCCAGGGGGGCCCTGTTCACCTCCGAGTCCTGGTTCGGCGAGAGCCCGTGGGGCGCGATGGGGCGCAGCGTCTGCGAGGAGGACGCGGCCTTGACCGCCCTCACGGGACAGGAGGGCATCCGCGG
The DNA here is from genome assembly GCA_964353355.1 of uncultured Thermoplasmata archaeon. Classification (GTDB taxonomy): domain Archaea; phylum Thermoplasmatota; class DTKX01; order DTKX01; genus CAYGVT01. Next base: position 42,038 of record CAYGVT010000066.1, on the reverse strand, counting down.
CCTCCACATCTGCCCGATGGCACGGGCGACGCCCCTGCCGCAGTGGCTGATGGAGCGCGCGATGGCGCAGTGGTGGTACCGCCGCCTCGACGGCGGCGAGCCCTACTACCAGGAGGTCCGGCTGCTGCCCTCGGACGTGCGCCTGTTCTACCAGTCCGAGTCCACGCTCGGGAGGCGGACGCGCCCCGTCCTCTCGGCCTTCGGGGTGGAGGACGAGCAGGGGCTCGACGCGTTCATCGATTGCTACCTCAGGTCCGGCATGGCCGCGCTCACCCTCGTACCGCGGACGGTCGAGGAGGTCGAGGGCCGCGGCGTGGCCGCGCTCGACTACGCGGACGTGTGGCTGGACAAAGATTCGGTGCTCGCGCCCGACGGGACGCTCTTCTTCGCCGACATCGAGGGGCTCGAGTGGGTCGTCATGCGCGACGACGACGAGGTGCTCGCGCGCATGCGCAGGCAGTTCGAGAGGAACCTCTACGAGTACCTCTACGGCGCCGACCGCCTGCTGCGGGAGCGCGAGCGGATGGCCGGTGCCACGCGGGGGCGCGAGGAGCGGAGGCGCGACCTGGGCGCGCGGCTGCAGCTCGCGCTCGAGCGCGACCCCTACGTCGCGGTCGAGGGATGCGGTACGCACATGGACCTGGCGCTCCTGCCCCACGAGGGGCATGCGCCGGAGCTGAGGCTCAGGATGCTGGACTTCGAGGAGGGTGGAACATGAGCAAGAGCGTCGAGGCGAGGGACGTACTGAAGGCCCTCGCAGCAGGAGCGGACGTCAAGGCCGACCCGGAGACCGTCTCGGAGCTGCTCTCGCTGGGGCTGGTCGCGCCCACGCCCGTCGCGGGCGGGGGTGGCGCCGCGGCATCCGGCGAGGACCTGGAAGCCATCCGCCAGCACATGTCGGCCCTCGTGTCGGAGCAGGAGACGCTGCGCGCGCAGCTCGAGGCGTTCGCGACTGGCGCGAGCGGCTCCCCTGGTGCCCTCTACCGGCAACAGCCGGCCTACAGGAAGGCGCAGGACAGGCTGGAGGAGACAGAGCGGGACCTGAGGGCCATCAGGACCCGCTACCTGGGGCTCGTCCAGGACGCCACGGAGCGGCGCGGGGCCGGCGCGCTCAACGGCCGTCCCTTCCACGTCAGTTACAGGGGCCATGAGGCGCTGCAGACGCTCGAGCAGCGCGCGTCGAGGCTCTGGGCGACCGACATCAGGGCGTTCGTGGAGGAGGTGGACGCCGTCCGGGCGCACTTCGACTCGCGCGCGGCACGCGCGCAGACCATCCTCAAGGCCATCTCACCCGCCAACAGGTCAACGGACGAGATACACCTGAGGCTCGCATCCGTCGGGCTCGCGGGCAGGGAGGGCACGCCAGAGGAGGCCGCACGCCTCTTCACGAGGGCCTACGGCGAGCTCTCGGGCACGTCCGCGGTCAAGGAGACCGCGCTCATCACCGTGGCCGAGACGGCCGTGCTGGCCGCCAGGGACGAGGCGGACCTGGCCAGGTTGGTCGCCTTCGCGCGGGGGCTCCTGTCCCGGCCCTGGGCGGCCAACTACGTCAGGGAGGACCAGGTCAGGGCGGCCGCCATCCTGCTCATGGGCGGGGTGGAGGCCTCGACGCTGGTCCAGAGGACGGTCGAGCTCACGGAGGCCTACTGCCCGGGCTGGCCGAGCGCGGGCGCGCTGCTCGCCTGCGCCGAGCGGACGGGCGCAAGCCCCGCCCTCCTCGGGAACTTCACCTCTCTGCGGGATGGCATATACACATCCTCGGCAGCTGCGGTCGACGTCACCGTCGCGGCCGCGCTCATGGCGGTCTCGCAGCAGGACGTGGCGGCCACGGTCGAGCGCTACAACGCGGCGATGGCCGCCCTCGGCCGGTTCAACGGCGGGGGGATGGGGGTCACCTCGGCGATGGTGGCGATGCTGCCCTACGGCGTCGAGGAGGCCATGGACAACGTGCGCCTCGCGGCCGCCGCCATCATGGCGCACAAGCTCTCCCTGGGCGGGGCCGAGAACCTCAGCCTGGGCGTCAAGATGCTCATGCAGTCATCGGTCCAGGCCGCGGTGAAGAGGGAGGCCCCGCCTGCCCCGGGACAGCCCACGAGGCCGCTCCTCGGTCCTCGCGCGATGCCCGCCGTCCCGTCGTCGATGGCCATCGTGGGCCTGACGGCCGCGACGGCCGCCGCGATGGTTGTGGGGCTGCTGGCATTCCACGAGCTATCGCTGCATCGCTTCGCGGTCAGGGATTACGCCTTCCACCCCGTGCACGCGCACCACGTCTACCCGTACGGATGGGGCTAGCGGGGGAGCCGGCGGCCACGCCGCAGGGCATGGCCATGGCTGGCTGGTAAAGGGAAAAAAATGGATCGGCCGCGGAGGTGCTTGACGCACCGACCGCGGTCGTCGGGGGCAGCGGTTCGCCGCCCCCATTGCGTTCGTAGGTCTAGAACCGCCTTGGGGGGCGGTGCTTGGAGAAGCACTCGCGGCAGTAGACTGGCCTGTTGCCGTCAGGCTTGAACGGGACCGTGTCTTCCTTGCCACAATCCGCGCAGGTTATCTTGTGCTGCTCACGGGGCGGGCGGTCGAAGTCCCGGCCTCCCCTCCTGTCGTATCCACGCTCTTGCTGCATGCTATACTTCCTTTAGGTTCTTAGAAGGTCCAACCCTCTTGGGAAGGCCCTTCGGATAGGCAACAAGGTTCTACTATATAAAACCGACGCCTTCGTGCGGGTCGCCTGGTAAAAGTCCCTGGGGGCATCCACGTAGCATGCTGGACCACCCGTGGCACGGGGGGGGCGGGGGGGTCACTTGTAGTTCTGGATGGCCTTGGCAAGCTCTGGCGCGACGCTGATGGCGGAGGTCTCGCACTCGACTGTGTCCGTCGACACGATGTGGTCGCAGACCTGCTCGAGCTTCTGCAGCGCGCCTTGCGCATAGAGGCCGTGCGTGCAGACCGCGATGATCTCGCGCGCCCCTTGGGCCTTGAGCTGCTTGGCGGCCTCGAAGATGGTGCCGCCGGTCGCTATGATGTCGTCCACGATGGCCACGCGCTTGCGGGACACGTCCAGGACCTTGGTGGCGATCTTCACGGTGGAGCCGTCGATGCGGGTCTTCTCCAGGTAGTCCACGCTCGCGCCCACGTTCTGGGCCACGATGCGGGCCCGGGAGATGGAGCCCTCGTCGGGCGACAGCACCATCTCCGCCCCCGCCTCCTTGAGGTAGTTGGCTATCTGGAGCATGCCCGAGATGTTCTCGACCGGAATGTCGAAGTAGGTGAGGACCAGCAGGTTGTGGACGTCCACCATGAGCAGGGCGTCGGTGTGCGCCTGCAGCGCGCGGATGATGGCGCGCGAGGAGACGGCCTCGCCCTTGTTGAACAGCTTGTCCTGGCGGGCGTAGCCGAAGTAGGGCACGGTGGTGATGAGCGACCGGATGCGGAACTCGTGCACGGCGTCCTGCAGGAGGAGGAGCTCCACGATGTCGGCGTCCGTCCTCGTGGACTGGACGAGCACCACGTCCTCGCGCTCCAGGTCGTCGTGGATGCGCAAGTAGCACTCGCCATCGGGGAAGCGGCGGGCCTCGACCTTTCCCAAGCCCGCTCCCAGCTCCTTCGCAAGGCGCTGAGAGAGCAGTGGGGATGCCGAGCCGCCCAGGACCTTCAACAGTAGCCCTCCAGGAATGTAGAAGGTGGCAGTACTACATAACCGTTTGCGCAAGATTTCCAGAGGTGTGAAAAAGGGCGCCAGCATCGCCCGGATGGCCCACCGCCCGGCACGCTATACAATGAACATCTGCGCGTGCGGCACTCCCTTGATGCGCACGACGGTCGCCTCGTCGATGCAACCCGCCCGCACGCCGAGCGCGACCGCATGCTCGCCGAACAGGTTGAGCGAGCTCGCGCGCCTGAACACGGCCTGCGTCTCCTCGTCGTGGTCATCGACGAGCTCGCCCTTGAAGAAGGACTCCTTGACCATGACGCAGTAGGGCCCGTCCTCGAGCGTCGCCCCCAGCAGCTTCTCGTCGCACGCGGCCGCGCACACATGGCCGCCCCGCTTGTGGACCTTCACGTAGATCATGTGGGCACCCTCGGGTATGCTGGCACCCATGCTAGCCACCCGTGGGTTTTTATAGATTCGCAGGAGGTTCGCATGGCGGCGAACAACAGGGCCTCTCAGACCATCCTGTAGGTGCCCACCGTGGGCTGGTAGACGCGGCCGTCCGAGACCAGGCGCTTGAGGACGTCCTTGGCCTGCGTGCGGTCGATGTTGAAGCCCTCAGCGTCCGCGAGCACGTCGTCCTCGAGCGCGCCGCGGCCGCCCTTGGTGAGCTTCTCGATGATGTCCAGCAGGATGCGCATGCGCTCGCGCTGGGAGTGGCTGATGCCGGTGGCGATGACATCGATGTCGAACTTCTCGCCGCCCATTATCTTCTTGAGCCAGTAGTCGACGATGCGGATCCCGCGATCGGCGTCCTCGCGCTCGACCGTCTCGGAGAGCCGCGCCCTGGCCGCGGCCTCCGCGAGACGGACGAACGCCTCGAGCTGCCTCGCGGTGAGGGGCACAGAGGCCTCCTCGCCCTCGCCCTGCTTGCGGATGCGGATGTAGTACTCGCGGATGGCCGCCGTCGCCTCCCGCGTGAGCACGGGGAAGACGTTGTTCTTGGCGTAGGCCACGTACTTGCGCACGAACTCGGGCTCGAAGGCGGGCATGACGGCGTCCGTCGACTCCTCCTCCATGCCCTCGGGCAGGGGGAGGCCGTCCAGGTGCTCCTTGAGGCGGCTTATCTCCCCGACGCGGTGGACCTTGAGGATGTGGTCGGCGAGCCTGGCGTCCCAGGCCGAGTCCGGCTTGTCGATGAGGGAGAAGATGATGTCGAACCTGGAGAACAGGGCGGGCGGCAGGTCTATCTGCTCGACCATGAGCGCGTGCTCGTGGAACCGCCCCAGCTTGGGGTTGGCCGCGCCCAGGATGGCGCACCGGGACTGGAGCGTGGCCGTGATGCCCGCCTTGGCGACGGAGATGCTCTGCTGCTCCATCGCCTCGTGCATCGCGCCGCGGTCCTGCTCGTTCATCTTGTCGAGCTCGTCGATGGCGCACAGGCCCTTGTCCGCGAGCACGAGCGCGCCCGCCTCGAGCGTCCAGCGGCCCTCGCCGAACTCGTCGCGCACCGCGGCCGCGGTGAGTCCAGCCGCCGTCGTGGCCTTGCCGGACGTGTAGATGGCCCTTGGCGCGAGGGCCGTCATGTACCGCAGCAGCTGGGACTTGGCCGTGCCCGGGTCGCCCACGAGCATTATGTGGATGTCGCCTCGGATGCGCGTGCCGTCGGGCAGGACCTTGGCGACCCCGCCGAAGAGCTGCAGCGACAGCGCCTCCTTCTCGCGCTCCAGGCCGTAGATGGTGGGGGCGATGGAGGTCGTGAACTTGTCCATGAGCGCGACGTCGTGCGAGGTCTCCTTGATGCGCAGCTCGTCCTCCTCGGTTATGACGATGGACTCGAAGTCGCGCTTCTCCTTCTCGATGGACACCACGTCCATGAAGATGTCGAACAGCGTCGACTTCTGCGCGCCCTGGCCCTTGGGGGTCTCGCGGAGCACGCCGTTGATGACGATGCGGTCCCCCGGCGAGAGGATGCCGGCGAGGTCGTCTTGGGTGTAGGCGACGAGCCGCTGGGGCTGGTCACCGCCCCGGAGGCCCTCGGGGCTCTCCTGTATCTCGATCTTCTGGGTGTCGACGAACTCGGAGAAGTCCAGCGCCTTGCCCTGGTAGGCGGTCGCGAACGGGTCCGGGAGGGACGCGTAGTTGGTGATGAGCCTGAACTTGGTCGACGTGGCCGCCCGGCCGCAGCCGCCGCCCTCCTTGAAGCACTCGAGCGGCTCCTTGAGCACGAGCGAGTCCTGCTCGAGGTGGTGGATGGCCCCGCACCGCAGGCACTGGTACACCGCGAGCTTCAGCCTCGGCCGCACCTCGGTGGACTTGCGCACCAGCCCCTCGACGGCGATGAGGCGGCCGAGGTGCTTGCTGCGCAGGTCGCGGATGCCGATGCGGCCGTACTCGGGGTCCTTGGGCAGCTGCGACACGCGGATGTGCACGGGCGCCCGCGCGGTGGGGGGCATCAGCTGCTGCGAGGCCTTCTCGGCCGCCGCGAGCGCGGCAAGCGGCTGCTCGAGGAGGTGGTCCGCGAGCGCGATGTTGAACCGCGAGATGTCGGGGTAGGTGACCTCGAGCGAGCGGACCTCGGGGTAGCGCGCCGCGATGTCGAGCAGCGGCGGCACGTAGCCGTGCTCCTTGAAGAAGGAGCTCCACAGCTCCTTCAGGCTCTCCTCGGAGTACTCCTCTGCCATGTCCCTCTCCCGCGGGGAATGCCCCCTATGGCGAAGGGGGGAGATATTGCTTACGGGGGGTTCAGCGAATGTGGCGCACGCCCGCACGCCACCTCACAGGAACCGCGAGAGGCCCCAGATGCGCATGTACACGCCATGCGTCACCTCGCGGACCTCGCCCTCCTGCCGCAGGAGGTCGAACTTGCGCCTCAGGCGCGCGCGGCCGAGCTGCACGCGCGATAGGACCAGCCGCTCGAACTCGGGGTAGGGCCAGCCGTCGGGCCACTTCGCGTCGAGCTGCAGGAACGCCCCCTCGATGGCGTCGAGCAGGTCGCGGTCCATCTGCTCAAGCAGGGCGCGCTCGCGCTTCTCGAGGACGGCGATGTGGTGGCGCAGCGTGGGCTCGAGCTCGCCGTAGAACCGCGCGAACACGTCGACGTACATGTCCTTGACGGCGCGGGCCGCCTCCTCGGGGGGCCGGCCGAACGCGCGCGCGGCCGCGCCCGCCGCGCGCGTCGCGTGCTCGATGAGGCCACCGCGCGCGCCCAGGTCCAGGAGCACCTCGCCCCGCAGCAGCCGCTCGAGGTCTGGCCAGTCCTTGTGGATGTCGCGCAGGATGGCGTCCACGAGGGCCCCTCGCTCGATGGGCTCGAGCACGGTGCCGGGCACGCGCGCGGCCGCGTGCACGACCGCGTGGGCGATGTCCTCAGACTGCTCGTGCAGCGCGAGCGCCCGCTCGTCGCGGGTGACGTCGTCGCGCCCCAGCAGCACAGGTAGGTCCGAAACGCTGAGCACCAGCTGCGTGTCGGTGCGGTGCCGCGCCATCTCCTTGATGGACCGCTCGAAGTCGTGGACCTCCAGCACGCTGCGCGTCGACATCGACACCTCCGCGCCCGCGACCGGGGGGACGCGGTCCTTGAGGAAGGACGCCGCTTCCCGCGCGGGGGCATCGAACCTCCAGCTCATCCTGGAGGGTCCGAACCGCAGGGGCACCCCCCGGATGCCGTGGTAGTCCATGGTGGCGCTCGCGCGCCGCCCCGTCATGAAGGGCGGGAGCGCGTACCGCATGTCGCCCAGCACGTCCTCGAGCGCGCGCTTGCTCAGGCACCGGGCCCGGTCCTCGCAAGCGAGGAGCGTGAGGCCCGTGCCCCCTGCGCGGTCGAGGTAGGGGGGCGCGGAGAACAGGTGCACGAGGAGCGCCATCCGGACCTCAGGGTAGTCCAGGTTCAACCGGTCCTGTAGCAGGCGGAGCACGTCGGCGCCCGTGAGGGAGGGCGCGCGCGCCGCGAAGAAGTCCTCGAGCGTGAGCGCGTGGACCTCGTGGGCGAGCAGGAACCGCGCGGGGGCCCCCCCGAGCGACTCCAGGTTCAGGAGCGTCGCGCGCACGCGCGCGAACCGGGCGTGGCGCAGCTCCATGGCGGGCGCAACGTCGCGCGGCACGACGACGGGCAGCGCGAACCGCGCGTCAGTGGGGCTGGGCGAGAGCACCGCGAGCGCGGTCGGGCAGTTCATGAGGCGCTCGATGCGCTGGCGGGCGACGACGAACAGGGGCTCAAGGTTCGAGGGCGCGGGGACGACGAAGCCCCTGGCCTCGACCTCGTGGAAGTCGCCGCGGCGCAGCGCGCCGACGGTGCGCACGAACTCCTCGGTCAGGTGCCGCGACAGCGCGCCCGGGCGGGAGGCGAGGAACTCGCGCAGCTCGCCCTCCGTGATGCCGCCCCCCTCGAAGAGATGGACGATGAGCTCCCGGTCCGCGGTAGGCTCGGCCATGCTGGTCGTGGATGGCTGGCGGCCGTTATCAACCATTCGGCGAGGTCACCGTCACCGTCGGCGGCGTCGAGGCGAGCGGGCGAGCAGCACGGCGGCCGCGCAGGCGGCGACGGCCGCGACGGCGAGCGCCGCGGAGGGGCCAGGCAGGAACCCCTGCTCGTCCCTGGGCTCCGGCTCATAGGGTCCCGTCACGTCGACGGCCTGGGACCCCTCGTTGTTGTCCGTCCTCACCTCGACCGGGTGCACGTTGCGCACACGCGCGTAGAGGGTGTGGTGGCCCTTCACAGGCATCCAGTCGAACGTGGCATAGCCGCTCCCGCCGGCGGGCACCAGCACGTCCGTGCTCATTCCGATACGGGACGATTCGTTGAGGTCGTCCAGGAACAGCTCGACGTCGCAGGTGGCGTTGACGCCCCCCGTGTTCTCGAGCGCGGCCGAGATCGTGATCGCGAGCTCCTCGTAGGGCCTCAGGTTCGAGGGCACGACCCTGAGCAGCACCACGTCGGGCACGTCGAGGACCGTGACGGGCTCCGAGCGGCGGTCGTTGCTCGCGTTCGTGTCCAGGGGCCTCACGTCCTCCAAGGCGACCCAGAGGACGACGCTGCCCGCCTCGGAGGGCTCCCACTCGAACGACGCATTGAGCGCGTCGTAGACCGTGATGAGCCGCCGGACGACGAGCCTGCCCTGGCCGGGCTCCCCCTCCCACGCGGTGAGGTTGCACTCGGCCTGGCCCGTGCCTAGGTTGCGGACCTCGACCCCGACGGTGATGTTGACGCCCACCGCCCGGAGCTCGCCCTCGAGGACGATGGAGGCCACCATGAGGTCCGGCGAGACGGGCCTGATGACCGTGAGGTTCGCCTCCCCGGACTTGGACATGCCCATCCCGTCCGAGGCCTGCGCTCTGTAGGTGTAGACTCCCGCGTCCGCTGGCGCGGTGATTGTATCGGTGAACTCCCCTCGCACGTCGGCGGTGACGGACCTGTCCGCCAGCACGCCCTGCCCCGAGAGGTGGACCTCTGCGGCGCGTGCGCGCACGCCGTTACTGTACCTGACCGAGCCGCGCAGCTCGACGAGCTCGCCCGGCAGGGAGGAGACCGGGAACACATGGAAGTCCAGGACCAGGGCGGTCGCGCCCTGCTTGGTCACGGTGAAGTTGACACGCACGGGCGAGGACGTGTCGATGCCGTCGAACGCGCGCACCCAAAGCTCGTGCGCGCCCGCCGCGAGGCCGGAGCAGTCGGCCTCGTACGTCCAGTGGGCCGTGCCGTCCGCGGCCGCCCACGCGCCGTCGTCGATGCGCGCCTCGACGCGCTCGACCGCATCGGACGGGTCAGGGTCGTAGGACGTTCCCTTGGCCCACAGCAGGGAGGCGAACACGTCGCCCTCCACTGGCGCCTCGACGAGGACGGCCGGGGGCCCGTTGGGGCCCTCGTTCTCCACCTTGACCGTGATGGACACGATGTCGGAGGCGGAGTACTTGTCGGTGGCGTAGGCCTCGAGCGTGTGCCAGCCGTCCACGACTGTCGTCGTCTCCCACCGGTAGGAGGGGCTCGGGAGCGCAAGCGGTGACCACGCGCCGCCGTCGATGCGGACGAAGGCCCCCGTGGCGCCCGACGCGCCGTCGGGGTCGGTGACGGAGAGACGCACCGTGACGATGCCGATGAGGCGCGCACCCTCCGCGGGCGAGATGAACGCGACCGTGGGCGCCATGTTGCGCACGCCTACCGGCAGAGGTACCTCGGCCGTGTCATCGTCGTGGCCTGCGTCGAGGGGGTGCTCGACCTCGAACCGCAGTGCGTACGCCTGCAGGGAGTATACGGCTGTCCAGGGGAAGCTGGCGACCATGGCGCCGAGCGCGGGCACGTCCAGCCTCACGCGGTCGCGCAGCACCTCCCCAATGGTCGGGTGGGTGAGGACGACGGTGACGTTCGCGCCCTGCGCGAGGTCGCGACCGCCGTTGGCGACTGTGCAGTTGAGCAGGGCCGCGTCGCCGTCGTAGAGCGGGTCCGGCCACCATGAGATGCCGGTCCCCGACACAGACAGGAGCACCTCGGGCACGACCTCCCACACCAGGTCGACCTGACCGGTCTCCGCGGTGAACCACTCGGAGCTCCAGCTCAGGAGCACACCGTGGTCGCCAGCGCCCTGGCCGTCGCCCTCCACGAGGAGGCTCACCAGCTGCGACCTGCCGGGGGCGAGCTCGACGCGCTCGCGGGGGCTGAACTGGGCCGTGACGCCCGCGTCCCCGGGCAGCGCCTGCAGCAGCACCGCGTCGGTGTCGTTTCCCGAGTTGGTGACGTTGATGACGAAGGTGGCCTGGGCGTCGCGGGCGGTCGCGACGCGGGTGCGCTCCAGGACGATGCCCATGCCCAGCGTGCGGTTCCACCCGAGGGACACGTCGCGCAGCTGCGCCGTGGCGCCGCTGAGCGCGAAGTCGGATTGCCCCGAGGCCCCCACGAGGGGATATGAGGCCAGGAGCGTCGCGTTGTGGTCCCTGTCCCAGTCCGCCGCCGGCACCGTGAAGGCGAAGGTGCCGTCGTCGCCGGAGACCAGTAGCCCCGTGAAGGTCAAGTTCGCGGCCGTGCGAGCGCCGTCGTAGACCTGCATCGTCACGCTCGCCGACCTCACGAAGGACAGCCCGTCCCCCGTGCGCACCGTGCCAGAGAGCGCGAGGTCCTCGGGCCCGCGGTCCGCTGAGGCCGGCGGCGCGGCCTGTGCCAGCGCCACGAGGAGGAGCGCGCCAGCGACCAGCGCCGCGCGGATGGCCAGCCGTCCCATGGCATTCAAAAGGGCCATCGCGGTATTAATGATTTCTGGACTGGTCTGGCGACCCTAGGAAGACGGCGCCAGGGCTGAAGAGGCCCTCGTCGCGCGCGCGGTGCAGGTATGTGTGGACCTCTCCGTCGTCGAGGTCCCACCACCGATCGTAGTGCGAGGCCACCGCGAAGGACCAGCCGCGGTCGACCTCGAGCACGGTCACGTCGTCGGCGTTGGGCGAGACCCGGTCGATGGAATCCGCGGGCGCGCACGGCGCGCCCACCGCGAGCGTGTGGGCGCCGCGCGCGCGCAGCGACCGCAGCGCGGCGACCATCGTGAAGCCGGAGGCGATACCGTCGTCCACGACGACGACCGCGCGGCCGCGGACGTCGGGCGGAGGCGCGTCGCCGCGGAACTCCGTCTCCCTCCGCTTTGCCTCCTCGACCGTCCTCGCCGCGAGCTTGCCCACCTCCTCTCGCGTGAGGCGCAGCCGCGCGACCAGTTGCTCGTTGAGGGTGACCGTGCCGTCGGAGGTCACGGCCCCGAACCCGGCCTCGGGCTCCCACGGTATCTGTAGCTTCCTCGGCACCACCAGGTCAAGCTGCGCCCCGAGCGCCCTCGCGGCGTGGTAGGCCACGGGGACGCCCCCGCGCGGGATGGCGAGCACGAGCGGACGGGCATCGGGGCGCGCCCACGGCCTCGCGCGCAGCGCGACGCCGAGAGCGCGGCCCGCGTCGTCGCGGTCGGCGAACATCGCCAACGACAAGGGGCGCGACGCATACTTCAAGTTTGCACCCGACCCCCGCGCAGCCGCCGTGTCCCGTTGACGGGTCCCCCTCCCGTCCGCGGCCGGTGCGGGGGGGGGAGGAGAGGAACGGACGCACCATCATTCGCTCCCGTGTCAAACGAAACCAAAGGTTTAAGAGCGGGCCGAAACGTATGTAGGAATCCCAAGCAACCGACGGACAGGTGATGACCCATGGACGAGGCGCTCAAGGAGATCGAGGCGGGTGAGAGGAAGCTCGCGGATGCGGACTTCGAGGGGGCGATGGCCCGGTTCAAGAAGGCCGTCAAGCTCGACCCCAAGTCGGCCGAGGCCCACTTCGGCAAGGCCGAATCCGCCCTGGGAGTCCCCAAGGTCCCCGTCGAGGAGGTCATCGCCGACTACAAGCGCGCGTGCGAGCTCGCGCCCGACAACCCGTTCTTCCACTCGCGCCTGGGCGCATTCGCCATCGAGGCGGGCCACTTCGAGCTCGCGGAGCAGAGCTACAACAAGTCCGCGGAGCTGGACCCCGACAGCGCCTACCTGTACTGGAACGAGTTCGGGCTGGAGCTCTACCGCGCGCGCAAGGAGAAGTTGGACGACTTGCCGCAGCAGATGCGCGACGACATCGGACGCAAGGCGCTGCGCTACGTGCTGCGTGCCATGAGGCTGCAGGAGGCCGAGGCGGCCCGCCTGCTCAAGGGCGCGTGAGCTATCCCATCGTCCTGGGCCCCTCGTGCCCATCAGGGCCTTGGGGCACCGCGTCATCGCCACCTGCACGTCCAGCGGAGCAGCTCGGGCACAGGACCTGACCGGGCCTCCGCGGCACGGCACAATTGTGGCAGACCGGCACACCGCACATGTGGCAGGAAGATGGCGTCGGCCGCCCGCAGACTGCGCACGGTCGCACGAGCCGCATGGTCCTCCGCAAGAATATTGTAGGTGCAGGTAATTGAACCCTGCGCAGGCGGTGGGAGACCATGGTCGTGCATGACATCAAGCGGGGCCATTACAAGAACGTCGAAGGGGACGGGCTGCGGGGGCTGCTGGAGCAGCACTTCGGTGGCAGCGTCGAGCAGACGCCCGACGGCTGGCTCACGACGTCCTACGGGGCCATCACTTCCATCCGCGCCAAGCTCGTCTCCAAGGACCGGTTCGAGGTCCTCTCGGAGACCGACAAGGGGGCGAACCCCGAGGTCGCAGCCGAGACCATCAGGCGGTGGAACACGTTCCTGGAGGCCGCCACAGGCTTCACGGCCAAGGAGCGTTCCAAGCGGCTGCAGAAGAAGGCCAAGGACGGCAAGCTGTGACGCCCCCGCCTCAGTCCTTCCGCTCGGTAACTTCCTCGTCGACGGCGCAGACGGGGTAGCAGGTCGGCGCGAACTTGTAGCCGTAGTGGATGACCCCGGCCTCGCCCTCCTCGCGGATGCGGCGGAACACGGGCTTGACCTCCATGCCGATGCCCACGTCGCACGTGTCGCAGTCCACGACCTGCCCCATCACGGTGACGCCGCCCTCGAACTCCACGATGGCAAGGACGTAGGGCACCTGGTCCTCGAAGCCCTTCTGCCCCTGGTGCACGACGGTGCAGGTCATCACCTTGCCGATGCGGGGCATGGGCACGCGCTCCATCCTCCCGACGGAGGCGCGCCGGCACTTGCGGCACACGTCCCGCGGGGGGAAGTAGACCAGCCCGCACAGCGGGCACCTCGTCGCGAGCATGCGGTAGCGCGAGGCGAACTCGCGCCAGAACCTCACGCCGGTCATCGGACCGCCTCCAGCACGTGCACGACGACGGTCGCGCCTGTCCCCCCCACGTTGTGGGCCAATCCCACGCGCGCGCCGTCGACCTGCCTGCCCCTGGCGCGGCCCACCAGCTGGTCGAAGAGCTCCACCACCTGCGCGATGCCGGTCGCGCCCCAGGGGTTGCCGCGGGCCTTGAGCCCGCCCGACGTGTTCACGGGCAGCTCGCCGCCGAGCGCGGTGCGGCCCTCGGGCGCGCACCGGCCCCCCTCACCGCGCTTGGCGAACCCGATCTCCTCGAGCGCGACGACCTCGGCGATGGTGAACGCGTCGTTGAGCTCGGCCACGTCCACGTCCGAGAGCGACATGCCCGCCTGCTTGAGCGCGCGCTCGGCCGCGATGCGCGTCGCGCGCTGCTCCGTGAGCGACCACCGGTCGTGGAGGGCGAGCGTGTCGGACGCCTGGGCGGAGCCGCGGATGACGATTGAAGGCCTCCCGAGCTCGCGGGCGCGGTCGGGCGTGGTTAGCACCACGGCCGCGCCACCGTCCGTCAGGGGCGCGCAGTCGTAGACGCCAAGGGGCTCGGCCACGCGACTCGCGCGAAGCACGTCCTCGATGGTGATGCGCGACTGGAACTGGGCCTTGGGGTTGGCCGCCCCGTGCGCGTGGTTCTTGACCGCCACGGCCGCCAGCTGCTCGCTCGTCGTGCCGTGGAGGTGCATGTGGCGGCGCGCGACCAGCGCGTAGAGCGACGCGAGGGTCGCCCCGAAGAACACCTCCCACTCCTGGTCGGCCGCGAAGCCGGTGGTCTCCTCGGCGTCCTGGTCGGACACGTCGGTCATCTTCTCCGCGCCGCCCACCATGACCACGTCGTGGAGGCCGGACGCGACGGCGAGGTAGGCCTGATGCAGCGCCAGGCCCCCCGAGGCCCCGCCCGCCTCGACGCGCGTGGCGGGCACGCCTCGGTCCGCGAGGCCCGAGTGGTCCGCGATGAGCGCGCCGATGTGCTCCTGCTGGATGAACCTGCCCGCGGACATGTTGCCGAGGTAGAGGGCCTCGACGTCCTCGGTCTCGAGGCCCGCGTCCATGAGCGCGAGCATGCCGCTCTCGAGCCCTATGTCGCGCAGCGAGCGCTCCCACAGCTCCCCGAACTGCGTCACGCCCGCCCCGACGATGGCGACCTCGCGCACGTCATCCCCTCCCCATCTGTATCTTGCCGCGGAACTTGGCGTAGGTCGCGTAGTCGATGAACTTGTGGTAGGCTATGCGCGTCTCCACGAGGTCGTCCGCGTTGCGCTGGTAGCGCGCCATCGCGTCCGTGACCGTGATGTCGAACGCGTCCGAGCCGGCGCCCGAGCCGTAGGACACCACGAGGATGCGCTCGCCCGGCCGCGCGGCGTCGAGGATGTTCGCGAGCCCCAGCGGCACGGCCGCGCTGTAGGTGTTGCCGATGCGCGGTGTGAGCAGCCCCCGCTCCACCTTCTCGGGCGGGAACCCCAGCATCTTGGCCGCCCGCACGGGGAACTTGCCGTTGGGCTGGTGCAGCACGACGTGGTCGTAGTCCTTGGCGGTCGTGCCGGCGCGCGCGAGCATGTTCTTCCCGCACGTGACCACGTGCTTGAAGTACGCGGGCACGCCCGTGAACCGGCCCCCGTGCGACGGGTACATCTGGCCCTCGCGACGCCAGAAGTCGGGCGTGTCTGTGGTGTAGCTCAGCGTGTGGTCGATGCGCGCGATGACGCCCTCGCCGGAGCCGATGAGGTAGGCGGCCGCGCCCGCTGACGCGGAGTACTCCAGCGCGTCCCCCGGCGCGCCCTGGGAGGTGTCCGCGCCGATGGCCATGCCCGCCTTGACCATCTCGGACCTGACCAGGCCCATGCACGTCTGGAAGGCCGCCGTCCCCGCCTTGCACGCGAACTCGTAGTCGGCCGCCGTCAGGTCAGGTGTCGAGCCGATGGCCTCGGCCACGACCGTGGCCGTGGGCTTCACGGCGTAGGGGTGCGACTCGGAGCCCACGTAGACGGCGCCCACGTCCTTGGGCCCGATGCCTGACCGCCTCATGGCCATCTCCGCGGCCTCCACGGACATCGTGATGACGTCCTCGTCGACCGCGGGCACGGACTTGCTGCTCACGCCGAGCCCGGCGGCCATCGCCTTACCGTCCTTGCCCCAGACGCGGGCGATCTCCTCGGTCGAGATGCGGTGGCGCGGGACCCAGATGCCGTAGCTCAGGAAACCTACGTCCATCGACCTGCCCCCCTTGCCCATCTAGAGCTCCGCCAGTGATTCGAGCATGGGCTCCAGCTCCATCTCGGTGGTGACCAGCGGGATGCCCTCGATCTGCGCGAGCTTGACGGCGAGGGCGTCCACGTTCTTCGGCCGCCAGTAGACGACCATGCCCGGCTTGAGCGGGTGGGCGCGGATGGCCACCATGGGGCTGCGGCCGTACTCCACGCCCATGAAGATGAGCGCGCGCTCCGAGCTCCAGCCGTAGATCTGCACGTAGTCGAACGAGGTGAGCGAGGTGATGACCTTGAGCGAATCCAGCAGCGTGTAGCCGTAGAGCTGGCGGTCCATGCGCCCCTCGCCCCAGACGACGCGGCCCTTGATGGTCTTCGCGAACTGCTTGCACGTGACCCCCACGGGGAACTCGCGCATCTTGACCACGGCGCGGCCCTCGCCGCGGCTGCGGTGCTTGGAGATGGTGGGCGAGCCGCGTCGCTTGTCGATGTCGATGAGCGCCTCCACCACGCGGCGGACGGTGGCGATGGTGGGGGACCTCCTGCGCCCCCCCTCGTAGTCGCTCACGACGCTGTGGGAGATGCCCATCTCGGCCGCGAGCTCCTTCTGGGACACGCCGAAGATAAGCCTCCACTTGCGCAGCGTCTTGCCGGGCTCGCTGGAGAGCACTATCTCCCCCGCTATCTTCTCGCGGAAGTCCTCGTCCATGGGCGTTGCATTTGCCGGGGGCCTATTTATATTTTGCCGAAGTCCCCCTTCGGCAATGGACGACATGCCGAGCGGATGGCACCGCCCGACCTGGTGCTCGCTCCACCCACCGGACGGCCTCCGTCGGGTCCGTGCGCGCGGCCTTGAGGGCGGGCATGACGGTCGCGAGCAGCGCCGCGTTGCAGGTGAGCGATAGGGTGGGGCCCGTCTCGCCCCGGGGGCGCTGGAAGGGACCCCGTCACCGGCCCGCTCGAGGCGGACGGCCGATGAGGGTGACAATGGAAGGGACCAGTGGCCCTTGTCCTTCCTGCGATGGCCCGCATGCCGGACGAATGGGCCCGGTCAACATCCCGAAAGCTATATCTGGCCTGCGGCCCGTTGAGCGTCCAAAGGTGCGACCCTTGCCAGACACCTTCAAGGTGGCCATCGCCCAGATGGAGCATGACTGGTCGCGCCCGGGCGCGTCCCACGACGCCCTCGCTAGGGCCAAGGAGTGGGTCAAGCAGGCCGCCAGGGAGAAGGCCCGCGCCATACTCTTCTCGGAGTACTTCCTGGGAGACGTGCCCGTCGCGCCGCTGCCCAACGAGGCCATCAAGGAGATCCAGGCCCAGGCCCGCCGGTCGCGGGTGTGCGTGGTTTGCGGCGTGACCCGCAACCGCGTGTGCGAGGCCCCGCGGCAGCAGTTCCTGACCTCGGTCGTGCTCGGCAGGCGGGGCGAGGTCGTGGGCACGGTCAACAAGTCGACCTACTACCCCACGGAGAGGCCGTGGTTCGACGCCGCACCGCCGGGGCAGCCCGTCGAGCTCGACGGCGTCAGGGTGGGCGTGCTCGCGGGGCTGGACGCCGCGGTGCCGGGCATCGCCTGCTCGCTCGTCGACAAGGGCGCCGAGGTCCTTTTCGTGCAGTCGAGCTCGTTCTCCCCCCAGGAGCGGGACGCCAACCAGGCGCTGGCAGTCGCGCGCGCCTACGAGAACACCGTGCCGGTCGCGGCCGTGGGGCTGGTGGGGGAGTTCATGAAGCGCCAGGGGCTGGGCGGCTCCATCGCCGTCTCCCCCCGGGTTCAGCGGTTCGGAGTCATGGAGTCCCCCGACGGAGTCGACGTTCTGCTGCGCATGCAGGAGGAGGAGGCGCTCGCCGTGGTCGAGCTGGACCTGCGCGCGGTGAGGGCGATGCGCAAGCGGTTCTCTTTCTGCGCGCAACCGCCGCGCGTGGACGAGGAGTAGTGGCCTCGTCGTGGCCGGCCGGATGCTGGCAAGCCCCTCCTGGGGGCCCCGGGCCATCATCACAAACGTAAAATACTCGCTCCGTGCTCACCGGACCCACATCCCTGGGCCCGTGGGCTAGCTTGGTCTATACTTGTTGGTTCGGGACCAATAGACTCCGGTTCAAATCCGGGCGGGCCCACCACGGGACCTATTGACGCCATCGACCTACAGCGCGCCCAGGTACATCCCGCAGTTCGAGCCTATCTGGTTCTCCTCGTACTCGCCGATGCTGAGGATGGTCTCGAAGCCGTTGGCCCGGAAGGCCTCTGCGATGGGCGTGGCCCGCCCCTCGGTGCCGTGCCCGATTACGGACCGCAGCCCGTGGGCGGTGGCCCTCGCGGTCGGGTTGAGCGGGGTGAGCTTGACGAGGAAGTGCTCGGGGTCGAACGCGTCGCGCACGACCGCAGGGTCGAGCGGCATGCCCTCGATGAGGCAGAAGTTGAGCGTGACCTTCTTGTCGGTCCCGTCGCGGAACGCGACGCCCGCAGAGGCCATCTCCTCGAGCGAGAGCGTGCGAGCGGGGCACAGCCATGCGCGGCGCCCGGGGTCGGTCGAGTGCACCGAGAACTGGAGCTGGAACCGCCCGTCCCCGTACCGCCGGTCCTTGACGTCCCTCAGGCGCGTGAGGAAGGCACCCACCCCGACAGGTGCGATGGTCGAGACCGATGCCACCACGGATGTGCCGGGGAACTCGCCCGGGAGGGCGTCGAGCGCATCGATGACCGCGCCGTTCAGCGAGGGCTCGCCCATGCGCGCGAACTGGACCTTGAGCATGGCGGTCTCGGGTCTGCCCGAGGGGAACCGCCGCGCGACCGCCGTGCGCACCTGCCAGAGCATCTCTTCGGACGTGAGCCGGCCCTCGGGCCGTCCTCCGGCGTCGCACATGCGGCACCCGACGGGGCACCCGAACATGGTCGAGACGATTACCACCCACTTCTCCCTGCGCGGGCGCGGGGGCTGCACCGAGTCCACGAACTCGATGCGGCGGCCGCGGTCGTCCTCGGCCACGTGCACCATGGCTAGCTCGGGGTTGCCCGAGGAGGAGACGAGCCTCACGGGCCCTGCCCCCGCAGGTGCTCCTCGCACCGCATGGCCGCGTCGAGGCCGCTGCCCGCGGCGATGGCCACCTGCCTGCGGCGCCCGTAGGCGGCCAGGTCCCCCACGGGGAACAGGCCGCGGATGCCGGGGGAGAGCACGTAGTCCAGCTTGAGCGCGCGCCCGTCCATGTCGAGGACCTTGGGGGCCTCCTGTTCCCTTCCGATGGACACGAGCGCGCAGTCCACCGTAAGGCCCACTGGTCCCTCCAGGCTCGAGCAGAGGACCGAGCGCGGGGGGCCGTCCACGAAGGCCTCGACGGCGTGCCGGAAGCGCATCGTTACGGTCCTCGCCCGTCCAAGCTCGTCCATCAGGGATCGGTTGCACTCGACGTGGTCGCCCCTCACCAGGAGCTCGACGCGGTAGCCCGCCTCGACGAGCGAGAGGGCCTGGTCGATGGCGAGGTCGCCCCCGCCCACGACCGCCACCGTTCCGGATTGGCGCCTCAGGTCCGACCATCGGGTCGCCACCCATGGCAGGTCCTCGCCCCTGACCGCGAGCGACCGGGACCGCGTGCCGCTGGCGAGCACGACCGCTCGCGCGCGCACCGCACGGTCGTGCGCGCGGGCCTCGAACGAGGCCTCTCTCCTCTGGATGGACACGACCTCCTCGTTCACGAACTCGGGCGCGAACCGCATGAGGTGCGCCTCGAGCGCGCGCGCCACCTCGGGGCCTGGCGCCGCGCCGTGGGCCCACGGGACGTTCTCGACGCGTCGCGCCTCGTGGACGAGGCCGCCGATGCGGTCGCGCTCGAACGCGACGACGCGACGGCCGTAGCGCACAAGCTCGGCCGCGGTGGTGATGCCAGCGGGGCCGAGGCCCACGACGGCGACGTCGAAGAGCGGGGGGATTCCGGTCGGCTCGTCCATCAAACCCAAATCGGAGGTCATCGTTCCACCTCCCGTTTCCTGGATTGGACGGCTGGAAGCGGGGAAACAGTGCCGCGCTCTACGCTAATGACACGCCCCTTTTATCAACGTTGCGGGGGCGGAGGCTGCGGCGGCGGGGGGGCGGGCTGCGGGTAGTGGGGCTGCGGGGCAGGTTGGTAGACCATGGTCTCCGGTCCGGCCACCGGTCGCTTGGGCCTCCGTGCGAAGCCGATTATCGCGAGCAGGAGGAACACGAGCATGAGCGCGAGCACCGCCCAGAACAAGGCGAAGTCCGTGACCTTGGCGTCCTCGCCGTCACCGTCACCGCCCCCATCACCGTCGCCACCGGACGCGAACGTGCCGAGGAGGTGGAGGGTGTTCTCCTGGTCAAGGGCGTAGGTATTGCCCTCGAGAAGCGCATGTATCCGACCGAGGCCATCGACCGAGAGCCCGTGCGGGGTCCCATGACCCCCGTAGAGCGGCAGGGTGCTCAGGTCCGCCCTGTCCGTCCAGACTCCGGCAGGGCTCATCGTCCTGAGATAGGGGTCATAGCTGGAGAGTTCGTCGCGGTCGTCGCTGTGATAGTAAAGGACGTAGAGCTTGCCGTCGGGGGCGAAGGCGATGTTGCAAGAGGCATCGTTCCCCTTCCCACCCTCGGCCTGTGGGTCCACGAGCGCCGGCGGCGACCATGTCGACCCTCCGTCCAGCGACCTCGTGACCTTGTACCTCTGCCCCCCGTCTGTGTACGACATGTCAAGGTACGCCACGGCAACCCGTCCGTCAGCGGAGGCCGTCACGACCGGCTCGAAGACATGGGCTGGGGAGGGGTCGAACACCGTGGAGACGTTCACCGGGTCGCTGAAGGTCTGGCCGTCGTTGGTCGAGACCATCACCTGCATCGCCCAGTCCGAATCGGTCCTCAGACGGTA
This sequence comes from uncultured Thermoplasmata archaeon, assembly GCA_964353355.1. Classification (GTDB taxonomy): domain Archaea; phylum Thermoplasmatota; class DTKX01; order DTKX01; genus CAYGVT01. The sequence goes on along the minus strand of CAYGVT010000066.1, from coordinate 21,589 downwards.
CACGAGGTAGGTCTCCCCCGTGCTCGCCGAGATTAGACTGGGAAAATCGATGAACGTGGGGGGGCTCACCCTCTTGACCTCCACGGCCGCTGAGAAGGTCGTGCCGGAGTTTGTGGACGTCCGCAGCTGCCAGACCGAGTTGGTACCCATGAGCAGCAGGACGGTGCTGCCGTGGCCAGCGGCAACGTCGAAGAGCTGGTAGTTGGTCGTCGAGTCCCCGCTCACGTCCACGTTGTCTGTCCAGTTGTGCCCATAGTCAGGCGACCTCACCAGCGTCACACGATCCTCCCCGGCGGACACCTGGTCCACCCACACGACGTATACGCTCCCCGAGTCGTCCGCGGCTATGCGCGGGATGACCTCGTTCTCCGAGTCCCAGCCATCGGTGTCGACGTTGCGTGCCATGGTCCACGTTCCGTCGGCGAGGCGCGAGCGGGCGTAGGGCGCGCCGAAGCTCTTCCGCCAATCAAGCCAAGTGACGTAGGCGTTCCCGTGGGCGTCGGTGACGATGTCGGCATCGGCCTCGTAGTGGGACGAGTCCCCGTAGTCCTGCAGGATGGTGGGCTCTCCCCACCTGATGGCAGGCAGCTGGGCCGCCCCCGCCGGCAGCGCGCTCCCTAGCATGAGGAGCACGACAAGGATGGCGAAGAGCAGTGACGGCCTGACCGTTCGGCACAATCCACGTCCCACGAGTAAGCGATTGACCATATCCAGACCCTCCTGTATGGAGATTGGTCAGTACCGGTAAATAGGTTCCCTATCCCGGGCCCACCCATCGCGGTGTGCGCGCGCCGAGACCTCAAACGCCGGTGCCGGCCGACGATGCGTACTCCACCGCCCCGAGCGCGTTCACGTGCTCCGGATGGTCCGGCACGACGACCTCGCGCGCGAGGATGCGCCCGAGCTCCGCCCTCAGTCCCGAGTTGCGCGCCCCGCCACCGATGAGCACGACCCTGTCCGCGCTTGGCACGAGCTCCGCGATGCGGCGCGCGAACGCGCGGTGCATGCCCGCGACCACATCGGCGCGTGTGCGCCCCCCCACGAGCTGCGAGACCATCTCCGACATGGCGAACACGGCGCACGTGGAGTTGATGTCCGCGGGCTCCTCCGCCTCCGCGTGCAGACGCCCCAGCTCCTCCACGCCCACGCCGAAGTAGCTCGCTACCAGCTCCAGGAACGCGCCCGTGCCCGCGGAGCATTTGTCGTTGAGCACGAACCTGTTGGTGCGGAGGTCCTGGACCTTTGTGTCCTGGCCGCCCACGTCGATGATGACCTCCGCACCCGGTACCAGCCTCCCGACGCCCCAGCGCGCGGCCGTGAGCTCGGTGATGGCGCGCGCGCCCGGCACCTGCCTCCTGAAGTAGCCCGTCGTGGCCACGGTCTCCCCGGGGTCGAACCCCTCGAGCAGCTCTCTCCACCGCGGCGACGGGACCTCCCTCCTCAGGACGACCTCCCGGCCCTCGACGCGGACCATCTTCGCACGGGTCGAGCCGAGGTCGAGCCCGATCATCTCGCTCGCCCCCCCGTGAGCAGCTCGGCGAAGGCCTCGAGCCGCAGCTTCTCCTGCTCGGGGCACCTCCTCGGGAGGTCGCCCTGGACGGTGAGAACGGGAAGGTCGAGCCGCGAGCGGAGGACCTCGTCCTCGAGCATGTGGTGGCACGCGTACTGCGTGTAGTGGATGACCCCGTCGACGCGCCGGCCGCGCAGCTCCGTCTCGAGCAGCTCCAGCCGGTAGGGCAGCTGCCTCGCGAACGTGTAGCCGGCGTAGCTTCGCGCCATCGACGGGACGTCGCGGCCGCCCGCGCGTGCGAACTCCCAGGGCAGCTCGTCGAACACGACCTGCAGCCCGAAGCCCTCGGCGACCTCGTGGAAGTCAGGGTAGATGGGCGGGACGCCCACGAGGGCGACCCGAGCCGCGGCCCTGCCCTCCCTCCTCCGCGAGAGCGCGTCGCGCAAGGAGCGGTCGAACGCGTCGAGGTCGCCGCGCATGTCGCAGAGCGCTATCATGTGGTTGAAGGCGACCGAGCCGGGCACATCGCCGCGGGCGCGCGCCGCGTCGAGCTCGAGCGCGGCCGCCTTGATGGCCGCGACGCGCGCCACCGCCCGATGGTCCACCATCCCCCCGAGGAACGCCTCGAACGCGCGCAGTTGCCCCTCCATGTAGGCCGGGTCGCCATCGAACGGGTAGAAGAAGAAGTGCGTGGGGATTCCGGAGAGCGCCACGCGCTGGCCGTCCGCGAGCGCGTTGTGGCAGTCGCCGCCCGCGACCACCACGAGGCGGTCGACCTGCATCCTCCCGGAGAGCAGCTCGTCGCGCCACGTCGCGGTCCACGCGCAGAGCTTGCCGCGGGGGACGGCCCTGGAGGTGGGCACCATGTTGTTGAGGTCCACCGGCACGTGCCCGCACCCGTAGACGAGCTCTGGGGGGACCATCGCCGTTATGCCCACCGTCGACATCGCCGACGCCTCGGTTCGCCAACAAGGGGGAGCCGGTTTGTTAAGTTGTTGGTGGGAGGTGCGGGCGCTCCCGCGGGTCGGCCCGGCCACTCGTCCCCATCCCTCTCGCGTCCATGTCGGTGGCCCAGCAGGGTCGGGCAGGGCCCGTACCGACTCGCGATGCCAGCTGCGGAATACGGCACGGACGCTGGATGATCGTTCCCGGGCTGAGGGTCACTCCTTCCAGGGCCTCAGGAAGGCGTCGGGCCGGTCGGGCGTGTTGACGTACCAGCCGCCCATCACGAACACGAGCGGCGTCCCGTCCGGGGCCATCTTGGTCTTGCCCTTGAGGACCCTCTCCGCGATGGTGTAGCTGTCGTAGAGGCCGAGCTCGCGAGGCACGCCGTTCGGCAGCGCCTCGATGACCGCCTTGAGCGCGGCGATGCTGGCCCTCATGTCCGCCTTGGAGGACGCTCCCGATGGTATGCTCGGAGGCAGGGCGCGCGCGGGCGGAGATGCAGGTGCAGGGGTCGAGGGAGCAGGAGGGGCGGGCCCGGGCGTGGCCGCAGGTGCCGGGGCAATGGGCGCCCTCGGGCTTGGCGCGGCCTGGAACACCACCTCGAGCGCCTCGCCCTCCACCATTTCGGTGTCGGTGCCCGCCGACCAGGCGTCGGCCGTCCTGGATGGTATGCGCGGCATGCCCGCCATCTTCTCGTCCGGGATGGGCATCGGCCTTACGACCTGTATCCGTGTCTCGAGGCCATGTGCGGGCCTGAGGGGGGGCTTTGGCGATGCGGGGGCGCTCACCACAGTGGCGGTCCCCGGGGTCGGAGCCCTCGCCGTGGTGACCCGCTTGGAATGGGTGTAAGCGACCGCCATCGCGATGCCGGCCACGACCATGACGATGCAGAAGCTCATGGCATATATCGACCCCGGGACCCCGAGCCGCTCCTCGGGCAGCCCGTCGACCGTGACCCTCACCGTCGCCTCGCCGCGCAGCATGCCGGAGTTGGCCACGGCGCTGATGTTGTGGGTGCCGGGCAGCAGGGCCATGGTGGAGAACGTGAGGATGTCATGGGAGCCGTCCGTGGTCCCTAGGGGACCCTGGAGGTCCGAGACCCACGTGACGCTGGTGAACGACAGGTACCCCATGACCGGGTGGGAGACGCGGACCGAGAAGGCCACCGAATCGCCCTCCGTCAGCGTCAGCCCCCCGTGGGGCAGGAGGAACTCGACCTCGAGCGGCACCTCGGACGGGTCGAGGACCGTGACCATCAGGACCGCACTCCCGACGGCGAGGTCCTCGTCCCTCACCACGATGTTGACCGCATGCACGCCGACCTCGTCGTAGCTCGGCTGGATGCGCAGCAGCCTGCTATGGAAGGAGGCCATCTCGAGGTCGGACTCGAGCATGAGGTTGCAAAACCCCCCCTCCTCGTCGAAGTACACGACCTCCACATCGAGGGTCTTGGTCGCGTAGGTGGTGAGGTTCACGGGGGGCGGCTTGCCATCGATGGTCCTCACCACGGGCGGGTCGTTGACGGGTATGACGTCGAGGAGGAACGAGCTGTCGGAGGAGGAGTTGCCATCGGTGACGATGAAGGCGACGACCTCGTTCACGGCAGGGGTCTTGAAGAGGAAGGTGAGCTCGAGCCCGCTCACCTCGACAATGGACGGGTGCTCGCACATCAGGGTGAGGTTCCCCTGGTCGGTCTCCTCGTCATGGATGTACATGTCAAGCGATACCCGACCCGGCTCATCCTCCGTGATGCACTGGACGGGCACCATGTCCATGACAGGGGCGTCATTCACCTCCACGATGATGACGGTGAGGTTCCCATGCACGGTCGTCGTGCCGTCGTCCACCCAGAAGTGCACGAACTCTGCCACGCCACCTCTCGTGTAGAGGAAGCCGAGATTCTGGCCCGAGACGGTGCAGTTGGGCGAGTCGCACCCCACCGCGATGAGCCCCACCGGGGTGTCGGGGTCCTTGATGTACGGCATCAATCCGAACGTCGACCAGCGGTCCTCCTCGACGAAGAACGTCGGGATCGGCAGCAGCTCGGGCGGTGCGTCGAAATGGGCCACCAGAAGCTCGATGATAGCGCCGACCTCGTTCACCCCGTCAGAGATGCGGAGCCTGAGCTCGTAACGGACGGACCCCTCGGGGGCGGTGATGATGAGCATGAGCCCGTCCACCTCCACGAACGGCAGGTTCGGGATGAGGACCAGCGATGACGAGGGGTCGTTCCTGTCCCAGATGTGCGCGCCGAGGTCGATGCGCGTCGGGACGCCCTCCGGCACCGTGATGGAGGCCGGGAGGTCGTGCTCCGGCGGGAAGTTGAAGTAGCCCACGTAGAAGCTCACGTTGTTCCACGCGCTCGAGATGCCGTCGAAGACCTCCAGCGGTACGGTCACGAGCATGCCCGGGGTCGGGAACAGGAACCCGACGAGGGTGCCATCGCTGGACACCACATGGGCCGAGGGGCTACGGATGAGGAGCTCCCAGGGCTCCTGGTCGTCGTCGATGACGATGCTGAAGTCGTGGTAGGAGGTCAAATTCGCCCTGGCGTCGAGCAGGCCGACGGAGAGCCAGCGCGGGACCGTGTTGGGCGGGAGCGCGCTGTCCACCACGGCCACGTTGTCCCACCTCGCGACGAGCGTCTCCCCGGCGGTGTCGCCGACGGTGGAGAGGGCGATGCGGTTGCGGGACCGCAGTCCGTCCATCCGGAAGTCGATGTAGGATGCCACGAACGGCCCCGTCGCCCCCTCGCGCACCGTCACGTCGGCGAGGTTGCCCGTGAGAGAGATGCACACGTTGTAACGCATACCCTGTCGGGCAATGGTCGTCCCTATCCAGAATGTCTGGAAGCTGCCAAGCGACAGGAACTGGAGCCGCCAGTTCCCGCGGGGGCAGGCCAGCTGGATGGCGTCCTGGTACCCCCCGTCCACGAACGACTCCACGGCGATGCGGAGGGCCTCCCCGTCGCCCGAGTCCCATTGCCACTCGAGGGTGAGGGTGATGTTGTCGCACGCGAAGGGCCTTGCAGACGTGCACGTGACGTGGCCAAGCCCCTCCACGGTGGTCACCAGCGACCCTGCCCCGATGGATGCCGCGCCCGTGCTCTCGGTCGTGGACACGTTCCACCGCCGGGCGTCGGGCCCGGAGAGGTCCGGCAGCGAGAAGTCGTCGTTGACGACCTCTCGCTCGGCCAACGCCAGCGCTGCGAGCAGGGTGATGGCCAGCACGAAGAGGGCGACGACGAGGCCGAGCATCCTAGACGGCGACGTGTGGGCCACAACCCCTCAGCACCAAATATGAAGGACTGGCATATATCAGCTTTTGGGGGGGCGAGGGCCGCAATCCTTTTGACCAGGAACGCCCTCGTGAGCCAGCGTGCCCCTCTCGGACTACGACTATGACCTCCCTACATCGTTCATCGCCCAGGCGGGTGTGGAACCGCGCGAGCATGCGCGGCTTCTGGTGCTCGGGGCGGACGGCGGCGTCGCCCACCGGCGCATCAAGGACCTGCCCGGGCTGATGGCGGGGGGCGACGTCCTCGTGCTCAACGAGTCGCGCGTCCTTCCCGCGAGGGTGCGATGCCGCAAGCCCACTGGCGGCAAGGTCGAGCTGCTGTTCCTGGGCACTGGCGCAGCCACGGAGGGGGAGGGTGGCTATACCGAGTGCCTGGTCGGCGGCAAGGGCCTCCGGGAGGGCGCGTGCCTGGTGCTCGGGGTCGGTGTGGACGCGGTCGAGGCCGAGCTCGTCGAATCGCTCGGGGAGGGCAGGTTCACCGTGCGGCTGCCCGAGGGCGCGACGGCCATCTCGGTCATGCGCCGGTGGGGCGAGATGCCCACCCCGCCTTACATCCGCTCGCGTCTCACGGACCCTGCGCGCTACCAGACCACCTTCGCGCGCGTCGACGGCTCGGTCGCCGCGCCGACGGCGGGTCTCCATTTCACGCCGGGGCTCCTGGATGACATGGCCGCGCGCGGCGTGGAGATGGTCAAGCTCGTGCTCCACGTGGGCGTGGGCACCTTCAAGCCCGTGCGCGCGGAGCACGTGGAGGACCACCGCATGGACGCGGAGCGGGCCAGCGTGGGCGCGGACGCCGCCGAGGCGCTCAACCGCGCCGTCGCCGGGGGCCGCAGGGTCATCGCCGTCGGCACGACCACGGTGCGCACGCTCGAGAGCGCGACGGGCCCGGACGGCCTCGTCAGGTCGTTCGATGGGTGGACGGACCTCTTCATCCACCCGCCCTACAGGTTCCGCTTCCCCTACTCGGGACTGCTCACCAACTTCCACCTCCCGAGGTCGACCCTCATCATGCTCGTGTCCGCCTACGCGGGCAGGGAGCGCGTCCTCTCCGCATACGAGCTGGCGAAGCGCGAGGGCTACCGTTTCCACTCTCTCGGCGACGCCATGCTCGTCCAGGGGGGGTCGGTGGGATGACCTTCCGGCTCGCCGGGAGGGACGGGGGCGCGCGCGCCGGGACGCTGTCCACCGTGCACGGGGACGTCCCCTCACCCCTTTTCATGCCCGTCGCCACCACGGGCAGCGTGCGGACCCTGTCCCCTGGGGAGCTGGAGGAGGCGGGCGCGGTCGCGCTCATCGCCAACTCGTGGTCGCTAATGGTACGCCCGGGCGTCGAGCACGTGGAGGCCGCGGGGGGGCTGCACGCCTTCATGCGGTGGCGGCGGGCTCTGTTCACGGACTCGGGCGGGTTCCAGACCATCAAGAAGGGCATCCTGCTCAAGAGGACGGACGAGGGGCTCGTGTTCCGCCACCCCGTCACGGGCGAGGCGCACACGCTCACGCCAGAAGGGGTCATGGACGTGGAGTCCCGGCTCGGGGCCGACGTCGCGATGGTGCTCGACGACTGCCCGGTCGCCGGCGCCGAGCGCGGCGCGGTCGAGGCATCGACGCGACGCACGTCCGAGTGGGCACGCAGATGCCTGGATTCGCATCCCCGCGGGCGGCAGCTCCTGTTCGCCATAACCCAGGGCGGTGTGCTCGAGGACCTGCGCGAGCGCAGCACGCGCGAGCTTGGGGCGATGCCATTCGACGGTTACGGCATCGGCGGCCTCTCCATCGGTGAGCCCGTCGGGGAGATGAACAGGACCATCGCGGGGAGCATCGGCCTGCTCCCGGAGGAACGGCCCAGGTACCTCATGGGCGTGGGCTCGCCCAGGGAGCTGCTGGACTCGATCGCCATGGGGGTCGATGTGTTCGATTCCGCGTTCCCGACCCGAGGTGGACGGCACGGTACGGTGCTGTGCGAGTCGGGGAGGTATGACATCACGCGGGGGGCGATGGGCCGCGACAAACGACCCCTGGACCCAGCGTGCGGCTGTCACGTGTGCGCGGAGTACGACCGCGCCTACGTTCACCACCTCTGGAGGTCCAACGACCCCCGGTGGATGCACCTCGTCTCGTTCCACAACGTGGCGCTGGTCCTCGCCCTGGTGCGGGGGGCGAGGGAGGCCATCCTGGCCGGGACGTTCGAGCAGTTCAGGACCGGCTGGGGCGCTCAGCGGTAGCGGCCTCGACGGTCCTCGCGTTCCCGGTCGGACCGACCGCGACGACGGACCCGGATGCCACGGGCGCGCGCGTCCTCGTCCGTGCCCCAGCCAGTGGACGCGGGGGGGCCTCTCCGGAACCTTAGGTCGATGGCGCCGCCCAGGTCGCGGTCGCCCCCGCGACCCGAGGAGTGGTCGACCTCGGACACATCGAGCTGTCGGTTGATGTTGGTGATGTCGCCCTGGCCCTTGCCGAGGCGACCGTAGCGGCCGACGTTGAGGTGGACGCGGCCCTTGACGAGGGAGACGTAGCCATTCTCGACGTGCAGTACCTGGCTGGCCTGCACGCCGCGGGACTGCTCGTCCCAGAGCGACATGACGACGGTGGCGGTCTCGTCACCGACGACGATCTCGGTGACCGTGCGCGTGCCACCGTCCCTCGCGGCCACCGACTGCGGGGCGCCGACGGAGACAACCTTCACGGTGAGGTTCACGCTCTTACTCTCAGGCGTGAGGTCCCTCACCTTCACGTCGGCAGCCGCGTCGGCCAACCCCGGCCCTCTCCATGAGCGATTGGCATCGCCGATGATATGTGGGTGCCCCACCTACTTAATCGTTATGGCCCGCCCGGACCTCTGTCGTCAGCCGTCCTTGCTGGCCGGGGCGGCATCGCCGCCCCCGTCGGGCCGGTCTTGGCCCTCCCCTCGGGAACACCGAGGTACCGGTCGCGCTCGGAGAACACGCACCCGCAGTATCTCTGGCGGTAGAGCCCGAGCTCGAACGTGCGCCTGCGCGATTCCCTCCACTGTGGCCGCAGGTCGCGGTAGAGGAACTCCACGCCCTCCTGGTCCGCGGCCTCCTCGCCGACCCGGCGCGCGAGCTCGTGCTTCTGGTAGGGCGACACCAGGATGCTGGTCGTGAACGCGTCGAAGCCCTCCTCCGCTGCCCGCCTCGCGGCGCGGCAGAGACGGTCGCGGTAGCAGTACTCGCACCGCAGCTCGGCGTCGAGCGCGCCCCTCAGCCATCTCTCTGGCTCGTAGGTGGCGTCGACGACCGCGGCGACTTGGCCCGCCTCGCATGCGCGCTCGAACGCCTGGAGGCGCGCCTCGTGCTCCTTGTAGGGCATCACGTTCGGGTTGTAGAAGAAGCCCACGACCTCGTGGCCCTCGGCAGCGAGGGCGGGCCCGACCGCGACGAAGCACGGTCCGCAGCACGCGTGGAAGAGCACCCTCACGGTTGCGCCCCCCACCGCCTACAGGGGCCCCACCCGGGCCTCTGCGACGCGGACGACCTCGCCGATGCGCAGCAGCTCCGTCACGCGCATCAGGTCGTCGTTGAGCGGGCGGTCGTCGTTGTAGAACGGGACGATGCGGCGCACGAGGTTGTACACCTCCGCCACCCCCTCTGCGGGGCGCTTGGGCGCGCGGAAGTCGAGCGCCTGCACGCCCGCCACGAGCTCTATGGCCACGACGTTGCGCAGCAGCTCCACACCCCGCCTGGCCTTGAGCGCGGCGTGCATGCCAAGGCTCACGTGGTCCTCCTGGTCGGCGGACGTGGATGCGTTGTCCACGGTCGCGGGGCGCGCGAGCGCGCGCAGCTCCTCGACGAGCGCGGCGGCGGTGTATTGCGCCATCATGAGCCCCGAGTCCAGGCCGGGCTCGCTCGCGAGGAACGGCGGCATGCCCGAGAGGTTGGGGTTCAGGAGGCGATTGGTGTGCCGCTCGCTCAGCGTCCCGATGTCCGCGATTGCGATGGAGAGCAGGTCGAGCGCCTGCGCGACGGGCTCCCCGTGGAAGTTGCCTCCCGAGACGTGCTCGCCGTCCTCCGGGAACAGCAGGGGGTTGTCCGTCGCGGAGTTGAGCTCGATCTCGAGCTGCCGCCGCGCGAAGGCGGCCGCGTCGAGCGAGGCGCCGATTATCTGCGGCGCGCACCGTATGGAGTATGCGTCCTGGACGCTCTTGGGCAGCGCCCTGTCGAGGTCGCCGCCCTTGAGCAGGCGTCGCAGCGCGTCCGCGGCCCTCGTGGCGCCGGGATAGGGCCTCACCTCGAACACCCTCCTGTCGAAGGCGGACCGGCGCGCGCCGAGCGCGTCCGCGACGACCGCGGTGGCCACGAGCTCCGCCTTGAGCAGGTGCTCCATGTCCAGGAGCGCGAGGGCGCCCGCGGCCGTCATCACCTGCGTGCCATTGATGAGGGCGAGGCCCTCCCGCGAGGCCAGCTTGAGGGGCTCGATGCCCGCACCGTGAAGTGCCTTCCGGCCGTCGACGACCCGGCCGTCGTCGGTCATGGCGAGGCCCCTGCCTTGGACCAGGAGCGCGACCTCGGCGAGCGGCGCCAGGTCGCCCGATGCCCCGAGCGAGCCGATGGAGTGGACGTAGGGCGTGACGGGCGCGTTGAGCATGCGCACGAGCGTTTCCGCGAGCGCGACACGGACGGCCGAGTGCCCCTTGGCGAAGGTGTTGAGCCGCAGCAGCATGGCGGCTCGCACGACCTCTGCCGCGAGCGGCTCCCCCAGTCCAGAGGCGTGCGACAGCACCAGCCGGCGCTGGAGCTCCTCGGCCCTCTCCGGGTCTATCTTGGTGTCGGCGAGCCTGCCGAAGCCGGTGTTCACCCCGTAGACGGTCTCTCCCTTGCGCAGCATCCCCTCGAGCGCGCGGCGGCTGTCCGCCATGCGCTTGCGCGCCTTCTGCGGCAGCACGACCCTCGCGCCCTCGCGAGCGACCTGCGCCACCTGCTCGAGCGTGAGGCCTACACCGTCTGGCTTGACATCCAAGGGGCTCCCTTCCGGCCCCACCGCATTGGCAGGTCGGGGTATTAACGGTTGCGCGGGCGCACGGACGGGGACGCGGAGACCCCATCAGCGTCCCCTGCGTTGCTCTCGTTCACATCTCCATGAGGCCGAGGAGCTTAAGGACGAGGACCGCGGCGAACACCCACATCACCACGCCGAACCCCTTCATCACCGAGCCCGAACCGGTCCGCACCATGCGGCGTGCGCCCACCTGGGAGCCGATGAGCGCGGCCACGCCCGTGGGCACGACGAGCCAGAGGTCTATGTTGTGCACGGCCGAGTGGCCGATGACGCCGAAGAGCGAGGAGAAGATGACGATGAACGCGGTCGTGCCCGCCGTGCCCTTGACGGGCTGGTCGCACAGGAAGATGAGGAAGGGGGCTATCATGATGCCACCACCGATGCCGATGAGCCCCGAGAGCACACCCACGACCACGCTGACGCCCACGATGGCCGCGATCTGCCGTGGCGTGGGCGTGAGCGTGCAGGCATCCTGGCCGGGCGCGTCCACCCTCCTCGATAGCACCATCCGCAGCCCCATCACGACCAAGAACGCGGCGAACGTCCACATGAGGAGGACAGGGTCGATGAACCCGGTGGCCGCCCCGCCCACGAGGGCGCCCGCGCAAACGCCCGGTATGAACCACGCGGCGAGGCGCACGTCGACCAGCCCCTGACGGTAGTAGACCGCGGTCGCCGACAGGACGGCGAGGAGGTTGATGGTGAGCGACGTCGAGATGGAGGTGAGGGCGGCGAACCCGAGCAGGAACAGGATGGGCGTGTAGAGCACGGCGCCCCCCAGGCCGAACATGGAGAAGACGAAGGAGATGAGGAGCACGGCGACGACCGCGACCACGAGCAGGACCAGTGGCTCCATCCGGCCCCCCCACCGATGAACGGCCTTTTAAGGTGTCGCCGGATGGGCCCCTCCATCGCATGGCCGCCTATCCCGACCCACGGGTCGACCCTTTCGCGCGGACGGGAGCGCCTTCCCTGTCGTAGTATCGCCTTCCGATCCACAGGGAGACGTTCACCAGCGCGATGAGCACAGGCACCTCCATGAGGGGGCCGATGACGGTCGTGAAGGCCTCCAGGGACGCGATGCCGAACGTCGCGACCGCGACCGCGATTGCGAGCTCGAAGTTGTTGCTCGCGGCCGTGAACGACTGCGTCGCCGACTGGGAGTAGTTGAAGCCGAGCCTGTGGGAAAGGGCGAAGCTCAGGAAGAACATGAGCAGGAAGTACGCGACGAGCGGCACGGCTACGCGGACGACGTCGAGCGGGCTTCTGACGATCTTCTCCCCCTGAAGCGCGAACATCACGACGATGGTGAAGAGCAGCCCCACGAGGGCGAGGGGGCTTATCCTCGGCGCGAAGGTCCCGTCGTACCACTCGCGGCCCTTCATCCTCCCGAGGACGTAGTAGCTCGCGACGCCCAACGCGAACGGGATGCCCAGGAAGACGAGCACGTTCCTGGCGATGTCCCACATCGTGATGTCGACCACGATGGCCTCGGAGCCGGGCGAGACGACGGGCGTGAGCACGGTGATGAACAGGTACGCGAGCACGGAGTACATGGCTATCTGGAACACCGAGTTGAGCGCGACCAGCACCGCGCAGTACTCGCAGTCGCCCTTGGCGAGGAGGTTCCACACGAGCACCATGGCGATGCACCTGGCGAGCCCGACGAGGATGAGCCCGTTCCGGAACGGCGCCATCTCGGGCTCGGGGAAGGCGAGCCATGCGAGCGCGAACATGAGCACAGGGCCGATGGCCCAGTTGAGCACGAGGGACGTCGTGAGCATCCGCTTGGCCTGGCGGAGCCTCCCCAGCTCGTCGTAGTGGACCTTCGCGAGCGGCGGGTACATCATGACGAGCAGCCCCACCGCGATGGGGGCCGAGACACCGAACACCTTGACGGAGTCTAGCGCGTCCGCGATGTCCGGGAGGGCGTAGCCCAGGCCGACGCCGAGGACCATCGCGATGAATATCCAAAGCGTGAGGAACCTGTCCAGGAATGCCAGCCTGGGCGGAGGCGTCTCGCACGCAGGGGCTGGACAGGTGCCGCCTTCCGGGATGGTGCTCGCGCTCTTCTCGCCATCTACCACAGTGCCACCCCGAAGTAGCGCAGGATGAAGATGGAGCCGAGCGCGATGATCACGACGCCGAACGCGCGCACGACCCATCTGCCCAGCTTCGCGTACCTGGTCGCAAGGCCGCCCCGGGCCGCCCGTGTGGCGACCGCGAGGGGTATGACGGGCACCCCGTGGCCAAGGCCGAAGACGAACAGGAGCGCGCCCGCGACGAGCCAGGAGTAGCCCTTCGCCATGACGACGACGAGGACGGGAAGTATGAGCGAGATGGCGCAGGGGGTCCACGCCAGCCCGAACAATACCCCGATGGCAAGGCCGCCGGCGACCGCGCCGGTGGTGCCCGTCTGCGGGAACCGGGCGAGCATCCGATGGAGGATACCCTCGTTCGGACGGTCCTCACCGCCACCCCGGGAGGACGACCTTCGCGGTAGGAGGGAAGCTAGCGGCCAAAGGCTATTCGTACCAAGCACGACCAGCAGCACGCCCGCCACGATATAGAACGCGGGCGAGGCCGAGATGAACCCCCCGAGCTGCCCGAGGAGGCATCCAATGGCAAGAAACACCAGCGCCATGCCGAGGGTGAACGCCGTGCCGATCGCCAGTCCCTCCGCGGATGCGCCCCTCTTGCTAATCGCGCCCTTCCCACCTTCGAAGCCCCGCCGGCTCATGATGTAGGAGATGACCACCGCCAGGAGCGCTATCGAGCAGGGGGTGACGGAGGTGAGCACGCCGAGCGCGAACATGGTCACGACGGTGCTCTCGCCAGCGGAGACCGTGCCCTCGGCGCCCTCCCACTCGCCCGCACGGATGAGGGTGACGTCGTGCGCGAGCTTGTCGGCCGTCTGCACGCCGTCCACCTCGCCCTTGCCCATCTGGTAGACATGGCGGACGGCGACGATGCGCATCTCCTGGTCGAGCAGCACGACGGTGGGATTGGACGTGCCCCCCCGGTACGTCCAGTAATCGCGGAAGGCCGCCGCGGCCGAGAACGGCGGCAGCTCCTCGATCCATGTCCAGTTGACCGAGAGGCCCCACCAGCTCTCCGCAAGGCTCCTCCCGTCGGACGAGCGATCGCTCGAGCGCATGTTCACCGTCACCACCCTGGGTGGGTCCGGGCGGCCGAGGAGGGCGGCGAGCGCCTCCGTCTGGGCACGCATCTGCCCCTCGCACTCGCGGCAGACGGGCTCCTCGATAGCGGTGAAGTGGAGCACCGTGACGTTCCCGCGCAGCGACGCGAGGTCGAAGGGGTCCCCGTCGATGTCATTGGCCAGGAGCGCGGGTGCCGGCACTGGCTCGAAGTCGCGTGTCTCCCCGGGCCTCCCGAAGGCGATGGCCAGGACCGCCAGCGTCACGATGAGCAGGAGGGCGACCGCGACCAGGACAGGGGTGAGGCTACGACGTACGGGCGCCTCCGTGGTCACACCTCCGGATTCCACCTTTATCTAAACCCCCCTCTAGTCCTTGCTGTGGTAGTAGATGGCGTCCTTCACGTAGGATTCTATCCACGCGGCCCCCGTTGCGCCCTCGGTCGCGTGCCAGACGATCCTGGTCCCATCGGAGGTCCTCATCTTGGTCAGCACGATGGTGAGCGGTATGTAGGACTGGCCCCCGTTGGCGTCGTAGGCGTCGAACGTGTCATAGGCGCGCTGGTCCGTGCCGTCGGAGAGCAGGTCCAGATAGGTGATGCGCGAGCCGTGGACGTCCATAACGGCCCTAACGTCATTGCCCTGATCGATGCAAGGGGCGCAGCCCGTGCTGTGGGTGAGGATGATGAGCGGGCCGTCCTCGAGCAGGTCCGTGACCCATGTGGGGTGGTCGACCGCCTGGCCCGAGTTAGGATTGATCTCGGGCAGGACCGTCCACCAGTCCGCCTCGGCCGTCCCATGCCCGTTGGCAGGACTGTAGGACGCGAGCCAGTCACCGTCGGAGGGTGGGGGGTTACCTTCGTCGTCGGACGGGAGGGTCGCGAGGAAGTAGGCGGTCGCGGCGACCGCGACGATGGCGATGGCGATGAGGATGAGGTCGACGCGCCGTCTGGAGTCGCGTACTTGCGTGCTATGGGCAGCATCTTGATGCTGCCGGTCCTTCGTGGGCCCACGACGAACCCCATTCCCCGACCTGCGCCTCTTTGCCATCCCGCATCATCCCTGAATCGAGTGGGCGTCAGCATCACCCAGATGTCCCCAGCATTCGCTTGAGCTCCTCCACCTCGACGATGCGGCCCGAGCTGCGGAGCTCCCCGTCGATGAACAGCGCGGGCGTCATCATCACGCCACGGTCGATGATCTCGGAGATGTCCTCGACCTTCACTACCTCGGCCTCGATGCCCAGCTCCTTGACGACCCGCTCGGCCACCTGAGCCTGTCGCTTGCACTTGGCGCAGCCCGAGCCCAGCACCTCTATCTTCATTCAACCATCCTCCTTCGGTCGTGTCCTTGTGTACTCCTGCAGCAACGCCTCGGCGTAGTCCCCCTCCACCTGGGGGGGGATGTAGTTGTATTTCCTCGCACGCGCGAGCAGCGCGGTCTTGGCCTCCGCATCGGAGGCTGGATGCAGCCTTCCGACCTCATCAAGGACGGTCTCCAGCTCGACGATGCCGATGAGCGAGCCTCCGATCGAGAGCTTCCTGACCATCCTCGCGGCGGCGGCGGGACAACACGGTCGTTCGCTTCCCATCCGACATCACCTCATCCTATCATGGCGCCGTAGATGAGCCCTGCGAGCAGCGTGAGCACGACGACGATGCCGATGTAGGCGGTCGCCTTCCTGGCATCGAGGAGCCTGTAGAGGACGACCATGCTGGGGAGGCTCAGCGCGGGGCCCGAGAGCAGCAGCGCCAGCGCGGGCGCGCCGCCCATCACGCCGCTCGAGAAACCCAGCGTCGTCCCCACTATGGGCACCTCCAGAAGGGTGGGCATGTAGAGCAGCGCGCCCAGGACGGACGCCAGCGCCACTGGTCCGAGTCCGTTGCCGCCCAGGTACGGACGGAACGTCTCGGCGGGCAGGAAGTAGTTGACGACGCCGAGCAGGAAGGCGCCCAGCAGGAGGACAGGCAGAATCTTCTTCGTGACCCACCACGTCTCCGTGCCCCAGCCCGTCCTCTCGTCCGCGTCCAGGTACCTCCATGCGATGACGGCAGCGAGCACGGCCATCGCGACGATGGGGATGGCTTTCAGGAGGACGGGTATGGCTGCTGTCCCAACCACCAGGATGGCCACGAGGAGGGCGAAGAGGGCCGGCAGCGCCCATCGCGGGCGCGCCTGGCCCCCGTCGTTCTCCAGGACGGGACCTGCGGCCGGCGTGGCACGAACCGAGGATTTCCTGTCCGCGGGGGCCTGGTCGGCCTGCTTGAACAGCATGGCCATCAGCAGCCCGGCAACCAGCGAGAGCGAGACGGCGGCCACCGCGCGCGCCAGGCCCAGCTGCCACCCGAGGACCCTCGCGGTCAGCACGATGGCGAGGATGTTGATGGCGGGTCCCGAGAAGAGGAAGGTGAAGGCGGGGCCGGTGCCCGCGCCCTTCTTGTAAATGCCGGCGAAGAGGGGCAGGATGGTGCAGCTGCACACCGCGAGCACGCTGCCGGACGCCGCGGCGATGCCGTAGGACTTCCACTTGGGGACGTCCGGCCCCAGGTACCTGAGGATGGCCTCCTTCCTGAGCAGCGCGCTTATCGCACCCGCGATGAAGAATGCCGGGACGAGGCACGTGAGCGTGTGTGCCGACAGGTACTCCCAGAGCACGGCGAGCCCCTGCCCGAGCGCCTCGAAAACTATATTTGCCACGAGGGGCATCTCCAATTATGTTTCAAATCTTTTTGAAACACTATCTCGTCCGGTCTATTTAAGGTTTGCCCAGAAGGTGCCAGAAATGGCGAAGGCAAGGCGTGCCAAGAGGTCCAGACCACCGGAGTGCCGATGCCTGCCCGAGGTAATGCCCGAGGATGTGCGGCGCGCCCTCGACGAAGGGGGCGGGCTCGAGGGCCTCCTCTCTAGGCTTCCGGACCCACGCGAGCTCGAGTCCGAGGCAGAGGCCCACGGGGCCCTCGCCGACCCGAACAGGCTGCGCATCATGCACATGCTCGCACGCTCCCCACTCTGCGTCTGCGTCATCAGGGCCGCGATGGACATGCCCGATTCGAAGCTCTCCTACCATCTCGGTGTGCTCAAATCCGCTGGGCTCGTTGTATCCGAGAAGCGGGGTAACTTCATCATATACTCGCTCTCGGGCCAGGGTCGACGGTGGCACGAGGCATACGGCGGGTGATATGCCGGACACGCTCCCAGGGAGCGGGGCACTGAGGTGGGGACAGAGGCATTGGCGCGGGCGTCGGGATTGTGAGATGGCCCGAGGGGGGTCGTGCCGGCTCCAGTCCAGGCTCACAGCCAGAAGATGGTGCGCAGGAACTCGTCCCAGGTCGTGTCCATGGCGAACGCGCGCGTCTCGTAGGACGCTCGGTACTCCTCGGACCTGTAGGGGAGGTAGATGCTCATCCCGTGCGCGTCCACGTGCTGTCCCTGCGAGGCGTCCGTGCCGTGGCGCTCGGCCACGATGCACGCCTCGAATGCGGCCCGGACGGCGTCGAGCGTGCCTTGCTCGCACAGCGGGCGCGCGCGGCACTTCTCGAGCTGGACCACGAGGTCAAGCAGGTCGTAGTTCGTGAACACGCCCTGGCCGAGCCAGTCGGGCTGCCCGCTGAAGGCCTGCGTGCAGAACTGGGCCGGCTCCTGCTGGCTGCCGATGACGCGGTCGATGAGCTGACGCTGTCCCAGCACCTTGCCGAGGCCCGTGAGGCTGGAGCGCAGCTCCGAGCCCAGCTGGTCGACCGCGAGCGCGAGCGCCTCCACCCGGCCGAGGTCGATGGCGGAGACGGTGTCGGACGCGTAGTCGCGGTAGACCATCATGTCGGGCGCGTTCCACGGCCCGTAGAACTGGAAGGCGTCCACCACGTGGCGCGCGAGGTCCGCGGGCGCGATGGACGGGTCCTCCTTGACGGGACCCCAGATGGCGTCGAAGGGGTAGTTCCCGATGAGGTACTGGTCGCCCTGGACCTCCGAGCCCCACGAGTAGGTCTCCGAGCCCACCATGTAAGACACGTGGTCGCGGACCTCGTAGGTGAACTCGATGGAGGCCATCAGGCAGGCGTAGGTGATGAGGACGTCGACCTGGCGGCCGAGCGTGACCTCGATGGAATGCAGCGCGTCCGCGACCTCCGCGGGACTGAGGTAGTCCGCATCGGTGTCGTCCCAGCAGATGCCCATCCATCCGCCGCCGTGGTTGTTGAGCACCAGGCACAGGTTCTCGGCCGGGTACTCGGCCGCGGCCCACGCGACGAACATGGACAGCGTGATGGGGTCGCCGAGGTTGAGCTCATCGCCCCACTGCGGGTAGGCCATGGACGGCGGGAGCTCGTCCACGCCGCCCTCCTTCACGTACTGGATGACGGTGTCGTTGCCAGCAGCGCCGTCGTAGAGCGCGACGTGCACGGAATCCTCCGTGGAGCCGACCTTCTCGAGGCTGTTGAGGTCGGCCTGCCACTCGCCGTAGGCGTCCAGGTTGTTGTCCATCGACGCGTAGTGGACGGTCAGCCACTTGGCCACGTGGGGCCCGCTGTCGCCGGACCCTCCCGCACCGCCGTGCTGGACCTGGACGGCGATGACGGCGCCGAGCACGATGAGCGCCACCACGGCGGCAAGTATCCGCCTGTCGGGCAATCGTTTGAGGACGTCCAGCATCGAGATATGTGATGACCAGGAACCTATATGATGTTTATCGTTATGTTGGGGACTGGGGGTCTTGGGCTTTGGCTAGGCGCCTCGGTCGGCGCCATCACAGCTCGAAGGACCGGACGATGGAGTTCGTCGGCCTGTAGACGAGCGCGAGCCTGTCGCCCTTGCCGAAGGCGTGGAAGGCGTTGTCGTACATCGCCCTCTCCTCGGGGGTGATGGGGTCGGGCGTGCTGCCCTTGAACTGGAAGTCGTCCGACCACTGGGTGGGCTCGCCGGGGCGCACCGTGATCTCCGCTCTGTAGTTGCCCTGGGGCCATGCAGGGTCCATGTAGACCGTCGTCACGAACTCCTTGTTCGCGTCGAAGACCCCGTTGACCACGGCCTTCGTGTTGCCGCCGTGCCTCACCCGCACCTCGACCGCGTCGCCGGGGTTGATGCCGTTGTAGCCCAGCGTCGTGGGGGTCAGGCCGATGACCAGGTCCGAGTCGAGCGGGAGGTCGTCTGGCGGGAGGCCGACCGCCTTGTATCCCCTGTCGGCGTCGGCGAGTATCTTCGTCGGGGGCACATACTGCGCGAAGGCGATGAGCGTGTCCCCCGTGTCGACCTTGCCATTGCCGTTGGTGTCGAGGTAGGCGACGGGGACGAGCGTGGGCCCGGTGAACGTGGTCTTGGCGATGTCCGCGAGGTTGAGCGAGAGCATCGTGTCGGGGACCGTGTCGCCATCAGAGTCGTACTCCATGACGGAGCCGTCGGACCTGAAGCAGACCAGGTCGAAGTCCTTGATGGGCTTGGAGTCGCTGGCCTGCGAGATGTGGAAGGACCACCGGCCGTTGAGGCTGGTCTCGTACGACTTTAAGGTGGGCGGGTCCTCGGGGAGCTTCACGATGCCGAACAGGTACACGCCGAGTACGCTCATCAGCGCGACCGTTATCACGACCAACAGCACCGTCCCTATCGTCGAGGCGACCGCCTCGTCCCCCTTGGGACGGTATCTCATTGTGCGCAAGAGGCTCCCTCCAAGAGAACCCCTGTGCATTAGCTGGGATACAAAGCTTTGCTGAATAACGTCCATGTGTGGCTATTGCGGCAAGGGACGGTTGGATGTGAGGCACATTCCCTGGATCACCTGCTTGGCCAGCACGAGCGATTCTGGCCTCACCCGTTTGAAACGCTCTGTTATCCGCTCCTTCTCCCCATAGACCGCTCTCATATACGCTGGATTGCCAAGGTTCAGGAGGAGGGCCATCCCGGCTCCCTCGCGCTGCATCCTCTTCTCGACGTCCGAGTTCCCCTGGATGCGCCTGTAGTGTTTTCGCATGGTCCTGAAGTCCTGCTCCAGGGGATTGTTGGTCCGGGGGAGCAGGATGGTCATGGTCTTCTCCTCCTCCCCGACCTTGACGTTGGGCGCCAGGAGGTGCGCCTCGTTCTCGAGGATGAGATCCCTGATGCCGCGGAGAGTCTTCCTCAGACCCCGGTCCATCGCCCCGTCCACAGACGTCTCGACGGGGCTCTCGAGCGTCTATAGGAGCCCGGTCAGGGCCTTTTTCGCCCTCTCGAGCTCCTTCACATCGTATCTCACGAGCGTGCTCAATGGCACTGGGCCGTTGCGGTATCTCAGCGCCTCCCTCACGGCGGAGAACCACCTCTGCCGCTCCTTGAGCCGCTCGTACTCCTTCTGTAGCTTGCCCCGGTGGGCAGGTGTGGGATGGAGCGTTCGGAGGGCGCCCTCGACACGGCACGCCCACACATCCTGGCTATTCGTCTTGGCGGACTCCAATATCCAGCCCCGGAGCGTCCCTTCCGCCTCGATGCACCTCTCATAGAACGTGACGTCCGGGAGGTCGAACGGCGCCCCCATCGCCTCGCCCTCCTTCTGGAAGGCGAGGATGTGCATGACGAGCGCCTCCGTCCGCCGGTCGCGCGGGTCTTCGTCCCGCATCCCCTTCATGGACATCAACACCCTCTTCAGATGGCCCTTCACGCCGCTCCTGTTGATCCTCCTCTGGAACGTGATGTAGGCCTTCGCGACGAGGCGGTTCCCGATGACGCGCAGGAAATGGAAATGGCAGACGAGGATGTACGCCTCTGGAAAGATGTCGTCCGCGGCCCACGAGACGCCCTTGCCCATGTCCTTGATGGCCGCCACGGGCGTCCCGAAGCGACTCTTGACGAACGCGAGTATGGCTGCCAGGTCCTTCTTGTTCTCGGAGGGGACGGGCACGGCCCACAGGACCATCCCCGAGAGGCCCTCCTTGACCGCGAAGAGGGGCCTCGAGCCGTTCTCGTGCGTTGCATCGAGGTGGAGGACGATGCCCCCCTGGGCATCCAGGACGTTCCGGATGGGGCCGACGCTCTCGATGTGGACGGCGACCCAATGCTCAAGGAAACGATAGGCGAGGTGGTCGATGGTCCTGAGGGGGATGGCCATGCCCGTACTCTCGCGCAGCGAACGATGTATCTCGGTGATCTGGCGGTGCTCCCCGTACCGTTGCCGGCCGATGTGCACCATCAGGTCCCAGCCGTACCGGGACCTGGGGAGTGTCAAGGAGCGCGCTGCCTCGGAGCGGTACGCAGTGTGGTGCTCTGGACAATAGAGCTGCACCTCCCGCAGGACCGTCCTGCCCTCGGCCATCGTGCTCACCGAGCGCGAGGTCGTCTTGAGGACGAGCAGGCGCCTCCCGCAGACGGGGCATCGGCCCTGCTCCGGCCTCAGGAGGGCCGGTGGCTCACTCGACACGCAGAGCGAGCTGCCTGAGGGGGGGGTTGTAGACGAGGCTGACCTTCGTGATGCGGCCGGTCGTCCGGACGCCGAGCTGCGCCAGGGTCCCACGCAGCTTCTTCTGGGACGGTGCGGCCGAGAAGAGGACATCGGCCAAGGGTCCTGCGTCCGCAGGATTCACGAGGATCTCCTGGGTGTTGGGCGACTTTCCCAGGTACTTGAGGACCTTCTGATGGCTCCGTCCGTCCTTCCACACGTTCTCGACGCGGTAGAAGTAGGTGCTGGTGGACCCGTCCTTCCGCCT
>CAYGVT010000065.1:0-5578 GCA_964353355.1 uncultured Thermoplasmata archaeon | reverse complement strand
CCCCCCCCTCCCGCGCATCGAGCCGGTCCCCCCACCTCCGCCCACCCCCCTCGCCGCCCCTGGCGCGCCACCCCGGCGGCCCCCCATTGGCCCTGGCAGGATGCGCGACGGCGCTCATGGCGTGTCCATGGGGCTGCCCGTGTCTTCTGCAAGGATGGCGCGCGTGTGCGCGCCGGCCGCGGGGTTTTCTAGGAGAATATAATCATTCTCCATCAAGCCCATGCATAGAAGGGATTAATAGCCAGACGCCCATCTCAATGCGAGGGGCAGGCATCCGATGCAAGTCGATGGCGGGGACTGGGTCATCCGCGACGGTGCCAGGGTGCGGGAACCCTCCCTCGACCGCGGCGCCATCCAGATATGCTCCGAGAAAGAGATGCGCGACCAGCTGGATAGTGGAGCGACTAGTTGGGCGATAATCACCGCCGCGGTCACGTTTCTCGCGCTCATTATACTCTTCACAGACTGGTCCCATCCAATACGGACGATGGGTATTGTCTCCCTCGCGTGCGTGCCATTCATCGTCGTTCGCTGGTTTCTGACCAACCGCGCGCTGTCCGGTAGGACGGCCATGCCTGGCGTCTACGAGCACGGCGTCGAGCTTCTTGAGCGCACGTTCGTGCCCTACGAGGAGGTCGAGAGGACATCGCGCAGGAACGGTGTGGTGTGGAGGCAACTCGTCCTGCACATCAAAGGCTCGGGAATGGAGTTCAGGCTCTCCGAGGACCTCTACGGCAACGGGATATGGCACGTTGAGGCAAAGATAAGGGACCCGACGGAGAAGCCGAGGCCACCGCGGAGACTGAAGGGGCGGCGAGGAACGAAATCTTGAAGGAGATGAGCAGGTAAGCCTTCGAGCATGAACCATACATGAGATTGCGAGCGCTAAAACGAGACCACGCCGCCGGCGGTGCCGGGCGAGTTCGTGGTCAGGCTGGGGGCGGGGTGGGGCGGCCCCCTCCACGACCTAGCGAATGGGCTGGCCGTGTGGGGGCAGGAACCAAAGGATGCGGTAGAAGCGCTCCTATCGTGTCTTGAATTCGTGGAGGTCGAGGCCGAGGGTGTCGAGGCATCCCTGGTAGAGGGGATGCGATGGTTGCGCGGGGCGGTCATGGCCGCCGGCATCGAGGCGGCGGGGGACAAATCTTAAAGAGAAACACATTTTTACCGTTATGGTACGAAAATGCCCAATGCATAATGCCAGCATTGACCAAGGACAGGTGATCACTGAAAACACAATATCCTTATATGCGTCCTTACCTACTATCTACCGTGGAGAAGAAGTTCACGGTCATTATTGTTACTGGTTCAATGATTCTTCTGTGTTTGGTATTCAGCGTCATCGTCGAAATGACCGCTGCCGAGGAGACGCTCTCCTGGCCCACCTACATGCAGAACTCCTACCACTTGGCCGAGAGCGACCTGACCGGGGAGATTGACTCCCCTTGCGTACTGTGGAGTCTTGGAGGGGCGAACCACACCACGAAAATTGATCCATGGACGCAGCTTCTGGCCGATATCGACCAGGACGGTATCGATGAAGTTTTCACGTTCTCCGCCGGGCCGGACTGGAGATTGCGGTGCCTGGATGGACGCAATGGCACTCTTCAATGGGAGAGCGAGTATCAAGTGGAGACCGGCTCACTAATTATCGACGATATCGAAGGGGATGGAACGTACGAGCTCATTACGGTCCGCGTCGATTTCCAACCCTATCGCAGGGCAATCGTTGCGCTCAACGCCTCAGACGGCAAACAGAAATACTATGTCGGTTCGCTGGGTGGCATCTACGCAGCGATTTCTCCTATCCTCATCGATGTTGATGGCGACGGATGGAAGGAGTTACTGAATACCGCCTACAATCCCTCCCTTTACACCTTTAAGCAGGGCAAGACCCTTTGGAAAATGGATATCATCGACGCTGCTCTGCTCAGCGTTGTTCAACTGGATATCCGGGGAGAGAGATATTTTGCATCATTGATCCCCGGAGGATATGTCATCATCGCAAGCCTCAATTCAGGAGAGATTAGGTTTTTCTATGGTCAGGATTCCACCACAAGGAATCTCACCTCGGCCGAGATGGTTTCCTATGACGCCAACAACGATGGTCGGTTCGAGCTTCTGAGCGTCTGGTGCGATGATTCCGACGGTTCCTCCAAGACGTTCCTTAGATGCCTAGTGCTCGACGGCGAGTACACATACTGGCACTTCTGGGAATATCAAATACCAAATGCGGTACCTCCTCAGACATACTTTGATCGGATTGCTGGGTTCAAGGCCATTCCTCTCACAGCGGGAGACCTCGAAGGGGATGGCCGCCCAGAGGTGATAGTACTTGACCTCGATGGCAGGATGCATGTTCTCGACGGCTATAATGGCAGCGTGAGGGCAACAATCGACTTGGGCATGGTCGCATCCCGCGCGCCAAGCATAGTGGATATCAATAGGGATTCGGTAAAGGACATCATCGTTGGCACGAAGGACGGTCATGTCATCGCCATCGACGGCCACACCTTCAAGGTCCTCTGGAGGTTCGATGCGGGCTCGTCCATCGTAACGCCCGTCGTCGTCGGCGACCTCGATGGTGACGGCCTGGCCGAGCTCGTCTTTGCGACGGAGGGTGGCGACGTCATCGCGCTCGATGGACATCCCCGGCCACGTATCTGGCTTGAGCAGCCTGCGCTAAACTCCAACATGACATTTTACGCGGACCTCAAGGCGTACAATGTCACGGTGCGCGTCTGGTCGGGCTGGGACACATCCTACTTGGAGGACCTCGTCCTCGAGCTGGACCCCGAGGGCGCCGGCGTGGTGCTCTACTGGAACCGCACCTCGGGCCTCGCCAGGCTGCGGTCCGGCGGTGAGTTCGTGACGCTCGAGGGCTTCGAGAGCGCGACCGACGGGGTGAACTGGACCCTTACCTTCAGGCTGAGGTTCGGGTGGAACTGGCCCGGCGATGGCGCCGGACGCGTGAACGCGACCGCCCGCAACACCCCCCTTCGCCCTGGCATTGCGTCCTTCGAGTCCGTATTCCGTGTCGAGACGGACCTACGGCTGGTGGGACCCCTGAGGGTCGAGGGCGAGGACACTCGCCTCCTGGATGTCCTCGCCTGGGTCAGGTCCGGCGAGGGCCTTCGATTCACCAGTCCTGGTGTGAGGTACGAGGACACCGAGGACATCGCGCCAGGCATCAACTGCACGGTCGATGCGAGGGACAGTACGGCACGGAGGACATACGGCAATGTGACCGGAGGACAGGGCCTGGAGATGACGGTCAATGCCACCGCGACCTCGGACGGCATCGTCGAGTGGACGTTCCACCTCATAGGGCTCCCTATGGGCTGCGACGACCGCACGGACCTGTCGTTCAGGCTCCGGGTGGACGCAACACCTCCGACCCTCAGTGACTGGCGCCCCATTGACAGGAACTGGCTCAACCGCAGCTCTGTGGAATGCACCATCATCATCCGTGATGACGGCTCGGGCCTGGAACCCGCGTCCGCGCAGGCAAGGCTGGGCCCGGGAGGATGGATGCTGGCCTCGGTGACGGCCATCGGGGAC
Source organism: uncultured Thermoplasmata archaeon (assembly GCA_964353355.1). Taxonomy (GTDB): domain Archaea; phylum Thermoplasmatota; class DTKX01; order DTKX01; genus CAYGVT01. The sequence goes on along the minus strand of CAYGVT010000065.1, from coordinate 2,017 downwards.
GGCGAATGGCGGCTGGGCGTCATCCTCGAGCTGGTGGAGGGCAGGGAGAACCACCTGGAATGGCGGTGCTCGGACACAGTCGGGAACGGCCCCTCGAGCGCAGGCCCGCTCGAGCTCTGGCTCGACACGCAATCCCCCGCCTTCGGCGCGCTGGGACCCGCGGGCTGGGCGAGGGATGCAATGGTCGCGGTGACGGCTGAGGTCCTGGACGTCGGGGGCTCAGGAGTGGTCCCAGAGGGCATGGAGTATCGTGTGGGCGACACGGGAACCTGGACCTCGGACGGGATCATTCCGCTCACTGGGACGTCCCTGCAGGTCTCCCTCCCGCTGCCCGAGGGCGCCACTAGGCTGCAGTGGCGTGCCTGGGACCTCGCGGGCAACGGGCCTGTCGAATCGGAGTCGTACGTGGTCAGGGTCGACCGCCATCCCCCCGCGATGGTGTCCGTGTCCCCCTCCCCGGCCAGCATCTTCAACGTGACCATGTTCGATGTGACCGTTATCCTTGAGGATACCCTCTCCGGCACCGATGCTTCCAGAGTTGTGCTGGTGCCCACGAATGCCACCGGTCATGTCGGGATGGCCTCGCTCGTCGAGGTGGAGCCCCTGGATGGAGGAACACGGTTCTTGTTCCGAACAGACCTTGGCGAGGGGCGGTGGATGGTATATCTCACGGCCTCCGACATCGCGGGGAACATCGCAGACCTCGAGGTGGGGGAGTGGTTCGTGGACCTCTCGCCACCCGTCCTCGGGACCATGTGGCCAGGCGATGGCGAGATAGTGGCACTGTCTCCCGTGGACTGCTCATTGCGCGTGAATGACACGGTGACGTGGGTGGTCTCCGTCGAGTGGCGCGCACATCTCACAGGCGGGCATGAGACGGGATGGACCAATGCCACGCTCGTCGGGGACGACGACGGTCGCATCGCGTCCACGGGGCCCATCGCGTTCCCCATGGGCGATGCCGGGAGCATCGAATGGCGAGCCTGGGATGCCGCGGGGCATACGGTGTCCTCGGGATGGCGCACCGTCCGGGTGAACCGGTCGCCGGTCGCGGTCATCGAGGCCCCCGAGGATGGCCAGACCGTCCGTCTTGGGAAGGATGTCCTGCTGGTCTCCGCTAGCACGGACCCCGATGGCCAGGCCTTGACGGAGGCGTGGAGCTCCAGCAGGGACGGCCCCCTGGGCCAGGGCCGCGAGTTGAGGCCCCGTCTCTCGGAGGGCGAGCACATGCTCACGCTGAACGTCACCGATGGCCTGGGGGCATCGAACCTGACGCACGTCCGCATCTTCGTCTCGAGGCTGGAGGTCGGGCAGCCCGTGTTACCCTGGTGGGGCATCCTCATAATCGTGGCTGCCATCGTCTCGGTCGGGTACTATCTGGTGCGCGAGCGGTCTGCACGGCATCGTCCTGGATGACCATTCCCAATTCACCCATTCGACGATCGCATGGTTATATGCCAGGCACTCGCAACGCGATGGACCTCCTCCTCGCATCTGCATCGGGATACAACGACTCCTTGAGACTGAAGAATTAGACCTCCGGTGAGATTCTCTGCAGCTCTGTCGGGAGGGTCTGTCCCATAAGTAACGACCCCTGTTTCATAAGTAAGTACCACCCCCCACCGCCCCGTCCTTGCACGTCCCACCCCCACCTCCGCCACCCCCGCGCCCCACCCCGGCGGCCCCCATTGGCCCTGGCAGGATGTGCGACGGCGCTCATGGCGCGTCCATGGGAGTGGCCCTGTCTTCAGCAAGGTCGGCGCGCGTGTGCGCGCCGGCCGCGCCAGCGTCGTCGTCGGTGGAACGTTCGACCCGTTCAACGCCCCCTTCCCTTCTCATGTATAGTAGAGCTCAGGCTCGCCCCCCCGCAGGACCCCGCCCGCATCCCGTTCCTACGGCGGCCCCGAGCCCACCCCCCACGAACCCGGGCTACCCCCATCCACCGTCCAAGAACGGCTCTTCGCACCGCTCGGCTCCCAACGACCTCCCCCATCCGCCCGCGCTCCCCCACATTCGG
>CAYGVT010000064.1:0-11617 GCA_964353355.1 uncultured Thermoplasmata archaeon | reverse complement strand
CGCTCCCAGTTCCCTCCCCAGGGCGGGAAGGTGTGGGTGACGGCGCTACATCTGGCTTCACGCGTGTTACGGCCTGCGGATTTGCGTCAAGATACTCAATATCCCTTTGTCGGGAGGCTCCTACCATATAGGATTGCTCCTTATAATAGCTCCCCTCGCTACCGGGCCAACAGGTTCGTGCTCGGGCGGGACTTGCACCCGCCAGTGTCCGTCGCTACCATGGCGCACCACATCCGCCCACCCCTCCCCCCGCCCAACCCTTTAATACCCTCTCCGCGCTAACCGAGCACGATGGCCGACGCTGGCAGCGCCCTTCCCGCCACGGTGGACGACCTAGAGCTGCCCGAGCGGTTGCGCTCGCTCCTCAGGTCCCAGGGCATCGTCGAGCTCTACCCGCCGCAGCGCGAGGCGCTCGTCCACGCGCTCGCGGGCCGCAACCTCGTGCTCGCCATCCCGACAGCCTCCGGCAAGACGCTCGTCGCCCTGCTCGGGGTGCTCAAGAAGGCGCTTGCGGGCGGCCGCGCCCTGTACATAGTCCCCCTCAGGGCCCTCGCGGCCGAGAAGTTCGAGGACTTCCGCGCCTTCGAGCCCCTCGGCGTCAAGGTCGGCATGTCCACCGGGGACTTCGACGACATGGCCCAGGAGCTGCGCGACTGCGACATCGTCGTCGCCACGTCCGAGAAGGCCGATTCCCTCTCCCGGCACGACCTGGGATGGATAGAGCACCTCTCCATCGTCGTCGCGGACGAGGTGCACCTCATGCACGACCCCGGCAGGGGGCCCACGCTCGAGGTGCTGCTCGCGCGCATCCGCAGCCTCAATCCCAAGTGCCAGGTAATCGCCCTCTCGGCCACCATCCAGAACTCGCAGGAGATAGCCTCCTGGCTGGGGGCGGAGCACGTGACCTCCACCTTCCGGCCCGTCGAGCTGCGGGAGGGCGTGTTCCTCGACGGCACCGTGACCTACACCGACGAGAGCATCGAGGAGTTCCACTCCTCCGACGACCCCGTCGTGTCCATCGTGGCCGAGACCGCGGCGAGGGGCGAGCAGTCGCTCGTCTTCGTCAACACCAGGAAGTCCACGGAGGGCCTCGCGGAGAAGCTCGCCGGGTACGTGGCCCGGACGCTCACGGACGAGGACCGCGCGGCGCTCAGGGAGGCCTCCTCCCGGCTCAGGGGCGCGGAGTCCGAGGCCACCGGCATCGCGGACGACCTCGCCGCGTGCATCAGCTCCGGCACCGCCTTCCACCACGCGGGCCTGTCGCACGGCCAGAGGCGCACGGTCGAGGGCGCGTTCAAGGACCGGCGCCTCCGGTGCATCGTCGCCACGCCCACGCTCGCGGCGGGCATCAACCTGCCCGCGAAGCGCGTCATCGTGAAGGACGTGCGTCGGTACGATGCCAACTACGGCAACCTCCCCATCCCGGTGCTCGAGGTCAAGCAGATGCTGGGCCGCGCGGGACGCCCCCGCTACGACACGGTCGGCCACGCCATCCTCGTCGCCAAGGACGAGGGCCAGGCCCGCGACCTGCTCGAGCGCTACCTCCTGGGCCCCCCGGAGCGCATATACTCCAAGCTCGGCACCGAGGAGGCCCTCAGGACCCACCTGCTGAGCTCCATCGCCACCGGCCTGGTCGCCTCCGACGAGGACCTGGACCGGTTCGTCCGCGGCACGTTCTTCGCGCACCAGACCGAGGCGGGCATGCTCGACCAGCGCATCGAGGACGCGCTCGGCTTCCTCCTGGAGGAGGAGCTCATCACCCGCGAGGGCAAGGGCCTCTGGCCCACCAAGTTCGGCCGCCGCGTGTCCGACCTTTACGTCGACCCGCTCTCCGCGGTGCTCCTCCGGCAGGCGGTCGAGCGCGCATCCGAGCGCGGCGGGACGACCCCGCTGGGCTGGCTGCAGGCCATCTGCTCCACCCCCGACGTTCCGACGTTCTTCCTCAGGCGCGGCGACCACGACGCCATCGGGGAGATCGCGCAGCGATGCAGGGACGAGTTCCTCGTCGAGGACCTCGACCGGGAGCTCGACCGCGAGGACTTCCTCGCGGAGGTCAAGACGGCCGCGATGTTCGACGACTGGATTTCCGAGCTCTCCGAGGACGGCATCACGGTCAAGTACGACATCGGCCCCGGCGACATCCGCACCAAGGTCGACACCGGCAGGTGGCTGCTCCACGCCACGGCCGAGATAGCCCGCCTCTTCGGCCACAAGAGGCTGGCGACGCCGCTGCGGGCCCTCGAGCGACGCGTCCGCTACGGCGTCAAGGAGGAGCTGCTGCCGCTCGTCGAGCTCAGGGGCGTGGGGCGCAAGCGGGCGCGCGCGCTGCACTCCAAAGGGTACAAGTGCATCGCCGACGTCAGGGCCGCCTCCGTGGACGACCTGGTCAAGGTCCCGGGCATCGGCCCCAAGCTCGCGGCCTCCATCAAGCGCATGGCCCAGGGCGAGGACGCGGTGAACGGGACGGACAACGACGACCTGGGGCTCTACGAGCCCGAGACGATGGTCGCGGCCAAGGCGGCCGCGGCCGCGACGGCCGCCGCGCCGGCTGCGCCGTCGCAGAGGTCGCTCGCGCAGTTCCAGGGGGGTGACGGGGCATGAGGGGCGAGGCCGTGTTCGGGGCCAGGGGCGCCGCGGTCGAGGACGTCAAATCTTGGCTCGCGCGTCTGCAGGAGGTCGCGTCCGCGGTCGGCCTCAGGGCGCAGGCGCTCGACGCCGACGCCGTGTGCGGGCGCGAGCACGTCGTGTCCGCCCTCCTCCACGCGCGGCACGCGTCCGAGGCGGGCCGCGGGCTTGCGCGCACGCTCGAGACCGAGTGGGCGCTGTGCGTCGCGGGCGTCAGGCAGGTCGGCGTCGCGCTGGAGCGCGCGGGCGTCCGCAAGGGCACCTCGAGGTTCGCGATCATGCTCCTCTTCGAGGGCGACGCGCTCCCTCCGGAGGAGGCCGTGGCCGCGTTCCTCAGGGGCATGCGGCTCGAGCGCGACGACTGCGTGCTGGAGCCCAAGGAGGAGGCCCTCCGGAGGCTCGGCGTCGGGGACGCGGAGCTGCGCGCGGTGCCCAGGGACAGGTGGACCGAGCTCGCCCTCGAGCGCGTGGCGCTGCTGGACCTGGAGCGGTGACGCCAGGGCACCGCTGGATGGACCCCGGGACCGTGACAGGGGACCGCACGTTTTCGGTCCAAATTCTTTTTAAGGGCAGGGCCATGGCCGGGCCGCTCATGACGTGCCGAACGTCGGAGCGTGGAGGGAGGGCGGGCCCCAGGGACCGGTCCTCCTTGGAGGAGGAAGGATGGTTCGCGTAGGGAGGATGGCGCTCATCGCGGGGGCCTTCGCGGCCCTCGGCCTGTTGGCGGTGCTGGTGGCGATGGCCGTGCCCAGCCCCGATTCGGTCACGACCTCCACGAACGCCTGCTCCGGCTGCCACGGCGGCTCTTACACGCTCTACGTCAGGATCGATTCGATGAGCGTCCCGACCTCCATCGGGACCGACGCGACGACCGTCTCGGTGGTCGTGTCCCTGACCGGCAACGAGGGGAGCAAGCCCGCCTCCGCCCAGAGCTTCTACGTGGGCGACCTTACGGTCTCGGCCGCGTCCCAGAGCGGGCTGCTCTCCGTCTCGGGCTCGCCCGCGTCCTACACCTCCGTCACGCCCGAGTGCTCCCAGACCGTGACGTTCACCGTGACCGGCAAGACGGCGGGCACCGACAGCCTGGTGTTCACCGCGAGGCTCAGGCCCAAGCACAACCCGTCCGATACGACCCGCAGCATCACCGCGCGCGCGTCCGTGGACGTATCCGTCAACACGGCGCCCGTCCTGTCCGGGGGCTCCGTCTCCCCCGCGTCCGGGGGCCCCTCCGCCACGTTCACCTTCAGCGTGGTCTACAGGGACGCGAACGGGGACGCCCCCCAGCACGTCACGATGGCGCTGGACGGCACCCCGTACGCCATGGCGCCCGCCGACGGCATGGCCGACGGCATGCTCGCAGGCGAGACCTACTCGGTCGCGCTCGCGGCCACCGGAATCGGCGTGGGCGCGGCCCACTCCTTCAGCTTCTCCGCGTCCGACGGGAAGGCCGACGCCACCGGCGACACGGGCGCGCGCACAGGCCCGACGGTGGAGGCCGACCGGCCGCCAGTGGTCACCGTCACCTATCCCACGGGAGGCCAGCTGGGAGGCCCCATCGACGTGACCGGCACCGCCTCCGACCCGGACCCGGGCGCGGTCGTCGACCGCGTCGAGGTCACGGTGGGAGATGGCGCCGCGCGGACCGCCACCGGCACGTCGGAGTGGTCGCTGTCGACCGACCTCACGTCGCTCCCCGACGGCCCCCTCGCCATCCGCGCGGTCGCGTGGAGCGGGGGCCTCAGCTCCACCGGGGTGCGCGTCGACGTGACCGTGAACAACGCGGTCGTCAACATCCCGCCGCTGCTCACCATCTCGTTGCCGAACGGCACTGCCATCCCCTCCGTGGCCTGGCTCAACGGCACGGTGGTACACCCGGAGCCCGAGCAGGGAGCCCCGCGGGTCCTGGTGGGCGTGGGCTCGTCCCCGACGATGGTGGCGAACGTGACCGAGGGGCCCGACGGGTGGCACTGGTCCATACTGCTGGACATTGCGGCGCTCCCCGAGGGGCCCGTGACCGTCCAGGCCGTCGCCCTCGACCCCTACTCCTCGTCGCCCGTCGACGCCAGGACGCTCGTGCACACGCCCCCGGGATCGCACCCCACGGTGACGGTCGACCCCATCGGCTCGCCCGGCTGGGGGAGCGTCACGCTCTCGGGCACCGCGTCCGACCCGGACGGGACCCCCATGAGGGCCACGGTGTCAATCGACGGGGCCGCGCCGGTGCCCGTCGAGGTGACGGCCGGCAGGTGGGAGCTCGCGGTCGACCTCGCCGCGATGCCGGAGGGTGAGCACACGCTCGTCGTGGAGGGCACCGACGGCAGGGCCACGACGACGGCCAGCACCAGCTTCAGCGTGATGCGGCCCGTCGTGCCGGTCGCCCCGACGCTGGGCCTCACCGAGCCCATGAACCCCGTGGAGGTCACCGTCGGTGGCAACGCCACCTTCAGGGCCTACTACATGGGCGGCGACGACCTGGGCATCGCGGTCGTATGGCTCTATGACGGGCTGCCCCTCAACGCCACGCCCATCGATGGGGGCACCGAGGTCACGGTCGCCCTGGGCACCAACGGCACCCACGGCGTCGCCGTCACCATCTCGAACGCGCTCGCGCCTTCGCTCTCCGTCTCCGCCGCATGGGACGTGCTGGTCACGGACATCCCGCCCCCGCCGCCCCCGCCGACGCCAGTGCTGTCGATCGGCCCGGTCGGGCCGACGGAGGTGCAGTGCGCCGTCGGCGATGCGGTGCTCCTCCGGTTCGACGTCCTCGAGGGCGCCTCGGCCTCCGTGCAGTGGACCTCGGACGGCGTTCCGGCCGGCTCGGACCGGTACATGGTCTACATGCCACCGACCATCGGCACGCACCTGGTCGGCGTCTCCGTCGAGGACGGCCTCGGCAACGTGGCCAGGCTGACATTCCTGGTCGCAGCGGCCGAGGCCCCAGCGACGCCCGCTGCGACGGGGCCCTCGACTGGCAGCGCCCCATTATCCCCGGTCGGTGCGGGCGTCATCGGAGCGATGCTCATGCTCCTGGTGGTCACGGCCGCCTGGACCGTCGGACGGGTCGCAGAGGCCAGGGGCAGGGGGGCCGAGAGGGGGGGCGCCAAGAAGGCCCCGCCCAAGGAGGGCGCCCCCAAGCCCCCACGACAGGCCAAGGCGGTCCCGAGCGCGTCGGCCGAGGGGGCTGGCGCGCCGAGGGAGCACAGGCCCACGCCGAAGGCCCCGCGCGACATGCCCATCAGCGTGCGGCCCATGCCCCTCGAGAGACCCTGCATCGTGTGCGGGGGCAGGACCGTGCTCGTCCAGGCGCGCGGGGCCTACTGGTGCCACATATGCCAGCAGTACCATCCTCCCGTCGAGAGACTCGGCCCTGCGGTGGACTGGTCTAAGGAGGGCGCCGCATGAGCGCGCGCGCCCTCGCGATGGCGGCGCTCCTCGCCCTCCTCGTCGCGGGCACGCTCTCGAGCGCCGCCCTGGCGGCCACGGACACGTGCGCCTCCTGCCACGGCACGAGCGGCGGATACACCTTCAGGCCAGTGGTGGTGCGCGCCACCACGCCCAGGATGGTCGCGCCCGACACGGACTTCACCCACACGGTCGAGCTGCGGCACCCGGGCCTCTACACGGTCGCGGGCGCGAGCGTGAGCGTGGACCTCTCCGAGGCGCCCGACGTCACCCTGACGGGGCCGTCCTCGGTCCAGCTCCCCGACTTCAGGGGCGGCACGCGTCTCGCCGGCTTCGCGATGCACGGCGGTTCCTCGAGCACGGGACAGCTCATAACGACCACCGTCACCTACATCGCGACGGAGCACGGCGACCTCACGCCCCTCGTCGAGACGCTCGGGACGGGCCTGGTGCTCGTGCCCTCCCTGCTCGTGCCCTCGGCCTGGAGCTTGGACCTCACGGTCGGCGGGAACGCCCACCTGGAGCTTGCCGCGACGCAGGACGTCCACGACCTGCGGGTCGTCCCCTCGCTGCCCCTCTCGAGCGTGGCCGACGTCACCGCCCCTGGCGCGGACTCCATCGCCAAGGGCGACCGCATCTTGGTGTCGCTCTCCGGCCGCGGCGCGGGCACGGGCAGGCTGATGGTCGTATACGAGGACGCGGACGGCGCGCCCTACGTGCTGCCCATCGACGTCGCCGTCAAGGCGGACGCGCCCGGGGCCGACGCCCATGTCGACGTCCCGCGACTGTCCGGCGCGGTCCTCGGCTTCGCCTCGCTCGCCCTGCTCGTCCTCTCCGCCGTCATAGGCATGCCCCTCAAGCCGCTCAAGAGGCGGGTGAACGCCGCCTTCTCGTCGGGCCGGGTGCGGACGGTGTTCCACTGCGGCGTCTCTTGGGTGCTCATCGCGCTCGTTCTGCTCCACGCCGCGGTCCTGATGTACACGAGCTGGTCGCCCGCGATGCTCAGCGGCGTCTTCCTCCTGGCCGACCCCTCGGTGACCCTCGGGACGATGGTCAACGTGGGGACCATAGGATGGGTCGCGATGCTCTTCACGGGCGCTGGCGGGGTGCTCATGAAGCCCATCGCGGCCTGGATCGGCCACAACGGGTGGAGGTACTCCCACACCGCGATGACCGTGACGGCCCTGCTCGCCGGTGTGTTCCACAGCGTCGTGTTCACCGTGCATCTCGTGTGATGCCAGCGCAAGGCCCGTGGCAGGTGCGCGAGCCCTGGCGTCACCGATGCCCGGTCAGTTGCCCTCGCCCTTGACCTGCGCCTCGAGCCTCGCGACCACGACCTTGAACGCCTTGGGCCCCGGCGCGTCGGGCGAGTCGACCATGTAGGACTTCCCCGCGTCCCCCGTGGTCACGATCTCGGGGTCGATGGGTATGCGGCCCAGGAAGGGCACGCCCAGCTCCTTGGCCGCGCGCTCGCCGCCGCCGGTCTTGAAAAGCTCGATGGTCTTGCCGCAGTGGGGGCACTCGAGCCCCGACATGTTCTCGACGATGCCCGCCATGCGCATCTTGAGGGCCTGCGCGAACCTGACGGCCTTGCGCGAGTCCAGCAGCGCGACCTCCTGGGGGGTGGTCACGATGACCGCCCATGCGCCCTCGGGCAGCAGCTGCGCCACCGTCAGGGCCTCGTCGCCGGTCCCCGGCGGCAGGTCCATCACCAGGTAGTCGAGCTCGCCCCAGGCCACGTCGGCCAGGAACTGCCGGATGGCCCCCATCTTGAGCGGCCCCCGCCAGATGACGGGGGTGTCGCGGTCGGTCAGGAGGAAGGCCATGGACACGGCCCCGAGGTTGGGGCTGACGCGGACCGGCACGATGCGCTCGCCGTCCGTCTCGAGCTGCCCGTCCTCGATACCGAGCAGCTTGGGCACGTCGGGCCCGTGCATGTCCAGGTCCAGGATGCCGACGCGGTGCCCCTCGGCCGCCAGCGAGAGGGCCAGGTTGACGGCGACGGTGCTCTTGCCCACGCCGCCCTTGCCGCTCATGACGACGACCTTGTGCCTGATGTGCGACATGGCATCGATGAGGCGCATGTTGTCCGCGAGGTCGCCGCCCTGCCTGCCTGTGTCCGCCATCCTGCCACCGTGCGGGGGAAGGGGGGAGGTCGCATTTTAACCTGCGCCGGAGCTGTACGCCCGTCCGGTCTGGCCTTCGGTGGTGGCCGGGCGCCCCTGTCCGAACCAGGGGGTCCGGGTGCTGGCCGCAGGCCTATCCGCCCTTCTTGGCCGTCGCGACGAACAGGACCGCGTCGGCGCGACCGGCGCCGATCCCGACGTGGTCGCCGTCGACCCTGAGGGCGTTGCCGGCCTCGGACGGCGAGCCGAGGTGGCGCGAGAGCGTCGCGCCCAGCTCCTCCGCCGTGCGCCAGGGGGGCTTGACCCCGTGGAGGCGCTCGCGCCCCCAGTCGCTCACCGGGTTGAGCGCGAGCACGACCGCGCTGCCCCCCGCGCGCAGCGCGCGCGTCGCCTCGCCGAGCGCGCGGTCGGGGCCCTTGCAGAACTCGAGGGACGTGACGTAGAACAGGCAGTCCAGTGCCCCGTCCCGGAAGGGGAGCGCCTCCGCATCGCCGAGGGCCACGGGCATCCCCGCGGGGACGGCGCGGAGCATCCCCGGGTCCTCGTCCATGCCGACGACCGTGAGATGCGGGCGCCTCCTGGCGACCTCGACCTCGTGGAGGGCGAGGCCGCAGCCCACGCTCGCCGCGACGCCCCGCTCGGGGACCGTGCCGAGCAGGAGCTCGACCTCGACCTCGAGCACGCGGCGTCCGAGGACGGTGCCGTAGAACCGCGCATGGCGGTCGGCCCAGGAACGCATCACTGATCCGACAACCTTCAGGAGCCCAACCCCCCGCGCAGGAACAGGGCGCCTAGGCCCCCTTCTCCTCCTCGGTCTCGCGCTCCTTCTCGCGGTCGAGCATCTCCTTGACGAGGGGGGCGTCCTTGGTCTCCGTCTGCAGCTTGGGCTTCCCCTCGCGCAGCTCCTGGACCTTGTCCTCGCCGATGATGCCCGTCACGAGCCGCAGCGGCTCCCCGTCGTCGGTCCTGTGGGCGACGGGCGCCTTCCTGGGCGCCTCCTCCCCCTCGGCCTCCCCGGCCTCCGCGCCCCAGCCGGGGCGCCTCGGCTCTGGCCGACGCGCGCCCTGGACCGCCTCCTCCTTGGCGGGCACGCCGCCGGACTCGCGGATGAGCGACTCGACGAGCCCGACGATGGCGTTGTCCACGCCGCGCAGCGCGCCCAGGTCCCCCTTCCACGACTTGAGCGCGCCCTCGTTGCGGGTCTGGACCTCGTGGAGCGTGCGGCGCATGAGCATGCGCAGCGAGTCGGGCTCGTCGCCCGTGAGCACGGCGGCGATGGCGACGTCGGCCCCGCGCTCCACCACGACGCGCATGCCCTCGAGCTCGATGAGGTCCGGCGTCTCGTCGCGCGCCCGCGCGCGGCCCTTCAGGTTGTCCTGGATGGCGCTGATGACCCCCGCCTCGATCTCTGCGTCCACGCCCTCGCGCATCCTCCGCGTGTGCTGCGACAGCAGCTTGCCGTCCTTGTGGAACAGCAGCACCTCCTCGAGCTGGGGCAGCGAGCCGGCCGTGAAGACGTGCGGCCGCACCTTGTCGACCCTCCTCCCCGGCACGTCCTCGACGACGACCGCGCCCGTCGCGGGGGGCGGCGCGGCCGCCGGTCGCTTGGGCCAGGCCACGACGATGAGGATGGCCGCGACGATGATGAGGAGCGCGACCCACAGCCACCAGTTGACCTCGTCCCCCCCGCCCTTGGGCTCGACCTCGACGTCCACGTCGAAGGTGGACGAGAGCCCGTCCGTGTCCGTGAGCGTGACGGTGACGCGCGTCCTGCCGGTGCCCTGTGGCACGAAGGTGAGGTTGCCGGCCTGCGTGTCGACGTAGACGATGCCGTCCGCGCCGTACGTGACGCTCACCAGAAGCAGCCTCACGGGCGTGTCGTCGCGCACGAAGTCGCCGAGCCCCACCACGACGGACTTGCCGCCCTTGACGAGGGATATCTCGTCCGGCAGCGCGCCCGTGTCTATCTGGGGCTTCTCGAGCAGCCGGTCGATGATGTCGACCGCGACCGTGCGCGAGACAGTGTGGGCCTCGGTGTCGGTGAGGGTGAGCAGGATGTCGTCGGGGCCCATGTCGGAGCCGCTGGGCGTGATGATGAGCCAGTGCCGCGACGCGTTGATGACGGCGGTGAACAGGTCGGAGTCCGCGAGGACGGTCCAGACGAGCTCCGATGGCGCGTCCTCCCCGTCGGAGCCGTAGAGGCTGAGGTCGACCTTCAGGTCGCGGTTCCTGTGCACCTTCATCGGGTCGGGCAGCGACGCCGAGATGGACGGGTAGCCCACGGCGGTGGAGACGTTGAAGAGGATGTCGAACCGTGCCTCGTCGAGCCCGTCCGTGACCGTGAGGCCCACGTGGTAGAGGCCCTCCTCGTCGAACGTCACGTCGAGCTCGAGCCCGTCGACGGAGATGGAGCTCGAGTTGACCGAGAGCAGAAGCGCGGATTTGGGCGTGTCGACGTCGGTGATGAGCGGCGCGAGGTCCACGACCGTCGACACCATCGCCTGGGCCGTGAACTCGGGGGGCAGCGCCAGCACGGGCAGGTCGTTGACCGAGGTCACGATGACGTGGATGTTGCCGTCCTTGAAGAGGTCCGAGGAGTCGATGCCGCGGACGACGACGTCGAGCTCGCCGAAGAAGTCGTGGGCGGGAACGAGGGTGAGCATGGAGCCGTTGACCTCGGCGGTCATGTTCGCCGCGTCCGACACGGACCTGAGCTCGTAGCGGAGGTTGCCGCGGTCCAGGTCGTCCCCGAACAGCGTGTCGAGGTTGACGGTGCGGTTGGCGTCCTCGGCGACGGTCTGCGTCGTGGTCACGAAGACGGGGCGCAGGTCGTAGAGCAGGAAGGGGCTCGACAGGAGGACGGTGGCGTCGCAGGAGGACCGCACCACGATGGGGAGCTCGACCGTGTCCCCGGCCTCGTGCGCGGCGCGGAACGCCTCCGCGGCCGCGACCACGCGGGGGCCGGTGACGTTGAGGTCGAGGAAGTACCTGACGGCGAGACCGTCGAGCACGACGCTGCCTGTGATGTTGCCCCAGAGGCTCACGTTGACGCGGGCGAACTCGACGCCCGCGGGGGACGTGTAGGCGGTGGGTGCCCCGGCGAGGATGCCCTGCAGCTCCGATGCCATGGAGAGCTGGCGCACGTCGGAGAGGTCGAGGGGCGCGTCCCAGGGCGCGAAGAACGTCACGTTGCCGGCGGGGGTGGACAGGTCCAGCCCGAACTCCTGCGGGTAGACGTCGGAGTGGACCGTGGCGTCCCAGTCCATGGCGACGGGGAAGTCGTTGCCGTTGGTGATGGTGAAGTTCCAGGTGCCGGAGGCGTCCTTCACGAGGCCGGTGAGGTTGTAGGCGAGCTCGGGGCCGTTCGGCCCCTCGTAGGTGGAGGTGTAGGGCACGCCGCTTACCTTGATCCGGTCTATGCCGGAGCCGATGGCCGTCTCCATGTAGGTGATGAAGGCCTGGTC
>CAYGVT010000063.1:0-46393 GCA_964353355.1 uncultured Thermoplasmata archaeon | reverse complement strand
CGGGCTCGACAGGTTGACAGTGATCTTCTCATCGTCGCCCGTGGTCAGCATGCCCGACACCATCAGCCACAGAACAGCCGCGAGCACGACCGTGATGGCGACCATCAGGATGGTGCCTATCACAGGCGAGACCGCGTCGTCGTTCTTATGCCACAGTGCCTTTGCAGTTCGCATGTTTGGTCCTCCAGGGGTTTTATTCCCTTGGCAGTGAGCACCCCCGAGTCAGTATAAAAGGGTTTAGCCACGATTTACACTGCTGATAATCGAGAAAGGCACGAACCTGGCGCGTGGTTCTTCGCATCTGGTCGCGCGCGAGCGTACGCCCGCGCGGGGACCCGCCTTAGCGGCACTCGGCGATATCCTACCGCACACCCCTTGTCCACGGTATCGGCACCCTTCGGGTCCCCACGTCCCCCCACCGACCACAACCTAGAATACCACCGCATGCCATCCCCAGGCCACCAAGCCAGGGGGTCCGCAGAGTGGAACCCGAGAGGGCCTTCACGACCGAGGACATCAACGCCGCCGTCCGCAAGCACCTCAGCCTGGCCAAGCCCGTCAAGGTCGGGGGCCTGGACGGCCACGACGGCGTGCTGGCCGGCCTCAGGGGTGAGGGGCGCGTCACCATGACCGGCAAGGCCGGCGACCGGCTGGCTGCGTTCCTGGACGGGCCCCAGGTGACCCTGGCGGGCTCTGCCGGCGACTTCGCCGGCACCACCATGCTGGGCGGGACGCTCGTGGTCGAGGGCGCCGTGGGGAGGGGCCTCTGCTGCCACATGGCCGGGGGGCGCGGGAGGCTCAAGGGCCGGGCGGGCGACCTGGCGGGCGCGATGATGACCGGCGGTCTGCTCGTCCTGGATGGGCCAGTGGGCGAATCTGCCGGCCTGGGCATGTCGGGGGGCACGCTGGTCCTGACCAGGCCGGACGGTCGACCTCCAAGGGCACCATCTCCCCCCGCCAGGCTCCTGGTGCCCCGCGGCTCGGCCGCGGGCGCGGCGGGCATGGTCGAGGTCGAGCTCACCCACTCGGAGGTGGACGAGCTCGCCACGGCCCTAGGGGAGATGGGCATGGCCGATGCCAGGAAGCTCGCGGAGGGATTGGTGAGGCTCATGCCGTTCGAGGGGGAGCAGAGGCCCGCGGCGCCTGGCGCCAGGGCCGCGCAGGCCCAGGCGGGGGTGACGGTGGCCACGGAGGCCGCCGTGGACCGGTCCACACCCACTGGCAGCGCCTCCGATCGGTTCGAGAGCTTCACCAAGGAGCTCAAGGGCAGGGGGGTCTGAGTTGGACGCCACCTGGAAGGATGCCGTGGACGAGGTGCTGGGAAGGGCGCCCACGACCGCGACATCCCCCTGGGACGTGCTGCGACTGGCGTCCGTCGCCGGCGGGGCCGCGCGGCCACTGCTGGCCCCTGACGATGTGGAGCTGCGCTCGCCCCTGGGTCCGGGCGAGGGTTCCAGGTCGGTCCAGCTCCCAATCGTGCTCTGTGACGGCAGCCACGGCCAGCTCTCGCCCCAGGCCAGGCTCGCGATGCTGCAGGCGGCCGCGAGGACTGGCGCCGCACTGCGGCTCGCCGACCCAGGCCCCGACCTGTTCGACCTGGCCCGAGAGCTCCAGGTACCGCTCTGGGTCGTGCTGGGCCCCAGGCGGCCGGCCGCGACCGCAGAGGCCGCGCGCGCTGCGGCCGTGGTCGAGCTGCGGCTCGCCGATGTGACACTGTCCGGCATCGTCGAGCGCCCCGTGGACGCCATCGACGCCAAGGGCTCCCTCTCGGGGGAGGTCGCCGCGGTGCGCGCGCTCGCCCCGACGGCCGAAATCTGGGTAGGGGTGGGACCAGGCGCGTCACAGGAGGCGCTGCGCGCCGCGGCCTCGTCCGGTGCCTCCGGCGTGCTCGTGCACGGTCGGACCAGGGCCTCGCCCCTGCGCCGGTGGGTCGCGGGACCGGACGCGCCCGCTGCGGTGTCCGCCGCCAGGCGCGCGGTCGGGCGCGCGAGGGCGCCTGAGGGCTCGCCCGCGCCGCTGCTCGCCGTCGGCGGTGGACTCAAGGACGGGCTCGAGGTCGCCAAGGCCCTCGCCCTGGGCGCGCGGCTCGTTGTGATGTCCACCGCGCCGCGCATCGCGGTCGGCTGCGAGCTGTGCGGCGGCTGCGGCCCGGGGCAGTGCGCGCCCGCGCCCGCCGACGGCTGGCGCGGCCAGGCCGACCGGCTGACGGCCTACCTCTCGCGCGTGCGCGCGCAAGCCGCCTCCGCTCTCGCCCAGATGGGATGCGTGCGCGCGGTCGATGCATCCCTCGGGATGCTGGAGGCCACGACCTATGATGCGGCCGCGACGACGGGCGCCGCGCTCGCGGGCTACGGCGAGCCGCTCCCCATGTGGCTTCACTGAGGCGCCGTCACTCCAGGGTCACCAGCATCTGCTGGCCCGCGACGGGGTCGCCCTTCTTCACGGTCACGGCCTTGATGGTGCCCTTGCGCGGGGATTTGAGCTCGTTCTCCATCTTCATGGCCTCTAGTATGAGCACCACGTCCCCCGCGTCCACCTTGTCGCCGGCCTCGACGAAGACCTCGACGACCTTCCCGGGCATCGGGGCCCTCACGCCCTCGGCCGCCGCGTCCGCAGCGGCCATGGCCGCGCCCTTGGCGGCGGCCGCGGTCGCGGCCGCGGTCGACGCCGCGCCCCCGGCCCTGAACGTCGCGCCCTTCTGGACCGCCGAGACCGCGACCCGGATGCGCTCGCCGCCCAGCTCGATGAGGAACTCGCCCTTCTCGGCGGAGCCCTCCACGATGCGGACCTCGTAGCTCTTCTCCGCGACCGTCACGACGCGGCGGTCGGCCGAGGGCTTCGTGAGCTTGGCCGAGAGGACCTGCCCGTCCACGGCCACGGTGCCGTCCGCGCCCGCGATGACCGTGTGCTCGCCGCCGTCGACCTTGGCCGAGAAGCGCATGTCAGTACCTCCACGAGTCGGACCGGCCCCCGGTCAGGTCCCGCCTCGCCGCCACGGCCCAGGCGCCCGACGCCTTCGGGGGCGGGCAGGGCCGCGCCTTGACGGCCTCCTCCTGGACGCCCAGCACGTCCGCGAGGGCCGCCGCGATGGCAGCGAGCTCCACCTTGGGGCGCTCCTTGCGGTCGCGCTTGTCGAAGAACTCGATGGCGACCTGGGGGAAGAGCGCGTGCGAGACGAGGTCCTCGTCGCTGAAGGGGGATCCCCGCTTCTCGAGCTCTGCGCGCCGCTTCGGCAGCTCCGGCTCCAGCAGGTCGGCGGGGCGCACCGTGATGGGCGTCTCGTCCCTGATGATGAGCCGCTGGACCTCTGGGTCGATGGGCCCCGGCGGGCGGCCGTAGAGGCCCTTGACGTAGGCAGCCGTCTCCTTGGGCACCATCTTGTAGCGGCCCATGAGCACGTTGAGCGTGGCCTGCGTGCCCACGATCTGAGAGCTCGGGGTGACGAGCGGCGGGTAGCCGAGCTCTGCGCGCACGCGCGGCACCTCCGCGAGCACCTCCTCCATCCGGTCGAGCGCGCCCTGCTCCTTGAGCTGGCTGGAGAGGTTGGATATCATGCCGCCCGGTATCTGCCACTGCAGCACCGCGGGGTCGACCGCCGTGAACGCGCTCTCGTAGGACGTGTATCGCTTGCGCACGCTGCGGAAGTACTCGGATATCTCCTTGAGCAGCCCCACGTCCATGCCCGTCGGGCGGTCGCTGCCGGCGAGGGCGGCCACCATCGCCTCGGTCGGCGGGTGGGACGTGCCCATGGACATCGATGAGATGGCGCAGTCCAGTATGTCGGCCCCGGCCTCGACGCCCTTGAGGTAGGACATCGAGGCCATGCCCGACGTGTAGTGGCAGTGCATGTGCACGAGGACGTCGGGGAACTCGCGCTTGAGCGCGCGCACGAGCTCGTACGCGTCGTTGGGGTCCATGAGCCCCGCCATGTCCTTGAGGCATATGCTCTGCGCGCCCATCTCCACGAGCGTGGAGGAGAGCTTGAGGTAGGCGGGAACGCTGTGGACGGGGCTCTTGGTGTAGGAGATGGTCGTCTCGACCCAGCGCTTGGCCTCCTTGATGCTCTCCACGGAGGTAGACATGTTGCGCGGGTCGTTGAGCGCGTCGAATACGCGGAACACGTCTATGCCGGCCCGCGCCGAGAGCCTGACGAACTCGCGCACGACGTCGTCCGCGTAGTTGCGGTAGCCCACGACGTTCTGCCCGCGCAGAAGCATCTGCATCCTGGTGTGGGGCATGGCGGCCTTGAGCTTGCGCACGCGCTCCCACGGGTCCTCGTTCAAGAAGCGCATCATGCTGTCGAAGGTCGCGCCCCCCCACATCTCGAGCGACCAGTAGCCCGCGCGGTCGAGCTTGTCGGCGATGGGCAGCATGTCCTCGGTCCGCATGCGCGTGGCCAGGAGCGACTGGTGCGCGTCGCGCAGCACCAGGTCGGTGATGTGGACCTGCGGCTTGGACTTGGGCATGTCCTTTGCCTCCTCACAGCGGGATGTTCCCGTGCTTCTTCGGGGGCCGGCCCTCGCGCTTGGTCGCGCATGCCTCGAGCGCGCTTATCAGGCGGGGCCGCGTCTCCTTGGGCTCGATGACGTCGTCCACGTAGCCGCGCTGGGCCGCGATGTAGGGCGAGGCGAACTTCTCGCGGTAGTCCGCCACGAGCTCGCGGCGGCGCGCCTCCGGGTCCTTGGCCTCGTCGAGCTCCTTGCGGAAGACGATGTTGACCGCGCCGTCCGGGCCCATGACCGCTATCTCGGCCGATGGCCATGCGAGGTTGAAGTCCGCGCGGATGTGCTTCGAGCACATGACGTCATAGGCCCCCCCGTAGGCCTTCCGCGTGATGACGGTGAGCTTGGGCACGGTCGCCTCGCAGAAGGCGTAGAGCAGCTTGGCACCGTTGCGGATGATGCCGCCGTACTCCTGCGCGGTGCCGGGCAGGAAGCCGGGCACGTCCTCGAACGTGATGAGCGGGATGTTGAAGCAGTCGCAGAACCGGACGAACCTGGCGCCCTTGGTGGAGGCGTCGATGTCGAGCGTGCCCGCGAGCACGGCGGGCTGGTTGCCCACGATGCCCACCGCGCGGCCGTTGAGGCGCGCGAAGCCGATGATGAGGTTGCCGCCCCAGTGTGGCATGACCTCGAAGAAGTCCCCGTCGTCCACCACCCTGGTGACGACGTCGCGCATGTCGTAGGGCTTGTTGGGGTCCGTGGGGACGATGCCGTTGAGGGATTCGTCCATGCGGTCCACGGGGTCCGTGCACTCGACCCTGGGAGGCTCCTCCAGGTTGTTCGAGGGCATGAACGACAGCATCCGCCGTATCATCAGCAGGCACTGGGCCTCGTCGTCGGCGGCGAGGTGCGCCACACCGCTGCGGGCGTTGTGCGTCATCGCGCCGCCCAGCTCCTCGAAGGTGACCTCCTCGCCGGTGACGGTCTTGATGACCTCGGGACCGGTGATGAACATGTGCGAGGTGCCCTTGACCATGATGGTGAAGTCGGTCATCGCGGGGGAGTACACGGCCCCGCCCGCGCACGGGCCCATGATGGCGGATATCTGCGGCACCACGCCGGAGGCCATCACGTTGCGGAAGAATATCTCGGCGTAGCCGCCGAGGGAGACCACGCCCTCCTGGATGCGCGCGCCCCCCGAGTCGTTGATGCCCACGACGGGCGCGCCGTTCCTCATGGCGAGGTCCATGACCTTCGTGATCTTCTGGGCGAACATCTCGCCGAGCGAGCCGCCGAAGACCGTGAAGTCCTGCGAGAAGACGTAGACGTCCCGGCCGTCGACCTTGCCGTAGCCCGTCACCACGCCGTCGCCCAGGAACCGCTTCTTCTCCATGCCGAAGTCGTGGCTGAGGTGGGTGACGAACATGTCGAGCTCCACGAACGTGCCGGGGTCCAGCAGCTCGACCACGCGCTCGCGTGCGGTCTTCTTGCCCTTCTTCCTCTGCGCCGCGATGCGCTCCGGGCCTCCGCCCTGCAGCGCCTCCTCCCTCATCCGGCGCATCAGTTCTATCCGCTCGTCCACGGGCATCTTCCTCACCTGGGGCCAGGGATGGGGGTAACTCGTTGGGGCCATATCAGGTTTCCCACCACCTCGCACCCCCCCCAATCGGCCAGGCCGCAGTGACCTTCGCCAGTTCGACCTGGCACCATAATGGTTATATAATGAAGACCCAATAGTCCCGGGGACAATTGGCGCATCTGGGTGTTGACCATGGAGAGGACCGTCAAGCTCGCCCTACTCGTGCTGCTAGCCGCACTCGCGGCCACATGCCTTGCAATCGCCCTCTCGTCCACGGCCTCGGCCGCCGAGTACGACATCAAGCTCACGTTCAAGGACGATGAATACGTACGGATGGCGCGTGGCCTGAACCCCATCAGCTTCAACTACTCGGTGCAGCACACCGGCACGCTGCTCTCCGAGGAGGTCATGATCGTCATCCATAACGAGCCCCTCTACTGGCAGCACTTCCTCTCCGCCTCGACCAAGGCGGGCGTCCGCACGTCCACGAACGAGCTGGAGCTCATGCTCCAGAGGGGCGAGCGCGCGAACGTCACGCTCACCGTCACACCGCCCCAGAACCAGCTCAACCAGACCTTCTGGATGACGACGAACTGCTACCCCAAGAAGGCCGCCGAGCGCAACCAGAGCCACGACTACGGCGTCATCATCCCCCAGTTCGCATCCTTCGAGATCTCCATCTTCAACGAGCCGCCGGAGGGCTACTTCGCCGCCATACCGCCATCACAGATCACCGTCCGGTTCGCGCTGTTCAACACCGGCAATGGAAGGGACCGGTTCCTCATCCAGTACGAATCCTCCAGGTCCGACGCCGGCTGGACCATCAGGCGCGAGGGCACGGGCATAGACGAGTTCGGCTGGACGCCGAACATGACACCCGACCCCGGCAAGAAGCACCCCTACCTCATCGACTTCAAGGTCAACATCCCGGCCGAAGAGAAGGCCGACGTCACGTGCCAGATCATAGTCAACGCGACCTCCGAGTACAACCAGACCAAGCAGATGCCCCCGGCCTTCACGTCGCTCAAGTCGCTCCAGTTCTTCGACTTCCAGGTCTACATCAACGGCCCCGACAAGAAGGAGGGCTCGCCCGGGGACCAGGTCGAGTTCCAGCTGCGCATCTGGAACAAGGGCAACGGCCTGGACACCTTCGACATCAAGCCCATCTGGGACGACGAGCTCAACAAGGACTTCATCGCGTCCGCGAACCCCCGTCAGGCCCCCGTCGGTTCCAACGAGACCTCGCTGGTGGCCTACATCGTCAAGGTACCGGATGCCGCGCCGAAGAAGGTCTACTTCTTCACGGCCGAGGTGTCCTCCTCATCGCCCGACCTGTCCATCGTCACCAAGTCGTTCGAGCTCGAGGTGGGCCAGTTCTACAAGGTGGCGCTCCGCTCCCCCCAGTCCCAGATGCAGACCTACCCCTCCGGCATCCTGGACTTCGAGGTGTTCGTGAAGAACGCCGGCAACGGCCTCGACTCGATGACCGTGAAGCTGGAGAACGTACCGTCGAAGTGGCTCATGTACGTCCAGCCACCTGAGGTCTCCCTCCTGCAGAACGAGGAGGCCCGCGTCTCCATCCGCATCATCGTGCCCTCGACCTTCGAGGAGGCGCCCATCGGCTCTTACAACATCACCGTGCTCGCGGAGTCCGCGCGCTCCGACGCCCTCTCCAGGTTCGACCTGAGGATCGACATCATCCAGTTCTACCGCATCGAGTGGATGTACCTCGACCTGCCCATCACAGACGACGACTCCCCTATCGCCCAGCCCAACATCATCAAGCCGCGCCGCAGCGTCAACCCCTACGAGAAGAACTACATCGACATCCCGCTCGAGGTCAAGAACTTCGGCAACGGCGACGATAACATCGACATCTGGGGCTGGGCCGTCAACCCGCAGGTCGGCGTGACCGTCTCCCCGACGACGACGCTGCTCAAGCGCGACGAGCTCAAGCTCGTCAAGGTCCGCATAGAGGTGCCCCAGACCCTCCCGCCGGGCATCTACTCCCTGTTCGTCAACGCCTCCTCCCAGGACAAGGTCAGACCCGTCAAGATAGTGCCCCTGGACTTCGAGGTGTTCAACCTCGACGCGCGCGTGCCCCCCATCCCGACCTACGTCAGCGCCGACGGCACCGACACCGTGCAGTCGGAGATCAAGGTCAACGAGGGCGCGAACATGTCCTTCAAGCTCCGCGTCGAGAACTCCGGCACGAGGTTCATCAACGGCGTGCTCGTGAAGATCTACGACGTCTACTTCGACGCGAAGACCAAGCAGACGGTCAGGTGGAACTTCTTCAACTTCACGACCTCGCCCATCGCCGTCGGCGACAAGTACGTCGTGGGCGAGCGGCCCTACACCGCGACCAACCCGCCCGTCTTCTGGTTCGCCAACGTGTCGGGCCCGCACACCATCGAGTTCCAGATCACCTACGACTTCCAGTCCCTCAACACCAACGACGTGTCGAGCGTGAACGTCACGGTCGCCGAGAAGCCCGAGCCCCCGCCGTTCATAACGGGCGCCGCGGCCTACGGCCTCATCATCGCAATCGTGGTGGCGGTCATCATCGCGGTCGCGTACGTGTTCGTGCTGCGCGCCAAGCCCGAGGTGGACAAGGACCTCTACAGCTCCATCTACGGCGCCGACTTCGAGGAGGCCGCGCCCCCTGTGGAGACATATGCCACGGGCGGCGCACCCGAGGCCGCGGCGGGCCCGGCGCTCACGCCCGAGCAGCAGGCGCTCTACGGCGACGACTACGGCGGAGCGGAGGGCGGGGACGCAACCGACGATGGCTACGACGACGGGGAGTACGACGAGGGCGAGGAGCAGCAGCAGTGAACGTCGGGTCCCTAGATGGTGGTCACGGCAATGGCCATCGAGTTCCTCACGAGCCTAGCCGCGCACATCTGGAGTGGAAGGAAGACGACGATGGTCGTCCAGACCACACGGTGGACTACGCGGCCCTCTTCGCGAGCTGCTCCCCCACAAGCTCGTCAGTCCTTGCGAGGAACGGCTCCCTCGCCACGAGCGGCACCGTCGCGCCCGCCGCGACCGGGTGCCCGCCGCCCCTGCCCCCGACCGCGCCCGCGGCAACCTCCATCGCGCGCGCGAGGTCAAGCCCCCTAGCGACCAGCTCGTCCGTGCCCCTAGCGGAGACCTTGAGCTCGGTGCTGGTCGGGAACAGGGCGAGCACCGGCGCGTCCTTGGGGAGCACGTAGATGATGCCCAGGCCCGCGAGCGAGCCCGACACGTGCCCCGCGGGTGAATCGAACCACTGGATGTGGCCCATGCGGGTCGTGCCCCTGCGCTCGAGCTCGACGAGGCCGGTGCGCACGTCCGTCCTGTACTCCTCGCGCGCCCTCCTGCACAGCTCCACGTGGGCAGGGTGCCCCAGGCAGGCCCCGGCCCCGACCCCCGATTTGTTGAGCCGGCCGGCCGCATTGACCTCGTGCGAGAAGTCGTCGAGCCACACGCCTCGCGCGACCCATCGCAGACGCTCCTGCACTGCGCGCTGCGCGTTGCGCGCCGGGGCGCCCTGCCCCACCAGCTTCGTGACCAGGAACGAGCCGAGCGCGCGGACCTCCTGCGGCGAGAGGGCCTCGACCGGCCTGCCGCCGTCGATGCCCAGCTTGGCGAGGAGCTCGGCCGCTCCCTCGGGCCGCCCGCTCACGCCCTTGAGGAACGGGTCGTTGGAGCGCGCGAGCGCATCCGCGACCGTGGGGCCCGAGATGGCGATGGACGGTCGGTGCTCGACGATGCCTCTCCGGGTGGCTTCTGCGAGGATGGCCGCGTTGAGCCGACGGAACCCGCCCACGTCCTGCATGTCGCCGATGGCGCCCGCGAGCGCGAGCGGGGCGAGGTCCCATTTGGCCTCGCCGCCGACGGCGAGCGCGAACAGGAGAGCCATGCCCGCGCCAGAGACGTCCTTGGCGCCCTCGTAGCCGAAGTCGCCCGCGTTGACCTCGCGCACGTGCGCGGGCCTCTCGCCGCCCTGCTTCATGTGGTGGTCGAGCACGACCATCGGACGGCCCATGCCCCCGAGCTCGGCCATCTGACCAGAGCCCATGTCGCTCACGACCGCTACGTCCCACGTGCCCGCGGAGATGCGCGCGAGCTCCCCGTCGCCAGGGTTGTCCATGAAGCTCGTGTGGACGCGGAGGCCCGCCCTCAGCATGGATGCGGTGACGATGGAGCCCGCGCATATGCCGTCGACGTCATGGTGCGAGATGACCCGGACCAGGTTCCGCGGGGTTGCTGTGACGAAGGCCGCGGCGTCGCGCAATGCGGCCGCGAGGGCGCCTCCAGCGACGGCCTCGAGGTCGGCCACGGGGCTTGCCCCCCCAGGGTGCTCACTCGACGAGGAGCTTCGCGTTAGCGATCGAGTACTCGAAGTCCTCAGGGATCTTGCCCTCGCTTTTGTAGTAGCGCACCAGGCGGCGTATCTTGGACTCCGTGAGGTGAAGCGCGTGCGTGTTGTGGTTGTCCTTGGGGTTGTGGTCGAGGTGGGCCTGGAGGCTCACGACCTTGCGCATGAGGTTCATGAGCTCCTCGGGCCGCTCGGGCGCGGCCTTGTGCTCCGCCAGTATCTTGGTGACGGTCTTCCCCGTCAGGAGCTGGACGGATGGCACGGCGTACTCGTCGCGCAGGCGGATGCCGATGAGGCTCGTCGAGAGCTTCTGGGCTGCGAGCTCGACAATCTTCTCCTCGACCTCCTTGCTGGTGAGGGGGACCCACTCGGGGCTCTCAGTGACGAAGGGGCGCTTGGAACCCGACTGCCCGCGCCGCCTGGTATGCATTCGTGCCATAGCATGACCTCGACTGGTGGTAGCCGTCGGAATGCGCTCCTACTATATAAGGTTGACCGGCGTCCTCGACGCAAATCCAGGGCGCATGGGGGGACACCAGGGGAGCGCCACCGGTGACGGACTGCGCCGTCGGAGCGCTGTTGCTCAGTCCTTGCGCTTGAGGACCTTCTTCCGCAGCTTCGGCTTCGCCTCGGCCGGCGCGGGCAGCTCCGTCTCCGCGGCGGTCTCATCGGGCTCCAGTTCCAGCTCCTCTTCAGGGGTCGCGGGGGGCACTGGTGTGACGGGCCTGGCCGTAGGCTTCGCATCCGAGGCGGGTACGGTCGCCGTGACCTCTGCGGCCTTCTCCGGTGGAGGCTTCTCAGCCTCGACCTTGTTTGCCGGTGGGACCGCGTAGATGTGCCCCGGGGGAGCAGGCCGCTCCGGGGGCTTCGTCTCGGGCGGGATCTTCGCCACCTCCGGCACCGCCTTCGCCTCGGGCTTGGGCTCCGGCTTGGGCTCCGGCTTGGGCTCCGGTTTTGGCTCGGGCTTGGGCTCGGGGGCGGGCGTCGTTACCTCGACGGGCCTCGCCTCGACCGCCTGCGCGACCTCGGGCGCGGGCGCTGCGGCCTTTGCCATGGCCTCGGTCTGCTTGGCGCGCCGGACCTTGGCGAGCTCGCGCTTGAGGCCTTCCTTGCACTCGAAGTTCCACTCGAAGGCGTCGTCGGGCAGCCGCCCCCCGACGCGCCTCTTGCACTCGGGCAGGCCCTCGCAGTTCCCGCAGACGCGGCCCAGCTCGGTGCGCGTGTTGAGCACGAGGTCGTAGTCGACCTGCACGAGCGTATCGGAGTAGACCCCGCCCGCCCTCTTGGGAGGCCACTCCACGACGCGCACGCCATCCTCGGCCACGGTGGGCTTCGATGGGGGCTCCGCCTCCGTGCCCGTGGCGGGCGCGACCGTTACGCCCTTGGCGCGCTCAGCGACCGCCTTGACCCTTTCCGCGGCGGCGTTCGGAGCCGCCCTCGGTTTTGGGCGGTCCGCCACCGCCCTGTCCTTGCCGATGGGCTCGGGGACGACCTCGGCCTCGAGGGGCGCCTCTTCGCCCCTCGCCTTGCCAGGCGCCTCGGTCCCCCCCGACCCCTCCACGGGGGCGAAGGTGAACCTCGAGAGCGCTGCCCAGAAGATCATCGCGGCCAGGACGAGGTTGCCCACGTTCTGCCACCCCTCGAAGCTGAGCTTCGTCGGCGGGACGAGGTCCGGGAACGCGTAGAGGAGCAGCAGCACGAGCCATACCGCGAGGGCGACGATGAGCGGGACGGCCACCGGCCTATGGACCCTCCGCTTGGGCTCCTCCTCTCCCGGCATCTCCCACCCTCATGACCTCTGGTCAGGACATCGGGGATATTTCCAGGTGGATAGTTATACTTTCCGATTTATTCAGAGCGTGCTGGCTCGACCCATGTGGGCCATCTCCGTTTGGCAAGAGCGTTTAAATAGGCCGAATCCATTCGGGGGCCAGGAGGTCCAGGTGGATGTTCTGCCCGAAGTGCAAGGGGCTCATGTTCCCGGAGGAGGGCAGGCTCCGCTGCCGCCGGTGCGACACCACCATGGCGCCCGACGAGGCGATGAAGGCCTCGCCCATCACGACCGAGAAGATGGAGAAGGAGCGCGTCGTGGTCGAGGAACAGTACGAGCTGCTGCCGAAGACGAAGGTCATGTGCCCCAAGTGCGACCATAACGAGGCTTACTGGATACTGCGCCAGACGCGCGCCGCCGACGAGCCCGAGACGCGCATCTACACCTGCACCAAGTGCGGGCACAAGTGGCGCGAGTTCTGACCTTCACCGACCCCCTCGGGCAACCTTTTTCTACCTCCATACTGTTTCCCTTCAATACCTAGCCGGGGAGGCTCTCGCATATGTTCAAGGCCAAACTCAAGGCGGATGTTCTCAGGGACGTGATCAAGGTCGTCTCGACCCTTGTCGACGAGGTGAAGCTCAACGTCGCCAAGGACGGGTTGACGCTCAAGGCGGTCGACCCCGCCCACGTAGCGATGGTGGACCTGAACCTCGAAAAGGAGGCGTTCGACGAGTTCGAGGCCTCGCCCGGCGAGCTCGGGCTGGACATCGACAAGGTCAAGGAGGTCCTGAACCTCGCGAAGGCCGACACGGTCCTGGAGATCAACCACGACGAGGAGCACAACAAGCTCGTCTTCCACATCGAGAACATCACCCGCCACATGAGCCTCGTGGACACCATGGGCATGTCCGACCCCAAGATGCCGCAGCTCAACCTCCCCGCAAAGGTCAAGGTCGCCGCTGGCGAGCTGCTGCAGGGCATCAAGGCCTCGGAGAGCATCTCCAACCACATCGCGCTCATGGCCTCGCCCGACGGCTTCGAGCTCAGCTCGCAGGGCGACACCGACTCCGTGAGCCTCAAGCTGCGCAAGGACCTTCTGCTGTCTCTCGAGTGCACGGAGCCTGTCAGGAGCCTGTTCTCGCTCGACTACTTCGCGAACATGGTGCGCGCGGTCCCCTCGGCGGGCGTCATCAACCTTGCCATCGGCCAGGACTACCCCGCGAGGCTGGACTTCGAGATAGCCGAGGGCCACGGCAAGGTCACCTACCTCCTGGCCCCGCGCATCGAGAACGAGTGAGGAACGGCCCCGCCGACGGCCCCGCCGCCACCCCCGGCCACCCCCCCCGGGAACCCTTATAAAAAGCGGAGGCCATGGCCCTAGCCGTGGACTACGCCCGTCTGTCCCGGTACCCGTTCAGGAGGGAGTCGTCGGAGTGGGTCAGGGAGCAGGGCGTCTCTCTCGGCGAGGTCCTGACGAATCCCGTCTACAGGCGCGTCGTCGAGGCCGGCACGAGGCGCGTCATGGACGCGCTCTCCGAGGGCGGTATCGGCGACCAGACGGCCCACACCGAGCCCGAGGCGTTCGTGCGGGTGCTGTCCTATCCCGTGGCCCGCATGCTCGTGAGCGCGGTGGGCGACCTGCTGCTCGTGCGGAGGCACGCGCTCCGGGAGGCCGAGGAGGCCGGTGAGCGCATGGCCGGGGAGGAACCGGCGTTCCTGCTCGAGCTCGGCACGAACGAGCTGGGGCTCCCCGCGGAGCTCGAGGAGGTCGGGGAGACCTTCTCGGTGCACTTCACCGACTACCTCAAGGCCGCGTCCGCCATCCGCGACCGCGCGTGGAAGCTCTACAACCAAGACCTGCACGGGGGCCGGGTCCGCCTCGCCAGGACCAGGTACGCCCGCCTCCTCCAGGAGGCCCTGCGCAAGCGCATCGAGTCCGAGCTGCCCCTCGACGTCAACGAGCAGATCCTCGAGGCGCTCAAGCCCCACATCGAGGCGGTCGTCGTGGGGGTAGAGGCGCTGAGGTCATCGATCCAGCGCGAGTCCTACGGCGAGTTCTCGCTGGACTACCTACCGCCCTGCATCCGCGACTTGCTCGACAAGATACAGAAGGGCGTGAACGTCCCGCACGTTGGACGGTTCGCGCTCACCGCGTTCCTCTCACACGTGGGGCTCGACACCCCGGACGTCATCGACCTGTTCCGCGGCTCGCCGGACTTCAGGGAGGACCTCGCGACATACCAGGTCAAGCACATCATGGGGGAGATATCGGGCACCAAGTACTCTCCACCCTCCTGCAGCACCATGAACACATACGGCATCTGCCTGCGGGCGAAGGAGTGCGAGCGTGCGGGCCACCCCCTCAGGTACTACGAAAGGATGCAGCGGCGCGCCCACAAGGAACGCCCCGCGCAGGAGGCGACCGACGCAGGTGCCGAGACGGTCGCCACGACGCAGGCGACCACGACCGGACCTTCCGAGGGGGTGGAGCCCGATGGTGGCTGACGAGGGTTCTCTCGCGAGGACCAACCGGTGGGTACAGTCCAGGTTCTCGCAGTACTACGCGCGCGCCCAGCTCGACCTCCCACCGAGGTTCACGAAGCGCGAGTGGGCGTTCCTCTTCTTCGACAAGAGCTTCATGGTGCGCCACCTCGCGTTCACGAAGCGCGACCAGCTGCAGGCGTACCTGCGCGACCAGGCCCCGCGGCACGCCTACTACTCGACGGCCTTCTACCAGGACCCTGGCGCCCATACGATGGCCGAGAAGGGGTGGAAGGGTGCGACGCTCGTCTTCGACCTGGACGCCGACCACCTGGAGGGCGCGGCCAAGATGGGCTACGCCGAGATGCTTGCGGCGGTCAAGGTCGAGTTCGTCAAGCTGGTGGACAGGTGGCTCATCGGCAAGCTCGGCTACGACGCGGACGACGTGCACATCGTCTTCTCAGGGGGGAGGGGCTACCACGCGCACATCGAAGATAATCGAGTCCTTGAGTTAGGCAGCTACGAGAGAAGAGAAATCATTGACCGCATTTCAGGAAATCCTGTCGATCTCTCAAAATACCTTGAAATTTCAAGCCCGGATGTGGTAATTGCGTCAGGAAGATCCCCAACCGGACGCGGTTATTCTAAAAAGACCTTCAAGATGCCTTCGGAGTCGGAGGGCAACTGGAGAGGGGATGTCACTCGTGAGGCAAAGGCGTTTTTCTTGGAGATCAAGCAACTTGTGGACAGTAAAAAGAGACCAGAAGCTGTTGAGAGAATCAAGGTCAATTGGAATACGGATAGTGTAAAAGCGATTTATCTCCTTGAAGAACTATTGAAGCAAGATGTAGCTGGCTATTCACCAATTGATAGAATACTTATAAATGGGACTATTGATTTTTCAGAAGGACTTGGTCCTGAATTTTGGAAACCTTTCTTTAGGAACATTTTCATTAGGACTCTCGGCGAAGCGGATGAACCTGTGACCTCAGATATTAAAAGACTCATTAGATTACCGAATTCAATTCATGGTAAGACTGGCTTCAGAGTTGTCACATTGACAAGAGATGAATTGACGGAGTTTGATCCATTAACTGATGCATTAGCATTTTCGAAAGACAAAGTTGAAATCGAGGGTCTGGTAGATTCCGCCCTCCATCTCGGTGGGGGAGATTACTCCATAGAAAAAGGGAAGAGAATATCGTTGCCGGAGCACGCGGCCATGTTCGCGTGCCTGAGGGGCTCGGCCGCGATCCCGGGCGCCGACTAGCGCGAACGCATCGGACCGCCCTCGCTGCCGGACCTCGGCTCAGAAGAAGTCGTCGAGCGAGAGCTTCTCCTTCGTGACCTTGGGCTTGGCCACGACGGGCTCCTCCTCGCGCTTGGAGACGAGGGGGTGCTTGATCCCCTCCTGCTGGGCCTCGGCCCGCTTGGCGTCCCGCTCCCCGCCGCCCCCGCCGAACTCCCCGGAGAGGAAGTTGACCTGGGTGACCTTGGTCCCGCGCAGCAGCGCGGCCTCGTCCCAATCGAACACCTCGGTTACCCTCGCGAGGGAGCCCGCTACGCGCCTCGCATAGTACTCGTAGTCGACCTTGTGCGTGAAGGGCCTGTTCGAGAAGAAGGGCTCGACCTCCTGCCTGCCCTTCCCCCTGGACTCGACCACGACGTAGGACACCTTCATGCCGGGCACGAACTCCTCGCCCGCCTCCTTGAGCTTGCGCGCGGCCTGCACGTGCGCAAGGCCCGCGGGGTTGGCGTACTCGCCCTCCTCGCCGACCGACCGGCTGATGGCGAGCTGGTCGACCTCGACCTCGCCCCTGCGGATGCGCTCGACGTACTGCTTGCTGACCTCGATGGCGCCAGGGATGTCGCCAGAGAGGATGCGCTCGAACACGGCCTCGAGCGATTGCGTCTGGAAGTCGAAGGCGTCGGTGCGGCGCGTCTCGTATCCGCGGACCAGCAGCTCCTCCTTGGGCCACAGCACCTTGCCTACGTATCGCTTCTTCACGCCGTGGCTGAAGAAGGGCTCGAGGATGCTCTGGAACTCGAGCGTGCCCCCGTGCCTGGTGTACCGGCGCGCGAGGTCCTTGCCGAACTCGACGTTGGGCTGCACGCCCTCGTGCGGGGACTGGACGAAGACCGAGTCCGTGTCGGAGTAGATGACCTTCAGCCCCTCCTCCTCGATGTCGTTGATGACGGACTTGATGTTCTCGCGCGCGAACGCGGTGATGGACTCGCCGATCTTGCGGTTGGTGAACCTGTAGAAGGCGGACGCGAACACTCCGTAGAACGAGTTCATGAGGGTCTTGACCGCCTGCTGCAGCCCGTCGTAGTAGGCGCGCTCCTCGTTCGTGCTGGCGGCCTTCATCTTGGCCTTGATGGCGTCGCGCTGCGCCATGAGGTCGGCCAGGATGGCGGGCAGCAGCCCCTTGCGCGCGGTGTGGTCGACGTACTTGACGTCGGGGATGGGGGTGATGACGGTGCCCTCGGGCGAGAGCGTCGTGAAGCAGATGTTGTTGGCGATGATGATGGACGGGTACATGGCCTTGAAGTCGAGGACGCATATCCAGTGGTAGAGCCCGGCCTGGAGGCTGTGGACGTAGGCGCCCTCTATCTTGGTGTCGCGCTGCGTCCTCCTGGTGAGCGGGACGCCCACGTGCGCCTTGTCCGCCGCGCGGATGAAGATGGAATCGATGAGCTGGCTGGTGCGCCCGTTGATGACGTCGTCCAGCGGGAGCTTGGACACGGTCGCGAGGTCCTGGGTCTTCTCGAGGACCGCGATGCGCTCCAGGATGCGCAGCGCCAGCGATGCGTCCTGCTTGCAGTACTCGACCACACGCGCGCGGTCGGAGGCCCACTCCTGGTCGATGCGCTTCGAGTCGACGTCGTGCTTGTGCTCGCCCAGCACCAGCTCGGCCACGTCGTTGAGGCGCTCGCGCTTGGGCCTCAGCTCGCGCTTCACGTTCCACCAGGCGTCGGCGACGATGCGCCCGTGCGCCTTCCAGAACCGGTTGTTGACGCGGTTCATCACCTCGCGGTCGCGCCCGAGCTTCATGGGCCTCCCGTAGCCCTTCAACCGTCCCTCGATGAAAGGCAGGTCGTAGCCGTCGATGTTGTAGCCGGTGATGACGTCCGGGTCGTGCCTCTCGACCGCGTC
Organism: uncultured Thermoplasmata archaeon; assembly: GCA_964353355.1. GTDB lineage: Archaea > Thermoplasmatota > DTKX01 > DTKX01 > CAYGVT01. Next base: position 28,594 of record CAYGVT010000063.1, on the reverse strand, counting down.
CAGGAACGAGAGCAGCATGCGCTCCTCGTCCTCGTCCGCGAGCGCCTCTATCTCGAGCTTGCCCTCGGGCGTGCGGACGGCGAGGCAGATGCAAAGCACACGCCCCCCGGGAACGGCCGCGCGCCTTGTGATGTCGTCCTCCTTGAGCGAGTTCTCTATGTCGAAGCTCATGATGCATAGCTGCGGCTTGAAGTCCGGTATGCTCTCGAGCCTCTCCGCCCGGACGATGAGGGGCGTTGTGTACCACTCGGCGCGCGTGCCCTCCTCGGGGCGTCCGTGCACGCGCACGCAGCTGGCGAGGTCCAGGTCGTACATGAACCTCATGGCGAAGGGGATGTCGGCCGCGAGCACGACGATGCCCATTGACTGCATCTTGTCGCGGAACTTGGGCACCTCCCACGGGAATCGCACCGTCACCCGGACGCACGGCCGGTCGCGGCCCTCGTACCACAGCGTCACGGGCTCGTGCCTGAGGTAGTTGGACATCCGCATGAGCTCCATGAGCGCCTCATTGGTTGGCTCGACAAGGTGGAAGTAGGGCTCGAACCCCTCCCAGAGGGCGGTGATGGCCTTTCCCTCGCGGGTGCGCCCGTACATCTCGATGGTGACGCCCTGGCCATCCTGGCGGCGACCGTAGGACACCTCGATGAGCCGGACGTCCCAAGCGCCAGCGCCACCAGCGCCGTCCCCGCCCGCCGCCCCCTCGGCCGTCGCATCACCCCGACATTATCTTGATGACGTCGTGGTCCTGCAGCTCGTATGTCGCGCCCACCACACGGTGGGTGCGCGCGTTGACGGCACGGATGAACTTGTTGCCGAGGTCGGTGTGCACCATGAACGCCAGGTCCTTCGCGTTCGAGCCGCGCCTGACCAGATAGGCGTCGGGCAGGACGTTGCCGCGCTTGTCCGACCAGTGCGTCTCGTCCTCGACGGGGAAGACCGCGATGCTCTGCAGCAGGTTGAACACGGCCTCCTCCACGACCCTCTGTACGCCCGTGCCGCCCATGCCCTGGATGCAGCCGCGGATGCGCTCGAGGCCCTTGCGCTGCGCCTCGGAGAGCTTCTCGGGCGCGGCGATGGTGAAGTCGTCCTCGCCCGGATGGTAGGCGATGAGGCCCGCGCGCCCCGCGCGGCGCAGCGCCAGCTCGCACTCGGCGGACGTCGGGATGACCGTCGTGCCGGGCAGCTCGAGCAGCTTCCTCAGCATGTCGGGTGGGGCCTTATCGGCCTTGTTGGCGGCGATGATGATGGGCTTGGACCTCTCCCGGACCCTCCTCGAGAGCTCCAGCATGTCATCGGCGGACCACCTGGTCACGCGCGGGTCGAGGTCGAGCTGGTTGAGCGCGTGGATGATGTCGCCGACGGTCACGCCCAGGCCCGCGAGCCGCTCCTGGAGAACGACCTCGAGCTTTCCGCCCTCGAGCTCGATCTGCCTCGACACGCGGGTCCAGCCGCGGTCGAGGATGCCCTTTATCCAGTAGGCGATCTCGTCCTCGAGGAAGGCGATGTCCTCTAGGGGGTCGTGCTCGCCCACGCCGACCATGTTGCCCTCGCCGTCGGTCTCGCCCGAGGCGTCGACGACATGGACGAGCACGTTGGCCTGGCGCAGGTCGTCGAGGAACTGGTTCCCCCGCCCGCGCCCCTCGTGCGCGCCCGCGACCAGGCCCGCGACGTCGATGACCTGGACAGGGATGAGGCGCGTGCCGTCCTCGCACTTGGAGTTCTTGGGCGCGCAGACTGTGCCGATCTCGGTGTGCGGGCACTTGGAGCGGACGTAGGTGACGCCGCGGTTGGCGTCGATTGTGGTGAACGGGTAGGACGCGATGGCGACGTCGACGAGGGTCGCTGCTGAGAAGAACGTCGACTTGCCCACGTTGGGCTTCCCAACGAGCCCGAACTCCATGGCAGGGACCCAGGGGGTCCAAAGGTAAAAAGGGTTTCGACCTCCGCTGCTGGCCTTGGTGTCGTGGACCGAAAGGCTCATCGCCAGGCCGTGGCATGTCGCACCCGTATGGGGATGTACGTGCCTATCGGCAACAGGTGGTTCCAAGGCGGGAGGGGCTTCCTCTTCGTCAGGACCTACAGGCTCGTGGGAAACCTGCTCGTTGCGAACACCGCATGGGCTCTTGTCCTCGCGTTCCTTATGGCCAACAACGTACTTCCCGAGTTCGACTATGGCGAGAACACCGAGCATGCTGGCATGGGCGCAATGTACTCCGTATGCGGGATTTTCGTCCTCTTCGCGATGTTCCTGCCGCTCTTCTTCGGCCTGTCGTCGCGCAGGGGGTGGCCAATGGGCCACGTGCTCGGCTGCGCGTCCTGCTGGGCGTTCGTGCTCTTCATGTACATGGGCTCCAACCTCACCGGTGTCCTGCTCCTTTATATCATCCCGCTCCCCGCGGCCACGACCATCGCGCTGGCGTTCAGCATATTCCATGGCAGGCAAGTTGGGGTGAGATAGGATGAGCATCCCCTTCGACAATCGCTGGATGCCTCCCCTACAGTTCACTGGATGAACGTCCCAAAAACGGGATAGATATTGTTAAAATCCCCCAGGTTTATATAGGGCCCGGGATGCACTCGGCGGTGGAGGCCTATCGGGCTCACCTCCAGGAAGAGGGTCGGAGCCCGAAGACTATTCGGGAGTACACCTGGCACGTCCAGCGCATGCTCACCTGGGTGAACAAGGAGCCCAGCATCGTCACCGCGCTCGACCTGAGCGCGTACCGCCATCACCTGGCGACGCAGCTCGACTACAAGAAGAACAGCCTGTACATGGCGACGCGGGCGTTGCAGGATTTCTACAAGTACCTTGGCCTCGGCACCGCGGCCGACCTCACGCGGCCGAAGCGCAACCAGTCGCTGCCCAAGTTCCTCTCCGAGGAGGAGACGCACCGCCTCCTCGGTGCCTCCGAGGCCGACGAGCGCGACTGCGCCATCCTCACGCTCCTCTGCTACACGGGGCTGCGGGTCTCGGAGGCCTGCGCGCTGTGCATCAACGACATCGACTTCAGCGAGAGGGTCATCCGCGTGGAGTCCGGCAAGGGCGGGAAGGGGCGCATCGTCATCTTCGAGGACAGGACGGCCCAGGCCCTGAAGGGGTGGCTCGCGGTCCGGACGTCCCCGGACCACGACGTGGTCTTCACGAACCAGAAGGGCGGGCCCATCAGCATCCGCAGCGTCGAGCGCATCGTCGAGCGCTACAAGAGGGCCGCCGGCATCCAGAAGGTGGTGACCCCGCACGTGCTGCGGCACACCTTCGCGACGACGCTCCTGCGCAAGGGGATGGACATCCGCGTCATCCAGGTCATCCTGGGGCACGCGAGCGTGGCCACGACCCAAATATACACGCACGTGGACGATTCGATGCTGAAGGGCGCCTACAGCAAGGCCATGCTGGACTTCTAGAGGGATTGCGCGCAGGGAGCATGGCCCTCCCGTTCCAATCATCCATGCCAAGCTTGATATCCGACCCATCCATCACATCGTCGATGCGCGTCGCCTTCGAGGCCTACGGCTGCACGCTCTCCTACGGCGAGAGCCGCCGGGCCAGGAGGCTCGCGGGGGAGGCGGGCATGGAGGTGACCGAGGACGCGTCCGCCGCCCCCATCGTCGTCATGCACTCGTGCACCGTCATCGGCCGTACGGAGAGGCACATGATGAGGCGCGCGCGAGAGCTCGCCGCGTCGGGCAGGCGCGTCGTGCTCGCGGGCTGCCTCCCGAGGGCGCAACGGGAGCAGGCCGCCGCGCTCGAGCGCGAGGGCATCTCCGTCGTGCTGGGCCAGGAACCTGGTGACGTGCTCACGGTTCTCAGGCGGTTCGGGCCCGAGCACCTTCGCGAGCCCGTGTCGTTGCCCGAGGTCGCCACCCATGCGGGCAGCATCCCCGACCCGTCCAAGAGGACGGACGCCATCGTGCCCATCGCTAGCGGCTGCCTTGGTTCGTGCTCCTACTGCATCACGCGGTTCGCGTGGGACCGCCTCCACAGCCGGCCCATCGAGGACGTCGTCGAGGAGGTGCGCGGCTGGCTGCTCGAGGGCTTCCGAGAGGTGCAGCTGACCGCACAGGACACGGGCGTGTGGGGGCGCGACCTCGGGGGGCATGCGAGGCTGCCCGACCTGGTATGCGCCATCGCGCGTGTGGAGGAGGCCCCCGCGGACCACCGCGTGCGCGTGGGCATGCTCAACCCCGACAGCCTAGGGCCCATCCTGGCCGACCTGGCCGACGCGCTCGTGGCGCCGCGGGTGTACAGGTTCGCGCACGTGCCCGTGCAGTCGGGCAGCGACCGTGTTCTCGGGCTCATGAGGCGGCACTACACCGCGGAGTCGTTCGCCTCCCTCATCGGCGACCTGCGGGAGGCCGTGCCGGGCGTCACCGTGCACACCGACGTCATCTGCGGGTTCCCGACGGAGACGGAGGAGGACTTCGAGCGCACGCTCGACCTCCTGCGCCGCGTGCGACCAGACGTGACCAACGTCAAGGCGTTCTCACCGCGCCCGGGGACGGAGGCCGCCAGCATGGACGGGGCGCCCCACGGCCGCGTAGTCAAGGACCGCACGCGCAGGGCGGCCCTTCTTTGCGGGGAGCTCACCCGCGCGTCCCTGGAGCGGCGCGTGGGCGAGCGGGCGGAGGTGCTCGTGACCGAGGTGGGCAAGCGCGGCACCCTCATGGCGCGCGACGGCGGCTACCGCCCTGTCGTGCTCGACGGGGGAGAGGGCGCGCCGCGCGTGGGGCATGTCGTGCCCGTGCGCATCGTAGGCTCGCGAGGGGTGTACCTGATGGGCGAGATGTGCTGAGCGCCGGCGGTCGTGCCCGTTCAAGCGGGGTAGAGCACGCCGAAGACGTAGATGAGGACAATGGTGGCCACCATCAACGCGATGATGGCGTAGGGCGGGATCTTGAGCGCGGTCTCGTCCTCAGCGTCGAAGTAGCGGATGAGGCCGGCCGCGGACTGGAAACCTGCGCCCTTCTTCTCCTTCGCCATGGCAGGACGGTCAAATGACCCGAGATAGATAAAGGTTGCGGAGATGTACTTGACGTGGGGCGCCTGGAGTATGGACGGTGACGGGTTCTGAGGGGAAGGGAGATATATCCTTTCACCCATTGTCGAATGAGGACGTTGGAGCGGGACCGGCGCCATGCGCTGGCACCATCGGAGGTTCCATGTACCCTGGCGTGAGCGGATACACAAGGCATTTCGGTAAATCCTTTTGGTTGGTCGCCGATGTGGCCATTCTCTGCTTCGTATTCTATCTGATTGCCTTTGACACCAAGATGTTCGATGACAATAAAGTATTCGAGTACACGAACCTGGTGCTCAGCCTATCTTACATCGCCCTGTGGGCCATCGCTATGCGCGCGAAGGACAAGGACCTGGAGAAGTGCCTACAAAAAGTGGGCCCGTCCCACTACAGGTTCATCATCCCGTCCTCCTGGCCCGTCGACGGGCTGATTGGCTTCGCCCTTAACAGGCTCGTGGCGGGCGGCCTCACGGTGTTCCCCATGGCCCCCCAGTTCCTGGGGCTCCCGCCGGAACTGGAAGCGCGAGTGCGCTACGGCTATGTCATCGGTCCTGTCAACCGGCAGCTGCTCGTCCTGAACTACCGAGTAGCGCCCCGGGAAGCCCGTGGGCTCGATAGTCTGGGCTCGGAGCACTACATCCTGCTGGTCAGGCCCTACGGATGGGCATCGCAACCGGGAAGAGACCCGATAGTCTCGACCCTGGGGGACCTACTCCAGGAGTTCGAGAGGCTGAGGGTGAGCAAGGGGCTGCCAAGGTCGATCACCCTGGGGCTGCGCGTCGCAGCGAGGTTCTAGGCCGCAGAAGGCGCAAGGGGGAGAAGTGGATTTGAGGAGGGGCACGTGACACCCTCGTCCGCAAGACACGCCCTGGGAGGGGGCGTCGAGGCTTCTGGACAATGTTGAAATACCCTCTCTCTCATCTATGCATGGGTCGGTGGTGCGTCAAGCTGCCAAGGTCACGATTCGAGAGATTCCAACTGTATCCTGGACAGTCGGGCTCGTTGAACATGATGTACCGGACCATCGCAGCCTTTGCCATGGTCGGCGTCGGCATGCTTGTCCTCGTCGCGTCTCTTATCGATGACGTAGAATCGATGTTCGGTCTGATGCTGGTGATGGTGTTCTACTTCTTCGTGGTGGTCGCCATCACGCTCGGGCGGGTCGATTGGCCCACAATGAGGCTGCTATGGTCCATTGGCCCCTCTTCCTACCAGTTCGCGGTCCCCGCGAGCTGGCCAGTAGACGGGCTCATGCGGTTCGCGGTCGAGAGGCTCGCCGCGAGGGGGTTCACGGTCTTCCCCATGGCGAAGGAGTTCCTCAAGCTTCGACCGACGGTGGAGGCCAGGGTTCGCTACGGCTACGTCATCAATCCTGTGGGCCGGCAACTGCTGGTCCTGAACTGCCACGTCCTCGATAATCCCCGGCGCAGCGTGCCTGTCGCCAAGGAGTACTACAGGATCATCGTGAGGCCATTTGACCGCGGCTCCTCACCGCTCGATGACCCCATCGTCTCGACCATCGGCGCCCTGCTGCTCGAGTTCGAGTGCGTGAGGGTCCGCAAGGGCTATCCCGCATCGATCGGCCGCACGGGGTGGTTGATGAGGACCAGCTGACCCTTGCCACCATGGCAGGGGTATTTGTTGGCCTGCCGGCCCCGTGATTTGGCCGCCTCCACGGAGCGGCATCCCTGCTGAACGCGCAGATGTAATCGCCACGGGGTGGGGAGCTCTCAGTCCGGCTGCTTCTTCCCCGGCGGCACGTAGACCTCGATGGAGAGGCCGTCGATGCCCGCGCCCTTCCGCGGCACGCGCATCTGCAGCCTGTCGCGGCTCCAGAAGAGCTCGACGCCGTCGAGCTTCGCACGGTAGACCTTGTGCGCGCGGTTGCGCTCCGTCACCGTGTATCCCGCGACAGTGAGATAGCCCGCCCGCATCAGGCGCGCGACGCGCCTGTAGGCGTCGGCGACCGGCAGGTCCATCATGTAGGCGATGGCCGGCCCGGTGAGCTCCCGGTTGGCAGTGAGGAGGAGTATCCTCCGGTTGGTCTCGTCGGAGAGGGGGTCCTCGACAGGTTCGCTGGACATGCTCCCATCCTGGGAAGTGCCAACGGGGCGCTGGCTTATAAAGGCTGCCTCGTAATTTCCAGTTTTTGTTCTCAGCCAGTGAGCGCGGGTGGGGCCCTCCGGGACATCCCATGGCGGTTGCGATGCGCTTGCATCCTCGACAGGACGGAGGGGCCGGGGGCACGGCGGCCCTCGAGATGGTCGGACGGCGACCACGACGGTCGTTGGGATGTCGGAGCGATGTAGATAACCGCGCCCGTGCATCCACCGCCATATGGGACGGATACCCGACGAGATGGCACCGTGCGGGGTGTACTGCGGGGTTTGTCCCTCGTTCGGACGGACCTGCAAGGGTTGCGGCTCCGACGATATGCGGCAGCCCAGAAAGAGCAAGTGGTCGTGCAGCTTGAGGACCTGCTGCTTCGAGAGGCGGGACCTGGACCACTGCGGCAAGTGCCCGGACCATCCCTGCGACCTGGTGAGGGGGAAGCTCCTCAGACCCCACGCGGACGACCCCAGGTACGAGTACAGGCGCGACACCATCGCGAGTATCCACCGGGTAAGTGAGGTCGGCATACGCCGGTGGCTCGAGGAGGAGGCGGCGAGGTGGGCCTGCCCGGACTGCGGGGGCCGGGTCCTCATGCACGAATACAGGTGCGCGCTCTGCGGCAGGGACGTGCTCGGACTGGTCCCGCCGCCCCGGCGATGCGAGACGGTGTGAGACGCGCTGGACCGCGGATTGCTGCCACCGTCGGTATCGGACCGGTTCCCGGCCTTCCTTGCGTCGGACGCCCTGGGCCCCGGCCGGCCCCCCGGGCCGCCTCTGGATGAGGCCGCACTCGCGCGCATTCCGACCATCGCCCGTGACCCGCCGCCCGGTCGAGCCGGCATCTTCGGTTAAAACCTTGGCATGCAAAAGCCTTTTATGGGGCAGACGTTGTGCCAGCACCCGATGCGCATCGCCATCCTCGACCGTGACCGATGCCGGCCCCAGACGTGCCGGAAGGAGTGCTCCTACTACTGCCCCGTCAACAGGCAGGGGGCAGAGTGCATCGTCCACGAGGAGCGCACCGAGAAGGCGGTCATCTCCGAGGTCCTTTGCATCGGGTGCGGCATCTGCGTCAACAAGTGCCCCTGGGACGCCATCGCCATTGTCAACCTCCCCGAGGCCCTGGACCACGACCTCGTGCACCAGTACGGCGTGAACGGGTTCCGATTGTTCAGGCTCCCGATGCCCCGCAAGGGCACCGTCATGGGCCTGCTGGGCCCCAACGGCATCGGCAAGTCGACCGCGTTCCAGATACTGTCTGGCGCGCTCGTGCCGAACCTGGGCAACCTCGCCGACAAGCCCTCATGGGACCCCGTGCTCGAGATATACAAGGGCACCGAGCTGCACGACTACCTCAAGCCCCTCTCGGAGGGCAGGATCAAAGCCGCGCTCAAGCCCCAGTACGTGGACAAGCTGCCCAAGATATACAAGGGGAAGGCCCGCAAGCTCCTCGAGCAGGTGGACGAGCGGGGCAACCTGGATACGGTCGTTTCGACCCTGCACATGGAGCCGATGCTCGACCAGTCCATGGAGGTCCTGTCAGGGGGCGAGCTCCAGCACATGGCCATAGCGGCCACGATGGTGCGCGAGGCGGACGTGTACTTCTTCGACGAGCCCTCATCCTACCTCGACATCCACCAGAGGCTCATCGCGGCCGAGGCCATCAAGGAATTGGCGGAGGAACGGCAGGTCGTCATCATCGAGCACGACCTGGCCGTCTTGGACTTCCTGGCCGAACAGGTGCACCTCATGTACGGCGAGGAGGGCGCGTTCGGCGTGCTGACGCTCCCCCGCCCCGTCCGGAGCGCCATCAACGTCTACCTCGAGGGCATGCTCAAGGAGGAGAACGTCCGCTTCCGCAACCGTCCCATCAAGTTCGAGAGCCGGCCGCCCCGGAGCGAGTGGACGGGCGCGGTTGTCGTCAGGTTCGGCCGCCTCGCGGTGAGGTTCACGGGCTTCGAGCTCACCACGGACGCGGGGGTCATCCACGAGGGCGAGGTCGTGGGCGTCGTGGGGCCCAACGCGACGGGCAAGACGACCTTCGTCAAGATGCTGGCGGGGGTCGCCACGCCGACCGAGGGCAGCCTCGAGACATCGGTCAGGGTCTCCTACAAGCCCCAGTACATCAAGGGCGACTTCGGTGGGACCGTCGAGGAGCTGCTGCTCACGCAGCGCGGCGAGATGCTCGAGAGCGGGTTCTTCCAGTCCGAGATAGAGGCCCCCCTCGCGCTCAAGAGGCTCTACCATAGGCCCGTGGACGCGCTCTCGGGCGGCGAGCTGCAGCGCGTGGCCATCGCCCTGTGCCTGAGCGCCAAGGCCGACATGTACCTCCTCGACGAGCCCTCGGCCTACCTCGATTCCAACCAGCGCATGGAGGCGGCCAAGACCATCAGGCGCGTGATGGAGAAGTCGGGCAGGAGCGCCATGGTCGTCGACCACGACGTCTACTTCATCGACCTGGTGTCGGACAGCATCATGGTGTTCGAGGGCGAGTCTTCCGTGCACGGCCACGGTGCGGGCCCCTTCGGGCTGCGCGACGGCATGAACCGGTTCCTCAAGGCTGCGGACGTCACCTTCCGGCGCGACTTCGAGACGCACCGGCCCCGCATCAACAAGCGCGCCTCGCGGCTCGACAAGGACCAGAAGGCCTCGGGCGAGTACTTCTACCAGGAGCTGGGCTGAGGCGCGACGAGGTGCACTCCGCGCTCCTCACGGCTGCTGGCCACCGCTGCCGCCCTCGAGCTGCCTCTTGAAGTCCTCCATCGAGACGAACTCCTCGTCCGGCTCCTCGGCGGGGGCGGCGGGGACGTAGGCCTGCAGGGGGTCGTAGCCGTAGTCGAGGGCCCCGGGGACCGGCTCGGGTCGGGGCTTGTCCACCTTGATGGAGTCCTCCTCCAGTATCTCGCGCAGCCGGCGCTCGTCCTTCGCGCCCTCCTCCTCGGAGACGCCTGCCACCGCGGCCGCGGCCGCGAACGCACCAGCGAGGACGAGCAGCACGACCATGAGCACGTTGCAGTTCCGGTCGAGGATGCCGTAGCCGGTCAGGCCCGATGTGTCGGCCACCTTGAAGACGAGCCGCGACTCCTGGGCCTCGTTGCCCGCGCGGTCGATGGCCGTGACGAGAATGCGCGCGATGCCGGAGTCCAGGACGACCTCGAGCTCGAACTCGCCGTCCGCGGGCGTGAGCCTGGTGCTCCCGATGATGACGGAGTCCCCTGGCGTGACGCGTCCGCGGACCAGGACCTTGTCCTCCTCCGTCTTCGTCCTGTCCACCGGTGTGATGACCACGAGCTCGGGCGGTGTCGTGTCGAGCACGATGGTGATGGGCAGCTGGAACGTGTTGCCGGCACGGTCGACGACGCGCACGACGATGCTGTTCTGGCCGTCCACGAGCCCGACCGAGAGCGAGAACTGGCCCTGGGCGTTGGTCGTCTCGACGACGTCCCCCACGCTGACGGTCGAGCCCGCCTCCGTGTTCCCCGTCAGACGGTAGTCACGGTGGTTCGTCCAGTAGGGCTCGTACTCGCCCGTGGACGCGTTGATCTGGAGCTCGTTGAGCGTGGGCTTTATGATTGCGATGTCGCAGTGGAGGACCATGTTCCCATAGGCCGTGTTGCCCGCGGCGTCGGTGGCCGCCATCGAGATGCTGTTCGAGCCCTCCTCGAGGGGGATCAGCAGGCTGAAGTTCGTGCCGTCGAGCGTGGCCGCGTGGCCCAGCACGAGCAACGACTGCAGCGGCTCGGACCAGGTGCCCCTGAGCTCCACGTTGCGCACCGCGACGTATGCCCCGCTGGCCGGCGTGATGGACATGAGCTCTGGCGCCACCGTGTCGATGTCGATGAACAGAGTCGTGCGCGCCTCGTTCCCGACGGCGTTGATCGCGACGACGAGGATCTCGTTGCGGCCCTCGCCCAGCTCGGACAGGCTGGTCGAGAAGCTCCCCAGGGCGTTGACCATGACCATGTACAGTGACGTCGTGCGGTTCACTATGGTGTAGTGCACCTGAGAGCCGGGCTGCGTGACGCCCTCGAGCATGATGCTTAGCGTGTTGTAGAGCCTCCCGTCCTCGGGGCGGTCGACCCTGAGGGGCGGGGCCTCCAGCTGCGCGATGAGCCTCCATATGATGCGGCCCTCGTTGCCGGCCGGGTCGCGCGCGACGATGGCGATGAGGTTCTCGCCCTGCACGAGGGTGACGGTGACCGCGAAGTTCGAGCCGTCCATGGTGGCGTTGACGAGGCCCCAGGATACCACCGCCGTCGCGTCGTCGACGTAGCCGGCGAGGTCGGCCGTGCCGCCGCCCACGGTGCTGCTGTTGGCGGGGCTGGGGGGCGACTCGACGTAGACCCGAGGGGCGCGGGTGTCGAGGGTGAGGTTGATCTGGAGGATGGCCTCGTTGAGCGCCAGGTCCCTCGCCCTCACGTAGATAGGGTAGGTCCCGTCGCCCGGCAGCTCGCGCGTCCAGCTCCAAACGTCCTTCCCCACCGCGACCTCCCAGGGCTGGGACGCGATGCGCACCATGACGTTGTAGATGGGCGAGCTCGGGTCCGCGGCCGTGCCCCTGAGCACGAGCGTGGCCGACCTCACGAAGGCGCCCTCCACGTGCGACGTGACCGTGATGACGGGCGAGTCGGAATCCGTGAGCGTGACCCTGATGGTGGCATGCGCCCTCACGTCGGCGGCCTGGGTGGAGCTCGCGCCCCCGAGCGACGCCACGACCGAGTGCGGCGTGCGGTCGTCGCGCGAGTCCCTCGAGATGATGGCCTGCGTCAGGAGCAGCTCGACCACCTTGCCCGTGGCGTCGGCCACGCGGTCGACGACCTCGGCGCCCTTGCTGTCCGTGATGGTGACCGTCGCGCCCGCGGCCTGCACGGCCGAGGGGTAGGTGACCTCTACGTGCACGACCCAGTGGACCCGGAGATGGCTCTGCGCGTCCGAGAACGTGAAGCTGGCCGCGTCGATGGTGCAGTTCACCAGGTCGACGACCGCGCCGCCCGCCATGCGGCCCGTCTCGGTGGAGGTCGTGATGGAGCAGTTCTCGAACCGCGCCTGGCCGCCGTCCACGCGGATGGCCAGGTCGTCGCCGGCGAAGGTGCACCTGTCGAACGTCACGGGGCCCCCCGTCACGACGACGCCGCGCAGCGAGTTGCGGAACGTGCACCTGTGGAACACGAAGGCAGCGCCGACGTGGGCGCCCTCGGAGGAGGGTGCGGCCTCGGACCAGCCCGCGCCGTCCACGGTGAGGAACCATGCCTCGCCCGTCGTGGATGCGAGCACCTCGAGCCTGAACCCGTAGGCCTGGTCGGTGCCCTCGATGGTCGAGTTCTCCCATCTCTGCGCGCCGCCGGTGCACACCAGCCCCCTGTGCTCCGTGGCGCCGGTCTTGAAGGTCAACGTGGCCCCGCGCAGCGCAAGCGCGCCCGCGACTTGCATGTCCGCGGTGAGCGTCGCGTCGCAGTTGATGAGCGCCGATTGGTTTCCAGGGTGAACGGTCCACGTCGCCGACGATGTGCCGTCGGGCGCGATGCCCACGCGAGAGGTCGAGTTCGCGACCGTCCCGTCGTGGAGCTGCAGCGTCGCCCCCGTCAGCTTGTACGCCTCGAAGGCTGAGGACTCGACGCGGCTCGCCCATGCGACCACGGTCGTGCCCGTGTCCGCGCTCACGCCCACGCTGTTGTCGCGCAGCTCTGACCCCACGAGCGTCAGCTGGGAGGACTGCTCGACCAGCGCGCCCGAGTTCGTGTTCGACCTGATGAGGTCGCCGGTGCACGTGGCGCGGCTATTGAGGTTGAGCCTGACCCCGTAGGTGCAGGAGTGGTAGGTCGTGCCCGAGCTCCTGACGACGACGCTGGTGAAGGCGTAAAGAGCGGACTTCTCCGAGTTGCCGGCGGTCGAATCCCGCACCTCGACCTGGCCGTTTATCTCGAAGTGCAGCGCGTAGAACGTGTTGCCCATGACGGTGCAGTTGATGACGAGGGCGTTGAAGCCCTGCTCGGCCCCGATGCCCTCGTCGTTGCTGTGCACGGTGCTGTTGGCCACGACGACGACCGCCGACGTCCTGACCATCACGCCCCACCGGCAGTGGTGGATGATGGCCCTGTCGATGACCGTCGTGCCGCCTGTCGCGCGCACGCCGTCGTAGCCGCAGTCGGCGATGGTGCAGTCCGTGATGTCCAGCCTCGAGGACGAGGCGAACACGCCCTGGTAGGTGCAGTTGGTGAACGAGCAGCCCTGCGCGTCCACGCTCCCCGAGTCGACGAGCATGCCGAACAGCGAGTCGCGGACGTCCACCCCGCGCAGGAGCACGCCTGTCGTGTAGATGTACATCCCCTGATGGTCCGTGGGCCCCGCGGCGTAGCCGCAGTGCGTGATGGCAGTGTTGGTGAGCCTCAACGTCGACCCCGCGCGCGCGATGAAGAAGAGGGAGTTCGACGTCGGCTGGGACGTGATGGCGCTGTTGTCCCCCGTGGTGGCCCTCGCCCCGTCGCCGTCGCGGACGGTGAGCTGGCCGCCGTTGGCCACCTCGATGCCTTGGTCGCCGTTCGCGGTGACGAAGACGCGCAGCGTCACGTTCTCGAGCGTCAGGCGGCCAGAGGCGGTGACGAGCAGGTTACCCTGCAGGTCGATGGTCGTGTCCTTGACCAGCGTCGTGTCCGAGACGGTCCAGTCCCCGCTGGCGGGAGGGTCGGTCTGCCCCGAGGCATCGCCTGAGAGCAGCACGATCGCGACGGCCGACATGGCAAGGACGAGCAGCAAAGCATAGGCGTTACCTTGTAGGGCGCGCATCCCGAACGACCCTCCAGGGCTCCAGATAATGGCCAGGCTCGTCCACGACGGGGAGCATATAAATACCTTCATGCCAGATTTTCAATCGGGCGAATTGGAAACGGGCCGGGGCGATCCGTCCTCAGGGATGTGGGCGGGAGCGGCCTTGGCCGACGGAGGGTTCACTTGTCGGCCTCTTCGGCACCCTCGTCCACCTCGCCCTCGCCCTCCTCCTCGTCGGGCTGCTCCTCCCAGCCGCGGTCGGGCTCCTTGCCGGGAACCTCAGGCTTCCCGCCCTCGGTCGCCGCCGGGTCCGCCTCCGCGACCATCCCGACCTCCCCTTGCCCCTCCTCATCACCCTCGTCCGCGCTCCCTTCCCCCTCCACGGCCTCGTCGGCCGCCCCGGAGGCCTCGTCGGCCTCGGCCGCGGCGGCGGCGGCCTCGCTGGCCCTCGCCGCCCTGGCCTCGGCGAGCTTGCGCCGCGCCTCGCGCTGCCGCTTGCTCGGCACGACCACGATGAGGAGGATGGCCACCGACAGCAGGATGGACGCGGCCAGGACCAGGTACACCCAGTTGTCCTTGAGCCAGGAGCCGTCGTCGCCCCCATCGGGCTCGGGCTGCTCGGGGAACACCCGCACGTAGGTCAGAGTCTCGGAGGCCGTGTTGCCCGCGGCGTCCTCGACGGCCACGATGACCGAGTGGGAGCCTATCTGGGGCAGCTCGACCCTGAAGGAGAAACGACCGGCCGCGTCGGAGGTGTTCACGTACGTCTTCGAGTAGGCCCCGTAGGTCACGAGCACCCTGACCGTGACGCCAGGGTCCGACGTTCCGGCAAGCTCCGTGTGGTCGAGGTCGGTCGATACCTGCCTCTGGGACGTGATGGTGAGCGCCGGCGCCACGGTGTCGAGCGTGACCGTGAGGACCACGGGCTCGGCCGAGTTGCCCAGCGCGTCCACGGCCCCGACTGTGATGACGTTGGGGCCTGGCAGGAGGTCGAGCTGGGTCGAGAAGGAGCCGTTCTGGTTGGTGACCGCAAACCCGTTGACAGTCACCGTCGCGCCGGGCTCGACGGTCCCCTGGACGGTCACGCCGGGGAACCGCGTCCGCGCGGGCGGCGGCACGACCGAGAGCGCGGGCGCCGTCGAGTCCCTGAGGACGGTGAGGGTCGTGTGCCAGCTGTTGCCGACCCCGTCCGCGGATTCGATGTAGACCTGGTTGATGCCCTCCTCGAGCTCGACGAGCACGTCGAAGGCCTCGGCGTCGGTGAGGTCCGGCTGCGGTCCGTTCACGTAGAGGGTGGCACCCCTCTCCTTCGTGCCTGTGACGTGCACCGCGGAGGCGTTCGTCATCTCGTCGACATGGTCGAGCACGACCGTGGGCGGCGTCGTGTCGACCGTGACGGTCATCTGCACGACGTTGCGGTTGCCCAGGGGGTCGACGGCCACGAGCACGATGCTGTTGGTGCCCTCCACGAGCGCAACCGTGTGGGAGAAGGTCCCGGTCGGGCTGACCTCGACCGCGGCGCCGCCGATCGTCAGCACGGCATCTGGGTCGGTGGAGCCCATCACGGTCATCGAGGTGAGGTTCGTGGGCGGGAGGTCCGGGGGCGGGTAGAGGACGGAGATGGTGGGGGCGGTGGTGTCGACCCTGACCGACACCGAAGCGTTGGCCCGGTTCCCCGACGCGTCCCTCACGAGGGCCTCCACGAGGTGGGGCCCGTCGGTGAGGTCGAGGTCGAACGCCCATGAGGCGGTCTCTAAGCCGGTCGTCATCACCTCGTCCCAGGTCCCGTTGTCGACGCGGATGGCGAGGCGCCAAGGCCCCTTGGCCACGCGGTGCACCGGGTCCGTGCCCTCGACCACGACGCGGAAGGCAGACACGTTGTAGACGAGGCCGTCGACGAGGCCAGTGATGCTAGCCGTGGGCGGCGTCGTGTCGAGCGCGAAGGCCACGACGCGGTTACTGTCCATGTCCTCCACGAGCCCGTCCGAGGCCTCGCCCCACGAGACCGTGATGGTGTGGGGCGTGCTGTGGACCACCTGTTCTGAGGTGATGGTCCGCTCTCGCAGGTCGACCCTCGGAGGCCGGCCCGAGGGGCCAGTGCTGAGGTCCTGTACCTCGTCCAGCCCTAGCACGTTCCTTATGGTGACCGTGCCGTTCACGAGCGGCGCGCCCGCAGGCTCCAGGACGGTGAGGGACATCGTGAGGTACCAGTTCACGCGGACCTCGTTCTCGCCCGTGCCCCAGCCGAACAGCTCGGTGAACGTGGAGTTGTAGAAGTTGATGATAGACCTGCCCGTTAGTTGGGCCGTTATGCCGCCCGTGGTGGGCTCCCCGATCGCGCTGTCGCGTACGTTTAGCAGCGAGCGCGTCAGGTTGAACCCCTCCTGGCCGATGGCGAGGTCGGAGGACACTATGGTGAGCGAGCCGTCGTTCCGCAGCACCGCCACCCTCGGGCAGTCCTCGACCGCGAGGCGCTCCACCACCATGCCGCCCGGGCCGACCTGGCCGTCGCTCATGATGGCGACCTGGCACCGCTTCACGGTCACGCCGGATACCTTGGCCTGCGTCCTGCCGACGACGAGGCCCAGCTCGCCGTCCTGCACGACGATGTCCTTGATGAGCCCCCCGCCCGCGATGTAGAGGCCCTTGTCGATGTCGGCCGAGGAGGGGGAGCCTATGTTCGAGATGGTCGACGCCATGAGCTCGAACACGCTGAGCGGCATCAACCTGAACAGCATGAGCCTCGACACGGGGCTGTCCACGATGCAGTCGACCATGCCCATCGTCCCCTGGGCCTCGACCACCACGCCCGTGGGCGCGCCCTTCGACAGCCTGAACGAGAGCGTGGTGTTGGTCACGTTCAGGACGCCGCCGGTCTGGACGACCAGGAACCGCCCGAGGTCGAGCCGCGAGCGGTCGAGCAGCATCTTGAGCTTGCACGTGAGGTTGCCGACCACCGACGGGTCGACCGTCGCGGTCGTGTAGAGGACCGAGACGTCCTCGAGGGTGTAAGTCCCGCTCCTCGCCTTGAGGCCGTCGGTGCAGTTGCTGATGGTCGTCGCCCTGACCGTGAGCTTGGAGAGGAGAAGCTCGAGCCCCGTGGCGCACCGCGTCATGGTGCATCCCGCGAGGGTGATGCCCTCGGCCTCCGTCGCACGTACGGCGTAGCCCGGGCCAGGCCCGAACGTGCTGGCATTGACCAGGATCCCGTCGCCCGAGAGCGTGATGAGCTCGAGCTCGGCCTCGGCGCTGCCCGAGACCGCGCACCGGTTGATGGTGACCGTGCTCGCGAACCCCCTCATGAGCATGCCGTACCGGAGGCTCCGGGTGACGGTGCAGTCCTCGATGGTCGCGTCGATTGCGCCCCTCATGAAGATGCCGACGTACTCGCACTGGTCGAAGGTGCAGTTCGAGACCCTGACCTTCTCCGCGCTGTCGATGGTCAATCCCGCGAAGCACTGCTCGAACCGTGTCCCGCGGATCTCAGCGTTGTCCGCCTTGACCTGGACGCCCTCCGGCGGGTCCCCCATGAGGGAGTGACGGCCAGCCCTCGTGATGAGGGACTCGAAGATGCGGAGGTTCGCCTTGTTCTGGATGGTAATGTTGTACCTGACCTGGTTGACCGAGGTGATGATGCTGCGGTCTCCTGTGGTGTCCCGGTTGGCGTCCTTGTCGCGGACGGTGAGCGTGCCGCTCTCCGCGACCCTGAGGAAGTTGTCGACGGAGGGCGAGCAGTTGAACCTGAGCGTCGAGTTGATGAGCATGAGCGACCCGAAGGAGTTGACGATGACGCTGGAGTTTATGGTGACGATGGAGTCCGTCATCGTGAGCGACCCCGATGAGTCGATGATGAGGTTCCCGTTCACGAAGAGGGTGCGGTGGGTGATGGTCGCCGGGCTGTTGAGCTGGTTGATGAAGAGGTTGCCGATGGGCGGGGGGGTGACCTCCTCGGCCACCGTCACGACCGCCAGCGCTGCGATGGCGACCAGGCAGCCGAGCAGGACGAGCGACGACCAGTCCCTGAGGTGCATGAGTACCAATCCCTTCTAGCCAGCATCCACAGGAGGTCTAATAAGGCTTCCGTCCCGGTTGCCCCCGACCAGCATCGGGAGGCGACCCTCGGGCGGGGGACGCGCGCTAGGCAGCCCCCAACGGCACCTCGAGCTCGGTGCTGTAGATGGGCCCCTGGGGCGTCAGGACCGACCTCTTGAGCTCGATGGACCCTACGCGCACCTCCCCGAAGTGGTGCCCCTTCCACCTCTCGACGAGCTCCAAGAGACGGTCCCCTGGCCCCATGTACTTGACGCGCGCGCACGTGAGGTGCGGGGTGAAGGAGCGCCCCTCCGGCTTGAAGCCCATGCCCACCGCGTCCCGCTCGAGTGACGCGGCGATGCGCGCGAGCGGCTCCGCCCCCGTCATCCCGAGCCACACCACGCGTGCCTTGCGGGGCGTGGGGAAGGCGCCCACCCCGTCCAGGCCGACCGTGAAGGGGGGCACGCCATCGACGGCGGCGCGCATGGCACGCTCGATGTCCCCTACAAGACCCTCGTCGGTGTCCCCGAGGAACCGCATCGTGACGTGCAGGTGCTCTGGCCGGACCGGCCTGATGCCCCTGTCGAGGCCAGCGAGCTCGGCCCGGAGCGCGGCCCAGTCGACCCTCTCCCCCACGTCCACCGCTATGAAGGCGCGGAAGGGCATAGGCCACGGATGGCTGGGCCAGAGCATAAAGATGTGCGGTCCATCCACGGTCGAACGACCCCCAAGCTTTAAATAGGGGAAGCCCTATGCCCAGCTGCTCCACCCGCGGTGGATTGCCAACCAAACAGCCGTCGTGGGCAATGCCAGCGGCACCCCACACGCGCCCGTGGCCCCTTGGGGCCTGGAAGGGCGCAGGGGCTGTTACGGCTGGCAGAGGACCGGGCCGCAGGGCCTGGTATGCTACCGCCGCAATGGGGTCGGGGCCCCGTCACGGGGCAATGCGTCCACGAGAGGCAACCCCACCGAAGACAGGGCCCAGGTCCTCCTCGGAGGGGACACCAATGGCAGACAAGCACCATCCAAAAGCAGGCTCGATGGCATTCTCGCCCAGGAAGAGGGCGAAGAGCCACATCGCCCGTTTCGGGACGTGGCCCGACAGCGAGGGCGAGCCGAAGCTGCAGGGCTTCGCGGGATACAAGGCCGGCATGACGCACGCCTTCATCCGCGACTACCGAAAGGAGTCCACGACCACCGGGCAGGAGGTCGCCATTCCGGTGACCATCCTCGAGGTCCCGCCGATGAAGGTCGTCGCGGTGCGCCTCTACCGGCTCACCCCCTACGGCCTGACGACGCTCACCGAGAATTGGGCGACCAAGCTCGACAAGGAGCTGGAGCGCCGCATCGTGGGCTCGAAGAAGGACCGCAAGCCCAAGCTCGAATCAATCGACTTGAAGGATGTCGAGGACGTCCGCGTCCTAGCCATGACGCAGCCCACCCTGCTGACGGGCGTGCCCAAGAAGGTGCCCGACCTGATGGAGCTGCGCGTGGGCGGGTCCGACCTGCAGAAGCGCCTCGACTACGCCAAGTCCCTCCTGGGCAAGGAGGTCAAGGTCACCGACTTCGTCAAGGAGGGCGAGATGATCGACGTCATCGCCATAACGAAGGGCAAGGGCTTCCAGGGCTCCGTGAAGCGGTGGGGCCACAAGCTGCTCATGCACAAGGACAGCAAGCATCGCCGCAAGATCGGCGCCATGGGCCCGTGGCACCCGTCCCACACGATGTCGACCGTCCCGCTCACTGGCCAGGTAGGCTATCACCAGAGGACCGAGTACAACAAGCGCGTCCTGCGCATCGGCGAGGACGGCAAGGAGATAACGCCCTCTGGCGGCTTCGTCCGCTACGGTGACGTCCGCAACCCATGGATGATGCTGCACGGGACCATACCGGGGCCGACCAAGCGGCTCATCCGGCTCAGGGAGCCGGTCCGGTTCCACGGCGAGGCCGTGGGCACGGTGGAGGTCACGTACACCTCGACCGCGTCGAAGCAGGGGGCATGAGGGGGGGACGGACATGGCCGACACGAAACAGACGCATAGGAAGGCCCCCGAGAAGGCCACCGAGAAGGCCCCTGCAGGGAAGGCCCCGGCCGAGAGGAAGGAGCATGCCCAGAAGGCCACCGAGCACGCCGCCGCGAAGGCGCAGAAGGGGGCCACCGGGAAGAAGGAGCATGCCGCGGTGAAGAAGGAGGAGCCCCACAAATCCGCCCCCAAGAAGGCCGCGGAGCCCACCGCCGAGAAGAAGGAGCAAGCCCCCGAGAAGGGGGAGCACGCCGAGGAGAAGCCGAAGAAGGAGCACAAGGAGGGTGCCCACCGCGAGGCATACAAGACCTCCTGGAGCGGCCCGGTCTCCTCCATCAAGGTCAACGTCTATGGCCTCGACGGCAAGGCGAAGGGCAAGATAGCCCTCCCCAGGGCCTTCGACACGCAGGTCAGGACCGACCTGATCCACGCCGCGGTCGTGCGCGCGCGGTCCAACCGCCGCCAGGCCTACGGGCCGAACCCGCGGTCGGGCCAGCGCCACTCCGTCGAGCAGTGGGGCAAGGGCCACGGCGTCGCCCGCGTCCAGCGCGTCAAGGGCGAGCGCAGGGGTGCCCAGTCGCCCAACAACATGGGCGGCCGCCGCGCGCACCCGCCCCGCCTCGACCGCGACTGGGACCGCAAGATGAACTCGCGCGAGAGGCGGTTCGCCCGCATGTCCGCCCTCTCCGCCATCAAGGACCCGACGATGGTCAAGGCCCGCGGCCACAGGTTCAAGGAGGAGCTCACGCTCCCCGTCGTCGTCGAGGAGTCCTTCGAGCGCATGACGGAGGACGTCGAGCAGAGCTTCACGAAGTCCATGATCGAGACCCTGGAGGGCCTCGGCCTCTACGAGGACGTCGTCCGCGCCCGCGAGGGGCGGCACGAGCGAGCCGGCCACGGCAAGCTGCGCGGCCGGCGGTTCAGGACCCCTACCTCGCTGCTCATCGTCGTGAGCGACGTCGAGAAGGTGCGCAGGTTCGTGCGCAACCTCCCCGGCATCGACGTGGTGACGCCCTCGCTGCTGTCCACCGAGCGCCTCGCACCCGGCGGCCAGGCAGGCCGGCTCACGGTCATCAGCGTGCAGGCTCTCGAGGACATGATGGGGTGGTGACATGGAACCTTACAAGATCATCAGGCACCCGTTCGTGACAGAGAAGACGATGAACCTGCTCGGGGAGAACAAGCTCGAGTTCATCGTCGTCCGGACGGCCAACAAGGGCGACATCAAGAAGGCTGTGGAGGCGCTGCTCAGCGCCAAGGTGGTGCAAGTGCGCACCTTCCACGACAAGGAGGGCAAGCACGCCATCGTCAAGTTCGCCAAGGAGCACAACGTGAACGACCTCGCAACGCGCATCGGGGTCTTCTGAGGTGGTGTAGATGGGAAAACGTCTACTGCAGCGGCGCCGCGGCGCCAGGCTGGGCATCTCGCCAGGTCACAGGCACTTGGGCGATGTGGCCTACCCGGCAATAGCCGGTGCGCAAGGCACCGTCACGGAGCTCGTGCACGCCCCCGGAAGGACCACGCCCATCGCCCGCGTCGAGCTCGAGGGCCACGGCCGCGTGCTCATGATCGCGGCGGAGGGCCTCAAGGTCAGCCAGCGGGTCAGCATCGGGGAGGGCGCCAAGGTCGAGGTCGGCTCGGTCCTACAGCTGCGGGCCATCCCGGTCGGGACGCAGATATTCAACGTCGAGTCCAGGCCCGGCGACGGTGGCAAGTTCGCCCGCGCCGCGGGCCAGGCCGCCGTGCTCATCACGGGCGGGGAGCGACCCGTGGTGCAGCTGCCCTCCGGGCAGTTCCGCACGTTCGAGCCCGACTGCCGCGCGACCATCGGCCGCACGTCCGGCTCGGGCCACAAGGCCATGCCGATGTACAAGGCCGGGCAGAAGTACCACCAGATCCGGAGCATCGCCAAGCACTGGCCGGTCGTCCGCGGCGTCGCCAAGAACCCCGTGGACCACCCGCACGGCGGCGGCTCGCACCAGCACGTCGGCCGCCCGTCGACCGTCTCGCGCAACGCCCCGCCCGGCAGGAAGGTCGGGAGGCTATCGCCACAGCCCAAGAACCGTAAGAGGAGGTAGTCAAGATGGCAAAGCAGTACTTCGCGTCCGCCAAGGCCGCCCGCAGGCGCGCCCGCAAGCGGAAGTCAACCATCCTCGCCCGCGCCAAGAGGGAGTTCACCTACATGGGCCACACCATCGAGCAGCTCCAGGCCATGCCGCTCAGCGAGTTCATGGCGCTCGTCCCCGCCCGCCTGCGCCGCAGCATGGAGCGCGGTTGGACGGAGGGCCAGCGCAAGCTCATCGACGACGTCAAGCGCGGGAAGCGCGAGGTCTTCAGGACGCACGAGCGGGACACGCCCGTCATCCCCATGCTCGTGGGCAAGCGCATAGCCATCCACAACGGCAAGGAGTACAAGGAGATCCTCATCCAGCCCGACATGCTCGGCCACTACCTGGGCGAGTTCGCCGCGACCAGGAGGGACGTCAAGCACACCGGCCCCGGCGTCGGCGCCACCAGGTCCTCGAAGTACCTGCCGCTCAAGTGAGGGGGGAAAATCATGGTAGGCTACAGCCAGAGCTCAGACCCCGCGACGACCGCCCGCGCGATCGGGCGGGACATGCCCATCTCCCCCAAGCACTCCGAGGTCATCTGCGCGCACATCCGGGGCTGGCCCCTGGAGCGCGCGAAGGACTTCCTCGCGGACGTCATCTTGCAGAAGCGGGCCGTGCCGGACCGCCGCTACGCCAGCTCACCCCACAGGAAGGGCGGGGTCGGCCCCGGCCGCTACCCCAAGAAGGCCTCCCAGTACATCCTGGGCGTTCTCGAGAGCGCCGAGGCCAACGCCGAGTACAAGGGCCTGGCGCTCGACGGGCTGGTTATCCAGCACATCTCGTCCAACCTGGGCCGCGCCACGATGAGCTACTTCCGCCGCGCGCGCGGCCGGAGCACCCCCAAGAAGAGGGAGTGCGTCAATGTCGAGGTAATACTCAAGGAATCCAAGTCCAAGGAGGAGTGAACCTGTCGTCCGAGCGCGATTTCGTCAGGGTTAACATCCGCCGCCAACTGCTGAAGGAGTACCTCCACAGGGAGACCCAGCGGGCCGGCTTCGGCGGGCTGGAAGTGACAAGGACGCCTCTGGGCACGCACATCACGCTCATCGCGGAGCGCCCCGGCATGGTCATCGGCCGGAGGGGCGCGACAATCAACCGCCTGACCGAGGAGGTGCAGACAAAGTTCGGCTTCCCGAACCCCCAGATAGAGGTCCAGGAGGCGGACGTCCCTGCGCTCAACCCGCACATCATGGTCCAGAAGCTCGCCGTGGCCCTCGAGAAGGGCTGGCACTTCCGCCGCGCGGGCCACTCGACGGTCATGCGCATCATGGAGGCGGGCGCGAGGGGCTGCCAGGTGGAGATTGCCGGCAAGCTCACCGGGGACCGCCACCGCCGCGTGAAGTTCCGCGCGGGCCACATCAAGTACTGCGGCGAGCCCAAGCAGCAGTGGATGCGCATCTCCATCGGCCGCGCCGACCGCAAGGCCGGCGTGATGGGCCTCAGGGTCATGATCATGGACCCGGCGGCCAAGCTGCCCGACGAGATCGAGCTGCTTCCGCCCGAGGAGCTCGTGGAGGTCCTGGAGGAGTACGCCCCCAAGTCCACAAGCCCGGTCGTGGCCGCGCTCGAGGGCGTCGCCGACGCCGAAGAGCTCGACAAGCTTGTCGAGTCCGAGCTGGCCGCCGAGGGCGAGGCCGCGCCGGCCATCGAGGCCGTCGCCGCCAAAGAGGCCAAGGACAAGGAGGGCGCCCCCGCGGAGGCAACCGCGCCGGCCGAGGAGCGGAAGAAGCCCAAGGCCAGCAAGCCCAGGGCGCCCAGGAAGCCCAAGAAGAAGGAGGGCGAGGAGGCCGCGCAGGCCGTCGCGCCCGCCCAGGTCACCGAAGTGGCCCCGACCCCCGCTGCCGCAGCCGAGGCCCCGGCAGTGCCGGACGCGACGCCGCCCGCCCCATCCCCGTCGGCCCCCAAGGCCGAGGACGAGCCCAAGAAGGAGGCGTGAGGCATGGCGTTGCCCAGGGTCAGGGAGATCCGCGAGATGACGCAGGAGGACCGGCGCAAGCGCGTGGCCGAGCTCCAGGAGGAGCTCATGCGCGAGCGCGGCATGGCCGCGATGGGCGGCGCGCCCTCGTCCCCTGGCAAGATACGCAAGCTGAGGCGCTCGATATCCAGGTATCGCACTATCATGAAGGAGGAAGGCGAGGCATAATGGTGGACATCTGCGAAGTCTGCGGTCTACCGAAGGAGCTGTGCGTCTGCGAGGAGATCGCTAGGGAGCAACAGGAGATCAGCATCTACACAGTGTCGAGGCGGTACGGCAAGCTGGTCACCATCGTCGAGGGGATCAACTCGAACGACATCGACCTTGATGACCTTGCCAAGAAGCTCAAGACCGCCTGCGCCTCGGGGGGCACCGTCAAGGACGAGAAGATAGAGCTCCAGGGCGACCACAAGAGGCGCGTCGCCAAGGTGCTGAACGAGATGGGCTTCAACGTAGAGGCGAGATGAGGACGGCTGACAACCTGCCGCAGCACGAGCTCGTCGGCCTCCGGCTGAGGGTCGTGCGCGCGCGGGACAGAGGACTGATAGGCATGCAAGGGACCGTGGTCGATGAGAGCCGGGAGATGCTAGCCGTAGAGCGCGATGGCAACGGGGGCACGGCGCTCGTGCCCAAGCGTGGCTCGCGCTTCGAGCTGCAGCTCGAGAACGGCTCGACCGCGGCCATAGACGGCGACGCCATCGCGTTCAGGCCCGAGGACCGGACGAAGCGGGCCCGCGGCGCTGACCGCGGCGACGGCGGCGGCGGCGCCGGCAGGGTATCGGGGAAGAGCGAAGGGGCGGCGTGCCAGGCACGCCCACACGATTGACTGTCACGATCGCATCGATTACTATCACACCAAGGAGGGATGAACCATGGCGAAGGCCAAGGAGGGTAAGGGCGCGGACGCCACGCCCAAGGCCCGCAACATCGGGCTCGGCATCGAGCCGCCAGAGAAGGTCTGCACCGACCAGAAGTGCCCCTACCACGGGCGCCTGCCCGTGAGGGGCTCTGTCATCGACGGCTTCGTGAAGAGCGCGAGGATGACGGGCACCATCGTGGTGCAGCGCGAGCGCCGCGTCTACGACGCCAAGTACGAGCGGTACATGCGCAAGACGCACAAGTACTCGGTCCACCTACCCGGTTGCCTGTCCGTCAAGGACGGGCAGAAGGTCACCATCGCCGAGTGCCGGCCGCTGTCGAAGACCGTCAAGTTCGTCGTGGTCAAGGTCCACGAGGGCCAGTGAGGGGGTGCCAAGCATGAAGGGGATCCCAGGCTCGATAACCCGTGGGCTGCCCAAGGGCGCGCGGGTCACGTGCGCCGACAACACGGGCGCGAAGATAGTCGAGATAGTCGCGGTGCTCAAGTACAAGGGCGTCCACAGGCGCCTCCCCGCAGGGGGCGTCGGCGACATACTCGTCGTCACCGTCAAGAAGGGCACGCCCGAGCTGCGCAAGCAGCTGTTCAACGCGGTCATCATACGCCAGCGGCGGCCCTACCGCCGCCCTGATGGCACGGTGGTCGCGTTCGAGGACAACGCGGTGGTCATCACCGCCCCGAACGGCGACCTGAAGGGGACCGACATAAAGGGACCCGTCGCCCGCGAGGCCGCGGAGCGCTGGGCCCAGATCGCCGCGAAGGCGTCGATGATCGTCTGAGGAGGGTAACGGATGTCGACAAACCCGAAGAACCGCATTTCGTCGCAGCCGCGAAAGACCCGGAAGGCGTTCTTCCAGGCCACGCTGAGGGAGCGCAAGCGCACCATCCGCGCGCACCTGAGCGATGAGCTCATGGAGAAGTACGACGTCTGGACCATCAACCTCCGCAAGGGCGATACCGTCAAGGTCATGAGGGGCGGCTACAGGGGCCACGTCGGCAGGGTCTCCGACGTCGACACCAAGAACCGCCGCATCTACATCGAGAAGGTCACGTCCGTGAAGGCGGACGGCAAGGAGAAGCCACGTCCGCTGCACCCGAGCAACGTGCTGGTGACCAAGCTGGACGTGACCGACCCCAAGCGCAAGAAGCGCCTGGACGAGCTCGAGAACAGGAGCAAGTGAGGTGCGACCATGCCAAAGCACCAGAAGAGGATGTCGGCGAGCAGGGTCGTCGCGATACCCAAGAAGAGCCGCTACTGGATGACCGCCCCGTCCCCGGGCCCGCACCCGGCCGGACGGTGCCTCCCGCTGCTCACCGCCGTGCGCGACCGCCTGAAGCTGTGCGACTCCGCCAAGGAGGCGCGCGCCATCATCGGCGACCGCGAGGTCCTGGTGGACCAGCGCGTCAGCCGCGACTACAAGCGCCCCGTGGGGCTCATGGACGTCGTGTCCATCCCCAAGATCAAGGGCAACTTCCGCGTCCTGGTCGACAGGAAGGGCCGGCTCCAGCTCTCCCGCATCGAGGAGAGGGAGGCGACCTGGAAGCTCGTCCGCATCGAGGGCAAGACAACGTTGAGGGGCGGCATGACGCAGCTCAACCTCCACGACGGCCGCAATATCATCGTCGAGAAGGGACCCTACAAGACGGGCGACACCCTGAAGATCGAGCTCCCGTCACAGAAGGTGCTCGCGCACCACCCACTGGCGAAGGGCGCGACCGCGATGGTCATCGGCGGCTCCCACACCGGGACGCTGGCCCCGGTCTCGCACCGCATCGTGAAGACGGGCTCGAGCGAGGACCTCATAGAGCTCGAGGGCGGCGTGAGGACCATCCGCAGCCACGTCTTCGTGGTCGGCGGCGCCAAGGCCGAAGTGACACTGCCCGAGGTGATAGTATGACCGACGCGGCGACAGGACCGGCCAAGGCGGAGGGCAGCAACCCCATGCGCACCATCCGCATCGAGAAGGTCGTCGTGAGCATCGGCGTCGGCGAGGCCGGCGAGAGGCTCGTCAAGGCCAAGCAGGTGCTCAAGATGGTCACGGGCCGCACGCCCGTCGAGACCACGTCCAGGACGACCAACAAGGACCTCGGCATCCGCGTGGGCATGCCCATCGGGACCAAGGTCACGCTCAGGAAGAAGCGGGCCGAGGAGTTCTTCAAGGCCGCCATGTGGGTCCGCGAGAACAGGATCGCGGGCTACAGCTTCGACCAGGAGGGCAACTGCTCCTTCGGCGTGGCGGACTACACGGACTTCCCCAACCAGAGGTACGACCCCGAGATCGGTATCTTCGGGATGAGCGTCTGCGTCAGCCTTGCCCGCCCGGGCAAGCGCGTGCAATCCCGGCGGAAGGCCCCCCGGCGCGTGCCGGTCGTCCACCGCATCACCAGGGAGGAGGCCAAGGCCTTCCTCCGCGGAGTCTACGGCATAGAGGTGGTCGAATGACCGGTGAGCAGAGGCCCCGCAAGTTCTACGGAAGGCGGAAGGGCTGCGACCGGTGCGGTCGCAAGCGCGGTATCGTCCGCAGGTACGGCATGCACCTGTGCAGGCAGTGCTTCCGCGAGGTAGCCCCAGAGGTGGGGTTCAAGAAGTATTCGTGAGGAGGGGAAGAAATGCAACACGACCCACTCAGCGACGCGATGACCCTCATCAAGAACGCGGAGATGACGGGCCACATGCAGTGCGACATCAGGCCCTCCTCCAAGCTCATCGGCCATGTCCTGCGCGTGATGCAGGAGAACGGCTACATCGGCAACTTCGAGTACGTGGAGGACGGGAAGGCCGGGCTCTTCAAGGTGCAGCTCACGGGCGCCATCAACAAGTGCGGCGCCATCAAACCCCGTTTCGCCGCCCGCAGGGGCGAGATGGAGAAGTGGGAGAAGAGGTTCCTGCCGGCCCAGGACTTCGGGCTGTTGATCATGACGACCACCAAGGGCGTGCTTTCCCACAAGCAGGCCAAGGACCAGGGCGTGGGCGGCAAGTTGCTCGCCTACGTCTACTGAGGAGGTGCACGACATGGCAGTGCTCGTGGAGTACAAAGACGAGATACCGATCCCCAAGGAGGCCAAGGCCAGCAAGCAGGGCGACACGCTTGTCGTCAAGGGCCCCAAGGGAGAGGTCAGGCGCGCCTTCGCGCACCACAAGATAACTCTCACGGTCGAGGGGGGCAAGGTCAAGGTCTACTGCCGGCTCCCGTCGATCAAGCAGAAGGCGCTCTGCGGCACCTGGTCCGCCCACGCCCGGAACATGCTCAAGGGCGCGTCCCAGGGCTTCGAGTACCAGCTCAAGATCGTCTACGCCCACTTCCCCATCAAGGTGACGGTGAAGGGCGAGGAGTTCCTCATCGAGAACTTCCTGGGCGAGCGCCACCCGCGCACCTCGCGCATCCTGCCCGGGGTGAAGGTCGTCACGAAGGGCGAGGAGGTCCTGGTCCAGGGCGCGGACAGGGAGGCCGTCGGCCAGACGGCCGCCAACATCGAGCACGCGACGCGCATCCGGGACCGCGACCCGCGCGTCTTCCAGGACGGAATCTACGTCGTGATGAAGGGGTGAGGTGAATGGTCGAGGAGCACAAGAATGGCGCGAAGGCCACGAAGGCCGAGGCGAAGGCGAAGGACGACCCCAAGCCCAAGGCCGAGAGCAAGGCCGACCACCCTGCCCCCAAGCCCGAGACCACCA
>CAYGVT010000062.1:0-13609 GCA_964353355.1 uncultured Thermoplasmata archaeon | reverse complement strand
AGGGGCCCTCCCAAGTAAGGGTGGACGGCCAGATAAGCCTTCTTGCCAGGGCTGGCCCGGCCCATGTGCGGGGCGTCACCGGGCATGGATGCGGCAAGACCTTGTCGGACACTGACCCTCCGTCTCCCAAGGAGGGAGCGAGGTTTGACCGCGAAGGAAAGGAGCGATGAGTCCGTCAGGTCGAAGGAGAGGAGGTACCCCCTCATCGATGTGAAGGGCGACGTTGGCAAGCTCGTCGGGCCCACCAGCTGCCGCATCGTCGGGTCGGCCATGCGGAAGGGCTACCACGAGCGACGCGCCCTCCGGCTCACTTCCGCCTGCGCAGCGATAGCGTCGCCAGCATCAGGAACAGGCCCAGGAACACGACGAGCGCGACCACCTGCGGCCAGACCTCGGCGAGCCCCCAGCCCCGAATCATTATATCGCGCAGCCCCTTAGCCGCCCAAGTGGGCGGGAGCCCGTAGGAGAGGGGCCGCAGCCAGAAGGGCATGGCCTCGAGCGGCCAGAAGATGCCCGAGAGCAGGAACACGGGAAGGATGATGACGGGCAGCATCTGCACCGCCTGGGCCTCGGTGCGCGCGGCCGACGACAGCAGGATGCCCAGCGCCTGGCTCGTCATCGCGAGCAGGGCGGTGATGAGGAACGCGAGCAGGAGGCTCCCCTCGATGAGGATGTCGAACGCGAGGACGCCGTAGGACACGAGCACGACCGCCTGGAACATGCCGATGAACCCGAAGGCCAGCGCGTAGCCGAGCACTATCTCGAGCTCGGTCGCGGGCGTCGAGAGCACGCGGTCGAGCGTGCGCCCGACGCGCTCGGTCGTGAAGGTGAGGAGGGTGAGAAGCGTCGTCAGCAGGAAGATGGCGAACGTGATGACTCCCGGGATGAGGAAGTCCGAGAACTCGGCATCCTTGCCGTAGACGGCGTCGGTGTCGTCGAACGACACCGGCAGCTGCAGCCCCTTGCTCTCCATCGTCGCCTCGGCCGCCTCCCTCATCGCCACGACGATGGCCGCATAGACCTGGGCATTGCTCTTGTCCGCGCGGACCTCGACGGTCGTGCTGTTGCCGGTCATGACGGCGGAGGTGAAGTTGGCCGGGAAGTGGATGACCGCCCAGCTCCTGCCGTCGCGGACCTTCTCGACCGCGGCGTCGAGGTCGGACATGCGCTCGAGGTTGAGGACGTCCCCTTCGAGGCTCTCGATGAACATCTCGGACAGCATCACGGGGGGGGCGCCCGGGAACGGGACGACGCCGGCGTCCTCGTTGACGACGATGACGTCCACGTTCGTGATCTTGCCCGCGAACGCGATGCCGAACACGGTCATCGCGAGGATGGGCGCCAAGAGCAGCAGCGCGAGCGCGCGCCGGTCGTGCTTGAAGCCCCGGAAGACGCGGCGCGTGACGCCGAGGACGTGCCTGGTCCTCACCCGCCCACCCCCTTGACTGGCGTGGCGGAGGCGGCCTTGACCCCGCCGGAGACGAGCCTCAGGAACGCCTCCTCCAGGTCGCGCGCGCCCGCCCGCCTGACGACCTCGTCGGGCGGCCCCTCCGCGACCAGACGGCCGCGGTGCATGAGGCCTATGCGGTCGCAGTGGCGCGCCTCGTCCATGTAGTGGGTGGTGATGACGACGGTCTTGCCCGCGTTCTTGAGGTGGCCGAAGTTGTCCCAGAAGGACGCGCGCAGCTCCGGGTCCACGCCCACGGTGGGCTCGTCGAGCAGGAGCAGCTCGGGCTCGTGGAGCAGCGAGACCGCGAGGCTGACCCGGTGGCGCATGCCGCCCGAGAGCGTGTGCACGATGCTGCCGCGCCGCTCCTCGAGAGCGACGAACCGGAGAACCTCGGACTTGCGCGCGGCGATGCGGTCGAGCGGCATCTCGTAGAGCTCCGCGTAGAGGTCGAGGTTCTCGTCGACGGTGAGCGTCTCGTAGAGCGCGAGCTCCTGCGGCATGTAGCCGATGCGCCCCGCGAGCGCCTTCTCCCCGACGGGCCTGTCGAGAACGCGCACCTCCCCCGAGGTGGGCTGCGAGAGCCCCACGAGCATCCGGATCACCGTGGTCTTGCCCGCGCCGTTGGGGCCGAGCAGGCCGTAGACCTCGCCGTGCTCGATGGCCAGGTCGAGCGCGTCCACCGCGACAATGTCCCCGAACCGCTTGCAGAGCCCCTTGACCGTCACTGCCGTCATCAGCGCGCCTCCCTCTGGATACCGTTGACGAACAACCTGGCGAAGTCCTCGACCGTGCCCTCGTCCGAATCGATGAAGACGTCACGGCCCAGGAAGGACCTCGCGACCATCGTCCTGAAGAAGAAGCTGAAGAACGCGACCGATGCCAGGTGCGGGTCCACGTCACGCGCCATCCCGAGCCGCATGGCCTCCTGGAAGTATCGCTCGAGCTTGGTGATGATGCCGAACGGGGCGCGGGAGACCGAGCCCCACATCGACGGGTCCCGCGTGACCTCGGTCATGATGAGCTTGACCAGGGCGGCCCTCGAGGCCATGTTCCTCTGCATCTCCGTCCCGACCCGCGCGAGGTCCGCGACCATGTCCCCCGAGGGTCGCAGCTCGAACCCGTCGAGCGCCTGGGCGATGTCAGTCTCGCGGTGGACAACGGCCAGGAACAGGCCCTGCTTCGTGCCGAACTGGCGGAAGACCGTCACCTCGTTGACGCGCGCCCGCTCGGCGATTGCGCGCGTGGTGGTGCCCCTGTACCCCCGCTCGCAGAAGAGGGCGAGCGCCGCGTCGAGGACCCGCTTCCTCGCACCCGGTGCCGACGTCCTCCTCCTCGCCATGCCGTCACATCCCATGTATGCAAGTGCTTGCTTGCATAATGGTAAGGCCAGTATTTCAACCTTAGCTCGCCTGTGGCCCGAGATGGTCCCATCGCCCGTGCGGGGCGAGATCCCCGTCCAGCACCGTGGCTAGTCCTCGAACTCCTCCCACGCCTCCTCCTTGGGCCTCTCCCTACTGGGAGGCTTGGGCGGGGTATGACGGCGCGCGCGCATGACCACCAGGAGGATTACGACCACCAGGAGCACCACCCCGGCGGCGATGACGATGCCCGCCCCCGAGCCCCTCTCGTCGGGCGGGGACGCCACCTCCACGGTGACATCGCCGGTCGCCGTGTGGTTGCCGTCCGAGGCCGTGACGCGCAGCACGAGCCTGCCGGGCGGTGCCATGGTCCAGAGCCCGTCGGGGCCTGTCGTCACGGGCTTCCATGTCGAGGTGCCACGCGACTCGTAGCGCCACGACCATTCGTAGGTGAGGTGCTTGCCCTCCTCGTCCGTGCCCTCGGCCCGGAGCGGGATCGGGCCGTGGAAGTTGTAGGCCGACCCGTTGACGGGGGACCTCAGGAGCACCGTCGGGGGATCGTCGACCTCGAGCACCGTGAGGTCGAAGGCCAGCACCGCCACCGCACCGGCCGCGTCAGCGGCCTCGATGCGCACGGGGTTGTCGCCCACGTCATTCTGGCGGGGCGTCCACATGACCCGGCCGCCTGCCTGCGGGATGGGGAAAGGGGCTGTCCCGGTGAACATGATGGTGTCGTTGGCGTCTATGTCAGTGATTACGAGGTCGACGAACCAGGCCGTGTCCTCGACCGCAACCTGGTCCGCCACGGGGGTGAACGAGGGCGGGTGGTTGACCAGCTGCACGATCAGCGAGAACGACTGGGAGTAGCTGGACCCGGCGGTGTCCGTGACGGTGATGGTGATGCGCGTCTCGCCCGCGTGCTCCCGCAGCGCCTTGTAGATGAAGTTGCCGGCGGGGGAGACCGTGAACCAAGGGGGCTCGACGGTCCATGTGAGGCGTTCGGCCGGGTCCACCGCGAGGTCGGGGTCGAGGACCTTGATGGACACCGAGAGCGTCCCGTCCTCAGCGATGGGCTGGTCGCCGATGCGCTGGAAGCTGGGCGGGTCGTTTAGGTTGTCGATGGTGAGCACGACGTCCAGTTGCGCCGCCTTGCCGCCCGTGTCGACGACCTTGAGCTGGAACTGGTGGGTCCCGACCTCGGCGTTGGTGATGGACGGCCACACGAGCTCCCCCGTCATGGGGTCGAGCAGGAGGTTGTCGACGTAGTAGGGGTCGCCGAGCAGCGTCCATCGCAGCAGGTCCCCGTACGGCAGGTCGGGGTCGGTGGCCTCGAACGCGTGCCTGAAGACCGCCCCCTGCCTGCCGCGCAGCGGACCCGGGTCCGATATGGAGGGCGGGTCGTTGACGTTGGCGATGACGAGGCTCCCGCGCCCGACAGCGGTGCCGCCGCGCCCGTCCGACGCCGTGACGTTGAACTCGTGGAGCCCCACGTCATCGTTCGTGGGCGTGAAGGCGACGGCCCCCGTCGCGGGGTCGACCTCGAAGACCGGGCAGTCGTCGGAGTACTCGAGGGTGTCGCCGTCGACGTCGGAGGCCACGAAATGGTACTCGAAGGCGTCGCCCTGCCTGCCGTTGAGGATGCCCGGCGCCTTGACCGTGGGCGGGTCGTTGACGTCGAACACCTCCACCACGATGTCGGGGCTCTGCGCCATGAGCCCGAAGGCGTCGGTCGCGTTGAGGGTGAGCGACGCGATGCCGTGCCAGTCCCTCTCCGCGATGCGGACGGTGAGCCAGTGCCGGTCCTCGATGACGGCCCTGATGGCTGTCGAGGAGACCCGCGCGACCTCGAAGGAGAGGGCCCCCGCGTTGTGGTCGTCCATCGTGACCGTGTCGAGGTCGAGCGCGTGGACCGCATCGGTGTCCTCGAGGGTCGTCACCCTCGGGACCGACCCCCATGCGGGGGCGGCGTTGACGACCGGGGTGTACCCCACCTGCAGGGTGTGAAGCCTGATGACACCGGCGGTCTGTGCGGAGACGTTGACCCACAACCGCACGGTCGCGTTCCCCGGCACGACGTCGAAGGTGTCGAGGGCGCGCTGGAGCTCGTTCCTGACCACGCTGCCGGAGACCGCCGTCGCCCCGGAGAACGTCCCTGGCATGGACCAAACCGTGGAGGCACCCTCGACGGAGATATCGACGTCCCTGAGGTACTCGAGGGGCCCCTCCAGTGTGACGTTCACGCGGACGTAGTCGGTCTGCACCTCGCCCTCGGCCGTCCAGGGGTTGGGGCCCGCGACCGTGTCGGACCGCTTGCCGTAGACCAGCAGGAACAGCTGTCGGTCGCCATCGACGTAGGAGGCCGCGTCGGTCGTGTAGGCGCGCTCGAGCACGCGGTCCTGCGCGCCCTCGGTCTTGCTGTACCACTCCCCCTTCTCCCAGCCGCGAGTGGTGTTGCGCCAGAGGAAGAGCTCGGCCCCCCGGGTCGTCTGGTTCGCCAGGCAGTAGCCCTGCCCCTCCCACCGGACGTCGAGCCGCGTGACTGTCCCGTCAGGCACCTTGAGCCGGAACAGGTGGAACGGGTACTCGCCCGACCAGGATGCGGGCGTGACGGTCCTGAACCGCACGTCGTCCGACGCCCCGATGTCCCCGTAGGCCGCGGCCGCGAACGCGGAGCCCGGGGGGCTGTATGGGTCCCAGTAGGGGTAGCTAGGCGGGTAGTTGCCGAGGACGTAGCCGCCCCATGCCCGGTCGGGGTCGGCCGTGGCGCACCACCCGGCGAAGTCGAGCTGGCGCACGTCGTCGCCGTGAAGCGCGATGCCCTCGATGGCCATACTGGCGGACGTGATCGTGGCCCCCCGCGGCAGGTCGATGGAGGCCGACGAGTTGGAGATGGCGTCCCTGAACCCCACGGTCACGTCGTCGATGCCACCAGTGAACGTGGTGATAGGGTCTGGGGCCGCGGCCGGCGCTGCGAGGGCGGCGAGCATCAGCGCACCGACCAGCAGCATGCCCACCGAGGTGCATCCAGGGGGATCGTGGCGCGGGCGCATCCAGACACCAGCGTTGCCATGGGGGTCCGCGGGCCATCTACTTTTCGGCGGTCGGGCGGTCGCTGCGCCTCCCGTGAGGCCAGGGGGGACTCCATTCGACTTTTGCTCCAATCTATATATATGCGCCCCGCGCTGGTAAATAAGGGCGAGGGCATGAAGGCCACCCTTCAAGGGTGACGTCCAGGGGCCCTCCGAGGTCGGTCCCGGTGCGCGTCGTTGCGGCGGGGCATAGCGGGCGCCGAAGCGCCCCCACGCCCAGCCCGCGCCAGGTGGTTGCGACCCGAAAACTACTTGTGCGCCCAACGCGAAGCCATCCCCGCTCAGGAGCACCCATCATGGACGGTCCAAGGACCCGAAGGCTCGCCCTGCTGCTGGCGCTGGGCGCGCTGGCCGCGCTCGCCATCGCCCACGGCGAGGCCGAGGCCGCTAGGGACTATCAGGACTGGCGGGTGTCGGACCCCCAGTCCCCCATCGTCGGCGAGACCATCAACGTCGCCGGCACACTGACCGTCGAGCTTAACGGTCGGCTCGAGCTCATCGGGTGCGACCTCAGGTTCACCAACTCCACGGCCTTCATGCGCGTGGCCGTCGTGCGCGGCGCGCTCGTCCTGAACGGCACCTCGGTCTCCTCAACGCGCCACGGCAGCATCGTCGTCGAGGGCCCGGGATCCTTGGGCCTCGAGGGGACCACGAGGCTCCTGAACACCGACACGTTCATCCAGGGCATGGCCTCGTTGCAGGTGCGGGACGCCTCCCTCACGGTCAGGGGCACCTCGCCCGACGACCTCTCGACGGTCGACGTGCAGGGCTCCCTGGGCATCCACCGCTCCACGGTGTGGCTCCATCACGCTGTCATGTCCACGATCGGGTCCGTGAACATGACGAGCTCGACCATCGACGCGAGCCTCTCGTGGGCCGAGGGCGCCTACGCCCGCGTGGCCCTCCTCGACGGCGACGTGGTCGCGCGCGACGTGCGCTTCAAGGACCTCTACGGAGGGCTGCCGGTCCTCGCGAGGCTCCTCGCGACCGACTGCACCTTCGTGCGCGCCGACCTGCTCCCCGAGGCCAATGGATGGCGCCCGACGATGAGCGTCACCCTCGTGGGGTGCGAGTTCGACTCGTCCTCCCTGGTGATGACCTCCCGGGACGACATCGGCGACCTTGAGGTCGACGTCTCGCTCCAGGGCTGCGACCTCACCGTCGGCGCCGTGGAGCTCAATCTGACCTCCCCCTACCGCGGGTCCGTCGTGATGAACGGCATAACGGTCTCCTCCTGGCCCGACTACGCCGTGCAGCTGCGCGTGTCCGGCGTCGACGGACGGCTCGAGGTCCGCGACCTGGTCGTCACCGGACCCTACGGGCTGCTCGCCACCGGGGACTTCTCCGGCATGGTGCTCGACGGCGCCACGCTAGACACCACCGAGATTGGCCTGAGCATCGCGGGCCGCGCGGGCAGGCCGCCCGCCACGGTCACGGACGTGGAGGTCATCGGGGCGTCGAGGGGCATCGTCGCACGTAAG
Organism: uncultured Thermoplasmata archaeon; assembly: GCA_964353355.1. Taxonomy (GTDB): domain Archaea; phylum Thermoplasmatota; class DTKX01; order DTKX01; genus CAYGVT01. Next base: position 6,231 of record CAYGVT010000062.1, on the reverse strand, counting down.
GCCGCGCTCTCTGTCACGGGCTGCGACCTCTCGTCCACGGGCGTGCCGGTCCTCGTCGGCGACGAGGCGTTCGTGGACCTCGTGGACTGCGATGCCGACCTGGACCTGGTGCGGTTGGACCCCGCGGCCGCCGACGCCCAGGCCTGGCTCAACGCGCAGCGCACCATCGAGATCACCGGCGTCTACTGGTGGAACACTCCGCGGATCCCCGTCAGGACGGGATTGGTCGAGCTCGACGTGACCAACGGCACGGCCTGGGACACCGACACCTACGTCATCGGCAGCACCGACTACCCGAGGATGCGGCTGCTCGAGGCGTACGCGCAGCGCACCACCGCAGGGGAGCTCCTCAAGAGCAGGGTCGAGTTCCACCTGCTCGTGGGCAGGCTCGAGCTGCAGGGCCATGTGTTCCGGACGCATGCCCCGACCGACCCGTGGACGACGGACCGGGTCGAGCTGCAGTTCCACGACGACGTCGCCCCCGCCATGAGGTACGACCCGTCGCTCAAGCTGGTCGTGAGCGAGCCCATCATCTCCGTCGCCGGCTCCGTGTCCGACGCTGGCTCCGGCCTCGAGATGGTGCAGTGGGTCCTCCTGACCACCGCCATGCAGAACGACAGCAGCCAGAGCATCGAGTTCGCGGACGGCCGGTTCGCGGCGACCATCAACCTCACCGGCAACTACATGCGCGTCCGCATCGAGGCGTGGGACCTCGCGGGCAACCGCGGGTGGCTCGACACGAACAACATCCTGGTCGACGTCACCCCCCCGACGATCACCATCCTCAGCCCCCACGACGGCGAGCTCACCAACGACCAGCACGTGACCATCAGCGGCACCGCTGGCGGCTATGCCACCGAGGTCCTGGTGCGCATCGAGGGCGTCTCCGTGTCCCTGCCCGTGGACGGGAGGGGCCAGTTCTACACCACCGCCATCGAGCTCCCGCACCAGGGCCCCATCGAGCTGTTCTTAGAGAGCCACGACCCGTTCATGAACGTGGACCAGAAGCGCATCGTCGTCGAGCTCGACACGGACCCGCCCATGTTCGAGGTCGAGGGGCTGCGGCGCGACGCGCCCGCCTACGTGAGCGTCCCCGTGCTCGTGGTCGAGGGCCACATCGATGACGCCGAGGCGAGCGTGCGCGTGGACGGGCAGGTAGTGGGCGTGCTGGCCAACCAGACCTTCGGTACGACGGTCGAGCTGCGCGAGGGGCGCCAGACGGTGCGCGTCGAGGCGTGGGACGCCGCGGGCAACCGCGAGCGCGCGGACTACGTGGTCATCCTGGACCTGGTCGCGCCCCGGCTCTCGGTCGCACGGCCGGCCTCCAACCCGTTCTACACCACCCAGGACACGGTCGCGGTCGAGGTCGTCGCCTCCGAGGCGCTGCTGCGCATCACGCGTGACGGGCTGCCGACGACGCTCGCGGGCGACAGGTTGACCTTCACGTTCGAGTTCCAGGACGACGGGCGGAAGGACTCGACGCTCGTGGCCACCGACCTCGCGGGCAACGAGGGACGGCTCACGGTCACGGTCGTGCGCGACACGGCCCCACCGACGCTCACCATCATCTCGCCCAAGGGCGGGGAATACGTGAGCACGGTCATGGTCCAGCTCCTCGTGCGCGTGAGCGAGTCCCCGTGCGCGCTGCTCATCGACGGCGAGCCGCGCGAGGCGCGCGATGCGGGCTTCGGCCGCCTGCTGGTCGAGGCCATGCTGATGGGCGGGGACGGGCCCCACCGCGTGTCAATCCGGGCGGAGGACCCCGCCGGCAACCACGCCGAGGCGGTCCTCGACCTCGTGCTGGACACGACGGCGCCCTTCATCACGCTCGATGGCCTCTCGGACGGCATGCGCGTCACGACCGAGCCCCTCGAGGTGCGCGGCCGGACCGAGCCGGGCGCGAGGGTCGTGTGGGTCAACGGGCTCATGACCAAGCTCGAGGCCGACGGGTCGTTCCATCTCACGGTCGAGCTTCCGAGCGGCGAGCAGGAGCTGCGCGTGTACGTCATCGACAGGGCCGGCAACGAGGGCGAGGAGGCCATCACCCTGGAGGTGCTCCCCGCGCCCAGCCTCGACGTCCCCTGGGAGGCGGCGGCCACGGGCACGGTCCTGCTCGCGCTCGCCGGCATCGTCGCGTCCACGGAGGTGGGCCGGTACGGCCTCATGCTGCTGTTCCTGCCGCTCTACACGAAGCTCCGCAAGGAGAAGATCCTCGACCAGCGCACCCGCGGCCTCATCCAAGGTTACGTGATGGCCAACCCCGGGTGCAACTACACGCTGCTGCGCGACAACCTGGACCTCGCCGACGGCACGCTCACCTATCACCTGCAGGTGCTCGAGCGCGAGGGGTTCGTCTACTCCATACGCGAGGGCCTGTTCCGGTGCTTCTACCCGACGGGCCTCCCTCCCCCGAGGCGCGGCAAGCTGCACCTGTCGGACACGCAGGCGGACATAGTCCGCATCTGCAAGCGCATCCCGGGCATCACGGTGGGCGAGATCGCCACCGCCATGAACAGGCGGCCCAACGTCATCTCCTACCACCTCAAGCTCCTCAGCGAGGGCGGTCTCATCACCCTCGAGGAGGATGGCCGCCACGTGCGCGTCTACCCGGTCGAGGCCGCGGTCGCGATGATCTGAGGTCGCGGCGCGCGGGCGCGCCGCTCAACCCTCGGGGTCGTCGCCCTCGAGTTGCATCCGCTCCGTCGCGCCGGTGTCCCCGACCAACCTCTCGATGCGCAGCTCCGCGTCCGCGAGGCGCGCCTGGCACACCTTGCCCAGCGCGCCCCCCTCCTCGAAGAGCCGGAGCAACTCGTCCAGCGGGAGGTTGCCCCCCTCGAGGCGCCTGACGATGGCCTCGAGCCTCCCCAGCGCCTGTTCGTAGGTGAGCTCCCCCTCGTCCTTCCCCGCCTCCCCCTTGTCCTTGGTCGCCATGCTCGGCACCTCGCCGGGGCCTAGGCCCCTCCCTCTCCTCCTTCGCCACGGTCTTCCCGCGCGCCCGGCCTGACCCGCCTCACGCCGGCGTCCACGCGCCCGTCCGCGAGGACGAGCTCGAGCGCGTCGCCCTCCGCCATCTGGGCGACGCTCGACACCAGGCCGCCCCCGGCGTCGAGCGCGATGGCGTAGCCCCGCCTGAGCGTCGACATCGGACCAAGGGCCTCGAGGCGGGCCCCCAGGGCCCGCAGCGCGTCCGCTCGCCGGCCGAGCTGGTGGCGCAGCTCGGTCGCGAGCCGCCTGTCCAGGTCGTCGAGCCGCTGCTTCCCGAGCTCGATCGCCTTCACGAGCGCGACGCGCAGGCGGCCGAGGTGGGTCGTGATGCGCCTCTCCTCCTCGGCGCCCACCGGCACGACCAGCTCGGCCGCGGCCGATGGTGTGGGCGCGCGCACGTCGGCGACGAAGTCGGCTATCGTGAAGTCGGTCTCGTGGCCTACCGCGGAAACGACGGGGACGGGGGAGGCGGCGATGGCGCGCGCGAGCGCCTCGTCGTTGAAGGCGAACAGGTCCTCGAAGGAGCCGCCGCCGCGGCCGATGATGATGACGTCGACGTCCCCCAGGCCGCAGAGGCGCCCGAGGGCCGCCACGAGCTCCGGCGGGGCCGCGTCGCCCTGCACGGACGCGTGCGCGAGCGTCACTCGCACGTGGGGCCAGCGGCGACGGATGACGCGGACGATGTCGTGGAACACCGCGCCCGTGGAGGACGTGACGACCCCGATGCGGCGCGGCAGCGCCGGTAGCGGGCGCTTGCGCTCGGGGGCGAAGAGCCCCTCGCGCTCGAGCTTGGATTTGAGCTCCAGGTAGCGCTGGTAGAGGTCGCCCACGCCGCGCCGGGTGACCGAATCGACGATGAGCTGATACTTGCCGTACGGCGGGTAGACCTCGACGCGGCCATGCACGACGACGCGGTCGCCATCCTTGAGCTCCTGCTGCACGCGCGCCCCCGCGCGGCCGAACATGACGCAGGGGACCTGCGAGCCCTCGTCCTTGAGCGTGAAGTAGAGGTGGCCCTTGGAGGAGAGGCGCACGTCCGAGACCTCTCCCGTCACGCGCGCGTCCTGCAGCGACGGCTCGGCCTCGATGAGACCGGCGATGACGCCCGTGAGCTCGGTCACGGACATGACGCGCGACCCGCCCGCCCCCCCGGGCTGGACGGGCTCGCCTCCCTGCCCTGGCTCGGGCCCGCCGAGGAAGGACTGGAGGTCGCGCTGCTGCCGGGCCATGGTGGTTCCCCGTGGTAATGTCCGTGGGGCCATATATAGACCCGAGGGGGGGGACCGGCGAATGTGGCCCTCCAGCTGCTGGCGGTGGGCTTAATATCCGACGAGGGCATGGCACGGGGCGTGAAGGCCCTGTGCGGCCGGTGCGGCGCGGAGGTCGACGACCCCATCACCGGACGGGAGTTCGCGTGCCCATCCTGCGGCGCCCCGATGAGGTCGCGCGCGGCACAGAGCGAGCACCCCGCCATCCGGAGGATGGCGGAGCGCGCCGCGGAGGAGAGGCGTGCGCGGGAGGCGGTCGCGTGGCCCTACGCGATGTGGCCACCCCAGCCTTCCCAGCCGCCTCCTGGCCCCGGACAGCCACCCCAGCCACTGCCGCAGCCGTACCCCAAGCCCTATCAACAGCCGCCATCGCAACCATATCCACCGCCCTATGCCCGACCCCAGCCTCCGCCCCCGACCCGACCCTATCCCCGACCCTATCCCCAACAATATCCGCAGCCCCATCCGCAGCCGCAGCCCTATCCTCCGCCCTATCCATCATCCTATCCACCATCCTATCCACCACCCTATCCACCACCCTATCCACCCTCCTATCCATCACCCTATCCATCACCCTATCCACCCTCCTATCCCCAGCTCCAACCCCAACCCTATCCCTATCAGCCCGCGCAGCCCCATCCCCATGCGCAGCAGCGACCCCCACCCGACCCATTCGACTCCCTGGTGGCGATGCTCAAGCGCCTCGCGCACATGGTCGCGCTCGCGGGCGTGCTCTCCCTCGCGGCCTTCATGCTGCTCGCGGGCGCGGTCGCGCTCTGGAGCATCGGGCCCGTGGCCGAGGCCGCGCTGCGCGACGAGGGCCAGGGCGTGCTGTTCACGATGATGCCCTTCGTGTACGGGGAATCGCACTGGTCGGGCGCATCCGCTATCGCGGTCGGCGCGGCCCTGCTCCTCCTCGGGGCGGCGCTCTCGTGGTCCGGCTGGAACGGGAGGTGGCGGGGTCTCGGGGGCTTCGGCACGCGGTTCACAGGCGCGATGCTCGCCATCGGGGGCCTCATGGTGCTCGGGGGGGGCGCGTGGCTCGCCGCGTCCGGTCACATGACCGACGCCGTGACGGCCGCCAGCTGGGTGCCCACGCCCATCGGGGTCATGTGGCTCTTCAACTGGCAGTTCGCGTGGTGGCACGGGCTCGTCGTCACCGCCATCCTGCTCTCGCTCACAGTGCTGGTGCTCGTCGACGGGCCCGCCTTCCTCAGGGACTTGCGCAGGGCCTCGCGCACGGGGGACCTCCCGGACATGCGCACCTCCAATGGGTGGGTGCTCATCTTCCGCATCTTCCTCGGGATGCTCTTCCTGTACATGGTATACTACGCGTTGCTAGGCCTGTTCCAGGTGCCCACGAACGTGCCCGCCTTCCAGGAGGCGCCGCTGTGGGCGCAGCTGCAGATGTTCGCGGAGGCGTCCGTCTACGAGGAGCTGCTCTCCCGGGTCCTGATGCTTGGCATCCCGCTGCTGCTCTACTACCGGCTCTCCGGCAGGAGGAGGCCCGTCCCCCGGTGGAGGTTCGTGATGGGCGGGGGCGTGCCCATCGACTCGGCGGCGATGACGCTCGTCGTGTTCCAGGCGGTGGTGTTCGGCCTCGCCCACGTCAGCGGTTGGGACTTCTGGAAGTCCGCGCCCACCATGGTCACGGGCATCTTCTTCGGCTACCTGTTCCTCGCGAGGGGCCTGTGGGCATCCATCGTGCTGCACTTCACTTTCGACTACATCGACGTGACCAACCAGGCCCTCGGCGTCCAGGGCATGGCCGCAGTTGGGCTGCTCAACCTGCTCTGGATAGTGGCAGGCGGCATCATCTGCGCGCACTTCCTCGTGGTGCTCGTGAGGGAGGGGCCCCGCCAAGTGCGAGGGCTGCTCGAGGGAAGGCCTCTGGGCGCGGTGACCGCGGCCCGGCCGGTGCCGGCCGCGCACGGCGCGACGACGGCAGCGGCGACGGCGACGTCCCCCCCGATGCCCG
>CAYGVT010000061.1:0-17414 GCA_964353355.1 uncultured Thermoplasmata archaeon | reverse complement strand
GGGGGGTGGGGGGGGGGGGGGGGGGGGGGGGGGGGGGGGGGGGGGGGGGGGGGGGGGGGGGGGGGGGGGGGGGGGGGGGGGGGCGGGGGCGGGGGCCGTCGATGCCGCAGGTATGACGAACCCCTCCACGTCGTGGACCTCCTCCTCGTGGCCCGCCGAGGCGGTCGCGATCATCCGCGTCACCCGCCAGGAGGCGAAGACCACCAGGAGCGAGAGCAGCATGAGGGACGCGCCACCGATGTGGAGCATGTTCAACCCGTCGAGGACGTCCCTGTAGTCGAGCCCGAAGCCCGCGACCTCCAGGAGCAGGCCGGCGAGCAGCCCGATGCCGGCTGTGGCCAGCACGAGCGCGCGCCTGCCGCCGCCGTAGGCCGTCGAGGGGTCGCGCCCGATGCGCGCGCCGCTGGGCAGGGCGGCGAGGACCGCGAGCACGATGAGGGCCGCGGGGACGATGAAGAGCAGGAACGCGTTGTCCATCGATTGCGCCAGGCGGACACAGGGCCCCTGATATAAAGAGCTTTCGAGCTGGTTGGGCCCCTGGGGGCGTCACCCACCCGGCGCCGAACCCACGGCCAAACATTAAATACCAACGCCCCATTGCCACTGGCATATGGCCCGCGAGCCCGAGCGCCCCAAGGCCACCGCTGCCGATGGAGCCCCACCATGGCTCCGAACGGTCACCGCGGCCCTGCTCGTCGCGTCCGTCGCGCTGGCCGCCGCGGGGCTCGCCCTCCCGATGGGGAAGCTCGAGGTGGACACCCGCGTGGGGCCCGTGGGCTTCTCGCTCGACGCGAACTTCACCCAGTCGAGGGTCAACTACACCGGCGCCGCGCCCGGGTTCGGCATCACGGTCGGGAACGACGTGGCCTTCCTGGGCGGCACTGGCGAGTTCCAGGAGAAGGTGGGCTTCCTCAAGGGCACCGCCAAGGAGCGCACCAACATCATCAAGCCCTACACCGACCCCGAGGAGCGCTACGCCCTGCTCAACGTCACCGTCAGGGCCGACACCATCCCCTGGTGGGTCGTGGGCGTCTCCGTGCCGTGCCACGTGGAGGTCGAGCTGGTCTCCTGGTCGAACGTGTCCGAGCTCACCGTCGACCGGGCCTACCTCGAGTTCCGCATCGTCAAGGACGGTCGCACGCTCTCCCGCCCCGCCTGGGACGTCGACGCCGGCGACCGCGTCGAGCGCGTCGGGCAGCGCCTCGTCTACTCGACCGAGGTGTCGGTGCCCGAGGACTGGGGCGAGTTCCAGCTCTTCGGCATGGTGAACGTCACCATGAAGGACGCCCAGGGCGCGACCGCCACGCACGTGCTGCGGTCCTACTCGTCCGAGCCCAAGACAATCCTGCTGTGGTCGCTGCCGACCGCCCAGGGCGTCAGGGTCGCGCTCGCGGCCGCTGCCATGCCCGCGACCGCGGTGGGCCTCGCGCTGGGCGTGGCGGCCGCCGTGCTCGTCCTGCTGGGGAGGCGCGGCCGCCTCGGTCTCATGGTCGCGGCGACCGTCATGCTCCTGCTCGGGACCGTGTTCATCCGGGTGGGCGTGGGCGAGCTCATGACCGTCTTCGGCTTCCCGGACGACGTGTCCTTCTCGCCATGGTGGTGGCTCGCGCTCGCGGCCTTCGCGCCCGCGGCCGCGGCGTCCGGGCTCTCCGCATGGGCCGCCCTCAGGTGGCCAGGGGAGAAGCGGAGGGCGAAGGGGGACGTCAAGGCGAGCCCCGGGGCGAGGGGGATGGGGGGAGTCGATGGGGTCGCTGGGGTCGATGGGGTCGATGGGGTCGCTGGGGTCGATGGGGTCGCTGGGCCGGAGGACGGCCCCAAGGAGGAGCTCTCATGAAGTACCCCGTGCTGGCGGTGGCGCTGCTGCTCGTTCTCGCGAACGTCGCCATGTACGACAGCTGGACCGACAAGAGCGACGGCGGCACGGGCTTCATCGAGGAGCCCGACGAGGGCGACATCACCGCGATTTCCAACCTCACCGTCGTCGTCCCGCAGGAGCGCCTGAACGACGTGCTGCAGTACGACTACTACTTCTACGGCGAGATGTTCTTCAAGAACCTGACCACGGGGAACTGGTCGCAGATCGTCCTCAAGGCGAACGGGCAGCGGCTGGACTCCTTCCCCAACGTCGGCAGGAAGGCCGACGGCTACAACCAGATGCACGACACCTACCGCTCGCACATCGAGCTGCGCCTCTCGGCGACAATCTCCATCTACGAGTACAAGCCCGGGGAGGATAGCCAGCCCCTCATCGTCACGGGGCGCATAGAGGGGGACCGCGACAAGTACTCCACGCTGCATGGCGACGTGCCCATCATGAGCTACGCCAACGGGCTGCTCAAGGTCGACGACATCAAGGGCTGGCCCACCGGCGGCCTGGGCATGAGCTCGTTCGAGTTCGACGTCGAGACCTGGGGCTTCCCCGACCCGAACATCGAGCCCGAGGTGCCCCTCGAGGAACGCATCTACCAGAACGGCGCGCGGCTCGACGTGGGCATGAGGGGCAACTACACCGAGGGCGGCGAGGACTGGGGCAACTACTCCCAGACCTACAACTGGTCCATCGACGGCGCGGACCGCGTCCGCGGCCACGACTGCGTCCGCCTCAACATCACGCCCGACTTCCAGGGGTGGTTCAACTTCTCGAAGGTGTTGTGGCTGAGCAACGACGTCCCCGCGCCCGTGCGCACGGTCTACAACTCGACGACCTACTTCGTCCAGTGGCCCGAGTACAGCTACATCATCATCAACAGCACGCAGACGCTGCAGAGGAACGGCTATACCCAGGGCGGCGCGCCCATCGACGTGAGGCCCGACGAGAGCGAGCAGTTCGTGAGCGTCCATCCGAGCGCGGACCTCCGCACGTGGGACGCGTGCCCCCAGGACGGCTCCCTCTCCGGCACGAGCTTCGAGCTCGGGCTGGACGAGGCGCTCACCTACGCGATGGGCACCTCCGACGGCCTCAAGGACTGGCTCCGCACGCACCCCTCCCCCATGGTCGTGGACTCCCTCTACTGGCGCAACACGACCGACCAGCCCTACAACGTCGAGGAGTACGTGTGGAACATCACGCTCTCGGACGAGAGCGGCCCCTGGGAGGACATGGACGACTGGTACCCGACGAACGCCTACCAGGTCAACGTCTCCAAGCGCATCGAGCGCCGTCCCGTGCTGGGCGACCGGGTGACCATGTCCATCCTGAGCGAGCGCGGGCCCCGGCGCGGGGCCTCCCCCTACGAGAGGACCGACCTCTCGCCTAGGATGGTGACGCTCGCCTCGTCGGAGGCCATCTGGTCGCAGGTGCAGATGGTCACCGACAAGGCCTACACCGGCCTCGTGGGCAAGGTCGACTTCGGCGACTCCTACTACTCGTTCTCCCTCGGGGGCGTGAGCCCCACGGGGTTCGGGATGGAGATGCTGGACACCCTCACGGGCATCTCCGTGCCCACGTCGAACACCGGCTGGGTGATGCAGGTGGGCAACGTATGGGAGGGCACGGAGAGCTACATGGTGGGCCTCGACGCCGAGACCGGCCGGATGCTGTTCATCAGCGACGTGTCCGGGCCCCAGGCGCTCTCGCTCATCCTCGGTGTGGCTTGATGCGCGCCCATGCGGGGCGCTGTCGCGCACGGGCGGGCCGGGCTCACTCGATGCCGAGCTGCTTCCTGATGCGTCCGGCGTTGTCCTTCACCTGGGCGTCCACGCGCTCGAAAATCGAGTTACCGTGCGCGTCGATGCCCACGGTCATGGGCCCGAAGTCGTTGCCCTCGAGCACCCACAGGGCCTCGGGCATGCCCAGCTCCTCGAGCCAGTGCACCGCGGTCACGCGCTCGATGCCCCTGGCCGCGACGACGGCCGCGCCGCCGGTGATGGCCAGGTAGACGGCCCCGACCTCCTTCATCGCGTCCACCGTGGGCTTCGACATGCCGCCCTTGCCGATGATGACGCGCGGGCGGAAGGTCCGCAGGAACTCGGGCTCGAGCGAGTTCATTCGCGTGCTCGTGGTGGGCCCGGCGGCGACTATCTCCCACTTGCCCATGCCGACCTCGCGGGCGATGGGGCCGCAGTGGAAGACCGCCGAGTCCTTGAACTCGAACGGGACGGGCTTGCCCTCCTTCTTGTTGTGCATCGCGTGCATGTGCGCCTCGTCGCGCGCGGTCACGAACGTGCCCGAGATGAAGACCGTGTCGCCCAGGGCGAGGTCACGGACGGCCTTCTCCGACAGCGGGAGCCGGAGGTGGTGCTCGGCCATCTCACCTCACCCCCTCGTGGGACGGGTACTCGACGTGCCCGTCCGCGTGGATGCGCGCGGTCGCGCGCCGCGCCGCCCAGCACTGGATGTTGATGGCCACGGGGAGCGAGGCCGTGTGGCAGTGCGCGTACTCGATGTTGACGCCCAGCAGCGTGGTCTTCCCGCCGAGGCCCATGGGGCCGATGCCGATGGTGTTGAGGGCCTCCATGAGCTCCACCTCCAGGGCCGCTATCTCCTTCTCGTGGTGACGCTGGTCCACGGGACGGAGGAGGGACTCCTTGGCGAGGTGGATCGATATGTCGGCGGAGCCGCCGATGCCCATGCCGATGATGATGGGCGGGCAGGGCTTGCTGCCCGCGGCCACGAGCGTGTCCAGCGCGAATCGCTTGATGCCCTTGACGCCCTCGGAAGGGTTGAGCATCTTCAGGGCCGACATGTTCTCGGACCCCGCGCCCTTGGGCATGACGGTGAGCTCGAGCCAGGGGTCCTTCGTGGGGGGCAGCAGGTTGATGTAGGGCATGCCCGTCCCCCGGTTGTCCTTGTGGTTGGCGCGCGTGATGGGGTGGACCGTGTTGGGCCGGAGCGGGACGTCCTTGGTCGCGCGCGCGACGCCCCTCCCGATGGCCTCCGCGAGGTCCCCCGTCCCCACGGCGCCCGGCCTCACGAAGAAGATGTGCACGCCCGTGTCCTGGCAGATGGGGGTCGTCCCCTGCTCGGCGAGGGCGATGTTGTCGAGTATCGTCCGCAGCTGCGTCCGCGGGACCTCCTCGGTCTCCGCCTTGTATGCCTGCTCGAGCGCGCGCTCGATGTCGCTGGGGAGCTTTGTCACCGCCTTGCGGAGCATCTCCACCACGACGTCCTCGACCTGCTTGTCAGATATCATGCGGCTCCCTCCTGGCCACTGTGCCCCAATGGGGGGCAGGGAATGGCAGGGGGGGCAGAAATAGTTTGTCGGGCCGGCGTCGCCAGCCTCAGCGGACGCCGAGGAACCATAGCGCCGCGGCCATGGCCGCGGTCGTCACGGCGATGGATGTGATGTTGACGTCGTTCTTGGACATGTGGCCCGCGTTCTCCAGGGTCGCGCCCAGGACCGAGTCGAGCTGGCACGACAGGAACCCCGCCACGACCGGCAGCGGGGCTATCCACCAGCCCTCGGCCCACCAGCCGTTGGAGTGGGTGCCGGGCGCGAGCGTGAACAGGAGCACGCCCACGACGACGGAGTAGCCCGCGGCCAGCAGCGCGAACACCTGGCCCTGCACGGACACGCCCCCGTTCGTGCCCGGCGGGACCACCTTGGAGGGGCGGGTGATGAGCACGGGGTCGCGCGCGAGCACGCCGATCTCGGACGCGGCCGTGTCGGCCGCGGCGGCCGCGATGGCGGTGATGAAGAGCACGGCGATGGCGTGCGGGGGGAGCATGGGCAGGTCCAGCAGGGCGAGGAGCGCCACGCCCGTGGGGACCGTGCCGTTGGCGAGCACCGACCTCCAGCCGCGCTCGCCGCGCTTGCCCTCGGCCACGCCCGCCGCCTGCTTGCGCGCGTAGCCCCACCGGGTCACCCCGAAGGAGGTGAGGAGGAAGAGCAGCAGCAGCAGCACGTACTCCCATCCCGCGCCCAGGCCGATGGTGATGCCGATGGCGGACGCCAGGACAGTGCCCTTGGAGTCCAGGACATGCCTCCACCTGGCCGCGGCCGCAAGGCCGAGGCTCACCACCAGTGTTATGGCCACATCGGCCAGGGTGGGCACGTGCATGGGGGCGCGAATGGGCTTCCGGTATATGACGTTTTGCCTGCGGCGCCGCGCGTGCGCGGGAGTGCCTGGCTCACCTGTTGGCAAGGTAGTGGTACATGTACACCGCCGCGAACCCGAGCTGGAGCGCGAACAGCATCATGTACATGTGCTTCCACACCGGGGAGTTCTCGAAGTTGGGGTCGCGCTCGTTGGCGTGGCCCTGCAGCAGGTACATCACGTACACGCCCCAGACCGAGAGCACGAGCAGGAGGTTGGCCTCCTGGATCAGGTAGTCCTCCAGCACGCCCAGCGGGATGAGGAGGAAGGGCCCCACGAAGAAGGGGGTGGCGATGAGCGCGGCCTTGCGAGAGCCGTAGACGACGGGAAGCGTGCGCATGCCGTACTTCCGGTCGCCCTCGATGTCGGTGAAGTCCTTGCTGGTGGTCGCGCCCACGAGGAAGATGAACATGATGCCCCCGATGACCCAGGGGGTGGGGTTCAGGGGGTCGCCGAAGAGCGTCCACGCGGCCACGAACCCCAGCATCCCCCGCCCGAAGGCGATGCTGATGTTGCTCAGCCAGAACCGCTTCTTGAACCGCACCGGGGGCATCGAGTAGTAGTAGGACGTGGCCGCGATGAGCATCACGATCGCCCAGAACGCGGGGCTGATGAGCAGGGCGCGGAAGAACGCCAGGAAGTAGAGCGCGTAGGCCAGGGAGACGGCCTCGTCGCGCGTGACCAGGCCCCTCGGGATGGGCCTGTAGGGCTTGTTGATGGCGTCGATGTGCGCATCGTAGGCCCCGTTGAGGCAGTTCGAGGCCGCGTTGAGCAGCACGAGCGTGGTTATGCCGTAGACCATCGTCCAGACCGATGCGGGCCAGGCCCAGTCCTCGAACTCGCCCGCGGCCAGCGCGAGCAGCGCGCCACCGATGCCGCCGAAGACGGGCGCGAGCAGCGTGAAGGGGCGTATGAGCTCGACGTAGGCGGCTATCTTGCGCGGCACGCCCACGCGCCAGCCGGGGTAGCGCTCGCCTGCGGCGGGCGCGGGCTCGTGCGCGTGGGAATCGATGGCGTCGAGGTCCGGGTCCAGCAGCCTGGCGCGCGGGCCCGGGCCCTTGCCCTCCGGGATGGACTCGCCCCTGAGGTTGGTGCGGCCGCCCGGGGTCTCCAGCGTGATGCGGGACGCTGGGTGGTCCGCGTCACCGTGCTGGGGTGTGGCCTCCTCGTGCGCCATCGTAAGGCGGAAGGCCCTCCCCCGTATTTGGCGTTGTCGGAGGTGTCCGGCCGATGGTGTCCGGGGGGTCGCCCCGTGGTCGGCCAGGGGGGACGGGCCGGGGTCACCTCTTCTCGAGGTCCTCGCCGCCCGCGTAGACCACCTGGGCGGCCGAGTAGAGGTCGTCCAGGCCCTCGCCGGTGGCGCTCGATACCTGTATGAGGGGGCCGATGGCCCCGAGGGACTCGAGGGCCTGCAGCACCTCGGCGGACATGGTGGTCTGGGGCGTCACCTCGCCGTCGGTCAGGTCGTTGTACAGCCGCCACTTGTCGGCCGCCCACGCCTGGATGGTCTCGCGCTGCTCCGGCTTGAGCAGGTCGACCTTTGCGAGCACGCTCATCAGGGGCACGCCCAGCCTGAACTGGACGGTCGCGCCCAGGAGCATCGAGGTGAGGAACCCGTTGGGCGTGGCGACCAGGGAGGGGTCGTAGAGGTAGGCTATCATCGGGCGGCTCCCGCCCAGGACCTCGACGAGCCTGCGGCTCGAGCTGCGGAACGCGAACAGCTCCAGCTGCCCCGGCGCGTCGTAGAGTACGTAGTCCGCGTCCATGGACTCCACGGCCTCGAAGATGTCCCTGGCCTGGATTGCGATCATGTCCGCGGCCGCGACCTGGGCCCCGTTCGGCCCGAGGTTGAACTCCTCCATGATGTGCCCGAGCACGACCCAGTCGCGCACGTCCACATCGGGCGCGTAGGCCGGAACCTCGATGCCCGCGTCCAGGTTCACCGTGAGCGCGCTGTAGGACGCGTTCTCCATCCACCTGCGGAAGGCGGCGACCAGCGTGGACTTGCCCGAGCCGGCGGTGCCGACGAAGAAAATGGCGACCTTCTCCTCTACCATGCATGCCTCCCCCTTGATGCCGTGCGCCCCGCGGCGCCGTGCCGGCGTAGGCTCCTCCCCCCCGGGGGGGTTGTGTGGTGCCGGTGCGTCAGCCCCCGCCCACGCGCTTGATGAGCTCCATGACCTCGGACTTGAACTTCTCAGGGATTACATCGGAGTTCTTCGCGACCTCGAACGAGACCTCGTCGCGCACGCTCTCGACGCGGTCCTGCGCGAGGAGCTTGAGCAGGTCCTGCGACTCCTTCGGGAGCCGCTGGAAGTTCTCCGCGATGGCGCTCACGACGTCCTCGCGCACCATGCGCTCGGGGTCGCGCGCCAGCTTCGTGAACACCCCCTGGACGACGTCGAGCGGGATGCGGTCGAAGTTGCGGTTGACCTCGAAGGCGACCTCCTCGCGCACGCGCGCGTCCTCGTCGTCGGACAGGTCGCCCAGCAGCTCCTGGATGTCGCGGGGCACCTCGGTGTAGTTCTCCGCGATGGCGGAGACCACGTCCTGCCTCACGACCGGATCGTCCACGCGGTGCAGCGTGCGGATGAGCGATTCGCGCATCTCCCTCGGGAGCTTCTGGAAGTTCGCGGCCACGCCGATGACGGCGCGACGGTCGGGCCCCTTGGCGGCCGCGGCCGCCTCCGCCTCCGCGAGCGCGGTCCTGCGCTCGGCCGCGCGCGCGGCGGCCTTGCTCGTCTGGGACGCCGCGGCGCGGCGCGCCTCCCAAGGCACGACGGACGCCCCTCCGCGGATGACCTCCTTGGAAAGCTCGGACCTGCCCTCGGGCTTCTCGAAGGTCTCGACCGCGATCGACTGCTCTTGCTTCTGGAGCTCCGTGCCGCACCTGATGCACCGCACGAAGATGCGGCGGTTCATGTAGCCGCAGTTCGCGCACGGCAACTTGTCCTTGTCGTCAGGCCCCGAGGGCGCGACCTCGACGGTGATGCTCGAGGTCGATGCGGGGCCGGGCGCCGCCACGGGGGAGGGGGAGTAGGTCATCTGCGCGGCAGGGGCGGCGACCGGCGTCGCTGCGGCGGGCCCGGCGGCCGTCGCGGGCGCACCGACCTCCTCCCACGGCTTGGTCCCCGCCGCCGGCCTCCCCCGCGAGGGGGTCGCTGGCCTGGCGACGGCGCCGGTGGCGGCGGCGGAGGCCGCGGACGGACGGCCCTTTAAAAGCTCCTTGAGCAGCGCCGCCTCGGCGCGCGCGTTCTCGAGCTGCGACGTGTAGTGCTGCTTCGCCAGGAGCTGGGTGGAGTAGATGAGCACGCCGATGGCGAAAAGCGCGATGCCCAGGCCCATCCCGAGGCCCGTCAGGAGGGTGAACTTGCCGCCGCCGCCGATGAAGAGCGACACCATGTACATGCCCAGGCCCGCTGCCATCGCGCTCAGGCCGATGATGGTCCTCTGGCCGATGCGCTTGCGGCGGGCCGAGAGCATATCGACGGCCTTGCTGTGCCTGCGCTGGCGTGCGGCCGCGCCGGTGGGCCTCTGCCTGCGCTTGGTCGGGGGCTTGGGCATCGCGGGCCCATGCGCGGCCTTGGCGGCGCCCGTCCGGGCGCTTGGCCCGCCCGGCGACGCGGGGGCCTTGGCCCCTGGGGCACCGGCAGGCCGGTCCTTCGCCACCGTCGGGGGACGCTCGACCGCCGGCCTCGCCGCGGGGGAGGGGAAGGGGGCGGGGGCGGGGGCGGGCGGGGGAGCGGACGCGGGCAGGGGCGCGGCGTCGATGAAGACCGCCCCGCAGCTGGGGCACTTGGGGTCGCTCTCGCCCACGGTCGCGTCGCAAGAGGGGCACTTGTACTGCACGGGCTCGACCTTGGGGGCGGCATCGGCCGCGGGGGCGGCCACGCCACCCTCGCCGTCCTCGACGAAGACGGCGTGGCAGCTGGGGCACTCCTTGGCGGTGGAGGAGACGCGGGTGCTGCATATCGGGCACAGGTAGAGCTCCTGCCCGGCACCCTCAGTCGGCTGCTGCCACCCCTCTGCCATACTGGTCCACCCTAGGCTAAGCGGTGTTAGATGCCCGTTTCGCGATAATAACCTTTTGGACCTATTTCCCACTGCGCGGGAACAATCTGGCTTGCGCCCCGTGCGGGGGCGCGGGACGGCCTCAGCCGATGTACGTGAGGTCCTCGCGCGAGGCGTCCTTCTCGCCCTGCTCGAGGTCCTTGAGCTTGGAGGTGATGCGCTCGATCTGGTCCGCGCGCTCCTCGAGCTTGGCCAGGTCGACCGGTATGTCCAGCACCTCCGAGAGCACCATCACCAGCTTGCGGGCCGAGCTCGGGTCGCTGAAGTAGCCCGAGGTCTCGCCCATGAGGCAGACGGCAGGGATGCCCTTGGTGTCGCCGAGGCCGAGCAGGAGGCCCGAGGCGCCCACGATGCCCGAGCCGGGCTCGCCCTTGGAGAACGTCACGCCGTGCTTGCGCATCTCCTCGACGAGCTCCAGCCTGGTGACCGCGCCCAGCACGCGCGGGTCCTCCACCATGCGGCCCACGCCGAAGCCGCCCAGGGTGTAGATGCGGCGCACGCCCAGCTCGACGCAGACGTCGATGACGCGGGAGGCCAGGATGTACTGGCCCTCGGAGGTGATGCCCTGGATGTCCCCCACCAGGAGGACCACGTCCGGGCCCTTGCCGCCCCCGCGGCGCCAGTAGAAGAGCTCGTTGCGCACGAGCTTGATGGTGCCATCGTCCTGGACGATGACCTGCGGCGGGAAGTACCGCGAGAGGATGACCGCGAACCGCTTGGCCCCGATCTCGGAGACGATGTGCTCGGCCGCGAGCTTGCCGACGTTGCCCACGCCCGGCAGCCCCTCGACGAGTATGGGGTTGACGAGCTTGGGCCTCTCATCGTAGATTATCTCGACGTCGTCCATTGGCATGGTGGTCACGCCCCCTCTCGCTCGCCCGCGGATGTCCCCTGCTCGCGCGCCGACGCGCGCTTGAGCGCGCGCCGGTAGGTACCGTACCGGTCCTCGGGCGAGTACCGGGCCGGTCCCGGCCGGTCCGTCGTCGCGCCGCACCCGGGGCACTGCGGCTTGAGGGTGTAGCGGCCGCACGCGCGGCACCTGAGCAGCGCCATGGGCTCATGCCTCCTGCCTATGGAGGCTGCCCTCGCCCCCGTTCGCCTTGATGTGGCCGAGCACGCGCTCCTGCGCGAGCGCGAGCTCCTGCTCGGCCATCTTGTAGTCGGGGGCCTTGACGAAGATGGTGTACCGAGGCGCGCCGAGGTACTGGACGGTGATGGCGACGCTGGGGTCCTTGACGTGGTCGGCGAGCATGAGCGCCTCCCGGATGATGTGGACGCCCCTGGGCCCGCCGCATCCGAGCTTGAAAGTGCCCCTGATCTCCACATGGGGCGGGACGATGTTCTCCTTGGCTATCTCGACGAACTTGTCCACCCAGGGGCCCTCGAAGCCCTCGGCCGCGAGCGACTCCGGCACGGTCGACGCGGTCTCGAGCGCGACGTACATCGCGCCGAAGGTGTCGACGAGCCGGTTGCCGAACTGCTCCCACGCCAAATCGGCGGTGAGCCCCATCCGCTCGGCCACGAGCTCGAACAGCTTCTGCGCCCGCTGCTCGTTCTTCCAGTGCTGTATCTTCTCGCGCCTCTGGTGCTCGTTGACGCTCTTGAGCGACAGGTCGATGTGGCCCTTCTTGGGGTCGACCCGGAGCACCTTGGCGACTATCTTCTGGCCCTCGCGCACGTAGTCGCGGATGTACTTGACCCACCCCGCGGCAACCTCGGCCACGTGGATGAAGCCCTCCTTGCCCTCGTACTCCTCGAGCTTCACGAAGGCCCCGAAGTTCTCGACCTTCTTGACCGTGCCGACGACCAGCTCCCCCTCCTCGGGGAAGCCTATCTCGCGCCCCATTACTGAAGCACCCCGACGAGCTCGCCCTTGAGGTGGGCCTTGCCGCCGGTGGGGGTGGCGAGGGTGCCGCCGCACACCTGGCAGTTGACTGTCGTGTTGGTGCGCCAGAACATGATCTGCTCGTTGCCGCAGTCCGCGCACTTGACCTTGATGAAGCCACTGCGCGGTCCGCCCTCGGTCGTCTCGCCCTGTGCCATTGGGCTCACTCCTCCGTGAGCTCGAACTTCTTGGTGCGGAACCCTGGGGGCTGGTGCGCCTTGCCGCACACCTTGCACCGCATGCGCAGTCCCACGCGCTTGGTGGGCTTCTCGCGCCCCTCGAACTTGGGGCGTGGGAAGCCGCCGTAGCCGGCGGTGACCCTGCGGAACCGCCTCTGGCCCTTCTTGAGCTCCGACGCCTTCTTCTTCTTCATCTTCTCGACGGCGTGGAGGGTGTGCTTCTTGCACGTGGGGCAGTACCTCTTGACGTTCCTGGGCCACTTCATAGATGGTCCCCCCTGGGGGGTCGCGAGCAACGGTAATGGCTAGGCCTATATAAAAGCTTGCGCGGCCCCCGAGCGCATCTGCCCGCGCAACGGGGATGCTGGCTCGGTCCGTCCGCCCTGCGGGACCACCGGTCGCGGCGTCGTCCAGGGCACCCCTGCGAAGGTTATTAATATGCGACCATAGGATATTATGTGTAACCGGGGAGCGGCGCATGGAGCGAAGGTTCATACCGAGGATGGTCTGCGACACCTGCAGTGCGGTGCAGGTGCAGAACCTCGGGTGCCGCTGCCTCGTGCCTGGATGCCACGGACGGCTCGAGGTCCACGAGGAGGACGCGGAGCTCTACCAGCGGTCTGTGGAGGACGACTCCGTCGTGACGTGGATCTCGCTCATCTGAGAGGGGGCCTCGCGTCACAGCCAAAGGGTTCCAGCCATGGCGAGGACCCCTTCCCCGCCCTTCGCGACGGCCGGGCCGCGGGGTCGGGGGACCCCGCACCCACCGTCACAGCGCGATGGTGAAGCCGGCCTGGGTCTGCAGGAAGGGCAGGTAGACGAGCTGCGTGCCGTGGACCTTGACCGTGTAGTCGATGTCCTGAAGCACGCCCGGCTGCTCGGCCTCGAAGGTCAAGACGAGGAAGTCCGCGAGCTGCATCGCCCCCTCCTCCGAGATGGCCAGGGCCATGCGCTTGTGGTTGCCGAAGCCCTGCGCGAGCGTGTACTGCGGGGGCTTGGTCGTCAGGGTCTGGGCCCAGTACTTGAACGACTTGGGGTCCCACTCGATCGCGGGCACGAAGACCATCATGCGTCCGCCCTTCCAGTCCTTGCCGAAGAGCTTGTTGAGGAATCCGCCCTCGGACCGGGCGCGGTTGATGGTGACCTCGGAGTCCAGCCGCCAGACGGGCAGGTAGACGGGCTCGCCCTGCGCGATCGCGGCCGGGTTGGGGGAGGCTATCTCGTACTTGAGCGGCTTGGCGCCCGAGTCGTCGCGCGTGTGCGCCGTGCCGCAGCTCCCGCAGACGTAGACGCGGTCAGCGTGGTCGCCCTGCACGGGCGCGCCGCACTGGGTGCACTTCACCAATATGACCCTCACTGGCATCGCCTCACCTCCTCACGGCCATCTGGCCGACGCTAGCGCCCATGTTCTTGAGGTCCTGGAGCCCCTTCTTGTAGCCGGCCGCGATTTCGCCCTCCGTCACCTCGGAGCCGTGGCGGAAGAACATGAAGCCCGCGGCGAAAACGACGATGCCGATAATGACGCCCACGATGGCCGCCTCGCCCCAGCCCGTGACGAGGCCGGCGGCGCTAACGCCCGTGAGGGCCCCGCCGCCCGCCGCGCCGCCCACGCCTATGAGGGCCTGGTAGAGCGGGTCGCCCGGCGCGCGGCCCGAGAGGCTGCGGCCGTTCACGCCGTCGAGCGTGGCGAAGTAGGTGCGGTCCGCATAGGTGTACCTGCACACCCAAATGGGGTAGTAGGTGATGGCCAGGTACCTCGGTATGATGTGCATCTTCTGGAACGTGATGTTGGGGACCCCCGCGGACGCCACGGCCTGTCCCCGCAGGGCCTCGACCCCCGTGCGGCGCGCGTCGTCGACCGAGGTCGTGGGCTCGAAGGTCGGGATGGCGCCCGAGTCGTGGCCCGTGACCTCGCCCGCAAGCCCCGGGAGCCGGGTCACGCCGATGTCGCCAGGGTCGCAGGCTATCTGCGACCACTCGAGGTCGCGGAACACCATCTCCTCCATCGGGACCTTCTTCTCGTGCCTGTTGCCGTTCTTGTCCGTGTAGTGCTCGACGCGGTAGCCGCACACCCAGCCCGCCGCGCGGGCGCGCAGGCGCCAGAAGGGCACGTAGATGGGGAAGACCTCCGTCACCTGGGCCTTCTGCGGCAGGTCGCGCGCCTTGAGGCCCTTGGTGAACCAGCCCGTGAGCGTCGTCCTCGCGCGCACGTCGTCGAGGCTGTTCTTGAACATGGTCGTGTAGACGCCCTGGTCGCCCCCGAGGTAGAGGAGCGACTTGCAGTAGGGGCAGTTCGCGGACTTCTCGCCCTCCGCGGTCGTGAGCGCGCCACCGCACTGCGGGCAGGACATGCTTAGCGTGATGCCGTCGGTCATGGGCTCACCTCTCCTTCGCGACCTTGTGGAAGAGGAGCACCAGCGCCGGGAACGTCACCGCGAGCGCGACCACGCCCATGAGCACGTTGAAGGGGATGATGAACCCCTCCGCGGTGCACACGATGAAACCGACCGCGGCCGCGCCGATGTAGGCGCCCGCCGCGCGCGGGGGCCAGCTGGAGGAGAAGACCTCGCCGGTCGAGCCGTCGATGACCGCGTCGTAGTTGCTGCCGCCGTACGAGTACTTCATGGTGAACAGCGGGAAGAAGACCATCGCCTGCTCCTTGGCCGTCCCGGGCAGGCGGGCCAGGTAGGATTGCATGTCGATATCGGGCTGCGATATCTCGGATTTGCCGTAGTCGAAGGTGCGGTCGAACACCTTGAGGTCGCCGGCCGGGACCTTGAGCCTGTGGAGGCCGGGGAGCGTGGTCGACTTGGCGGGCTCGACGTACACCTGCTCGCCCTTGTCCGTGTCGCGCCTGAACAGGAACACGGGGAAGTACTGCCGCTTCATCTCGACGACCCGGTGCGTCCCCTCGAGGTCCTTGGCCTTGTCGGATGCGGCCGTCCAGCGGCGGAACACGCCGGTCGCGCCCGCGTCGTCCATCTGGTACGGCAGCACGTAGACGAAAGCCGCGCCCGACTTGTCGATGTAGCTCTCCGAGTTGCAGAAGGCGCATCTCAGGAGCTTCTTCCCGACGTCGAGCTCGTTGGGCGCGCCGCACTTGGGGCACTTTATGGTCGCCACTAGCTTCCCTCCCTTCCGAATCCCTGCCGATGGTCGTGACCGTCAACGAGGGGACCGGGGCGACCCCCGGCCCTCCCGGGTGCTCACCCGAGCTTGCCGCCGCACTGTGGACAGAACTTGCCCGCCTGCACGTCCTTGCCGCAGGACGGGCACTTCACCGTCCCCTGCTTCGCGCCGCAGTTGGGGCAGAACTGCACGCCCGGCGCCACGGGCTGTCCGCAGCCCGCGCATGGCTTCGCGGTCGCCTGCGTCGCGCCGCAGTGGGGGCAGAACTTGGACCCGGCCGCTATCATCACGCCGCACGCCGTGCACGGCGTCTGGCCCGCCGCGGGCCCGGGCGGCGCACCGGGCGCCCCGGGGGGGCCCGCGCGCTGGCGGTTCATGGTGTCCATCATCATGTACCCCATGCCCATGCCCGCGCCGAGGCCGACGCCCGTGCCTGCGGCCCCTCCGCCGGAGGGGTTCGCGGCGGCCTCGCGCATGGCCTTCCCGGTCTGGTAGGTCATGTAGTCGGCGCCCAGCACCTGCATGCTGGACCGCTGGTCGACCGCCTTCTGGACCTCCTCTGGCATGCTTACGTAGAGGCCTGAGAGCTTCTGGAGCTCTATGCCGTAGAGCTCGAAGTGGTCCTTGGCGCGCTCGAGCACGAACTGCTCGATGGTCGTGAGCTGGGACGCGAGGTCGGTGACGCCCGTGCCCTTGTTCTTGAGGTCGCCGAGCACGTCGTAGGTCAGGAGCACTATCTGCTCCTGGATGCGCGAGTTGATCTCGTCCGCGGTCTGGAAGTTGAGCGTGCCGACGAACTCGTTGATGAAGTTCTCGGGGATGGTGACGCGGTAGCGGCCCTCGCCGAACAGGCGGAGGTTGACGATGCCGAAGTCCTTGTCGCGGAACTGGTAGGGCTGCTTCGAGCCGAACTTCACGTCGAAGGGCTTGCGCTGCAGGTAGTAGACCTCGGCCCACTGCTTGACGCCCGTGAGGGCCTGTATGAGCTTGCCGATGACGGGCGCGTTCTGCGACGTGAGCGCGTACCTGTCGGGCTTGTCGATGTACATGAGGGCCTTGCCGTCGCGGTAGAACACGGCGAACTCGTCCTCGCGCACGACGATGTTGTCGTTCATCTTGATGTTCCGCGGCACCTTCCACATGATGACGCCGCGCTTGTACTGGTCCGGCCAGTCCATTGTCGTAGCACCGATGAGGCTCATTCATCTCACCCCATGTTGTAGATGCCAGCGATGCGCGGGATGCGCTCCTCGAACGCGCGCGTGAAGTTGGTGATGTTCGCCTTTATGGCGTCCACGCTGCCCTTCGTGCGGGGGGCGTCCGCCGCGTCCACGGCGACCTTGAGCTCGGATGCGAGGCGCATCAGGTCCTGTATGCTGGCCACCATCGCGTAGTCGTACTCGTAGAGGCGGTTGAGCTCGTTCTCCTCGATGCGGATGGCCGCGGAGAAGCCGGAGTAGCCCTGCTCCGCGTGCCTTACGCGGCCCTCGAGGGCCATCGTCTTGTTGATGAGCCCCCCGATGGTGTCTATGCCCTCCGTGACCATGTTCTCGACCATGGCGCGGCGGGACTCCTCGAGCGCGCCCTTCACGTCGCGCAGGCGGTCCGCCATCTGCGTGCGCAGTTGCGAGTCCGCCTGCCTGATGTCCTCGCGGCGCCTGTAGCCTGCGTACCCGGGGATGACCGACTGGATCTTCTTGATGAGCCCGCGGTCCTCCTCGACTGACCTCCTGATGTCGGTCATTTGCGTGTCCTTCCTTTTGATGCCCCGAGCCATCCCCCGGCCGGTCGGCCTACCGACACCTGCGCCGCAGGCATGGACTGGTGCCGCGTTGATAATGTCGTCTTGGATTTAAGTGTTATGGGATGATTTGGTTCGGACGAGAAACGGCGGCCGCGGGCGCATGTCGCCCCCCCACCGCGCTCGCGCCCCGACGGGCCTTGCCCCGATCGACGCCCCGTCCCCTGTGAGGGGCAGTGTGTAAAAAGTCTGGATTCGTCCCAGAGGACCCCCAAACCCCCATCCGGCTAGGGGGATTCCATTCCGAGGAGCTTGAGATCTCGTTTGGTGAGGATGATGTCCCGCATGAATATCTCTGAGTTGTATTCCTTGA
>CAYGVT010000060.1:0-9508 GCA_964353355.1 uncultured Thermoplasmata archaeon | reverse complement strand
GCTCGACGACACCACCTACTCGGCCACAAGTCCGCTCTTCCTCAACTCCCCCGTCGGATGGCGGGACGAGCCCGACTGGGAGTTCCCGACCGTCGGCGCCTCCGACGTCCTGCTCGAGGACCTCAACAAAGACGGGTACATCGATGTCGTGTTCGCCCAGGAGCAGAACGGGACCGATTATATGATAAACAGTACACTGTTCTGGGGGTCCACTAGTGGTTACAACGCGACGCCGGACGTTCAATTCGCGACCACTGGCGCTTCGGGTGTCGCCGCGGCCGACATGGACGAGGATGGGAGGACCGATCTTGCGTTCTCATGCTATAAGGACGCGTCCTCAACTTCGACCGACAGCATGGTCTTCATGCAGGGCGTGACCGGATTCGACGGCACCTCACCATCTTACAGGTTCCCAACGAGGGGTGCCAGGGCGGTTGCGATTGGTAGTTTGGATCTCGATCGCAAGTTAGACCTGGTATTTGCTAACAGCTTCTATGCAGGGTCCACCGAGATTGATAGCTACATCTACTGGTCTAAGGATGGCGGGGGTTTCGAAGCCACACCCACGGGCCTGCGGACCTCGGGCGCAGAGGATGTGCTAATAACAAAGCTTGATTGGTACGCTACCGACGTCATCTTCGCCAATTCAAGGAACAATGCTGGCAAGTATGAGGTAGATTCGTACATCTACCTAGGTCATTTCAACAAGACATCAAGGGCGGTACCGGACGTCGTGTTGCCGACAGTAGGGACCTCGGCCATCGCTGAATTCCCTGTATGGTCTGATACTAATATGAATTTCGTACCAAGTCTTGTGTTCGCCTCTGCCTACAATGGAAGTAGCTATAAGATTCCATCCCGTATCTTCAATCAGAGTGAGTATCCGGAACATATCTTCAAGATGACAGAATTGCCCACAGAGGGAGCATCGGATGTCTATGCGACCTCCTTTAATCACTTTATCTCATATATCACTGGATACCTCTCGAAGCCCATCACGCCAGAGGACCCATCCGATGCCGGTACCTTCCATACCCTGAGGTACACAGCAATAACTGGCAGCAAAGGAATGATAAAGGTCGTTGATGCGAAGACATGGGAGGTGCTCACAGAGACCGCGATGGCGAACGGGACGAACGAGATTTTGATCGAGGGCGCCTTCAATCTCAGGGAGCATCCATCAGTGCGTGTCATGGCGACAGGCTTCGGAACGCTCGACGACCTCTGGCTTAACTGGACCAAGCGCGTCCGCAAATCGCCCGTGGTGGACGACCTTGGCGTCTCCTCGGGCAGCCTCCTGCGCCTACAGCAGGGCTCGCTGTGGGTGAACGTCACGGACGAGTACGACCCCGCGAAGGACCTGCGCGTGACCGTCGAGCACCGGCTCAACGGCACCACGACATGGGCCACCTACCTCATCACGGCCCCGGCCTTCTCGAACGGAGCCTGGCGCGCCACGGTGCGGCCGCGCGCGGACGCGCCCGTGGGCTCGTACGACTTCCGCGTGGTCGCCATCGACTCCGACATGATGTCGTCAGGGTACTGGGAGTTCCCGAACGCGCTCCTCGTCGTCAACAACCTGCCCTCGGCACCCGAGGTGCGCATCATCCCCGAGAGCCCCACGACGTCGTCGACGCTCTCGGTCCAGATCGTGACGTCCGCGACGGACATAGAGACGACCGGGCTCACCTACCGCTACAGATGGTACAGGGACGGCGTGCTGAACGCGACGCTCACCTCGGACACGGTCACGGCGCCCTTCACCGAGCGCGGGCAGAACTGGTCCGTGGAGGTGCGCGCGTTCGACGGGCTCGACCAGGGCGCGGCTGCCGCGGCGTGGGTCGTCATCGTCA
The DNA here is from genome assembly GCA_964353355.1 of uncultured Thermoplasmata archaeon. Classification (GTDB taxonomy): domain Archaea; phylum Thermoplasmatota; class DTKX01; order DTKX01; genus CAYGVT01. The sequence continues at coordinate 7,655 of CAYGVT010000060.1, read as the reverse complement.
ACGCCCCGCCGCAGGTGAGGACGCCGCTGCCGACCCCCGAGATACTGGAGGACGCGGCAGACGACCAGTGGATAGACCTCAGCAAGGCGTTCGAGGACCCGGACGGGGACGCGCTCACCTTCTCCGTGGACCCGGTCCCCGACCACATCGGGGTCACCATCGACCAGGCGACAGGCAAGGTCACGCTGCGCCCGGTCCAGGACTGGAGCGGGGAGGAGGGCATCACGTTCTGGGCGTCGGACGGGTCGCTCTCGACCTCGCAGACCGCGTACGTGACGGTGACGGCGGTGAACGACAGGCCGCGGTTCACCACGGTCAACGGGCAGCCCATCACGGCGGACCCGGTCGCCCTGAGCGTGGACCAGGGCGAGCAGCTCATCATCACGGTCGGCTCAGCGGACGTCGAGGGCGACGAGCTGGTGTTCTCTGTGAACACGACGGCCGTCGACGTGGACGAGGCGACGGGGGCCATCACGTTCCAGCCCGGCAACGACGAGGTGGGCACGCTGCGGTTCGCGCTCACGATGTACGACGTGGCGAGCCCGTCCGCGAAGGTGACGCTCAACTTCACCCTGAGCGTGGTCAACATCAACGACCCGATGGACGCGCCGCGCATCGTGAACCCGAGGGCGGGCGACAAGTTCAAGGCGAACGTGACGTTCTCTCTGATCGGGGCGTGCACCGACCCGGACACGCAGTACGGGCAACCCCTCTCGTTCAAGTGGTACTGGAACGGGACGAACTACATCGGCGAGGGCACGAGCCTGACTTGGAACTTCACCACCGCGGGCACGTACAACATCACGCTGGTCGTGAGCGACGGCGAGTTCTCGAAGGTGGCGTTCGTGCTCATCACGATAGAGCCCAAGGACATCCCGACCCCACCGCCTCCGCCTCCACCCGAGGATGGTGACGACGGCAGCATCAGCACCATCATGGTAATAGGCATCCTCGTCGTGCTCGTGGTCATAGGCGCTGTCATGTTCCTGGTCCTCTCGCGCAGGCGCGAGCAGCGTATCGAGGAAGCGGAGGTCGCGGAGGAGCAGGTCGACGAGAGGCAGGTCGCGCTCAGGCGGATGGCCGCGGCGGTCAAGGCGACCGCGGACGCGATGGAGATGGAGACCGGGAAGGCAGCCGTCGTGCCCAAGGCGGGCGGGGTGCAGGCTGGGGAGCTGGAGGAGGTCACGATCGAGAGCCGCGGGCCTGGCGGCGAGGCCGCGGTGGCCACGGCGAAGGGCATGGAGGACCGGATGCTCACCATGAGGCCCAAGGAGACGGAGGCGGCGTCGAAGGAGACGATGGCGCTGTTCAAGGACATGGCGAGGACGGAGACCGCGGCCTCGGCCGCGGACCAGGACAAGATGCGCGTCGACAACGAGAAGCGCAAGTACGCCACCGCCATCGGGCGCATGCCCTACGGCATCCCCGCCCCCGACCTGAAGGGCATGGACTGGAACGACCTCGCGGCCCTGCTGGCGACCGGGGAGAGGCGTACGCTGCCGGACGGCCACGAGACGACGCAGGTCATGGGCAAGTGGTACTACTCGGACCCCTCTGACTCGTCGACGTTCCTCAAGGAGCACGGTGCCAGACCCAAGGCCGAGCCCAGGAGGGCAGTGGCCGCCGCCGCGGTCGCGCCCAAGGTCGACAAGGCCACGCTGCTGGCGAAGCTCGAGGAGCGGTTCATCCTCGGCGAGATATCCGAAGAGGCATATAAGGAACTGAAGGTCAAGCTCGAGGCAAATGAGGCACAAGGGCAGGGCGCCTCGGGGGAGGAGTGGGTCGAGGATTAGCATCTGGTAATCATCAGGCGAGGGTGTCCCGGCACCATACACTTATATTAGAGCGCCCCCTTTGTCTACTCGCCGAGGGTCCTGGTTCCACTGAGCTAGCGAAGTGGTATAAGATGCGCGTGAGATGAAGGCCCCCGGCTAGCGTCGCGGCAAGGCGGTGGGGGCAATGTCCCGTACCTATGGTCGGTTGAGCGCCATCCTGATGATTGCCGTCCTTGTGGGCCCGGCCTCCGTGCCCATCATTGGGTTTCCTTCGGGCCAGGATTCCATGAACCCCACCTCGATCGTGCCGATGGCCGACCCCGCCCCCTGGTCCGACTCGCTCGACGACCTCAGCCACGTGTACGTGCCCACGGGCGGCCTCGTGGGCATCGATGTCGCAGGGGGCGAGGCCCACCTCAAGGCGGGCTTCGACGAGGGCTGGATCGCCACATCCGTCATCACGTGCCCCCCCGACTACCGCTACGACCTCATCTACCTCGAGGTCGAAACGCCCGGGGCCAGCTCCATCAAGGTGTCGGTGCTCGACGCGACCAAGGAGCCGTCCGAGGTCGGCTACGCCAACGAGCCTGTGCCCGGGTTCGCGAAGGCCCACTCGACGCCTGACGTGAGCGTCATCACCATCGTCCCGACAAGCTATCCACAGCTGCGCATCCAGGTCAACCTCTACGGCGTCGGGGCCGACCGCCCCCGCCTGCTCTCCTGGTCCCTATACTACATCGGGCTCGAGGAGTGGCGCGACGACTTCCTGGGCATGGGCAAGATGGACGACGTCAGGGGCATCAACCTCACGGGCGGCTGCGTCGAGGTCAACCTCACCCGCAAGGGCGGCGGGGGGGCCGTGGAGTACGAGGCCCACCCCGCGCTCGCGTTCGTGGGCGGGGTCACCGACCTCACCCTCTACTACCCCAATGGAGGTCACACCAGCTACAACGACGCCACCCACTTCACGACGGGCGGCTCGAAGGGCGCGGTCGCCTTCGACGACGTCGACGGGGACGGCTACCTCGACCTCATCGTGGGCTACGACGGGGCCGACGACTCCCGCGTGCACTGGGGCGCATCGGACGGGACGTGGTCGGAGTCGGGCTCGTCCTACGCGACCATCAACGTCGACCACGTCTCGCACATCTCAACGGGCGACGTCAACGGCGACGGGTACGTCGACATCGCGTTCGCGGGGACCTCGGACTCCTGGGTATTCTACGGCACGGGCAGCCGCACCATCCACTCGACGCCCGACGAGGTGCTCACCGGGCAGGCGTTCCGACGTGTGGACTGCGGCGACGTCGACTCGGACGGCTACGACGACCTCGTGTTCTCGTCCTCGGGCGCCGGCAAGCTCTTCCTCGGCGGGCCCTCGGGCATCTCGACGACCGCGGACCGGACGTACGCCATCGCCAACTGCCAAGATTCCTACCTCGGCGACCTCGACAGGGACGGCAACCTGGACATCCTCCTGGGCGGCAGGTCGAGCGGCAAATCCCTCGTCTACTTGGGCTCGCCCTCGGGGCCCGACGCGACGGCGGACTACCAGCTCACCATCCCGGGCGGGACCCTCTGGGCCGTCGCGGCCGGGGACATCAACGGCGACGGGTATGTAGACATCGCGACCTTCGACGGCACGAACCCGTCGAACACCTGCCACTTCTTCGAGGGCGCGGCCACGGGCTGGTCGGACTCGAGGATGCACACCGGCTTCAGCGCGGCCATCTCCGACGCCATGACGTGCCTTGACGTCGACAAGGACGGGTACGACGACATCATCATCCCCTCGTGGTCGACAAGCGTCGAATTCCTGCTCTTCAGGGGCGGCACCGCGTGGCCGACGACCGCCGCCATCACCAAGGCCGGCGCGCACAACTACGACGTCGCCGCGGCCATCCCGAGGGCCGGCGGCGGGAGGTACTACAAGGGCACCTTCACGACCGAGCCCATCACCATCGACCCGTCGGTCAAGAAGTGGGACGTCCTGGTGGTCGACGGAACGCTGCCGGCGAACACCACGGTGTCCCTCACGGTCCTGGACGCCTCCGGCAAGCCCATACCAGGCTACGAGGGGCTCCCGGGGATGGACGTGGACCTGTCCAGGATAGTGGTCGAGGGCATCATCCAAGTCGAGGTCACGCTCACCTCCGAGTTCAACTGGACGACGCCGGTGCTGGACCGCATCATGGTCAAGTGGATGTACAAGGGCGCGTGGCGGGAGCAGTTCTACGGGACCGCCAAGGTGGAGAGGGTGGTGAACGCGGTCGTTAGGGATGGCACGCTCACCCGTGAGACGCGGTACCCTGACGTCGACCTGCTGTTCGCGAGCCTCCGGGGGGACACGGGGTTCGACGTGAGGCCCGTGATGTTCCAGGGGACGGCCGGCTACGGCTACACGAAGCCGCCCATGACTTTCAACACTCGGGGCGCGGCCGCTGTGGCGGTCGCGGACGTGAATGGCGACTATATCAATGACGCCATCTTCGCGGTCCACCAGCTCGACGACACGACCTACGCGGCCAGAAGCCCGCTCTTCCTCAACTCCCCCATCGGCTGGCGGGAGCAACCCGACTGGGAGTTCCCCACCGTTGGGGCGTCCGACGTGCTGCTCGAGGACCTGGACGGGGACGGAGACGTCGACGTCGTGTTCGCCCAGGAGCAGAACGGGACCGACTACCTGGTCAACAGCACCTTGTTCTGGGGCTCTGCCGCGGGGTTCAACGCGACCCCGGACGTGCAGTTCGCGACCGCTGGCGCGACGGGCGTCGTGGCACGCGACCTGGACGGGAACGGGAGGCTCGACCTGGCGTTCTCGTGCTACAGGGACGCGTCGTCGACCTCCACCGACAGCATGGTCTTCATGCAGGGCGCGACCGGTTTCGACGGTGCAACCCCCACCCACAGGCTCCCGACGAGGGGCGCGAGGGCGGTCGCGGTCGGCTACTTGGATATCGATGGGTGGAGTGACCTGGTGTTCGCCAACAGCTTCCACGCTGGTTCCACCGAGATCGACAGCTACATCTACTGGGGGAAGGCCGGCGGGGGCTTCGAGGCCACACCCACCGGCCTGAGGACCTCGGGCGCGGAGGATGTGCTGATCAAGGACCTGGGCGGGGGCAGCAATGGGCGGGGAGATGTCATCTTCGCCAATTCGAGGGACAACGCCGGCAGCTACGAGGTCGGCTCGTACATCTACGAGGTCCCGTTCGACCGGTCATCAAGGACGGTACCAGATGCGGTCCTACCGACCGTGGGCGCATCGGCCGTCATCAACTCGGGTCAAGTTGACCTCTCGGTCAGGGACCTCGTGTTCGCCTGCGCATACAATGGCAGCAGCAGCAAGATACCATCGCGCATCTTCGACGCGAGCGGCATACACCTGCCGACGCCCACGTGGAGGTCTCTCCCCACGGAGGGGGCATCAGACGTGGTCGCGGCCGAGTTCATCAGCGGGGGCTGGCTCGGATACCTCTCGAGACCCATCACACCCGAGGACCCGTCCGACGCGGGGGCGTTCCACACCCTCAGGTACACGGCCTCCTTTGCGGCGGGCCGCTCCGGTACCATCAGGGTCGTCGACGCGACGACGTGGGAGGTGCTCGCCGAAGCCACGATGACGACCGGCACGAACGAGGTGGTCATCGAGGGCGATTTCATGCTCAAGGAGCACCCGGCGGTCCGCGTCATGGCGGTCGCCAGCGGCGCCTACTACAGTTCGGGCTTCACGCTCGACGACCTCTGGCTCAACTGGACCAAGCGCGTCCGCAAGGCCCCGGCCGTCCTCGAGCTCGGCGTCTCGCAGGGCAGCCTGCTGCGGCTACAGCAGGGCTCGCTGTGGGTGAACGTCACGGACGAGTACGACCCCGCGAAGGACCTGCGCGTCACCGTCGAGCACCGGCTCAACGGCACCGGCACCTGGGCCACCTACCTCATCGCTGCCCCGGCCTTCTCGGACGGGGCCTGGCGCGCCACGGTGCGCCCGCGCGCGGACGCCCCGGTGGGCCCTTACGACTTCCGCGTCGTGGTGGTCGACGCTGACAGCATGTCCTCGGGCCACGTGCAGTTCCCGAACATGCTCGTCGTTCTCAACAACATCCCCACGGCCCCCGCGGTGCGCATCATCCCGGAGAGCCCCACGACATCATCCACGCTCTCTGTGCAGATCGTGACGTCCGCGACGGACATCGAGACCACGGCGCTCACATACCGGTACAGATGGTACAGGGACGGCGTGCTGAACGCGTCTCTCACATCGGACACGGTCACGGCGCCCTTCACGGAGCGCGCCCAGAACTGGTCGGTGGAGGTCCGCGCCTACGACGGGCTCGACGAGGGGCTGCCGACGACCGCATGGGTCGTCATCGTGAACGCGCCGCCCCAGGTGAAGACCCCGCTGCCCAACCCGGAGATAGCGGAGGACGCGGTGGACAGCCAGTGGCTGGACCTTTCCAAGGCATTCGAGGACCCGGACGGGGACGCGCTCACGTTCTCGGTCAACCCCGTCCCCCAGCACATCCAAGTGAGCATCGACCCGTCGACGGGGAAGGTCACGCTCAGGCCCGAGCAGGACTGGAGCGGCGAGGAGGGCATCACGTTCATCGCCTCCGACGGCACGCTGTCGGCGTCGCAGACCGCGTTCGTGACCGTGACGGCGGTGAACGACAGGCCGCGGTTCACCGCCGTCAACGGCGAGCCCATCACGGCGGACCCCGTCGCCCTGAGCGTCGACCAGGGCGAGCGGCTCGTCATCGACGTGGGGGCCGTGGACGTGGAGAGGGACGAGCTCGTGTTCTCCGTCAACACCACGGCCGTGACGGTGGACGAGGCGACCGGGCAGCTCACGTTCGAGCCCGGGAACGACGAGGTCGGGACGCTGCGGTTCGCGCTGTTCATGTACGACACCGCGACGCCGGGCGCGAAGGTCACGCTCAACTTCACCATCTCCGTCATCAACGTCAACGACCCCATGGACGCGCCCCGCATCGTGAACCCGAGGAACGGTGACAAGTTCAAGGTGAACGTGACGTTCTCGCTCATCGGCGTGTGCGAGGACCCGGACACGCAGTACGGGCAGGCCCTGACGTTCAAGTGGTACTGGAACGGCACGAACCTCATCGGCGAGGGGACGAGCCTGACGTGGAACTTCACGTCCCCCGGCACATACAACATCACGCTCACGGTCAGCGACCCCGGCTTCTCGAAGAGCGCGTACATCGTGATAACGATCGAGCCCAAGGACATCCCGACGCCACCGCCGCCGCCACCGCCTGACGACGGTGACGGCGCCGGCATCGGCACTGTCGCGATAATAGGCATCCTCGTGGTCCTCATCGTCATCGGTGGTGTGATATTCCTCGTGATGTCGAAGAGGCGCGAGGAGGCGAAGGAGGTCGAGGAGGAGGCGCAGGAGAAGCACGAGGCGCTCAAGTACATGGCGGCCGAGGTGAAGGCCACCGCGGACCAGATGGAGCTCGAGCTTGGCTCTGCGCGGGTCGTCACGAAGGAGGACGGACTCAAGACGAAGGAGTTCGAGGAGATCAAGATAGAGTCCGTCGGCACCCCACCTGCGAAGCAGGGCCTCAGCATGGAGATGAAGGTCACGGAGACGGCCTCGAAGGATGTCCAGCAGCTGTTCCAACAGGTGGGCGGGGGGAGCGCGCCCGAGCCTTCGCCCGATGCGGAGGTGATGCGCGTCGAGAACCTGAAGCGCAAGTACCAAACCGCCATAGGCCGGATGCCCTACGGCATCCCCGCCCCTGACCTGAATGGCATGGACTGGAACGACCTCGCGGCCGCGCTCGCGACCGGGCAGAAGAGGGCGCTGCCGGACGGGCGCGAGACGACGCAGGTCAAGGGCAAGTGGTACTACTCGGA